>JACOUN010000062.1 GCA_016177805.1 Rhodocyclales bacterium
TCGTTTTGCACCTCTTCGGGCAGGCCCTCGGAGATCTTCTCGCCGAACTCCATCACCACCACCCGGTCGGCCAGCCCCATGACGAAGTCCATGTCGTGCTCGACCAGCAGGATGCCCATACCCTCGGCGCGCAGTTTGCGCAGCAGCTCGGCCAGAGCCTGTTTCTCCAGATAGCGCAGGCCCGCTGCCGGCTCGTCGAGCAGCAGCAGGCAGGGGTCGGAACACAGCGCCCGGGCGATCTCCAGGATGCGCTGCTGGCCCAGGGCGAGGCTCCCCGCCTCCTCGAACATGTGCTCGGCCAGCCCGACCCGCTCGAGTTGGCGGGCCGCCTCGGCGAGCAGGCGCCCCTCTTCGACCCGATCCAGGCGCAGCGCAGCCTGCACGACGCCCTTCGCCCCGCGCATGTGGGCGCCGATGGCGACGTTCTCCAGCACGCTCATGGCCGGCAGCAGCCGCACATGCTGGAAGGTGCGGCTCATGCCGCGCCGGGCGATGTCGCGCGAAGCCAGGGCGTCGATGCGATGGCCCTGGAAGCGCCCTTCGCCCGAGGTGAGCGGAAGCCCGCGCACACCGTGAGGCTCATGTTGTTGTTGGCCACCAGTCCGCCGAATTCCTTGCGCGCGTCCTTCACCTCCAGCAACAGCGCCCCGGGGGCGGGCCGGTCGCGCCGCGCCAGGGCCTCGGCCTGGGGGGCGGCGCGGTTGCGGTTCTCCGCCGGCAACAGGCGGAGCAGGATCGGCCACAGGCCCTCGCGGGCGCGCTGCAGCGCGAGGACCATCATGAGGCCGAAGAAGATCACCTCGAAATTGCCGCTCTGGCCAACAATGCGGGGCAATACGTCCTGCAGCCACTGCTTGAGGATGGTGATCAGACCCGCGCCCACCAGCGCCCCCCAGACATGGGCGGCGCCTCCCACCACGGCCATGAACAGATACTCGATGCCCAGTTGCAGCCCGAAGGGGGTGGGATTGACGAAGCGCTGCAGGTGGGCGTAAAGCCAGCCGGAGACGCAGGCGTAGAGCGCGGCGATGAGAAAGATGACGGTCTTGGAGCGCGCCGTGTTCACCCCCATGCTCTCGGCCATGAGGGTGCCGCCTTTGAGCGCGCGTATCGCCCGGCCCTCGCGCGAATCGAGCAGGTTCTGCGTAACCAGCATCGCCCCCAGCAGCACCAGCCAGATGAGGTAGTAGAAATCCCGGCCGCTGTGCAGCTTCCAGCCGAAGAACTCCAGCACCGGAATGCCGGTGAGGCCGGTGTGCCCGCCGAGAAACTCGAGGTTGCCGAACAGGAAGTACAGGCTGATGCCCCAGGCGATGGTGCCCAGTGGCAGGTAATGGCCCGACAGCCTGAGGGTGAGCAGGCCCAGGAACAGCGCCACCGCGGCCGTGA
>JACOUN010000063.1 GCA_016177805.1 Rhodocyclales bacterium
CTGCGGTCGCCTCTCAATGCGCGTGACGCGTCGGCTGATCTTCCTCTTGAGCATGTCCGTCCCGATCTGTTCGATACCGGTGCAATCGTAGCCTACCCGGCCAGCGCAGGGGGTTTTGCGACACCCTCTTCAGCCCCGAACGCTGCGATGGTCGCGGCTAAAGCCGCTCCCGCGCGCACGTGGGTGAGTCAGACGCCGCGCCGGGTATAGGCCGAGCGCATCGGCATTTCGTCGGGCGGCAGGCGTTCGGTGGTGGTGGCGCAGGTCAGGATGCCGGTGTCGCCGGGGTCGATTTCCAGCACTTCGAGCACCTGGCGCGCCAGCGCGCGGCAGGCGTTGGCCAGCGGGGTGGGGAGTTGCTCGGGGACGTTCTTGTACAGCAGCAGCTTGCTCGCCGACAGGGCGTTGACCGGGTTGAGGATGCGGTGGCGGTAGGGGCGCATCATGCGCATCACGCTGCGGTCGGCGGCTTCGCGTTGCCAGGCGTTGCTGGGCCACTGCGAGGGTACGGCGTAGGCGCGCGGGAACTGGTCGAGGTCGCGGATCACGGTGCGGATGTCTTCGTGCGATTCGCGGAACGGCAGCAGCACGATGTCGGCCAGCGCGTACAGGCGGCGGTCCATTTCGACGCGGTTGCCGCCGCCGTCGATCACGCCGACCCAGTTCTCCAGGGTGCGCAGCTTGTCCACCACCTTGGTGAGCGCGTCGCCGGTGCGTGCGTCGGCAGTGATGTAGCGCCGGCCTTCGGGCTTGAGCGGTTCGCGCGAGGTGTCGGTGAGCACGCAGGCCGAGCGGTGCCCGAGCAGCCCCAGCCCCTGGCACAGCATGTGCGAAAGGGTGGTCTTGCCGGTGCCGCCCTTGTTGCCTATGACACAGATGATTTCAGTCATTTCCCAGTTTTCCCTACGATCCAGGTGGTGCGTTCCTGGACATTATCCGTACCCGTCGGACACGCAACAGCGCAATTACATGCGTTTTCACCCGTCAATTCGAGTGTTCCGCGCGGCAGTGCCGGTTGTAGACATACAGCCGGGTCGACCGCGCGTCGTCCACGTCTATGATCGCGGCGGGTTCGACGCCGGGGATGGCGAAACTGTTGCTGACCAGCACGCACTGTTCGCCCATCTCGCGCCTTGCCTTGTCCCATACCTGCTTCATCGGCACCGGTGACAGAAAGCTGTAGATCAAATCGTAGCCGGCCCATGACGGCGCGAAGAAGTCGCCGCGCGCCAGGCGCAGGTTGGGTAGCCCGCGCGCGCGGATGCGGCTGACGAGATAGGGCGCGGGGGCGGTTTCCATGCCGATGAACTCACAGTCCGGGCGCAGGCGTGCGAGCGGCAGCAACAGTGAGCCAGTGCCGCTGCCCAGATCCAGCACCCGCTGCGGGCGGTCCTGGGCCAGCAGCCCGGCCACCGCCTGTGCGGTGGCGTGGTTGGACAGGTACAACGGCACGCGGGTGCGGAAGGTGGTCCAGTAGATTGCGGTCAGCAACGCGAAGGCGCCCAGATACCAGCCCGGCGCGATCCCCAGTCGGAGCGCCAGCAGCAACAGCGGCGCGAAGCCCAGATGGATGGCGAGCCACCAGCGCTCGCTGCGCAGCGCCGCCGCGACTGCGGTTGCTGCAAGCGCCTGGAGCAGCACCAGCACCCACGCCAGCGCGGGTGCGGCGCCGGTGCCCAGCGCCAGCGCCGCGAGCGCCCAGCCGGCGGCTTGCGC
Organism: Rhodocyclales bacterium; assembly: GCA_016177805.1. Classification (GTDB taxonomy): domain Bacteria; phylum Pseudomonadota; class Gammaproteobacteria; order Burkholderiales; family Rhodocyclaceae; genus JACOUN01. The sequence continues at coordinate 1,717 of JACOUN010000063.1, forward strand.
CAGCAGGGCCTTGACGGTGGCGGGCAGTCTGTCGAGCAGCGGCATGGCGGCGGGGGGCATCGGTGTGTCTCGTGGTGCGCGTTGGGCGTCGACGATAGCGCACTCCGCCGGTATTGCGCCCCCGTCAGGCGCGTTTGCGCGGGGTCTCCTCGTCGGCGGGCGGGGTCTCGCGCCATTTCGCCAGCAGCCGGGCGCGCTCGGCCCCCGCCTTGAGCATGTTGCGCTCCTTGATGTGGCCGTAGCCGCGAATCTGGTCCGGGATGCTGGCGATGTCGACCGCCAGCGGCAGACGCAGGAACGAGAGGTGTTCGACGATCTCGTCGATGTCGCGTTCGTAGGTGTTGATCAGCGCGCGTTCGTGGCGGCGTTCGGCCGTGCGGCCGAAGATGTCCCAGCGGGTGCCGCGCAACCACTTAATCTTCGCCAGCCAGCGGAACACGCGCCGCATGCCGGGGCCGAAGGCCTTCTTGGGTACCATGCCGGTCGCCGGGTCGAACTGCGAGATCAGCGGTGGCGCGAGGTGGAAGCGTATTTCGTAGTCGCCCTCGAAGGTCGCGTCGACGCGTTCCCAGAAGGCCGGGTCGCAGTACAGGCGCGCGACTTCGTACTCGTCCTTGTAGGCGAGCAGCTTGAAGTAGTTGTGCGCGACCGCTTCGGCCAGGCGTGACGAGCGCGCGTCGCCGGTGACCTGCAGTTCGGCTTCGCGCGCCTTGATCACCAGCGCCCGGTAACGCGCCGCGTAGCGCGCGTCCTGGTACTGCGTCAGGTAATCGACGCGCGTGGCGATGATCTCGTCGAGGTTTCTGGCCGCGATCGGCACCACTTCGGCGGGGGTGGCGTAGCGCTCCACCGCGGCCGGGTCGTGCGCGGCGCGCCGGCCCCATAGCACTGCCTGCTTGTTCATCTCTATCGCCACCGCGTTCAACTCGATGGCCCGCATCAGCGCCTGGTGGCTGACCGGCACCATGCCCTTCTGCCACGCGTAGCCGAGCAGGAACAGATTGGTGGCGATCGCGTCGCCCATCAGTGTGGTGGCCAGTTGCTGGGCGTCGATGAAGTTGACGGTGGCGGTGTCGCCGCCCTCGCCGAGTGCTTCGCGCAGGGCTTGCTCCATGCGGTCGAGCGGGAACTGCCAGTCGGGATTGTGGGTGAATTCCGATGTCGGCGTTTCGGCCCGATTGACCACCGCGCGGGTGCGATGCGCGGCCATCTTGGCCAGCGCCTCGGCGCTGGCGGTGACGATGATGTCGCCGCCGATCACCGCGTTGGCTTCACCCGCCGCGATGCGCACCGCGTGCAGGTCCTGGGGGCGGTCGGCGATGCGGATGTGGCTGAACACCGAGCCGCCCTTCTGCGCCAGGCCGGTCATGTCCAGCACCGTCACGCCCTTGCCGTCCAGGTGCGCGGCCATGCCGATCAGCGCGCCTATGGTGACCACCCCGGTGCCGCCGACGCCGGTCACCATGATGCCAAACGGTTGGGTGGTGGTCGGTAGTTGCGGTTCGGGCAGGTCGGCGAAGGCCGATGCGTCGGCGCTCATGGCCTTGCCCTTGCGCAGCGTGCCGCCTTCTATGGTGATGAAGCTGGGGCAGAAGCCCTTGAGACAGGAGTAGTCCTTGTTGCACGAGGACTGGTCGATCTGGCGCTTGCGCCCGAACTCGGTTTCGACCGGCAGGATGGACATGCAATTGCTGACCTCGCCGCAATGGCCGCAGCCTTCGCATACCGCTTCGTTGATGAACACGCGCCGCGCCGGGTCGGGGTAGAGGCCGCGTTTCCTGCGCCGGCGCTTCTCGGCGGCACAGGTCTGGTCGTAGATCAGCGCGGTGACGCCGGGCGAGGCGCGCAGGTCACGCTGGATGGCGTCCAGTTCGTCGCGATGGCGGATCGGCACGTGCGGGATGTCGGACGGGCCGTAGCTGCGCGCGGTGCCATCGGTGACGACCACGATGTTGGTCACCCCCTCGGCGTGGAGCTGGCGCACGATGGTGGGCACGTTCAGCACCCCGTCATGGGGTTGGCCGCCGGTCATCGCCACCGCGTCGTTGTACAGGATCTTGTAGGTGATGTTGACCTTGGCCGCCACCGCCTGGCGGATCGCCAGCGTGCCGGAGTGGAAATAGGTGCCGTCGCCGAGGTTGGCGAAGATGTGTTCCTCGGTGGTGAACGGCGCCTGACCGACCCACGGCACGCCTTCGCCGCCCATCTGGGTGAAGGTGCCGGTGCGCCGCTCGGGCATCCAGGTGACCATGTAGTGGCAGCCAATACCAGCCAGCGCGCGGCTGCCCTCGGGGACGTGGGTCGAGGTGTTGTGCGGACAGCCGGAACAGAAGGTCGGCACGCGGTCGATGGCGTAGTTGCGCTGCGCCAGCGCCTTCTCCTTGGCTTCGAGAAAGGCCAGGCGTGCCTTGACGCGGTCGGAGGTGTAGAAACGCGCGATGCGCGCCGCGATCACGCGCGCGATCATCGCCGGGGTCAGTTCGCCGGCCGCCGGCAGCAGCCACTCGCCGTGGTCGACGGTGCCGTCGGGCTGGCGGATGCGCGCCCATTCGCCCTTTTCGTCGAACTTGCCGATCACGCGCGGGCGCACGTCTTCGCGCCAGTTGTAGAGTTCTTCCTTGAGCTGGTATTCGATCAGTTGGCGCTTTTCCTCGATCACCAGGATCTCGTCCAGCCCCTCGGCAAAGTGGCGCACGCCTTCGCCTTCGAGCGGCCATACCATGCCGATCTTGTACAGGCGGATGCCGATCTCGGCGGCGAGCTTGTCGTCGATGCCCAGGTCGTCGAAGGCCTGGCGCACGTCGAGGTAGGACTTGCCCGAGGTGATGATGCCGAGCCTGGGGGCGGGCGAGTCGATGACGATCCGGTTGAGGCCGTTCGCGCGGCGGTAGGCCAGCGCGGCGTACAGCTTGAAGTTGAGCAGGCGTTTTTCCTGTACCAGCGGCGGGTCCGGCCAGCGGAGGTTGAGTCCGTCCGGCGGTAGGGCGAAGTCGGACGGGATGACCACCTGCATGCGTTGCGGATCGACGTCGACCGAGGCCGACGTTTCGACCGTGTCGGCCAGCGCCTTGAACGCCACCCAGCAGCCGGAGTAGCGCGACAGGGCGTAGCCGTGCACGCCGAAGTCGATGTACTCCTGCACCCCGGCGGGGGCCAGCACCGGCATCATCACCGCCTTGAAGAAGTGGTCGGTCTGGTGCGGCAGGGTGGACGACTTGGCGGCGTGGTCGTCGCCGGCGATCACCAGCACCCCGCCATGCCTCGACGTACCGGCGGCGTTGCCGTGACGGAACACGTCGCCGCTGCGATCCACCCCCGGTCCCTTGCCGTACCACATCGCGAACACGCCGTCGTACTTGGCGTGGGGCGACAGGTTGACCTGCTGCGAGCCCCACACGGCGGTGGCGGCGAGGTCTTCATTGACGCCGGGCTGGAATACGATGTCATGTCCGGCCAGGTGCTTCTTGGCTTTCCACAAGGTCTGGTCGAGGCCGCCCAGCGGCGAGCCGCGGTAACCGGAGACGAAGCCGGCGGTGTGCAGGCCGGCGGCCTGGTCGCGTTCCTGCTGGATCATCAGCAGCCGCACCAGCGCCTGGTAGCCGGTCATGAACACCCGGCCGGACACGAGATACTTGTCTTCGAGACTCACGGCGCGCGAGGGCGCGTCGGTCAGCAGGTCGGCTTCGGCCATCGTGGACTCCTTGCAGACAAAGTACGTTGTGGGACTTTGCTTCGCGCGCGCCGGGCGGGCGAACGTGGTGCGAACCGGCAGGAATGCGTCACTTGTGCGCTACACCGACAGCGTAGCCAAAGCGGCCACGCTGTCAAATGGATGGATGCCCTGAACGCAACAAGGTTCGATGCATGGGGACCTTTTGCAACGACGAAGCGCTATCTGTCCGTGCTCGCCCCGACAGGCGGCACCACCTTGCCCGGATTGAACAGGTTGTGCGGATCGAGCGCGCGCTTGAGCGCGCGCATTGCGTCAACCGCGCCGCTGCCATGTTCGGGGACGAGGAATTCCTGCTTGCCGAAGCCGACGCCGTGTTCGCCGGTGCAGGTGCCGTCCATCGCCAGCGCGCGTGCGACGATGCCGCGATTGAGTGCTTCGGCGCGGGCGATCTCGTCCGCGTTGTCCGGATCGACGAGGATCAGGGTGTGGAAATTGCCGTCGCCGACGTGGCCGACGATGGGCGCGATCAGACCGCTGGCGGCGATGTCGTCGCGCGTGCCGGCAATGCAGTCGGCCAGGCGCGAGATCGGCACGCATACGTCGGTGGTGATGCCGCGACAGCCTGGGCGCAGGTTGAGGCAGGCGAAATAGGTGTCGTGCCGGGCCTGCCACAAACGGCTGCGGTCTTCCGGGCGGGTGGCCCACTCGAAGTCCTGGCCGCCGTTGTCGCGCGCGATTTCCTGTACCGTCTGCGCCTGTTCCTCGACGCTGGCGGGCGAGCCGTGGAATTCGAAGAACAGCATCGGCGCCTCGCGCAGCGTGGTCTTGCTGTAGCGGTTGATCGCCTGCACGGTCAGGGTGTCGAGCAGTTCGATGCGCGCCACCGGGATGCCCAGTTGTATGGTCTGGATCACGCAATGCACCGCGCTGTCGATGTCGGCAAACGCACACACCGCGCCGGACACCGCCTCCGGCAGCGGGTGCAGCCGCACCGTCATTTCGGTGATCAGCGCCAGCGTGCCTTCCGAACCGACCAGCAGATGGGTGAGGTCGTAGCCGGCGGAGGACTTGCGCGCGCGGCTGCCGGTGCGGATCACGGTTCCGTCGGCCAGCACCGCCTCGAAGCCGAGCACGTTCTCGCGCATGGTGCCGTAGCGCACCGCGTTGGTCCCCGAGGCGCGGGTGGAGGCCATGCCGCCGAGGGTCGCGTCGGCACCAGGATCGACCGGGAAGAACAGCCCGGTGCCGTGCAGTTCGGCGTTGAGCTGCTTGCGCGTGACGCCGGGCTGGATCACCACGTCGAGGTCCTCGTGATGCACGGTCAGGACCTTGTTCATCTCGGAGAAGTCGATGCTGATGCCGCCATGCAGCGCCAGGATGTGCCCTTCGAGCGAACTGCCCGCGCCGTAGGCGATGATCGGGACGTTGTGCGCGCGACAGGCGCGCACGATGGCCACCACCTCCGCCGTGGTATGCGGCCACACTACCGCGTCGGGCAGCGCGTCGGGAAAGTGGGATTCGTCGTGGCCGTGGTGGGCGCGTACCGCTTCGGCGGTGGAAAAGCGCTGGCCGAAGGTGGTACTGAGGGAATCGACAAACGCCTGTGGTAGTGCGGCGTGCGGGCGAGATGAGGTGGCATGCATGGAAGACTGTCTCCGGGGGATTCTTGGCGCAGGTGCAAGCCTACACCGCCGAGCGGCCAGTGGCGCGCACTGGCCGCTCGGCGGGTCAGTCGGCGCCGATCACGCCGCGCCGCACTTGGTCGGCTTCGATGGAATCGAACAGGGCCTTGAAATTGCCCTCGCCGAAACCTTCGTCGCCCTTGCGCTGGATGATCTCGAAGAAGATCGGCCCAATCACGGTTTCGGTGAAGATCTGCAACAAGCGCCCGCCGTCGGCGGTCGGCGCGCCATCGATCAGGATGCGGTCGGCGCGCAGCCGCGCGAGATCCTCGCCGTGGCCGGGCAGGCGCGCGTCGACCTGCTCGTAGTAGGTGTCGGGGGTGTCGAGAAAGCGCACTTCGCGCGCGGCCAGTTGCTCGACGGTTGCGTAGATGTCGTCGCTGGACAACGCGATGTGCTGGATGCCCTCGCCATGGTAGGCCTGCAGGAATTCCTCGATCTGGCTCTTGTCGTCCGATGACTCATTAATCGGGATGCGGATCTTGCCGCAGGGACTGACCATCGCCCGTGACTTGAGGCCGGTGAGTTTGCCTTCGATGTCGAAGTACTTCAGTTCGCGGAAGTTGAAGATGCGCTGGTAAAAGTCCGACCATACATCCATGCGGCCGCGATGCACGTTGTGCGTCAGGTGGTCGATGCGCTTCAGCCCCGCGCCCACGGGATTCCTTGGAACGTCCGGGATCCAGTTGAAATCCATGTCGTAGATCGAGACGTCGCGGTAGCGGTCGACCAGGTAGATCAGGCTGCCGCCTATGCCCTTGATCGCGGGGATGTTCAGCTCCATGGGGCCGGTGGCGTGCGGATGGGGTTCGGCCCCGGCCGCCACCGCCGCGTCGAAGGCGGCGCGCGCATCCCTGACGCGCAGTGCGATGGCGCATACCGACGGACCATGCACGCGCGCGAACGCCTGGGCGTAGCTGGCGGGTTCGGCGTTGAGGATGAAGTTCACCTCGCCCTGGCGGTACAGGGTTACCTGCTTGGAGCGATGGCGCGCGACCAGGGTAAAACCCATCTGGCGGAACAGCGCCTCCAGTTGCGCCGGATCGGGGGCGGTGTATTCGACGAACTCGAATCCGTCGGTGCCGAGCGGGTTGTGCGTGTCGCCAGCGTTGGCGGTCATGATCTGTGTCATTTTATCCTCTGTGGGGTGTGATTGGGGTCGAGCCACTCAAGCATAGTTGCCGGTTACTGGCAGATAATTGCGAAATGGCTCATGATCTGCGTGCATCGCGACATGACGTTGCGTCCTTGGAGGTTTCGATGACATATTCTCCGGATCGGGTCGATGTGCGCATCCTGACCCTGCTGCAGCGCGATGGTCGTTTGCCCAATGTCGAGCTGGCGCAACAGGTGGCGCTGTCACCTTCGCCCTGCTTGCGCCGGGTGCGCCAGCTTGAAGAGGCCGGTTTCATACGTGGTTACGCCGCGTTGCTCGATCCGCGTCGCATCGGCCTGGGCCTGCAGGCCTATGTCAGCGTAACGCTGGACAAACGCCGCGAACCCAGTGTGCAGGCCTTCCACAACGCCGTGCAGGCGGCGCCGGAAGTGTTGTCGTGCATGGCGTTGACCGGGGAAATGGACTACTTGTTGCACGTTGTGGCCGAGGACCTGGAGCATTTCTCCCGTTTCCTGATGGATCGCCTGCTCAAGCTGGAAGGCGTGGCGAACGTGAAGTCGTCGTTTGTCCTGCAATCGATCAAGGAATCCACGCAGTTGCCGCTGGCGCAGATGACGCGGTAATGCCTCCGCACCGGGGTATGGTGTAGAGCGCGGGGCAAATGTTTGACAATTTTTCAAATAGGCTCTATAGTGCGGCGCTTCTCGCTTGGAGGGGTACCCAAGCGGTCAACGGGATCAGACTGTAAATCTGACGGCTCAGCCTTCGAAGGTTCGAATCCTTCCCCCTCCACCAAGATTTTGTATGCTGGCAATCCGGTTTCGACCGGAGTTCGGGCCGGGGTGGTCAGTCGTGTGCGGGTGTAGCTCAATGGTAGAGCAGAAGCCTTCCAAGCTTATGACGAGGGTTCGATTCCCTTCACCCGCTCCACGGTCGGCATGAATTGGTTTCGGAGCCCATGTAGCTCAGTGGTAGAGCACTCCCTTGGTAAGGGAGAGGCCACGTGTTCAATCCACGTCATGGGCACCACGCTTTATTGCCTTGCCTCGCGAGAGGGTCAAGGGTTTTGATCCGGATATTTCTGATTCTGAACGAGGGGTGTTGACATGGCTAAAGGCAAGTTTGAGCGTACCAAGCCGCACGTAAACGTAGGCACGATCGGTCACGTTGACCATGGCAAGACGACGCTGACGGCAGCGATCACGACCGCACGTTGACTGCCCTGGACACGCCGACTACGTCAAGAACATGATCACCGGCGCGGCGCAGATGGACGGCGCGATCCTGGTGTGCTCGGCCGCCGACGGCCCGATGCCGCAGACGCGCGAGCACATCCTGCTGGCCCGTCAGGTCGGCGTTCCGTACATCATCGTGTTCATGAACAAATGCGACATGGTCGACGACGAAGAGCTGCTCGAACTGGTCGAAATGGAAGTGCGCGAGCTGCTGTCGAAGTACGACTTCCCGGGCGACGACATCCCCATCGTCAAGGGCTCGGCGCTCAAGGCGCTCGAAGGCGACAAGGGCGAGCTGGGTGAAGGCGCGATCATGAAACTGGCCGAAGCGCTGGACAGCTACATCCCGACGCCCGAGCGCGCCATCGACAAGCCCTTCCTGCTGCCGATCGAAGACGTGTTCTCGATCTCGGGTCGCGGCACGGTGGTGACCGGACGGGTCGAGCGCGGCGTCGTGAAAGTTGGTGAAGAAGTCGAAATCGTCGGCATCAAGGCCACGGTCAAGACCATCTGCACCGGTGTCGAAATGTTCCGCAAGCTGCTCGACCAGGGTCAGGCCGGCGACAACGTCGGGGTGCTGCTGCGCGGCACCAAGCGTGAAGACGTCGAGCGTGGTCAGGTGCTGTGCAAGCCGGGTTCGATCAAGCCGCACACCCACTTCACCGGTGAAGTGTACGTCCTGTCGAAAGACGAAGGCGGTCGTCACACCCCGTTCTTTGCCAACTACCGCCCGCAGTTCTACTTCCGTACCACCGACGTGACCGGTTCGATCTCGCTGCCGGAAGGCACCGAGATGGTGATGCCGGGCGACAACGTGTCGATCACCGTCAAGCTGATCGCCCCGATCGCCATGGAAGAAGGTCTGCGTTTCGCGATCCGCGAAGG
>JACOUN010000067.1 GCA_016177805.1 Rhodocyclales bacterium
GCTGCGCCACGCGGTGTTTCTGCTGGCCGGCATCGTCGCCAGCCTGGTGGCGTTCCGCATCTCGCTGCGCCAGTGGCAACAGCTCGCGCCGTGGCTGTTCATGACCGGGCTGGTGTTGCTGATCGTGGTGCTGATTCCGGGATTGGGGCGCGAGGTCAACGGCGCGCAGCGCTGGTTGCCGTTCGGCCCGGTCAACCTGCAGCCATCCGAGTTGATGAAGCTGTTCGTGACCCTGTATGCCGCCGACTACACGGTGCGCAAGCTGCCCGACATGAACAGCTTCTGGCGCGGGTTTGCGCCGATGGCGGCGATGGTGCTGTCGGTCGGTTGCCTGTTGCTGCTGGAGCCGGACTTCGGGGCGTTCGTCGTGATCGCCGCGATTGCCTTCGGCGTGATGTTCATCGGCGGGATCAATGTGCGCATCTTCGCCTTGCTCGCGACCGTGGCGGTGATCGGTTTCATCCTGTTGATCTGGCTGTCACCGTACCGCCGCGACCGTATTTTCGGATTCATGGACCCGTGGCAGGACGCCTATGGACGCGGCTACCAGCTCTCGCATGCGTTGATTGCGTTCGGACGCGGCGAGTGGTTCGGGGTCGGGCTGGGCGGCAGCGTGGAAAAACTGTTCTACCTGCCCGAGGCACACACCGACTTCCTGCTGGCGGTGATCGCCGAGGAGCTCGGCTTTGCCGGGGTGGTGGTAGTGGTCGCGCTGTTCGCGATGCTGATCCAGCGCGCCTTCGCGATCGGGCGCGAGGCCATCAACCTGGAACGCTACTTCTCCGGCCTGGTCGCGATGGGGGTGGGGCTGTGGCTGGGGGTGCAGTCCTTCATCAATATGGGAGTGAACATGGGGCTGCTCCCGACCAAGGGGCTGACCCTGCCGCTGATGAGTTTCGGCGGTTCGGCGCTGATCGCCAATTGCGTGGCGCTGGCGATCCTGTTGCGCGTCGACTGGGAAGTTCGCCAGATGCAGCGGGGGGCGAGTGTATGAAGACCCTGATGGTCATGGCCGGCGGCACGGGCGGGCACATCTTCCCCGGCATTGCGGTGGCCGAGGCGTTGCGCGAGCGCGGCTGGCGCATCGTCTGGATGGGCAATCCGGCGGGCATGGAAGCGCGCATCGTGCCGGCGCGGGGCTACGACATGGCGTGGGTAAGCTTCTCGGCCCTGCGTGGCAAGGGGGTGACGCGCGCGCTGTTGCTTCCGCTCAACCTGCTCAGGGGCTTCTGGCAGGCACTGCGTGAATTGCGCCGCGTGCGCCCCGACGCGGTGCTGGGCATGGGCGGCTACGTCACCTTTCCGGGCGGCATGATGGCGGCGCTGATCGGCCGCCCGCTGCTGGTGCACGAACAGAACGCCATCGCGGGCCTGGCCAACCGGGTGCTGGCCCGTGTTGCCGATCGGGTACTGACGGGCTTTCCCGACACGCTCAAGGGGGCGCAATGGGTTGGCAACCCGGTGCGTGCCGAGATTGCCGCCGTTGCGCCGCCGGCACAACGCTTTGCCGGACGCAGCGGGCCTTTGCGCCTGCTGGTGGTGGGTGGCAGCCTGGGCGCGACCGCGCTCAACCAGGTGGTGCCGCAGGCGCTGGCACGCATCGGCGCCGATGTGCGGCCGCTGGTCACCCATCAGGCGGGGGAGAAGCAGATCGACGGATTGCGCCAGGCCTACCATGCGGCGGGTGTCGACGGCGAGTTGCTGCCGTTCATCGAGGACATGGCCGGGCGCTACGCCGAGGCCGATCTGGTGATCTGCCGGGCCGGGGCGCTGACCGTGGCCGAACTGGCGGCGGTGGGAGCGGCGAGCCTGCTGGTGCCGTTTCCGCTGGCGGTGGATGACCACCAGACGCGCAACGCGGGGTTTCTCGCCGACCGCGACGCGGCCTATCTGCTGCCTCAGTCCGAGCTTGACGCCGAACGGCTGGCGGGCATACTCGCGGGCCTCGATCGCGCGCGACTGCTGACCATGGCGGAGCGCGCGCGCGAATTGGCGCGGCCCGATGCCGCGGTTACGGTTGCACAGGCCTGCGAAACGCTCGCAGGCGGGACAGAAGGATGATTACGGGATGAAGCACAAGGTCAAGCATCTGCACTTTGTCGGCATCGGCGGCGCCGGGATGAGCGGCATCGCCGAGGTCATGCTCAACCTGGGCTACGCAGTCAGTGGTTCGGACCTGGGTGACAGCGTCGCCACGCGCCGCCTGGCTTCGTTGGGCGCGCGAGTGGTGCGGGGGCACGCGGGCGAGAATGTCGCCAATGCCGACGCGGTGGTGATATCGACGGCGGTCCGCGCGGACAACCCCGAGGTGCTGGCGGCGCGGGCGCGCAACGTGCCGGTGGTGCCGCGCGCGCAGATGCTGGCCGAGCTGATGCGGCTGAAGCAGGGCATCGCGATCGCCGGCACTCACGGCAAGACCACCACCACTTCGCTGACCGCGAGCATCCTCGCCGAAGGCGGGATGGACCCGACCTTCGTGATCGGCGGCCGACTCAACGCGGCCGGCGCCAATGCCCGCCTGGGCAAGGGCGACTTTCTGGTGGCCGAGGCGGACGAGTCGGACGCGTCTTTTCTGCTGCTGACCCCGGTGATCTCGGTGGTGACCAATATCGACGCCGATCACATGGATACCTACGGGCATGATTTCGGCCGGCTCAAGCAGGCTTTCATCGATTTCCTGCAGCATCTGCCGTTCTACGGGGTGGCGGTGCTGTGCGCGGATGACCCGCACGTGCGCGCCATCATGCCGTCGGTGCCGAAACAGATCGTGCGCTACGGTCTGTCCCCGGATGCCAACATCCGCGCCGAGAACATCGTGGCCGAGCATGGCCGCATGCGTTTCGACGTGGTGCGGGTCAACGGCAGCGTCAGCCGCCTGCCCATCGTACTGAACCTGCCGGGGGTGCATAACGTACTGAACGCGCTCGCGGCGATCGCGGTGGCGACCGAAGTCCAGGTGTCCGACGACGCCATCATCAAGGCGTTGGGCGAGTTTCGCGGGGTTGGGCGGCGCTTCCAGCAGTATGGCGAAGTCGCGATCAGTGCTACCGATGGCGGCACGAGCGGCAGCTACACCCTGGTGGACGACTACGGCCATCATCCGGTCGAGATGGCGGCGACCCTCGCCGCCGCGCGTGGCGCTTATCCGGGGCGCCGCCTGGTGCTGGTGTTCCAGCCGCATCGCTACTCGCGTACCCGTGACTGCTTCGAGGATTTCGTACAGGTGCTGTCCACCGTCGATGTGCTGCTGCTGAGCGAGGTCTATGCCGCTGGCGAGGCTCCGGTGGTGGCCGCCGATGGTCGCACTCTGGCGCGCGCGCTGCGCATGGCGGGCAAGATCGAGCCTATCTTCGTCGAGGACATTGCCGCGATGCCCGAGGCGCTCGCCGCCATCGTCCAGGATGGCGACGTGGTGATCACGATGGGGGCCGGATCGATAGGCAATCTGCCTGGCCGGCTGGCACAGGTGGAGGAGCCGAAATGACCCACATGTACGGCAAGGTCGCGGTGCTGCTGGGCGGTGATTCGGCCGAGCGCGAGGTGTCGCTGATGTCGGGTAGCGCGGTGCTCGAAGCCCTGCGCGGCGCGGGCGTGGATGCGCATCCGTTCGACCCGGCCGAACAGGATCTGCACCGGCTCAAGGAAGAAGGCTATGCGCGCGCCTTCATCGCGCTGCACGGTCGCGGTGGTGAGGACGGCACGGTGCAGGGCATGCTGGAACTGATGCGTATCCCGTACACCGGCAGCGGCGTGATGGCTTCGGCGTTGTCGATGGACAAGTGGCGCACCAAGATGATCTGGGCCGCGTGCGGGCTGCCCACGCCGCGCTACGCCATCCTTGACCAGGGCAGCGACTGGGATGCGGTGGTGCGCGAGCTGGGCTTGCCGATCTTCGTCAAGCCGGTGCACGAAGGCTCCAGCATGGGCGCGACCAAGGTCACCGAGGCCGGGCAGCTCGAAGCGGCGTGGCAACTGGCGGCGCGCTACGACAGCCTGGTCATAGCCGAAGAGTTCATCAGCGGCGCCGAGCTGACCGCGCCTTTCCTGGGTGACAGGGTGTTGCCGCTGATCCGGATCGAGGCGCCGGGCGGCAATTACGACTATCAGAACAAGTATTTCACCGACGTGACGCAATACCACTGCCCGTGCGGCCTGCCTGAAGCCCAGGAGCAGGCGCTGCAGGCCATGATCATGCAGAGCGCGAAGGTGCTGGGGTGCCGTGGCTGGGGTCGCGCCGACCTGATCCTGACCGATGACGGACGCCCCTGGCTGCTGGAGATGAATACCGCACCCGGCATGACCGGCCATTCGTTGGTGCCGATGTCGGCGCGGGTGGCGGGGTTGAGCTTCACGGCGTTGTGTCTGGAAATTCTGGCGGGAGCGAGCCTTGGCTGAACGCCGCGACCCTTCCATGCGCAAGCGTGCCGCGTCGTTCGGCGGCGCGCGGCCGCGCGGCCGCGAAACGCTGGGGCTGTGGCATCGCCCGGCGCTGCTGGACCTGGTGTCGGACCTGTTGATCGGCTTTGCGCTGGTGGCAACCGCCTATGCGGTGGTGGTGTGGGTGTTGAACCGGCCGCTGTTCCCGGTGCGCGAAGTGATCGTCACGACGCCGCCGGCACAGGTCACCACGGCGCAGATCGAGTTTGCGGCGCGCTCCGCGATACACGGCAATTTCTTCTCGGTGAGCCTGGAGGACGTGCGCCTCGCGTTCGAGAAGCTGCCGTGGGTGCGGCGTGCCGAAGTGCGCCGGAGCTGGCCTGATACGCTGGAGCTGCGCCTGGAAGAACATCAGGCGGTGGCCTACTGGCGGGTGCCCGACAGCGATGCGGTGCACCTGGTGAACCGCCAGGGCGAAGTCTTCATCGCCGCGAGCAATGCCGCGATGCCGGAATTTTCCGGTCCGCAGGGCACGGCGGGCTATTTGCTGGCACGTCATCGCGCGTACTCCGAGATGTTGGCGCCGCTGCAACGGCGCCTGACCGGGCTGTGGTTGTCGGCACGCGAAGCGTGGCGTCTGCAGCTCGATGACGGAATGGTGATCGTGCTGGGGCGCGAGCAGGAACGGGCGCCGCTGGAACAGCGTCTGGCGCGATTCGTCGCTACCTGGCCACAGGCGCGGGAAAAGGTCGGGATGCAGGTCGCGGTCGCCGATCTGCGATATCCGCGCGGGTATGCACTCACCCCCGCGCCGCACGCTCAAGACTCAAAAGGGACGCAATGAGCAAGGAATACAAGGATCTGATCGTCGGTCTGGATATCGGCACATCGACCGTCACCTGCATGGTGGCGGAGACGCGTCCGGACGGACAGCTGAGCGTCGTGGGAATCAGCACCCACCCGATGAGCGGCCTCAAACGCGGGGTGGTGGTGAACATCGAGGCTACCGTGGATGCGATCTCGCGCGCCATCCAGGAAGCCGAGGTGATGGTCAACTACAAGATCCGCGACGTGTACACCGGCATCGCCGGGAGCCACATCAAGAGCTTCAACTCCAACGGCATGGTCGCGATCAAGGACAAGGAAGTGACCCCGATGGACGTCGAGCGGGTCATCGAAGTCGCGCGCGCGATGCCGATCCCGGCCGAGCAGCAGATCCTCCACATCCTGACTCAGGAATTCATCATCGACGGTCAGGGCGGCGTGCGCGAGCCGATAGGCATGAGCGGGGTCAAGCTCGAGGTCAAGGTGCACATCGTCACCGGCGCGGTGTCGGCGGCGCAGAACGTGGTCAAGTGCGTGCGCCGCTGCGGGCTGGAAGTGATGGACCTGATCCTGCAGCCGCTCGCGTCCAGCTACGCGGTGCTGACCGAGGACGAGAAGGAACTCGGGGTGTGCCTGATCGACATCGGCGGCGGTACCGCCGACATCGCGGTATTCACCCAGGGGGCGATCCGCCACACCGCGGTGCTGCCCATTGCCGGTGACCAGATCACCAACGACATCGCGATGGCGCTGCGCACCCCGACCTCGGAAGCCGAGGAGATCAAGATCCGCTACGGCGTGGCCATGCACGTGATGGCCGATCCGCAGGAAATGATCGAGGTGCCGGGCGTGGGCGACCGCCCGCCGCGATCGCTGTCGCGCCAGCGCCTGGCCGACGTGATCGAGCCGCGCGTGTCCGAGCTGTTCGAACTGGTACAGGCTGAACTGCGGCGCAGCGGCTACGAAGAGTTGCTGTCGTCGGGCATCGTACTGTCGGGTGGCTCGTCAATGATGCGCGGCATGGTCGAACTGGGAGAGCAGGTATTCCACATGCCGGTGCGCGTTGGTTCGCCGCAGTACGACGGCCCGCTGGCCGACGTGGTGTGCCAGCCTCACTACGCGACGGTGACCGGTCTGGTCATGGAAGGTGCGGCGCAGCGGCGCAGGGGCATTACCGCGCGCGAGACGCGCAACCTGCGTCAGGCCTTCGCCAAGATGAAATCGTGGTTCGAGAGGAATTTCTGAGCGGCAGGCGATGCTCAGTCAATTTGAATGAATGCCTGTTGTTGTGCGTTATTTAGTAGTAGACTCGCGCGAAGATACTAAATAACGGTTAAGGCGGGGGTTCGGTGCGCAGTGTAGCTGTTATATGGAGGCGGAAACATGTTTGAAATCATGGAAAAAGAGCAGTCCGGCACGATCATCAAGGTGATCGGTGTAGGTGGCGCGGGCGGTAACGCCGTCGACCACATGATCCGGGAAGGTGTTCAGGGCGTCGATTTCGTCGTCGCCAACACCGACGCGCAGGCGCTGCGACGCTGTCTCGCGCCGCACAAGGTGCAGCTCGGGTCGACCGGACTCGGTGCCGGTTCCAAGCCCGAGGCCGGGCGTGCCGCCGCGCAGGACACCCAGGACGCGATCGCCGCGGCGCTGGAAGGCGCGCACATGTGCTTCATCACCGGCGGCATGGGGGGTGGCACCGGCACCGGCGCGGCGCCGGTGGTGGCCGAGATCGCCAAGCAGATGGGCATCCTGACCGTCGGTGTGGTGACCAAGCCGTTCGACTTCGAGAACCGCCTGCGCGTGGCCGAAAGCGGGGTCGAAGAGCTGACCCGCCATGTCGACTCGCTGATCATCGTCCTCAACGACAAGCTGCTTGAAGTCTATGGCGACGATGCCGGCTTCGAGGACTGCTTCCGTTCGGCCGACAACGTGCTGAAGAACGCGGTGGGCGGAATCGCCGAAATCATCAACGTGCCGGGGCTGGTCAACGTCGATTTCCAGGACGTGCGCACCGCGATGGGCGAGATGGGCCGCGCGATGATGGGCTCGGCCGAGGCTTCTGGCATGGACCGCGCGCGCATCGCCGCCGAGCAGGCCGCCGTCAGCCCGCTGCTGGAAGGCACCGAACTGTCGGGCGCGCGCTGCGTGCTGATCAACATCACCGCCAGCCGTTCGCTCAAGATGTCCGAAGTGCGCGACGCGGTGAAAACCGTGCAGGCCTTTGCCGCCCCGGAAGCCTTCGTCAAGTACGGCACCGTGTTCGAAGAGTCGATGGAAGACCGCATCCGCGTGACCGTGGTCGCCACCGGGCTTGGGATGCCCGGCTCGGTGCGCCAGCCGGTGATGCAGGTGGTCAAGGGCACGGGTACCTACGGCCTCGGGAACGCTGGTCAGATGAATGATCTCGATGTCCCGGCCGTGATCCGCAGCGGCCGTCGCACCACGGTCGAGGCGATGAGCGCCAACGGCATGGGTACATACGACATCCCGGCCTTCCTGCGCAAGCAGGCCGACTGAAGCAATCCGTCCGGCTGCCCGCTGCGGGCGTCAGGTGTGGGCCGTCGCCTCCGGTCCGCGCCTGGCGCCCGTTTCTCTTATGGAGGCGCCCGTGGATGCGGTGCAGCGGCACGATGTGACGGAATCAAGACCGTTTCATCGTGGTAGACTCGCGTGTTATTCAACTGCAGGTGGACCATGATCCGGCAGCGTACTGTCAAATCGCTGGTGAGCGCTTCTGGCGTCGGCTTGCACGGCGGCCGCAAGGTGCGCATCGTGCTGCGTCCGGCGGCGCCGGATACCGGCATCGTGTTTCATCGCGTGGACCTGGATCCGCCGGTGAGTTTGCGCGCCGACCCCTATGCGGTGTGCGATACCCGCATGTGCTCGGGGCTGCAGGCCGGCGAGGGGGGTGCCAAGGTCGGCACGGTCGAACACCTGATGTCGGCCCTGGCTGGCTTGGGCATCGACAACCTGCACGTCGATGTCGATGCCCCCGAGATTCCGATACTCGACGGTAGCTCCGGCCCGTTCGTGTTTCTGCTGCGCTCGGCGGGACTGGAAGAACAGGCCGCGCCCAAGCGTTTCCTGCGGGTCAGGAAGGCGGTGGAAGTGAAGGACGGTGACAAGTGGGTCAGGCTGGAGCCGCATGACGGGTTCCGCCTCGCGTTCTCGATCGAGTTCAATCACCCCGCCATCGACAACACCTCGACCCAGGTCCGCGTCGATTTTGCCGAACATTCCTACGAGCGTGACGTGGCGCGTGCGCGCACCTTCGGTTTCATGCAGGACGTCGAGTTCATGCGTGCGAACGGGCTGGCGCTCGGCGGCAGTCTGGGCAACGCGATCGTGATGGACGAGTACCGCGTTCTCAATGCCGAAGGGCTGCGCTACAGCGACGAATTCGTCAAGCACAAGGTGCTGGACGCCATCGGCGATCTCTATCTGTGCGGCCGTCCGCTGCTGGCGTCGTATAGCGCGCACAAGGCTGGCCACGCAATGAACAACCAGTTGCTGCGCGAACTGTTGGAGGACCGCAGTGCCTGGGAGATCGTGACCTTCGACCAGCATGCCAACGCGCCGCTCGCGGTGCGCAACCAGTTCGCACTCGCATCGTGACCTGACCGGCAGTGATGCTGATCGTCAGACTGTTCGCGCTGTTCGTCGCCCTGGGTTTTGCCGGCTTGCTGGCCGCCTGGATGATGACCGGCGATCCGGCCTATCGCAGCCGCGCGTTGCGTCTGCTGAAATGGGCGGCGCTGTTGTTGCTGTTGATCCTGTCGTTGTTCGCGCTCGAGCGCTTCGTCGGCCCGCTCTAATCTTTGGATCGACTCCTGAAGGGGCGCTCTCAGCGCTGCGCGCGACTGCGCTCTATCAGTGCCAACAGCGAAGCCCTGAGGGGTGCATCGGCGGGCAGGCTGTCGCTCAGCGCGGCCAGGCTGGCGCGGCCCGCATCCGACAATACGCGGTCGCTGCGCGGCGTCCGTTCCGGTTCCGGGTTGTCGACCGCGATCTTGACCTGGATGGTCGTGATCAAAACCCCGCGCGCGGCGAACTGCTCGATCAGGCGCGGTACGATCTGTTTGAGCCTGACTGCGGCAGCGCTGTTTTTCGCCAGCACCACCAGTGTCTCCCCCTTGAGGTTCGCCACCGAGCAGGTGTGCGAGAGCGGCTCGCCCAGCATGTCACCGAACAACGTCTGCAGGCGCAGCAGGCGCTGGGCATGGTCCTTGAGCCGCGCGAGCGCGTCGCCGCCGCCGAGAAAGCGCTGGAGTGGGGTGGTCATGGTTGTCGCAACAGGAGTACAGGTACGCAAGGTAGCACGTTCGTGGTGCAAGCAATAATCCTTGATTCCTCGGTATGCTAGGGCAAGCCAGAGCACCATGCTAAACTTGCCCATTTGCCGAATCGACATCACTCATCCATGATATCCGGTCTCCTGAAGAAAATATTCGGCAGTCGCAACGACCGCCTGATTCGCCAATACTCGCAGACTGTGCGCGCCATCAACGCGCTGGAGCCGGAAATCTCGGCGCTCAGCGACGAGGCCCTGCGCGCCAAGACCGCCGAATTCAAGAAGCGGGTCGCCGACGGCGAGTCGCTCGCCAACTTGCTGCCACAAGCCTTCGCGGTGGTGCGCGAAGCGGGCAAGCGGGTGCACTCGATGCGCCACTTCGACGTACAGTTGATCGGCGGCATGGTGTTGCACGACGGCAAGATCGCGGAAATGCGTACCGGCGAGGGCAAGACGCTGGTTGCCACGCTGCCGGCTTATCTGAACGCGCTGACCGGCAACGGCGTGCATGTGATCACGGTCAACGACTACCTCGCCAGCCGCGATGCGGAATGGATGGGGCGCATCTTCGGGTTTCTCGGCATGACCACCGGCTGCAACCTGTCGCGCATGTCGCAAGCCGAGAAACAGGCGGCCTACGCGGCCGACATCACCTACGGTACCAACAACGAGTTCGGCTTCGACTACCTGCGCGACAACATGGTGTATGCGCAGGCCGAGCGGGTGCAGCGCAAGCTCTCGTTTGCGATCGTGGATGAGGTCGATTCCATCCTGATCGACGAGGCGCGCACCCCGCTGATCATCTCGGGCCAGGCCGAAGATCACACCGAACTCTATCTCAAGCTCAACCAGGCGCCGCCGCAGCTCACGCTGCAGGAAGGCGAGGGCGACAACGTCGTCACGCCGGGCGACTACACCGTCGACCTCAAGACCCGCCAGGTGTTGCTGACCGAGCAGGGCCACGAGCACGCCGAGCAGTTGCTGACCCGCATGGGGCTGCTGCCCCAGGGCGCCAGCCTCTACGATCCGGGCAACATCCTGCTGGTGCATCACCTGTACGCCGCGCTGCGCGCGCACGCGCTGTACCGCAAGGATGATCACTATGTGGTGCAGAACGGTGAGATCGTCATTGTGGACGAGTTCACCGGCCGCCTGATGCTTGGGCGGCGCTGGTCGGATGGCCTGCACCAGGCGATCGAAGCCAAGGAAGGGGTCAAGATCCAGGCCGAGAACCAGACGCTCGCCTCGATCACCTTCCAGAACTACTTCCGCATGTACGCCAAGTTGGCCGGCATGACCGGTACGGCGGACACAGAAGCCTACGAATTCCACACCATCTATGGCCTCGAAACGGTGGTGGTGCCGACCAACCGTGAAATGGTGCGCAAGGACGAGAACGACAAGGTCTATCGCACCGCCAAGGAAAAGTGGGACGCGGTGATCGCCGACATCCGCGCCTGCACCGAGCGCGGCCAGCCGGTGCTGGTCGGCACGACTTCGATCGAGGTCAATGAATTCCTGTCGAACGAGCTGACCAAGGTCAAGCTGCCGCACCAGGTGCTCAACGCCAAGCAGCACGACAGCGAAGCGCAGATCGTCGCCCAGGCAGGGCGGCCGGGCGTGATCACGATCGCCACCAACATGGCCGGCCGGGGTACCGACATCGTGTTGGGCGGCAGCATCGAGCGCGAGATCGACGCGGTACGGCAGAACCAGGAACTGGACGAGGCCACGCGGGCGCGCCAGGCCGAGACCATGCGTGCCGAGTGGCAGAAAGTGCACGACCAGGTGATCGCTGCCGGCGGGCTGCACATCGTTGGCACCGAGCGCCACGAGTCGCGTCGTATCGACAACCAATTGCGCGGGCGCGCCGGGCGTCAGGGCGACCCCGGTTCATCGCGCTTCTATCTGTCGCTGGAAGATCCGCTGATGAAGATCTTCGCCGGTGACCGGCTCAACACCATCATGGTGCGCCTGAAGATGCCCGAGGGCGAGGCGATCGAGCACGGCATGGTGACGCGCTCGCTTGAATCCGCGCAGCGCAAGGTCGAGCAGCGCAACTTCGACATCCGCAAGCAGTTGCTCGAATACGACGACGTCGCCAACGACCAGCGCAAGGTCATCTACGAACAGCGCAACGAGCTGCTGGCTAGTGAAGACATTTCGGACACCATACGGGCGATGCGCGAAGGCGTGCTGATGGAGACCTTCAGAACCCACGTGCCGGCCGACAGCGTCGAGGAGCAGTGGGACACCAACGGGCTGGAAATGGCGCTCGCAGCCCAGTTCCAGCTCAAACTGCCGGCCTCGCAGTGGCTCAAGGACGAACCCAATATCGACGATGACGTGATGCTCAAGCGCATCATTGACGCGGCCGAGCAGGCCTACGCGGACAAGACCGCGCTGGTGGACAAGGACGCCTGGCACCAGTTCGAGCGCAACGTCATGCTGCAAAGCCTGGACGGACACTGGCGCGAGCATCTGGCGGCCCTCGATCATCTGCGTCAGGGCATCCATCTGCGCGGCTATGCGCAGAAAAACCCCAAGCAGGAATACAAGCGCGAAGCCTTCGAGTTGTTTGAAACCCTGCTCGATACGGTGCGCAAGGATGTCACCAAGCTGCTGATGACGGTCCAGATCCGCACCGAAGAGCAACTGGAAGAAGCCGAGCGTCCGCCCGAGCTGGAAAACGTCGAGTATCGCCATTCGGCCTTCGACGAGGCGGCTGACGACGACGGCGGTGCGGCGCAGTTGGCTGGTGCCAACATGCTGCCGAAAGTCGGGCGCAACGACCCCTGCCCGTGCAACTCGGGCAAAAAATACAAGCACTGCCACGGTAAACTCAGCTAAGACAGAGCCGACCATGCCCGTAAACCTCCCCCCTCCCGTTGCGGCCGATCTCCTGCCGGTGGCCGGCGTCAGCCTGGGCGTGACCGAAGCTGGTGTGCGCAAGCCCGGCCGCCGTGACCTGACACTGATCGAACTCGACGCCGGCACCCGCGTGGCCGGCGTATTCACGCGCAACCGCTTCTGCGCCGCGCCGGTCCAGGTGTGCCAGCGCCATCTTGCCGACGGTGACATCCGCGCGCTGGTGATCAACACCGGCGTCGCGAACGCCGGTACCGGCGAACAGGGCATGGCCGACGCCATTGCCACCTGCGCCGCAGTTGCTCAGTTGCTCGGTATCGCGCCGGATCAGGTGTTGCCGTTTTCGACCGGGGTGATCCTCGAACCGTTGCCGGTGGCGCGCATCGTGGCCGGCCTGCCCGCCGCCCATGCCAACACCGGAGCGGCGAACTGGTTCGACGCCGCCCACGCGATCATGACCACCGACACCGTTGCCAAGGCGCGCTCGCGTACCGTCACCATCGACGGCGCGACGGTGACCCTGACCGGCATGAGCAAGGGCGCGGGCATGATCAAGCCCAACATGGCGACCATGCTCGGCTTCGTCGCGACCGACGCGGCCATCGCCCAGCCGCTGCTGGAGGCGCTGGTCACCGAAGCGGCCGACCTGTCCTTCAACAGCATCACCGTGGATGGTGATACCTCGACCAACGACTCGTTCGTCGTGATGGCGACCGGCAAGGCCGGGCATGCCGAGATCACCAGTGCGGACAGCGACGCCTGTCGCGCGCTGCGTGAAGCGC
Source organism: Rhodocyclales bacterium (assembly GCA_016177805.1). Classification (GTDB taxonomy): domain Bacteria; phylum Pseudomonadota; class Gammaproteobacteria; order Burkholderiales; family Rhodocyclaceae; genus JACOUN01. Next base: position 13,147 of record JACOUN010000067.1, read on the forward strand.
TGATCGGCCTGTCGGTCGAGCTTGCCCAGGCCATCGTGCGCGACGGCGAAGGCGCTACCAAGTTCATGACTGTCGCGGTCGAAGGCGGGCGTGATCGCGACGAGTGCCGCAAGGTGGCCTACGCCGTGGCGCACTCGCCGCTGGTCAAGACCGCCTTCTTCGCCTCCGACCCCAACCTCGGCCGCATCCTCGCCGCAATTGGCTACGCCGGTATCGACGATCTGGACGTCGCGGGGCTGCGCGTGTGGCTGGGGGATGGCAAGGAGTCGGTACTCGTCGCCGAACACGGCGGCCGCGCCGCCAGCTACCGCGAAGAAGCCGGCGCGCGCATCATGGCCGCCGCCGAAATCACCGTGCGCATCGATCTGGCGCGCGGCGATGCGTCAGCAACGGTGTGGACCTGCGACTTCTCCTACGACTACGTCAAGATCAACGCCGATTACCGGAGCTGAGCACGCCCTCAATTCAGCGCCCTCGGCACCGCCAGCGTGAACGGGGGTATCGGGGCGTCGAAGCGGTGGCCGTCTTCGGCGATCATCTGGTAGCTGCCGTGCATGGAGCCGACCGGGGTTTCCAGGACCGAGCCACTGGTGTAGCGGTACTGTTCGCCGGGGGCGAGGCGGGGTTGTTCGCCTATGACACCTTCGCCCTTGACCTCCTGCACGCTGCCGGCGCCGTCGGTGATGATCCAGTGGCGGCTGAGCAGTTGTGCCGCGACGGTGCCGGTGTTAGTGATGGTGATGTGGTAGGCGAAGACGTAGCGGTCTTCTTCGGGGTCGGACTGGTCGGAGATGAAGTCGACGCTGGCCTCGACCTGGATGCGGTATTTGTTGGATGCGCTCATCTGCTGCACTCTCAGGGGTTGCCGGAGTCATGGTGACGCTTGTGTGGCGTAAAGCATCAGATCCGGTCGTTTGAACGGTAAAATAGCACTTTTTGCCGGAAAAGATCCCATGTCCGCCTCAACGCTCACCGCACTATCGCCGCTCGACGGTCGCTACCATGGCCAGGTCGAAGCCTTGCGCGACCATTTCTCCGAACATGGCCTGATACGCAACCGCATCCGGGTGGAAGTGGCGTGGCTGAAGGCGCTCGCGGCCGAGCCCGCGCTGGCCGAGATCGCGCCGTTCTCGGACGCGACCAATGACGAGCTGGACGCGCTGGTGGCGAATTTCTCGCCGGCCGACAGCGACGCGGTCAAGGCCATCGAGGCGACCACCAACCACGACGTCAAGGCCATGGAGTACTGGCTCAAGCGCAGCCTCGCACACAACGCCGAGGTCACGCGGGTGTCCGAGTTCATTCACTTTGGCTGTACTTCCGAGGACATCAACAATACCTCGCACGCGCTGATGCTGCGGGAAGGGCGGGATGCGGTGCTGTTGCCGATGCTGGACAAGGTGATCGCGAGCTTGCGCGCCCTGGCGCACGCGCATGCCGATCTGCCGATGCTGTCGCGCACCCACGGTCAGCCGGCCAGTCCGACCACCCTGGGCAAGGAGATGGCGAACATCGCGGCGCGTCTGCTGCGCGCCCGCGCCGTCATCGCCGGGGTGTCGTTGACGGCCAAGTTCAACGGCGCGGTGGGCAACTACAACGCACATCTGTCGGCGTGGCCCGAGTTCGACTGGGAAGGTTTCAATCGCGGCTTCATCGAGTCGCTGGGGCTGGAGTTCAACCCCTACACCATCCAGATCGAGCCGCATGACGCGATGGCCGAGCTGTTCGATGCGACCGCGCGCGCCAATACCATCCTGCTCGACGCGTGTCGCGATATCTGGATGTACATCTCGCTGGGCTATTTCCGTCAACGCCTCAAGGAAGGCGAGATCGGTTCGTCGACCATGCCGCACAAGGTCAACCCCATCGATTTCGAGAACGCCGAAGGCAACTTCGGCATCGCCAACGCGGTGCTGCGCCATTTCTCCGAGAAGCTCCCGGTGTCGCGCATGCAGCGTGATCTGACCGACTCGACGGTGTTGCGCAACATGGGGGTCGCGTTCGGCCACACCGCGCTGGCACTCAACTCCTGCCTGCGCGGGCTGGGCAAGCTGGAAGCCGCGCCCGAGCAACTGGCGGCAGACCTGGACGATGCCTGGGAGGTGCTGGCCGAACCGGTGCAGACCGTGATGCGGCGCTACGCGATCGAGAACCCGTATGAGCAGCTCAAGGCCATGACGCGCGGCAAGAAAATCACCCGCGACGCGCTGCATGAGTTCATCCGCGGCCTGGCGATCCCCGAGGCCGATCGTGCGCGCCTGCTGGCGATGACCCCGGCCAGTTACATCGGCAAGGCCTCCGAGCTGGCGCGGCAGATATGAGCGCGATGTCGGTCAGCAACGGGGGAGGCGGGCGGTGAGTTTTGCCGAGAATCTCAAGCAGTTGCCGGGCATCTCGCATCTGGCGGCGCTGAACCTGCTCGATGCGGGCGGCGCGGTGGTGGCGACGATAGAGAACCGCCCCGGTCAGGCCGGTTCGCTGGCGGTGTACAACCACCTGATCCAGCTCTATGGCGCGATCACCCCCGAGGCGGCGCACAAGGGGCTGGCGCTGTACGCCGAGCATGTCGAGGACGCGCGCGCGAATCCGGGCAAGCATCTCAACATCGACCGTCTGTTCGGTGTGGTCGAGCGTGGCGAGACGCTCACGGTCAAGCAGGTGTTTGCACTCTGAAACAGACTTGCCGGGGCCCGGTCGGGACGCCGGCAAGCTGCGGAGGGCGCTCAGACGACCGCTTCTTCCTTGGGCTTCTTCTGTGTGACGAACTGTTCGCGCGACACGCCCAGCCACATCACGATGGGGCTGGAGACCAGTACCGAGGAGTAGATGCCGAAGGTGATGCCGATGGTCAGCGCCAAGGCGAAATAGTGCAGCGTCTCGCCGCCGAAGATCAGCATCGACAGCACCACCATCAGGGTACTGCCATGCGTGATCGCGGTGCGTGACATGGTGGCGGTGATGGCGTGGTCGATGATCTGGGGGGTGGTCATGCCGCGTTTCTTCTTGAAAGTCTCGCGCACCCGGTCGAAGATCACCACCGATTCGTTGACCGAATAACCCAGCACCGCCAGCACCGCCGCCAGCACCGCCAGCGAGAACTCCCACTGGAAGCAGGCGAAGAAGCCGATGATGATGACCACGTCGTGCATGTTGGCGATGATCGCCGACACCGAGAAGCGCCATTCGAAGCGTAGCGCGAGGTAGCTGGTGATGCCGACCAGCACGAACAGCAGCGCCATCGCGCCGTCGGAGGCGAGTTCCTTGCCCACCTGGGGACCGACGAACTCGACGCGGCGCAGTTCCGGCGCGGGGCCGTCGATGCTCTGGAGAGTGTCGAGCATGCGTTTCGACACGTCCTTGGTGTCGAGGTCGGCGCGGTTGGGCAGGCGGATCAGCACGTCGCGCGAACTGCCGAAGTTCTGCACCTGGGCGTCGGGATAGCCGTCGTTGGCGAGCGCCTGGCGGATGTCTTCGACCTTGGGTGCTTCCTTGTAGGTCACTTCAACGAGCGTGCCGCCGGTGAATTCCACCGACAGGTTGAGCCCGTTGTAGGCGATGAAGAACACCGCGAGGATGAAGGTGACGAGCGAGACGATGTTGAACTTCAGCGCGTGGCGCATGAAGGGGATGTCTTGCTTGATGCGGAACATTTCCATGATTCGGACCTTTCAATTGCCGGGGCGAGTCTGGTGGTCAGCGCCCCGTGCGGGTAGGCAACATCGGGTATGGTTCAGCCTATCGACAGCGCGGTGATCTTGCGCTGGCGCCCGTAGATGAAGTTGATCAGCATGCGTGACACCAGGATGGCGCTGAACATCGAGGTCAGGATGCCCAGGCAATGCACCACGGCGAAGCCGCGCACCGGTCCTGAGCCGAACACCAGCAGCGCGATGCCGGCGATCAGGGTCGTGATGTTCGAGTCGAGGATGGTGTCGAAGGCCCGGTCGTAACCGGTGGTGATCGCGGCCTGCGGTGTGGCGCCGTTGGCAATCTCTTCGCGGATGCGCTCGTTGATCAGCACGTTGGCGTCGATGGCCATGCCCAGCGTCAGTGCCATCGCGGCAATGCCGGGCAGGGTCAGGGTGGCCTGCAGCAACGATAGCAGTGCGATCAGCAACATCAGGTTGGCCGACAGCGCCAGCACCGACACCACGCCGAACAGCATGTAATAGATGGCCATGAACACCGCGATCGCGACGAAACCCCACAGCGTCGAGTTGAAGCCCTTGGCGATGTTCTCGGCGCCGAGGCTGGGGCCGACGGTGCGTTCCTCGATGATCTGCATTGGCGCGGCGAGGCTGCCGGCGCGCAGCAGCAGCGCGATGTCGTTGGCCTCGGTGGTGGTCATGCGCCCCGAGATCTGCACCCGCCCGCCACCGATCTCGGTGCGGATCACCGGGGCGGTGACGACTTCGCCCTTGCCTTTCTCGATCAGCAGGATGGCCATGCGCTTGCCGACGTTGTCGCGTGTCAGGTCGCGGAAGATGCGCGAGCCGGCCGAATCGAAGTTCAGGAACACCGCCGGTTCGTTGGACTGGCTGTCGAAACCGGGCTGGGCGTCGGTCAGGCGGTCGCCGGTGAGCATGACGTCCGTCTTGACCAGCAACGGCGGGCCTCCACGCTCGGTGTACAGCTCGGTGCCGAACGGCACCTGGCCGCGCTGCGCCGCATCGAGGGCACCCAGGTCGTCGTCCACCATGCGGATTTCGAGGGTCGCGGTGCGCCCGAGCAGGTCCTTGGCCTTGGCCACGTCCTGCACGCCGGGCAGTTGCACGACGATGCGGTCCGCGCCCTGTTGCTGGATCACCGGCTCGGCCACGCCCAACTCGTTGATGCGGTTGTTCAGGGTCGTGATGTTCTGCTTGATCGCGAAATCGCGGATGTTCTTTTGCGCAATCGGGGTCAGGCTGGCGATCAGTTTCAGGTCGTCAGCGGCGTCGTCGCGGTCCGCCAGTTGCAGGTCGGCGGTGCTACCCAGGATGGCCTTGCGCGCTTCTTCGCGTTGTCCGGCGTCTCGGAAGCGCAGATGGATGGTGCTGCCTTCGCGCTTGATGCCGGCGTGGCGTATGCGCTTGTCGCGCAGCAGCGACCGCAGGTCGGCGGAGGTCGAGTCGAGGCGGTTGTTGATTGCGCCGACCATGTCGACTTCGAGCAGGAAGTGCACCCCGCCGCGCAGGTCCAGCCCCAAATACATCGGCAGCGCCGCGATGTCGGTCAGCCACTTGGGCGAGGCCGACAGCAGGTTGAGCGCGACGACGTAGGACGGGTCCTTCACGTCGGGGTTGAGATTGCGCTCGATCACGTCCTTGGCGTGCAACTGGGTTTCGGTGCCATCGAAGCGGAAGCGGATGCTGTTCTCGTCCATGAACACGCCGGTGTGGACGATGTCGGCTTCCTGCAGCGACTTTTCCAGTCGCTGGATCAGCGCCGCTTCGAGCTTGAGGGTGGCCTTGCCGCTCGAAACCTGGACGGCCGGGACTTCACCGAAGAAGTTCGGGAGGGTGTAGATCAGGCCGAAGCACAGGATCAGACCAATGAGGATGTTCTTCCAGAGCGGGTAGCGATTCATGGTTAGCCGGGTGGTTCGTGAGGGGGGGTAACGGATAGGGTGACGAGGCCGGCAGTGCTGGCCCGGTCACCGGCATGGGCGCGCGGCGGCCTGGCTGCGCGCGGAGTCGACCTCACAGGGTTTTCAGCGTTCCCTTGGGCAGGACCGTGGTGATCGCGGTGCGCTGTACGACGATCTCGACCTTGTCCGCGATCTCGACGTGGATGAAGTCGTCGCCGAGTGCCGAAAGACGGCCGGTGATGCCGCCCTGGATGATCACTTCGTCGCCTTTGGCAAGTGCGCTGACCATGGCCTTGTGCTCCTTGGCGCGCTTCATCTGCGGCCGGATCATCAGGAACCACAGCACGATGAACATCAGGATCAGCGGCAGCATGCCCATCAGGTTACCGACTTGATCGCCTTGCGCTGCCTGTGCGTATGCATTGGATATGAACACTATCGACTCCCGACGGATTGGATAAACGGCCGATTATAGCAGTTGGGTCCTGGAGACTGTCGGACTTGAGGCGGATCTACTGTGCGCCGCATGCCCGGTCGTGATGAAAGCGCGTGACAAAATCGCCAAACGTGCCCGCACCGATCGCGCCGCGCATCTCGGCGGTGAGGGTCTGGTAGTAGTGCAGGTTGTGGATGGTATTGAGCATGCTGCCCAGAATCTCGTTGCTGCGGTGCAGGTGATGCAGGTAGGCGCGGCTGAAGTGGCTGCAGGTGTAGCAGGTGCAGGTGTCGTCGAGCGGGCGGGTGCTCTGTTTGTGCGCCGCGTTCTTGATCTTGAGGTTGCCGTAGCGGGTGAACAGCCAGCCGTTGCGCGCGTTGCGCGTCGGCATCACGCAGTCGAACATGTCGATGCCGGCCGCGACCCCGGCGACGATGTCCTCGGGGGTGCCAACCCCCATCAGGTGGCGCGGCTTGTCCGCCGGTAGCCGCGGCGCGGTGTGGGCGAGGATGCGCGCCATGTCTTCCTTGGGTTCGCCGACCGACAGCCCTCCGATGGCGTAGCCGGAAAAGCCGATGTCGGTGAGTCCGGCGAGCGACTCGTCGCGCAGCTCCTCGAACATGCCGCCCTGCACGATGCCGAACAGCGCGTTGGGGTTTTCCAGCCGGTCGAAGGCGTCGCGCGAGCGCCGCGCCCAGCGCAGCGATAGCCGCATCGATTCGGCCGCCTGTTGGTGGGTGGCCGGGTGGGGCGTGCATTCGTCGAAGATCATCGCGATGTCGGAATTGAGCACGGTCTGGATGCGCATCGACTCTTCCGGCGTCAGGAACAGCCGCGCGCCGTCGATGGGCGAGGCGAACTTGACACCTTCCTCGCTGATGCGGCGCAACGCCCCCAGGCTGAATACCTGGAAGCCGCCCGAATCGGTCAGGATGGGCTTGTCCCAGGCCATGAATTCGTGCAGGCCGCCGTGCGCCGCGACCGCATCAAGGCCGGGGCGCAGCCACAGGTGGAAGGTGTTGCCCAGGCAGATCTGCGCGCCGGTTTCGGCCAGCGCCGCTGGCGTCATGGCCTTGACCGTGCCGTAGGTGCCGACCGGCATGAAGGCCGGGGTGTCGACGCTGCCGTGGGCGAGCGTCAGGCGGCCACGGCGGGCGGCGCCATCGCTGTGGGCGAGTTCAAACTGCATGGTCTTGCCTCGAAATGAACATGGCGTCGCCGTAGCTGAAGAAGCGATAGGCGTTCGCCACCGCGTGCGCATAGGCATGGCGTATCGCGCTCATGCCGGCAAAGGCCGAGACCAGCATCAGCAGCGTGGACTTGGGGAGATGGAAGTTGGTGATCAGGGCGTCGGCCACCTGGAAGCGGAAGCCGGGTAGGATGAAAATCCCGGTCTCGCCCGTGCCGGCCTGCAGCGCACCGTCCTGCGCCGCGCCTTCGAGCGCGCGCAAACTGGTGGTGCCGACAGCGATCACGCGCCCGCCCGCGCGGCGCGTCTCGGTGATGGCGTCCACCGTTTCGGCGGGCAGGACGTAGCGCTCCCGGTGCATGCGGTGTGCGCCCAGGTCGCTGACCCTTACCGGCTGGAAGGTGCCGGCGCCCACGTGCAGGGTCAGCCAGGCGCAACGCACGCCCTGGGCCGCTAGCTGGTCGAGCAGTGGCTGGTCGAAGTGCAGGCCGGCCGTGGGGGCGGCGACCGAGCCCGGCGAGCGTGCGAACACGGTCTGGTAGCGCGATTCGTCGTGGTCGTCGGCGCTTCGGTCGATGTAGGGCGGCAGCGGCAGTTTGCCGTGGCGTTCGAGCAGGTTCAGCAGGTCGTCGCCGTCCGGAAAGCGCAGGTGAAAGAACTCGCCGACGCGCCCGAGCACGGTTACGTCGAACGCGTCGGCCAGGCGCAAACGGGTGCCGGTGGGCGGTGACTTGCTGGCGCGGATCTGCGCCAGCGCTTCGTGCGGGCCTATCGCGCGCTCGATCAGCACCTCGATCTGGCCGCCGGTGGCCTTGACGCCGTGCAGCCGCGCATGAAGCACGCGCGTATCGTTGAATACCAGCAGATCACCGGGGTGTAGCAGCCCTGGCAGGTGTGCGAAGCTGCGGTCTTCAAGGTGGTTGCCGTCCAGCACCAGCAGCCTGCTGTCACTGCGATCGGGTAGCGGTGTCTGGGCGATCAGTTCCGGTGGGAGGGTGTAGTCGAAATCTTCTAGTCTGAGTGACATGAGCTTGCCGCTCGCTGGGGTCTTGTGGATAATACGGCGCTTGCCAGCCGGGATGGCGGAATCGGTAGACGCAGCGGACTCAAAATCCGCCGGTGGTGACACTGTGAGGGTTCGAGTCCCTCTCCCGGCACCAGCAACATCAACATGCCTCTTGCCACGGTCGTCCGACCGCGCGCTGCCTTCCGGGGCGCGATGATAGCATTCCCCCGCAGCTTTTCTCCGCTCGATGCGGTAGCCGCCGCCATCATTCGTGCGCGCGCACCGCGCGGGTGATCGCCAGGATTGCCGGGTGGGTCGGGTTCGTTCTGAACGTTCCCTGGACGCTGCATCTAGACGTGTTCCATGATGCTTCGTCAGAACCGGACAAAAATTCCATTGAACCCGTATATTGCCGAACAGTCTCAACCCTGTTGATTCGGCAATCAGAAGCCATCGCGCCGGCCAGCCGGTGCCCGGTTCCACTGCATGGATTCGGGCGTGCGCCGGAATGACGCGTATTCTGTATGGTTGCTGGTTTGATAGTATTTCGCAGTTGCAAGTTATGCTGGCGCCCGTGCGACGGGCGGCTGTAACCGGTTCGCGAGTACAATGCCTGGTGGCTTGTGCGAGACGCGACAGTTGTGATCAAGGAGGAAGAGATTCCATGGAAAACCGCAGCATTGCGATGAACCGGGCTGAAGCCTCGGTACTTTCAACCAACAAGGTGATACGCAACACCTACATTCTGCTGTCGCTGACGCTCGCCTTTTCGGCGGTGACCGCAGGTGCTTCGATGGCGTTCGGCTTGCCCCATCCCGGCTTGATCATCACGCTGGTCGGATACTTCGGTCTGTTGTTCCTGACCACCAAGTTGCGCAACAGCGCGGGTGGAGTGGTGTCGATTTTCGCCCTGACCGGTTTCATGGGCTACACCCTGGGGCCGATCATCTCCCTCTATTTATCGTTGCCCAACGGCCACGCGATCGTGATGCAGGCCATGGGCGGGACGGCGGCGATCTTCCTCGGCCTGTCGGCCTACGCGCTGACCACGCGCAAGGACTTCTCCTTCATGGGCGGGTTCCTGATGGTGGGCATCCTGGTGGCGTTCCTCGCCGGGCTCGGGGCGGTGTTCTTCTCCATGCCGGGGCTGTCGCTGGCGGTTTCGGCCATGTTCGTGCTGCTGATGGCGGGGCTGATCCTGTACCAGACCAGCCAGATCATTCACGGCGGGGAAACCAACTACATCATGGCGACCGTGACACTCTACGTTTCCATCTACAACCTGTTCACCAGCCTGCTGCATCTGCTGGGGGTGATGGATAGCGACTGACGCTTGTGGTTCCCCGGTCGGGGGGCAGTGTCACAGCAGCACAGCGGGCGCCTTGGGCGCCCGCTGTGCGTTCAGACCGATCGCGGCGTCGCAGTCGTTGCGCTGCGCCGCGATGCCCGGAGCAGGTACAATGGCGGACTTTCATGCCGGGAAAGGGCAGATATGAAGACCACCTTTCTGGACTTCGAACAACCCATCGCCGATCTTGAAGCCAAGATCGAGCAGTTACGCTTTGTGCAGGACGATCCGGCGGTGGATATCTCGGGTGAGATCGCACGCCTTGAGAGCAAGAGTCAGTCGCTGACCAAGGAACTGTACGCCAAACTCACCCCGTGGCAGATTTCCCAGGTCGCGCGCCATCCGCAGCGCCCTTACACGCTCGACTACGCGCAGCAGATATTCACCGATTTCGAGGAATTGCACGGGGACCGGGCCTTTGCCGACGACAAGGCCATCGTGGGGGGGCTGGCGCGCTTCAATGGCCAGTCGTGCGTGGTCATCGGCCATCAGAAGGGGCGCGACACCAAGGAAAAGATTCTGCGCAATTTCGGCATGCCGCGCCCGGAAGGCTATCGCAAGGCCTTGCGCCTGATGCGTCTGGCGGAGAAGTTCGGCATTCCGGTGTTCACCTTCGTCGATACGCCCGGCGCCTATCCGGGGATAGGGGCCGAGGAGCGTGGCCAGTCCGAGGCCATCGGGCATAACCTTTACGTGATGGCGGAACTGAAAGTGCCGATCATCTCGACCGTCATCGGTGAGGGCGGCTCCGGCGGAGCGCTGGCGATCGCGGTGGGTGACCAGGTGTTGATGCTTCAGTACGCGACCTACTCGGTGATTTCGCCCGAGGGATGCGCCTCGATTTTGTGGAAGGGGGCGGACAAGGCCTCGCTGGCCGCCGATGCGATGGGTATCACTGCCGCGCGGCTGGGGGCGCTGGGGCTGGTCGATCGCGTCATCAACGAGCCGGTGGGCGGAGCGCACCGTAGTCACCGCCGCATGGCCGACAGTCTGAAAAAGGCCTTGCAGGACGCACTGCGTCAGGTCGCCGATCTTTCGCCGGCCGATCTGGTCGAGCGACGCTTCGAGCGTCTGATGAGCTATGGCAAGTTCAAGGAAGTCAGCGCGAGCTGAATTGCCCGTGAGAGTGGTCGGCGATCTGCTGAGTGCCGCCGCCATCGGACCCGGTTGCCGCTTATGTGTCGCGCTCAGCGGCGGGGTCGATTCGGTAGTGTTGCTGCATGCGCTGCACGAATTGCGCGAGCGTTTCGGCTACGCGCTGAGCGCGGCGCATGTGCACCATGGGCTCAGTCCGAACGCCGACGCCTGGCTGCACTTCTGCCAGAGGTTGTGCGCGGCGCTGGGGGTGAGCCTGGACGCGAAGAGAGTCAGCGTGACGCTCGATCATCCATCCGGTATCGAGGCCAGCGCGCGTAGCGCGCGGCACGCGGCGTTGAACGAAGTCGAGGCGGATTGGCTGGTGTTCGGCCATCATCTCGACGATCAGGCCGAAACCCTGCTCTTCCGCCTGCTGCGCGGTGCCGGTGTGCGTGGCGCGGCGGCAATGGTGCCGATCGAGGCGGGGGCGCCGGGGCGGCTGCGGCCGCTGCTGACGGTGTCGCGCGCCGACATCCTGGCCTATGCGCAGGTTCAACGCCTGGAATGGATCGAGGACGAGAGCAATCTCGATCAGGCCTACACCCGCAATCACCTGCGGCATGCGGTGTTTCCGTTGCTGGAGCGCGCCTTTCCGGGCGCCGCGGTGTCGCTGGCGCGGGCGGCCGGGCTGTTTCGCGAAGCCAGCGACCTGCTCGATGACCTGGCGGCCATCGATCGCGAGGCGTGCGGCGGCGACACCTGCACGCTGGCGGCGCTGCAGGCCTTGCCCGAAGCGCGCATCCGTAACCTGCTACGAGCGCAGATACGCGCCATGGGTGCGGAGGCGCCGGCGCACGCGCGCCTGTGCGAGGCCGTGCGTCAGATGATGCAGGCGACCGGTGCCTCGCTCCATCTGCCGCTCGGTGACGTTGCGTGTTGCGTCTATCGTGGCCGGCTGTGGCTGGAACATGTCGATGGGGCTGGCGTGGTGCCTGTTACGTGGAACGGCGAGGCGTCCCTCCCGTGGGGCGGTGGGTGCGTCAGGTTCGATTCCGTGATCGGGCAGGGGTTGGATGCGGGCTTGCTCGATGATGTGGTGCTGATCTCGCGCTGGCCGGGGTTGGCGATGCGGCTAGGCGTCGGGCGCCCTCGCCGCAGTTTCAAGAACCTGTGCCAGGAGGCGGGTGTTCCGGCGTGGCTGCGGCCTCGTTTGCCGGTGCTGCGGGTGCGAGGCGAGGCGGCCTGGGTCGCCGAAATCGGGGTTGCGCCTGAGTTTGCCTGCCCGCCCGATGCGGCCGGGGTGGTGCCGGTGTGGCAGCGCTAGCGCTGCCCGGAATGGGCTTTCAGCAGTTGCGCGAGTTCCACCGCCGAGCGCACTGCCATTTTCTCGAAGATCTTGGATCTATGTGCTTCGACCGTGCGCATCGAGATGCTGAGTTCATCGGCAATGACCTTGTTGTACTTTCCGGCCAGGATCAGTGCCATCACCTCGCGCTCGCGCGCGGTCAGTGAGGCGAGCTTCTGGCCGATCACGCCTACCAGCGACGCCGCGCGCTGGTGTTCGGCGTCGGTCTCCATCGCGCGCTGCACGACGGCCACCAGGTCGCTGTCGTTGAACGGCTTCTCGATGAAATCGAACGCACCTTTCTTGAGCGCCGACACCGCCATCGGCACGTCACCGTGGCCGGTGATGAATACCACGGGCAGGGTGTTGCCGCGTGCGCGCAAGGCATCCAGGCACTCCAGGCCACTCATGCCGTCCATGCGGATGTCGAGTACCGCACAGCCGCGCCAGTCAGCGTGCACGGCGTGTAGAAAGGCTTCCCCGCTGGGCCAGGTGGAACACGGCACCTTGCGGGTCTTGAGCAGCCATTGCAGTGCATCGCGAATGGCCTCGTCGTCATCGACGATATGGGCGCGGGCTTCGGTCATGGTTTCCGGCTGCTGGCAGAGGGTTGCGGGAGAGGCGTGGTTACGGTTGGGCGTTGCGCTGTGCGCGTGGCAGTCTGGACGATGAATATTGTAACGGCTGATTGCGGAAACGGGCGGCGCTTGTGTCATCGCGCACAGGAAGGCGTGGGGCGTGAGGCGTTTGTTTCTCAAGCGTGCGTGAGTGCTTGTCGCTTTACTGATAAAATGCGCCGTTTTACCTTTACACGTCCCTACCCGTACCTTGGAGTTTTACCAGATGGCTATCGAACGCACCCTTTCCATCATCAAGCCCGACGCTGTTGCCAAGAACGTCATTGGCCAGATCTACCAGCGCTTTGAAGGCGCGGGCCTGAAGGTCATCGCCGCGCGCATGGCGTATCTGTCCGAGCGTGAAGCCGGCCAGTTCTATGCCGTGCATAAGGAGCGTCCGTTCTTCAAGGATCTGGTTTCCTTCATGACTTCCGGCCCGGTGATGATCCAGGTGCTGGAAGGCGAAGGCGCGATCGCGAAGAACCGCGAGCTGATGGGCGCAACCGACCCGAAGAAAGCCGATGCCGGCACTATTCGCGCCGACTTCGCCGACTCGATCGACGCCAACGCGGTGCACGGCTCCGACGCGCCCGAGACCGCCGCTGTTGAAGTGGCGTTCTTTTTCCCGGAAATCAACGTATACACGCGCTGAGTGGACGTTTCCGCATGACCTGCCGCGCAATCGCGGCGGGTCGTTGGTATGTGGCAGTATGAATGCACCGGTTAACCTTCTCGATTTTGATCTGAGCGGTCTGGTCAGCTGGTTCGCCGAGCGTGGCGAGAAGCCGTTTCGCGCCCGTCAGGTCATGCGCTGGCTGCATCGCGAAGGTTGCGACGACTTCGATCGCATGACCGATGTGGCCAGGTCCCTGCGCGCGCGACTGCACGCCGAGGCCTGCATACGCGCGCCGGTGCCATTGCGCGACTCGGTTTCGGTCGACGGTACGCGCAAGTGGCTGCTCGACGTCGGCGCCGGCAATGCCGTCGAGACGGTATTCATTCCCGAGGTGAATCGCGGCACGCTGTGCATTTCGTCGCAGGCGGGTTGCGCGCTGGATTGCGCCTTCTGTTCGACCGGCAAGCAGGGGTTCAACCGAAATCTGAGTGCCGCCGAGATCATCGGCCAGTTGTGGCTCGCGAACCGGCAACTGGGCGCGGCACGGGCGCTGGAGGGCGCTTCGGGTGAGGATGGCGAGCCGGACAATGGGCGGGTCATCAGCAATGTCGTGATGATGGGCATGGGCGAACCCCTTGCCAACTTCGACAACGTCGTCACGGCCCTGCGCGTGATGCTCGACGATCACGCTTATGGCCTGTCGCGACGCCGCGTCACGGTGTCGACTTCCGGCATCGTTCCGGCGATGGATCGTCTGCGCGATGCGTGCCCGGTGGCGCTGGCGGTATCGCTGCACGCGCCGGACGACGCGCTGCGCGATCGTCTGGTGCCGATCAACATGAAGTACCCGCTGCGCGAGCTGATGGCCGCGTGCAACCGCTATCTGGAAAAGGCCCCCCGTGATTTCGTGACGTTCGAGTATGTGATGCTCGACGGTGTCAATGATAGCGACATGCAGGCGCGGCAGTTACTCGCACTGGTGCGCGACGTACCGTGCAAGTTCAATCTGATACCGTTCAATCCGTTCCCGAACTCGGGGTTGCGGCGTGCTTCGGCTGAACGGATACAGCGCTTTGCAGGTATTCTCGTAAATGCCGGTATCGTGACGACGGTACGCAGGACGCGAGGCGATGACGTCGATGCGGCCTGCGGTCAGCTCGCTGGGCAGGTGCTGGACCGGACGCAACGTACCGTACATCTCATGCAACCCAAGGAGGCTCGCTGATGCATCGCTTACTGGCAGTGTTGGTTCTCGTGTGGACCGTGCTTGCGACCGGGTGTGCCAGCCTGGGCGGCGGCGGGGTGACTCAGATGTCGGATCGCCCCATGCTCGAAATGGAACCCACCAGCGAAGCGCAGCGGCGCGCCAAGGTCCATACCGAGCTGGGCATGGCCTATTTCGAGGCGGGGCGCTTCGACATCGCGCTCGATGCGGCCCGCACCGCGTTCGGCTATGAATCCGGCTACGCGCCGGCGCACCATCTGATGGCGCTGGTGCACATGCTGGTCGGGGATGCGAACGCGGCCCGCGACAACTTCCAGCGGGCCATCGCGATCGCGCCCAATGACCCCGACTTCAACAACAGCTACGGCTGGTTCCTGTGCACGGTCGGGGAGGAGCAGGAAGGGCTGCGCCGGCTTGCGCTTGCGGCATCCAACCCGTACTACCGCTTCGCCACTCGCCCCTATACCAACTCCGGGTTGTGCCACCTCAGGCTCAAGAACGAAGAGGCGGCCAAGGCCCAGTTCAAGCTTGCCGCCACGGTTGATCCGGGCAATGGTCCGGCACTCTACTATCTGGCGGCGATTGCCTACCGCCAGGCGGACTACGTGTTGGCGCGCGACTATCTGGTGCAGTTGCACCAGCGACGCGAGCCCACCGCCGAGTCGGCCTGGCTCGGGGTGCGTACCGAACGCCGTCTGGGCAATCGCGAGGCCGAAAGCAGTTACGCCGAGCAGTTGCGCGGGCGGTTCGAGAAGTCACCCCAGTACCAGGCCTTGAAGCAGGGAAAATACGAGTGAGCGATCAGCAATACGAACGGGGCTCAGCCGAAGTGGGCGCTGAATATGTGGGTGCATACTCGGTCGGAAGCGCGTTGCGCGCCGCCCGCGAGGCGCGCGGCGAGGCGCTGACCGACATCGCGCACGTGCTCAAACTGTCGTCGCGCCAGATCGAGGCGATGGAGATGGACCGCTTCGACCTGCTGCCGGGGCCGGCATTCGTGCGTGGTTTCCTGCGTAACTATGCGCGCTATCTCGGGGTCGATGCCGAGGCCATGCTGGAAGCGTTGTCGCACGACGTGGCGCAACAGAAAGTCGAACTGGCGCCCGTGACCAATGCCTCCGGCGCGATGCCCGACGGCAACGGCGAACAGCGCATGCTCAAGCCGGCCGCGATCATCATATGGGGTCTGCTGCTGGCGCTGGGGATGGGTTGGTATTTCGACTGGTTCAAGGTCGCCGAGACCCCGCCGGTCGTATCGCGGTCCGAGATCGGTCCGTTGCACGATGCGCCCATGCCCCCCGAACTGCTGGCGGACCGTCCAGGGGTCCAGGAGTCCGTGAGCCAAACCCTGGTTGGGCAGATCAGGGCGGTGCCCGCCGATGCCGAGCCGCCGCGTGAAGTGGTGGTGGCGCCACTGCCCGCAGTCGCTCCGGCACCCGTCGTTGCGGCGGCGATGCCGAGCGCGGTGACGGTTGAACGTGCGACCGCCGCGGCTCCCGCGCAAGTGACCGAACCCGCGCCCGCCGCGCCCGCCGCGCCGATGGCGGCGGTCGAGGACGCGGTGCCGGCAGGCCTCGGTCGGCTGGTTTTCAAGCTTGATGGCGAGTCGTGGATACAGGTGCGCGACAGCGACGATGTCACGCTGTTTTCGGGCGTGGCGGCCGCCGGGACGACACGGACGGTCCAGGGCAAACCACCGTTTTCACTGGTGATCGGTAATGCCGCCAAGGTCGTGCTCGAACACGACGGCAAGCCGGTTGACCTGGCGCCGCATATCCGTTCGGGCGGGGTGGCGCGGGTCAAGCTGGAGCAGACCGGGCGATGAGTGCCTTCCTGTCCTCGGCGCCGCCCGCCGGTGCGGGGCTGCGGCGCAAGACCCGCCAGGTCCGGATCGGACGGGTGCAGGTCGGCTCGGATGCGCCGGTCGTGGTGCAATCGATGACCAATACCGATACCGCCGACGTGACGGCCACCACGCGCCAGATCGCGGAGTTGGCGCGGGCCGGTTCGGAGTTGGTGCGCGTGACCGTGAACAACGAGGCAGCGGCGCGGGCCGTGCCGCATATTCGCGAGCGCCTGCTGATGCTGAACGTGGACGTGCCGCTGGTCGGTGATTTCCACTACAACGGACACAAGCTGCTGGGCGACCATCCGGCATGCGCCGAAGCACTGGCCAAGTTGCGCATCAATCCGGGCAACGTTGGCGCGGGGAGTCGGCGCGACGACCAGTTCGCCGCCATCGTCGAGATCGCCTGCCGTTACGACAAGCCAGTGCGCATCGGGGTGAACTGGGGCAGTCTGGACCAGTCGGTGCTGGCGCGCATCATGGACCAGAATGCGCGACTGGAGGAGCCACGCGACGCGGGTGCGGTGATGCGCGAAGCGCTGGTCGTGTCCGCGCTCGAATCGGCCGCCCAGGCCGAAGCGTACGGTCTGGCGGGCGATCGCATCATCCTGTCGGCCAAGGTCTCCAGCGTGCAGGACCTGATCGCGGTCTATCGCGACCTGTCGGCGCGATGCGACTACCCGCTGCACCTGGGGCTGACCGAAGCAGGCATGGGGTCCAAGGGCATCGTCGGGTCCACCGCCGCGCTGGCGGTGCTGCTGCAGCAGGGCATCGGCGACACGATACGTGTTTCGCTGACGCCGGAGCCGGGCGGGCGGCGCACCGACGAGGTGGTGGTTGCGCAGGAGATCCTGCAGACCATGGGCTTGCGCGCGTTCACGCCCATGGTGATCGCCTGTCCCGGTTGCGGGCGCACCACCAGCACCTTCTTCCAGGAGCTGGCGTCCGGTATCCAGACCTATGTGCGCGAGCAGATGCCGGTGTGGCGCGAACATCATGACGGGGTCGAGAACCTGACCGTTGCGGTGATGGGGTGCGTGGTCAACGGCCCCGGTGAAAGCAAGCACGCCAATATCGGCATTTCGCTGCCGGGCACGGGGGAAAGCCCGTCCGCGCCGGTGTTTGTCGACGGCGTCAAGACCGTGACGCTGCGCGGAGCGGATATCGCGACCGAGTTTCGCGCCATCGTGGATGACTACGTGGCGAACAAGTATCCGAAGAAGGCTGGTTGAGGGAACATGAGTCAAGCATTGCAGGCCGTGCGCGGGATGAACGACATCCTGCCCGACGAGGCCGAAATCTGGGAACACTTCGAGGATCTGGTGCGGGACTGGTTGCGCAGCTACGGCTACCGTCCGATCCGCACCCCCATCGTCGAGCCGACGCCGTTGTTCAAGCGCGCCATCGGCGAAGTCACCGACATCGTCGAGAAGGAGATGTACTCCTTCGAGGACGCGCTGAACGGCGAACACCTGACCCTGCGCCCGGAATGCACGGCTTCGTGCGTGCGCGCGGCGATCCAGCACAAGATGCTGTTTTCCGGGGGGCAGCGTCTGTATTACCAGGGTCCGATGTTCCGCCACGAACGCCCGCAGAAAGGCCGCTACCGCCAGTTTCACCAGATCGGCGCCGAGGCGCTCGGCTTTGCCGGGCCGGACATCGACGCCGAGCTGATCATGATGTGCTCCCGGCTGTGGGACGATCTGGGTCTGGAAGACGTGAAGCTGGAGCTGAATTCGCTCGGTTCGGCGGAAGAGCGCCTGCGCCACCGTGCCGAACTGATCACCTATCTGCAGCGCCACGAAAGCCTGCTGGACGAGGACGCGCGCCGCCGCCTGCATGCCAACCCGCTGCGGATACTCGACACCAAGAATCCCGAACTGCAGGAGATCGTCGAAGCCGCGCCCCGGCTCACCGAGTTCCTCGGGGCGGAATCGATGGCGCATTTCAAGGGGGTGCAGACCCTGCTCAAGGACGCCGGTATCCCGTACCGCATCAATCCGCGTCTGGTGCGTGGTCTCGACTACTACAATCGCACCGTGTTCGAGTGGGTCACGACCCGCTTGGGCGCCCAGGGCACCGTTTGCGCGGGCGGGCGCTACGACGGGTTGATCGAGATGCTGGGCGGAAAACCCGCCCCGGCAGCGGGTTTCGCCATGGGGGTGGAGCGGCTGCTGGCGTTGTGGCGTGAAAGCGGTGGTCAGGCCGAGCACGCCAAACCCGACGTTTATGTGGTACATGTTGGCGAGAAGGCGCAGCGTATGGCGTTTCGTGCGGCCGAAGCGTTGCGCGGTTACGGCTTTGCGGTACTGACGCACTGCGGCGCAGGGAGCTTCAAGTCGCAGATGAAGAAAGCCGACGCCAGTGATGCACAATTGGCGGTGGTGATCGGCGACGACGAGGCGGCCTCGGGTGAGGTCGGGCTAAAACCGCTGCGTGGACCGGGGATTCAACAGAAAGTGATGCTCGACGGGCTGGCCGATGCCGTCGCGGCTTGTCTGTTTGCTAAGGAAGAAGACGAATATGGCAGTGTATGACCTGGAAGAGCAGGAACAGATTTCCGAGATCAAGGCCTGGTGGGCGGAGAACGGCAAGCTGGTGACGGCGGTCGTGCTCGCGGCCGCCATTGGTTCGGTCAGTTGGCAGGGGCTGCGCTGGTATCAGAACAAGCAGGCGGCCGAGGCAGGCGCGATTTACTTCACGGTGCAGGAGGCGGCGCGGGGCAACGATGCGGCCAAGGCGCGCGAGGCGGCCGGCCAGCTCATCGATCGCTTCGGCGATACCAGCTATGCGCAGTTGGCGGCGTTGGTGTCGGCGAAAGTGCAGTTTGCCGGCGGCGACTCGAAGAACGCGCGCGCGCATCTCGAATGGCTGATCGGCAACGGCGACGATGCCGCACTCAAGGACATCGCGCGGCTGCGGCTGGCGACGATACTGCTGCACGAAGGTGCCTACGCCGACGCGTTGAAAGAGCTGGATGTCACTCCGGCTCCCTCGCTCAAGCCCCGTTACGATGATCTGCGCGGCGATGTGCTGGCGATGGACGGCAAGACCGACCAGGCGCGTGCTGCCTACCAAGCGGCACTCGATGCGCTGGCCGCAGGCGGAGCGCAGATCGGCGATCCGTTGCGTGAAGTGATCCGCCTCAAGCTCGACTCGCTGGAGTCCTGAACCATGCCCGCACAACCTACTGCCCCCGCCCGCCGGTTCGCGCCACTCCTGCTTGCCGCCGCGCTCGGACTGTTGTCCGGCTGCGCGTCGCTGAACCCGTTTGCCGCATCCGCGCCGAAACCGGCCGAACTGACCGCGTTTGCGCCGTCGGGCGAGATCCGCACTGCGTGGCAGGCGCGCATAGGTGCGTCGGGTGGCTATGTCTTTCAGCCGGCCGTGGTGGGCGACAGCGTCTTTGCCGCGTCCCACGACGGGGCGGTGGCGCGGTTCCAGGATGGGCAGATGCTCTGGAAGGCCACGGTCGGCGAGCTGTCGGCAGGCGTCGGGAGCGACGGCAAGTTGGTGGTGGTCGTGAGCACCGGCGGTGACGTGATCGCCCTCGATGCCGACAGCGGTGCGCAGCGATGGCGCGCGGTGGCCGGCGTGGAAGTGCTGGCGCCGCCCGCCGTGACCGCTTCGGTGGTGGTCGCAAGGGCGTCCGATGGACGTCTGCTGGGCTTCAATGCCGCCGACGGTACACGCCGCTGGGTGTATCAGCGCGCCATGCCCACATTGTCGCTGCGCAACGCCGCCGGCATGCGGGTGGATGAGCGCGGCCTGATGGTCGGTTACCCAGGCGGCAAGGTTGTGGCGTTGAACATCGAGAACGGTAGCCTGTTGTGGGAACTGGCCGTTGCATCGCCACGCGGCGTCACCGAGCTTGAGCGCATCACCGACGTCGCGGGTACGCCGGTCACCACTCGCGGCGAGATCTGCGCGGTGGCCTATCAGGGGCGCGCCGGGTGTTTCGATCTGAGCAACGGACGGGCGCTATGGTCGCGCGAGTTCTCCAGCAGCACCGGGCTGGCGCGTGACACGCGGTTCATCTTCATCGCCGATGACGGCGATGTCGTGCATGGCCTGGACGCGTTCAGCGGGGCCAGCGCGTGGAAGCAGGATGCGCTGAAGCGACGCCAGTTGACCCGCCCCATCGTGGCCGGCGGTTTCGTCATGGTGGCGGATCTGGAAGGTAACGTACATGCGCTGAATCGCGAGAGCGGGCAGTTCGTTGCGCGCCTGCGCACCGACGGCAGCGCCATCGTTGCCGACCCGCAGCCGCTGGGCCTGTCGCGTTTCGTGGTGCAGACCCGTGATGGCGGTATTTTTGCGCTAGAAGCGCAGTAAACGGAATAACTGAGTGAAACCCACGATAGTTCTGGTTGGTCGTCCCAACGTTGGAAAATCGACGCTTTTCAACCGGCTGACCAGAACCCGCGATGCGCTGGTTGCGGACCTGCCGGGATTGACGCGCGACCGGCATTACGGCGTCGGTCGTGGTGCGGGGCGTGAGTACCTGGTCGTCGACACCGCCGGTTTCGACCCGGTGGCCAAGTCCGGCATCATGCATGAGATGGCGCAGCAGGCCGAGCAGGCGATTGCTGAAGCCGACGCGCTGTTGTTCCTGGTCGACGGTCGCAGTGGCCTGACGCCGCACGACCAGCAGATTGCCGAACTGCTCAGACGCACCGGGCGACCGGTGCATCTGGTGGTCAACAAGGCCGAGGGGATGAATCGCAACCTCGTCGCGGCTGATTTTCATGCCCTGGGGCTGGGCGACCCCGCCCCGATTTCGGCCACCCATGGTGACGGTGTGCGGGAGTTGCTCGAACTCGTGCTCGACGAGTTTCCGCTCGATGACGAGCCCGCGCCCGATGAGGGCCGGGTCCCGGCGATCGCCATCGTCGGGCGGCCCAACGTCGGCAAGTCCACGCTGGTGAACAGCCTGCTCGGGGAAGAGCGGGTGATCGCCTTCGATATGCCCGGAACCACCCGTGATGCGATATCCATACCGTTCGAGCGCGACGGCAAACGCTACACCCTGATCGACACGGCGGGGTTGCGCAGGCGCGGCAAGATCTTCGAGGCGGTGGAGAAATTCTCCGTGATCAAGACCCTGCAGGCCATCGAAGAGGCCAACGTGGTGGTGTTGGTGCTCGATTCGGCGCAGGACATTTCCGATCAGGACGCGCATATCGCCGGCTTCATCCTCGATTCCGGGCGGGCCCTGGTGGTCGCGGTCAACAAGTGGGACGCCATCGATTCCTATCAGCGCGAGCTGGTCAAGCTGGATATCGGGCGCAAGCTCGGTTTTCTGTCATTTGCGCGTTTCCACTACGTTTCGGCCCTGCAGGGCAGCGGCGTGGGCGCGGTGATGCGCTCCGTCGATGCAGCCTATGCGGCGGCCATGAGCAACCTGTCGACGCCGCGCCTGACGCGCACGCTGCAGGCGGCGGTGGCCAAACAGGCGCCCCCGCGCCACGGCGTGTTCCGGCCCAAGTTGCGTTATGCGCACCAGGGGGGGAACAATCCACCCATCGTGGTGATCCATGGTGCGGCGCTCGAGCACGTGCCGGTATCGTATGTCAGGTTTCTCGAGCGCACCTTCATGGAGGCGTTCAAGCTGCAGGGGACTCCGCTGCGCGTGCAGTTCCGCACGGCGCATAATCCCTATGCCAGCAAAGAATAATATCCACACCAGGAAATCATGCCGGTACGGTTGTGGCGGTGCAGCATGAAATCCTATACATTCACACAACAATAATTCCGAGGTTCCAAAATGAGTAACAAAGGGCAACTACTACAAGACCCCTTTCTCAACACCCTGCGCCGTGAGCACATTCCCGTTGCGATCTACCTGGTCAACGGCATCAAACTGCAGGGGCAGATCGAGTCTTTCGATCAGTACGTGGTGCTTTTGAAGAACACGGTCACGCAAATGGTGTACAAGCATGCGATCTCGACCGTGGTTCCGGCACGCCCGGTCAATATCCAGCAGGATGCGGATGCGGGCAACGCCTGAGCGCACTGGCGGCGGGGTAGCCGGTGTTTGAACGCCCCGCTTCCGGCGAACGGGCAGTGCTCGTTCAGCTCGATCTGAACCAGGGGCTGCTCGAAGAGCGGCTGTCCGAGCTGCGTTTGCTCGTAGAGAGCGCGGGCGCCAGCGTCGAGGGAGTGGTTTCGGGGCGCCGGGCGCGACCCGATCCAGCACTGTTCGCCGGTCGTGGCAAGGTCGATGAGATCGGCGAGACCCTGCGCGCCTGTGATGCCGATCTGGTAGTGTTCTGTCATGCGTTGTCGCCCGGCCAGCAACGCAATCTCGAGCGCGCGCTGCAATGCCGGGTGGTGGACCGCACCGCGCTGATACTCGACATTTTCGCGCTGCGTGCGCGTAGCCACGAGGGCAAGCTCCAGGTTGAGCTGGCTCAGTTGGAGCACTTGTCGACCCGCCTGGTGCGCGGCTGGACCCACCTTGAGCGGCAGAAGGGCGGCATCGGTCTGCGCGGACCGGGCGAAACCCAGTTGGAAACCGACCGGCGTCTGCTCGGCCTGCGGGTCAAGACCTTGAAGGAGCGTCTGGCCAAGATGCGCAAGCAGCGCCACACGCGGCGCAAGGGGCGGGCACGCGGCGAGGTGTTGTCGGTGTCGCTGGTGGGTTACACCAACGCCGGCAAGTCCACCCTGTTCAACGCCCTGACCAAGGCCGGGGCGTATGCAGCCGACCAGTTGTTTGCCACGCTTGATACCACCTCGCGCCGGCTTTACGTCGGTGACGCGGGGAACGTCGTGATCTCGGATACGGTCGGATTCATTCGCGACCTGCCGCATGCCCTGGTAGCCGCATTCCAGGCGACGCTGGAGGAGACCGCGGCTGCGGACGTCCTGCTGCATGTGGTCGACTCGGCCAGTGAAGACAGGGACGCCCAGATCGAGGCGGTCAACCAGGTCCTGCGTGAGATCGGAGCCGGTGATGTGCCCCAGATCATGGTGTATAACAAGATCGATCTGACCCGGGCGCCCGCGGCGGTCAAGCGGGATGAGTGTGGTAACATCAGCAGCGTTTTTTTGAGCGCCACCAAGGGCCAGGGACTGACGCTGCTGCGCAGTGCGCTGGCGGAAACTGCTCATGACGTAGCCATTGTCGAGCGTGCCGCATCGCAGGAATTCCGAGATCAGCAGTTTGAGCAGCTTTAACCTACACAGGTCTGTGAATGTCTATCAATGATCCTCGCTGGGGTAACCAGGGGAATGACGACGACAAGCGCGGCGACAAGGGTCGCGGCGACAACCAGGGGCCGCCGGATCTGGAAGAGGTCTGGCGCGACTTCAATCAGCGCCTGTCCGGAATGTTCGGCAACAAGGACCGGGGGACCGGTGGCCGTGGTACCGGTGGTGGCGGACCGCAGTTTCCCCAGTTCAGCTTTCGCCAGTTCGGTGGCGGGATAGGCGTGCTGTTGCTGTTGCTGCTGGGCGTGTGGCTGGCGAGCGGCTTCTATACGGTCAACGCCAATGAGCGTGGGGTGGTGCTGCGCTTCGGCAAACTGGTCGAAACTACCGAGCCGGGCCTGCGCTGGCGCTTTCCGGCGCCGGTCGAGACGCACGAGATCGTCGATCTGAGTGGGGTGCGCACGGTTGAAGTCGGCTATCGCGGTTCCGAGCGCAACAAGCAGTTACGCGAGGCGCTGATGCTCACCGAGGATGCGAACATCATCAACATCCAGTTTGCCGTGCAATACATTCTCAAGAGCCCGGAAGACTACCTGTTCAACAACCGCGACCCTGAAGACTCGGTGATCCAGGCGGCCGAGACCGCGATGCGCGAGATCGTGGGCAAGAACCGGATGGATTTCGTGCTCTACGAGGGCCGCGAAGCGATGGCGTCCAATTCGCAGCAGATGCTGCAGGCCATCCTCGACCGCTACCAGACCGGCATCCTGATCAGCCGGGTGACGATGCAGAATGCGCAGCCGCCCGAACAGGTTCAGGCCGCGTTCGACGACGCGGTCAAGGCCGGGCAGGATCGGGAGCGTCTGCGCAACGAAGGCGAGGCCTACCGCAACGACATCGTGCCGCGTGCCCGTGGTGCGGCCGCGCGCTTGCTCGAAGAAGCCAACGCCTATCGCGAGCGTGTCGTTGCCAACGCGGAAGGCGAGGCCTCGCGCTTCAACCAGGTATATGCCGAGTACAGCCGCGCGCCGGTGGTTACCCGCGAGCGCTTGTATCTGGAGACCATGCAGCAGGTGCTGGGCAGTACCAGCAAGATCATGGTCAACAACGAGCGCGGCGGTGGCAACGTGTTGCTGATGCCGCTGGATCGCCTGTTGCAGGGCGGCGCGGCGGGGGGCGACACCCGGCTGCTACCACAAGTCAGCAGTGCCCCATCGACCTCCGCGCGCACTGAACTTCCGTTTGACCCGCGCGATCGCGACATGATGCGCAACCGTGACCTGGGGGTCCGTCAATGAGCAACCGTATGAACCTGGTGGCGTTCCTGCTGGTGGGGCTGGGCGTACTGGCTTCGATGACGCTGTTTGTCGTGGATCAGCGCAAGTTCGCGATCGTCTTCCAGTTGGGTGAAGTCAAGGAAGTGATCAGCGAGCCGGGCTTGAAGATCAAGTTTCCGGTGATCCAGAACGTGCGTTACTTCGACAAGCGCATCCTGACCATAGATACGCCCGAGCCGGAGCGCTTCATCACCGCCGAGAAGCAGAACGTGCTGGTTGATCACTTCGTCAAGTGGCGCATCGTGGATCCACGGTTGTATTACGAATCGGTGGCTGGTGACGAGATCCGCGCCCGCACCCGCTTGCTGCAGACGGTGAACTCCGGGCTGCGCGAGGAGTTCGGTCGCCGCACCGTGCCGGAAGTCGTGTCGGGCGAGCGTGATCGCATCATGGACAACATGCGCGTGCGTGCCGACCAGGACGCACGCCAGATCGGGGTGCAGATCGTGGACGTGCGTCTGAAGCGCGTCGATCTGCCGACCGAGGTGTCTGAATCGGTGTATCGCCGCATGGAAGCCGAGCGCAAGCGGGTCGCCAACGAGCTGCGCTCCGAGGGGGGCGCGATCGCCGAACAGATTCGCGCCGATGCCGATCGCCAGCGCGAAGTGCTGATTGCCGAAGCCTATCGCGAAGCGCAGATCATCAAGGGCGAAGGCGACGCCAAGGCGACCGCGATCTATGCGGCAGCGTATGAGAAGGATGCCGAGTTCTATTCCTTCTATCGCAGTCTCGAAGCGTATCGCGAGAGTTTCGCAAGCAAGAGCGACGTGATGGTGCTGGATCCGGGTTCCGATCTGTTCAAGTTCATGACGAAATCCGGCGGGGTTGCGAAGAAGTGATCTGATGGGCACTTCGCTGTTGATGGCCTTCGCCTTGATGCTGGTAGTCGAAGGCATCCTACCGTTGATCGCGCCGGCCCGCTGGCGCGAGACATTTTTGCAGCTCGCCCGCCTGGCGGACGGCCAGATCCGCTTCATCGGTCTGGCCTCCGTGCTGTCGGGGCTGATACTGCTCTTACTGGTTTCCTGAACATGCGCTGGGTATTACCTGATCACATCGAGGATGCGCTCCCGATCGAGGCGGACAAGCTCGAACGGCTGCGGCGACGTCTGCTCGACACCTTTCGCGGCCACGGCTATCAGCTCGTGGTGCCGCCGTTGCTGGAGTATCTGGATTCTCTGACGACCGGAGCGGGGCAGGATCTGAAGCTGCGCACCTTCAAACTCATAGACCAGCTCAGCGGGCGGACCATGGGGGTGCGCGCCGACATGACCCCCCAGGTCGCGCGCATCGACGCGCACCTGCTCAACCGTGGTGGGGTGTCGCGGTTGTGCTATTGCGGCAGCGTGCTGCATACCCTGCCGTCGACGTTGACCGCCACGCGCGAGCCGCTGCAGATTGGCGCCGAACTGTACGGGCATGCCGGGCTGGACGCCGATATCGAGATCATGCGTTTGCTGGCCGAAGTGATGAACGTCGCCGAAGTGCCGGCCAGGCGCATCGACGTCAGTCACGTCGGGCTGTTCCGGGTGCTGGCGGCGCGCGCCGGGCTGGTGCCGGAGCACGAAGAGGAGTTGTTCGGCCTGCTGCAGTCCAAGGACATGCCGGATCTGCGCGCCTGTGTCGCCGAGGTGGCCGAACCGCTGCGCTCGGCGCTGCTGGCGCTGCCCGGCCTGTATGGCGGCCCCGAAGTGCTCGACGAGGCGGCGGCACGTCTGCCCGACATTGTCGAAGTACGCACCGCGCTGGATGAGTTGCGCGCCATCGCTGCCCGGCTTGCCGACCTGCCGGTCAGCTTCGATCTGGCCGATCTGCGCGGCTACCACTACCACAGCGGCGTCATGTTCGCCGCCTATGCCGACGGGGTGCACGGCGCGATCGCGCTGGGCGGGCGCTACGACCAGGTGGGCGCGGCCTTCGGCCGGGGGCGGCCGGCGACTGGCTTCAGTCTCGATCTGCGCGAACTGGCGCGCTGTCGTCCGGATGATGTGGCGGTTGGCGCGATCCTGGCGCCGGTCGATGCCGATGCGGCGCTGCTGGCGATGATCGCCGGTCTGCGCGCCTCGGGCGAGGTAGTGGTCATGGCGCTGCCCGGTCACGACGGTACATGGAATGAAGCCGGTTGCGACCGGCACATCGTCCGGCGCGAGGGCGCCTGGATGGTCGAAGAGCTGCACGGAGAATGAGAGCATGGCAAAGAACGTAGTCGTTGTCGGTACGCAGTGGGGTGACGAAGGCAAGGGCAAGATCGTCGACTGGCTGACGGATCACGCCCAGGGCGTGGTGCGCTTCCAGGGCGGGCACAATGCCGGCCACACGCTGGTCGTCGGTACTACCGAGTACAAGCTCAACCTGGTGCCGTCGGGCATCGTGCGCGAAGGGGTGGCGTGCTACATCGGCAACGGGGTGGTGCTGAATGTCCATCACCTGCTGGAAGAAATCCGCAACCTCGAAGCGGGCGGCATCAAGGTGCGCGAGCGCCTGCGCGTCAGCCCGGGGTGTCCGTTGATCCTCGGCTATCACGTGGCCCTGGACAATGCGCGCGAAGGCGCGCGCAGCCTCGCGAACAAGATCGGTACCACCGGCAAGGGCATAGGGCCTACCTACGAAGACAAGGTCGCGCGCCGCGCGCTGCGCGTCTATGACCTGTTCGACCGCGAGCGCTTCGCCGACAAGCTGCGTGCCAACCTGGAATATCACAACTTCGTGCTGACCCGGCATTTCGGCGCCGATCCGGTCGATTTCCAGAGCGTGTTCGACCAGGCCATGGCCGATGCCGACGAGCTCCGGCCGATGGTATCGGACGTCTCGGCCGACCTGTACGCGGTCAACAAGAGCGGCGGCAGCCTGCTGTTCGAAGGTGCGCAGGGCGCCTTGCTTGACATCGACCACGGCACCTATCCGTTCGTCACCTCCAGCAACTGCGTGGCCGGTCAGGCGGCGGCGGGCGCGGGTGTCGGGCCGGGGCGTTTGCACTACGTACTGGGCATCACCAAGGCGTATTGCACGCGGGTCGGTGGCGGACCGTTCCCGACCGAGCTGGACATCGAGACCGCCGGCACGCCGGGCGAGCAGATGTCGTCCAAGGGGCGCGAGTTCGGCACCGTGACCAAGCGCAAGCGTCGCTGTGGCTGGCTGGATCTGCCCGCGTTGAAGCGCTCCATCATCATCAACGGGGTGACCGGGCTGTGCATCACCAAGCTCGACGTGCTCGACGGGCTGAACGAGTTGAAGGTGTGTACCGGCTACATGCTGGACGGCCATCGCGTCGACCTGCTGCCGATGGGCGCGGAAGAAGTGGTGCGCTGTGAGCCTATCCTGGAATCCATGCCGGGCTGGAGCACCACCACCTTCGGCGCGCAAAGCTGGGAGGCGCTGCCGATGGAGGCGCGCGCCTATCTGCACCGCATCGAGGAGATCTGCGAGATACCGATCGACGTGATCTCGACCGGTCCGGAACGCGATGAAACCATACTGCGTCGCCATCCGTTCGGCGCATGAAAGCAAAAAGCCGGTCGCAAGACCGGCTTTTTGCCTGAAACTGGTGCCCAGAAGAGGACTCGAACCTCCACGCCTCGCGGCACTAGTACCTGAAACTAGCGCGTCTACCAATTCCGCCATCTGGGCAAGACGCGCCATTATAGCGACAAGTCGTGTGCGGGAAAAGGCTGAAATGCACTGCACATGCAAGAAAATTGGCGGATTACCGAAACCCGGAATACAGAAAAGCAAAAGGCCGACACAAGGTCGGCCTATGCTTGCAACTGGTGCCCAGAAGAGGACTCGAACCTCCACGCCTCGCGGCACTAGTACCTGAAACTAGCGCGTCTACCAATTCCGCCATCTGGGCAAGAGCCGCGCATTATAAGCACCAATAGAAGAAAGTCAATGAGTAAAAAAACATCCCCTTCTCACGGCGCCCCGATGGCGCCGCAGATCCGCCTGAGCGCTGCTCGCCAGGCCGATCCTTATTTCGCGCGCGAGTCGGCGCAATATCCCAATCCGCTACCCAGCCGGGAGTATGTCGAACAGACGCTCGCCGAGCAGGGCGTGCCGATGAAGTTCGAACAGTTGTGCGCGGTGCTCGATGTCACCGAGGCTGAAATGGACCTGTTCGAGCGCCGTCTGCGCGCCATGGAGCGCGACGGACAGGTGATCCGCAACCGGCGTGGCGCCTTCATCCTGCCAGACAAGGCGGACCTGATCCGGGGGCGGGTCGCCGGCCATGCAGATGGCTTCGGTTTCCTGATTCGCGACGACAAGCAGCCCGACGTGTTTCTCGGCCCCAAGGAAATGCGCGAAGTCCTGCATGGCGACCGCGTCATCGCCCGCATTGTCGGCACGGACCGCCGTGGCCGGCCCGAAGGCAAGATTGTCGAAGTGCTGGAGCGCGCCAACCAGCGCGTGGTCGGGCGGGTGCTGGTCGAGCATGGCGTGTTGCTGGTGGCGCCCGAGGACCGGCGCATTGCTCAGGACATCCTGATTGCTCCCGGCGGCAAGCGTCTGGCCCAGGGGCAGGTGGTGACGGTCGAGCTGATCGAGCAGCCGACCAAGCAGGCTCAGCCGATAGGGCGGGTGGTCGAGCTGCTGGGGAACTACGCCGATCCGGGCATGGAGATCGAGATCGCGCTGCGCAAGCACCAGTTGCCGTTCGAGTTCTCGCCCGAAGCGCGCGAACTGACGCGCAAGCTGCCGGACAAGGTGCGCAAGAAGGACAAGGCCGGCCGCGAAGACATCACCAGCCTGCCGCTGGTGACGATAGACGGCGAGACCGCGCGCGATTTCGACGATGCCGTGTATTGCGAGCGGCAGGGGCGGGGCTTCCGCCTGATCGTCGCGATCGCGGATGTTTCGCATTACGTGCAGGCCGGCAGCGCGCTGGACGCCGATGCGCTGGAGCGTGGCACCTCGGTGTATTTCCCGCGCCGCGTGATCCCGATGCTGCCGGAAAAGCTCAGCAACGGGTTGTGCTCGCTGATGCCGCAGGTCGAACGCCTGTGCATGGTGTGCGACATGAGCATCTCATTGACCGGTGCGGTCAAGGCCTATCGCTTCTACCCGGCGGTGATGTTCTCGCATGCGCGCCTGACCTACAACCAGGTCGCGGCAGCGCTGTACGAGCAGGACCCGGCGCAGCGCGCCGAGCTGCAACCCCTGCTGCCGCACCTGGAAAACCTGGACAAGCTGTTTCGCGTGCTGCTCAAGGCGCGGGCCAAGCGCGGCGCGATCGATTTCGAGACCACCGAAACGCGCATGATCTTCGACGACAACGGCAAGATCGAGCGCATCGTGCCGGAGACGCGCAATGATGCGCATCGCCTGATCGAAGAGTGCATGCTGGCGGCCAACGTGTGTGCCTCCGAGTTCCTGCAGTCGCGCGAACAGAAGGCCCTGTATCGCGTGCACGAGGGGCCGACGCCGGAAAAGCTGGAAAAGCTGCGTCTGTTCCTCACCGAGTTCGGCTATGGTCTGGGCGGCGGCGACGAGCCGCGCGCGCGCGACTACGCCAAGCTGCTGGAACAGATCAAGGCACGGCCGGATGCCCAGTTGTTGCAGACCGTGATGCTGCGTTCGTTGCGCCAGGCGGTGTACAGCCCGGACAACGTCGGCCATTTCGGGCTCGCCTACGAGGCGTATACGCATTTCACCTCGCCGATCCGCCGCTACCCCGATCTGCTCGTGCATCGCGCGATCAAGGCGGCGCTCGACGGCGACAAGCAGGGCAAGGAGGACTGGGATGCGATCGGGCTGCACTGCTCGCAGACCGAGCGCCGCGCCGATGACGCGACGCGCGACGTGGTCGCGTGGCTCAAGTGCTATTTCATGCAGGACAAGGTGGGTGAGGAATTCGAAGGCAGTGTGTCGGCGGTGGTGCCGTTCGGCCTGTTCGTCGCGCTCGACGATGTGTTCATCGAAGGGCTGGTGCACATTTCCGATCTCGGCGCGGACTACTTCCACTACGACGAGGCGCGCCACGAACTGGGGGGCGAGCGTACCGGCATGCGCTACCGGCTGTCGGACCGGGTGCGGGTGCAGGTGCTGCGCGTGGATCTGGCCACCACCAAGATCGATTTCCGCCTCATCGAAGGGCCAGCCCGGCCCACCGAACGCGTGGGCAAGACCGCGCAGGAGCGCGACCGAACGGCCGCCGCACGCGGCGATGGGCCGCGCGGCCAGCCCGAGCCGCGCAAGACCGCCCGCGCGGCGCAAGCCCCGGGCGCCACCGCCTCCCGGCCGGGCAAGAAAGTGAAGGCGGCGGGTGGCAAGCCCGCCTCCCGCGGCACCCAACCGGCACGCGCGACTTCGGTGCGCGCGGCGGCGAAATCCAACAAGACGAAGAGCAAGAAACGTGGCTAGAAAACCATCCTCCCGCGCCCCGGCGCACTCCGACACCGATGCGGTTGCGGCCGAGCCGCAAGGCGGCAGCCGCCTGATCTACGGCTTTCACGCGGTACTGGGCAAGATGCGCCGCGACCCCGAAGGCATCTTCGAGATCTACCTTTCGTCGCAGCGCCACGACATGCGCGCCAAGGACGTATTGCGTGTGGCCGAGTCGCAGAGCATCCGTTTGATCCAGGCCGAGTCCGAGCGCCTCGACCGCATGGTCGGCACGCGCCGCCACCAGGGTGTGGTGGCGCGCGTCGACGCGCGCCAGCGTGAGTTGAAGCTCGCCGACATCCTCGAAGGCCTGAGCGAAAACGCCTTGCTGCTGGTGCTCGACGGCATCCAGGACCCGCACAACCTGGGCGCCTGCCTGCGCGTGGCCGATGCTGCCGGCGCGCACGCGGTGATCGCGCCCAAGGACCGCGCGGTCGGACTCAACGCGACCGCAGTCAAGGTCGCCAGCGGCGCTGCCGACAGCGTGCCCTACGTCACCGTGACCAACCTCGCCCGCGCGTTGCGCGAGATGCAGGAGGCGGGGGTGTGGGTGGTCGGCGCCGATGGTGAGGCCGGCAAGTCGTTGTACCAGGTCGACCAGAAAGTGCCGGTGGCCTGGGTGCTGGGCGCCGAAGGCGACGGCCTGCGCCGCCTCACGCGCGACACCTGCGACGAACTGGCGAGCATTCCGATGCACGGCAGCGTCGAGAGCCTCAATGTGTCGGTCGCGAGCGGCATCTGCCTGTTCGAGGCGCGGCGCCAGCGCTCGCTCTGAACCTTTACTGGAGTAAATCATGGCCGTACCCAACGACGACGTCAGCATGGCGTTGTTCTGTGACTTCGAGAACGTGGCGCTGGGCGTGCGCGACGCCAAGTACGAGAAATTCGACATCAAGCCGGTGCTGGAGCGTCTGCTGCTCAAGGGCAGCATCGTGGTCAAGAAGGCCTATTGCGACTGGGAGCGCTACAAGGGCTTCAAGGCCACCATGCACGAGGCCAACTTCGAGCTGATCGAGATCCCGCACGTGCGCCAGTCGGGCAAGAACTCGGCTGACATCCGTCTGGTCGTGGATGCGCTCGACCTGTGCTACACCAAGTCCCACGTCAACACCTTCGTCATCATCAGCGGCGACTCGGATTTTTCACCGCTGGTATCCAAGCTGCGCGAGAACGCCAAGCAGGTGATTGGGGTGGGGGTCAAGCAATCGACCTCGGACCTGTTGATCGCGAACTGCGACGAGTTCATTTTCTACGACGACCTGGTGCGCGAGAGCCAGCGCGCCTCGGCCAAGCGCGACTCGCGCGATGCGCAGCAGGGGCGGCGTCATCCAGTCGAGGAAAAGCTGCGCAAGGAGGAGCTGGAGGCGCGGCGTGGCAAGGCCATCGAGATCGCGGTCGAGACTTTCGAGGCATTGATGTCGGAGCGCGGCGACAGCGGCAAGATCTGGGCCTCGATGCTGAAAGAGGCGATCAAGCGGCGCAAACCCGACTTCAGCGAGTCGTACTACGGCTTTCGTGCGTTCGGCAACCTGCTCGACGAAGCCCAGGCGCGAGGTTTGCTCGAAGTCGGGCGTGACGAGAAATCCGGCACTTTCGTGTCACGCAGCACCGCTGCGGCAGTACCGCGCGTTGTGCCCGAGGTTGCGCCTGCCGCCGTGACTGTGGAAAGTCACGCGAGTGCGAGTCCGGACCGGGGGGAGCGCCAGGAGTCGCGGCGCAAGCGGGGCGGGCGCAAGCAGGGCGAGAAACGTGGCGCCGAGGCGGCAACCCCGGCCGCAACCGAAAGCCAGCCGTCCGAAACACCTGTCGCGGCAATGGAGCCGGTCGTGGAAAAAGCTGTGGTGGCCCCCGAGGCCGAACCACTCAAGGAAGCAAAGAAAGCGACCCGGCCGGCGCGCAAGCGCACCAAGGCCGAGGTCCAGCCCTCCGTCGCCGGCAGCCATGCGGGCGAGGTGGTGGCCGCGCTGCTGGCGCCTGATCCGGTGCCCGAGGCCCTCAAGTCAGCACCCAAGCCGGCGCGCAAACCCCGTACGCGCAAGCCGGCGACGGTCAAAGTCGCCGCGGACTGAGCTTCGCCAGCAGGCCATCGAGCCGGTTGGCGAAGGTCTGGCGGTCGGCGGCGGAAAACGCCGCCGGTCCGCCGGTTTCCACCCCGGTGCCGCGCAGGGTGTCGAGAAAGTTGCGCATCGTCAGGCGTTCTTCGATGTTGTTCGCGTCGAGCAACTCGCCGCGTGGGTCGAGTACCCGTGCGCCCTTGGCGATCACCTGTGCGGCCAGCGGGATGTCGGCGGTGATCACCAGGTCACCAGCCTCGGCTTCTTCGACGATGCGCTGATCCGCCACGTCAAATCCTGAAGGCACCTGCAACGCGCGTATCCACGGGGAGGGCGGCACGCGCAGCATCTGGTTCGCGATCAGCGTCAGCGGCACCTGCACGCGGTTGGCGGCGCGAAAGAGTATTTCCTTGATGACGGCGGGGCAGGCGTCGGCATCGACCCAGATCTTCATGCGGTGGTCTCCAGTCGATCATGTGCCCGACGCACAGGGGCGGGCGCGCCAAGGATGGCGTACAGCGAGTTTGATCTCGCTCAAACACTATTGCGAACGACTCGCATTATAATTACCATTCGTACCGTCGCCGATGATACGGCTTCCAGCTTTTCATCTTACCTAACTGTCCCCAAAGGAATACTCATGTCTCGTTTTCCCCTGCGCACACTTGTCGTGGCCTCGCTTGCCGGGCTGTCCTTCTCGGCTCAGGCCCTCGAATATCCGATCGGTACGCCCCAGCAGCGTGACGGCATGGAAATCGCGGCAGTGTATCTGCAACCGATCGACATGGAGCCGGACGGCATCATGATGAAGGCTTCCGAAGCCGACATCCACATTGAAGCCGACATCCGCGCCACTGCTGGAAACACCAATGGGTTCGAAGAGGGGAGCTGGATTCCCTATCTGACCGTCAAGTTCGAGATTGCCAAGCTTGGCAGCAACTGGAAGCACGCGGGCGATTTCATGCCCATGGTGGCCAATGACGGTCCGCACTACGGCGACAACATCAAGCTCGATGGTCCGGGCAAGTACTCAGTCAAATACACCATCCTGCCGCCGGGTGGCAGCCATGGCAGCCATTTCGGCCGCCACACCGACCGCTTGACCGGCGTGCGTCCGTGGTTCAAGCCCATCGTGGTCGAGAACGAGTTTACCTACGTCGGCATCGGCAAGAAGGGCGGGTACTGACATGGCTGCACGCATAGCGACTACGGCATTGTTGGTTGCCGCGCTCGGGGCGAGTGGCGCGAGTCATGCCGCGGGCGACCAGGACAAGCTGATGGCCCAGATGAAGCGCCTGATCGAGCGGGTCGAGAAGCTGGAGCGACGCAACAGTGAACTGGAAGCGCGCCTGGCGGGCGGCGGTTCCGCCCCGGCGCTGGCGGTGCGGGTCGAAGCGCTGGAGAAGGCAAACAAGGATCTCGCGACCGGGCTGGGCAGCGACCGCTTCAGCGAGCACGAACCGGAACTGGTGACGCGCCTGAAGGCGGTCGAGGCCCGCACCGAGGCGATCGCCGCTCCGTCGCGGCTGGCCGATGCGCTCGATGGCATCGCGGTGGAGGCCAGCGTCGCGGCGGTGGCACAGCGTGTCAACGGCGGCGCGCGCGAAGACGGCAAGCACGAGTCGCAACTGTCGTGGCGCGGTGACGTGGGCATCACCGTGCCGGCTGGCGATATCGGTCGTGGTTCGGGCGAGTTCTTCACCCAGTTGCGCGTTGGTCAGGGCGACAGCTTCACCGGTCTGAATCCGACCTTCACCGGCGCCTTCAACAGCCTCGCGTTCCAGGCCGGATCGGGTTCGGAGGAGACCTACGCCATCGTCGCGCAGGCCTGGTACCAGCTCACCACGCCAGTGGGTGAGAGCGCCAATACGCCGCACAGCCTGCAGGTGACGGTGGGCAAGATGGACCCGTTCGTGTTCTTCGACCAGAACGCGATCGCCGACAACGAAGCCGAGAAATTCCTCAACAACGTGTTCGTGCACAACCCCATACTCGACTCGGGGGGCGCGGTCGGCGCCGACAGCTACGGGTTTACGCCCGGACTGCGCCTGGCCTACATCAATGAAAGCAACGCGCCGGAATCGTGGCAGGCGTCGGTGGCGATGTTCGGCGCGGGCGAGGGTTCGGGTTTCGGGCGCAGCTTCAGCAAGCCGTTCGTCATCGGCCAGCTCGAATACAACCGCAAGTCCTACGGTCTGGATGGCAACTATCGCATCTATGCATGGCGCAACGGCCAGTTCGAGGGCTTTGACGGTGAAAGCGGTCGCACTACCGGCTGGGGGCTGAGCGTCGACCAGCAGGTGCACCCGGACGTGACGCTGTTTGCGCGCTATGGCCAGTCGTTGTCGGGCAAGGCCGCCTTTGATCACGCGCTCACCGTCGGGACCGAGATCACCGGCAACGCATGGAACCGTGGTTCCGACAGCCTCGGCTTCGCCCTCGGGTGGTTGCGCGCGAGTGACGACTTCCGCGATGATGCGCCTTCGCTGGATGATTTCGGTTATGCCGCGCGGGGCGCCGAACAGGTCGCCGAGCTTTACTACCGCTGGTACCTGAACGAGCAGTTGTCACTGACGCCCGACCTGCAATACGTGCGCCGTCCCGCCGCCAACGGCGATGCGAAGAACGTCACCACGGTGGGGTTGCGCGCCCTCTATGCGTTCTGACCTTAAAGGCTCATCTGGCCCCGTCCGGCTTTGTGCCGGGTGGGGTTTTTTGCATTTACAACCTACGGAAAACCAGCATGAACTGTAAGCGATGGATGGCCCCGCTGCTATGCGCGGCGATGCTTGCCGCACCGCTCGCGGCGCGGGCGGACATGCCGACCTTCAACATCGTGGCCGAGAACGGCCGCTTCGTTCCCGACTCGCTGACCGTGCCGGCCAATACGCGCTTTCGCCTGGTGGTGACGAATCGCAATGCCGGGCCGGAGGAGTTCGAGACCTCCAACCCGTTCAAGGAGCTGGTGGTGGCGCCGGGGGTGACGCGCAGCACCATCTTCCCGCCGCTCAAGCCCGGCACCTATCCGTTCTTCGGCGAGTTTCATCCCGACACCGCCACCGGCCAGTTCATCGCCGAATAGCCGCGCGGGGAGACAAGCATGGGAAACGCATTGTTCATCGTGTGGCGTGAAAGCGTCGAGGCCATCCTGGTCATCAGCATTCTGTACGCGTGGATACGCGCGCGTGGCGACGAACACGTAGGGCTCAAGCATCTGTGGCTGGGGGTGAGTGGCGGGCTGGTGCTTGCCGGCGCCCTGGCGCTGGCGATGCTGGGGCTGCAGAGCCAGCTTGCCGGTGATGCGCTCGAAGTGTTCCAGGCCACCATCGTCATCCTCGCGGCGGGGCTGATTACCCACATGGTGCTGTGGATGCGCGTGCATGGACGTCATCTGCGGCGCCAGCTCGAAGCCGGGTTGGCGCGGGCGGCCGATGCCGCGGGCGGCGTGTCGGTCGCGCTGCTGACCGCCATCGCGGTCGGGCGCGAAGGTGCCGAAACGGTGCTGTTCCTCTACGGGCTGGGAATGGAGCAGTCCGGCGGCACCCTGGGGCGCATGCTCGCCGGTGCGGGGCTGGGCTTCGCCCTGGCGCTGGTGACGGCGTGGGTGATCCAGCGTGGTGCCCATTGGTTGCCGCAGCGGACCTTCTTCCGCATCACCGAGATCATCCTGCTGTTGCTCGCCGCCGCGCTGCTGGTGTCCGGCGTCGAGCGCCTGATCAACCTGGAGATGCTGCCGCCGCTGCTGGAGCCGGTCTGGGATAGTTCGGCATTCCTGTCGGATGGAAGCACGGTGGGTGGCATCGCGGCCGCGTTCGCCGGCTATCGCGCGCAGCCGTCGCTGATGGCGCTGGTTGCATGGTTTGGTTACTGGGCGCTGGTCGCCTGGCTGGGCCGTGAGCGGGCGGGAACGCCGGCATGAATGGCTGCGTGCTCCCCGCGCCCCGCACTCCGATGCTCGCGCGCCTGGGCGATGCGATGCGCCGCCATCGCGGCTGGATCATCGGTGTTCAGTGGACGGTGCTGGTGGCCTATGTTTTCCTGGTGGTCACCCCGGCCTTCCTGCCCCTGCCCGAGTCCGGCGCGCATCTGTGGGATAACCTGACCCTGTTCGCGCAGTTTGTGTTCTGGGGCATCTGGTGGCCCTTCGTACTGGTGTCGATGATGTTGATGGGGCGGGTGTGGTGCGGGGTGTTGTGCCCGGAAGGGTTCGTGTCGGAACAGGCCTCGCGCGTCGGCCTGGGGCTGCCGGTGCCGCGCTGGATCAAGTGGGGGGGATGGCCTTTCGTCGCCTTTCTCGGCACCACCATCTACGGCCAGTTGGTGAGCGTGTATGAGTACCCGAAGGCGGCGCTGCTGGTTCTGGGCGGCTCGACCGTCGCGGCGATCGCGGTGGGGCTGGTGTATGGGCGTGGCAAGCGCGTCTGGTGCCGCCATCTGTGTCCGGTCAACGGCGTGTTCGGGCTGCTCGCCCGCCTCGCCCCGGTGCATTTCCGCACCGATCGCGATGCCTGGGAGGCGCAGTCGGCGCGGGCGGCCGTGCCGGTCAACTGCGCTCCGCTGGTCGACATCCGGCGCATGGAAAGCGCCGCCGCCTGTCACATGTGCGGGCGCTGCAGCGGTCATCGCGATGCGGTGGCGCTGGTCGGGCGCGCTCCCGGCTCAGAAGTGGTTCGGCTCGGCAGCCGCGAGGCGGACCACTGGGAAGTCCGGCTGCTGGTCTTCGGCGTGATCGGCGCGGCCATCGGCGCGTTTCAGTGGTCGGCCTCGCCGTGGTTCGTGCGCGCCAAGCTCGCCACCGCCGAGTGGCTGGTCGAGCATGATTCCTTCGCCTTGCTCGGCAGCGACGTGCCGTGGTGGCTGCTGACCCACTATCCGGAGGCCAACGACGTGTTCACGTGGCTGGACGGGTTGATGATCCTGGCCTACATCGGCACCGCGATGGTGCTGATCGGTGGCTGGATCAGCGTCTGGCTGCGGGTGGCGGGACGCTGTCTAGGTACGCCACGCGCGCACCTGCATCTGGCCTACGCGTTGATTCCGCTGGGGGGGATGGGGGTGTTTCTCGGCCTGTCCGGGCTGACCGTGGCGCTGCTCTCTGCCGAAGGCATACGCCTGGATAACCTCGCGCTGTTGCGTGGGGTGTTGCTGACGCTGGCATGCGTTGCCAGTCTTGTGCTGGCGGGTTTCCAGGTGCGACGTACGCCTGCGTCCGGCGCGCGCCGTGCCGCCACCCTGCTGGCGTTCGCGCTCGCGGCGGGCGGGGCGGTGATGCCGTGGGTGGTGATGTTTTATCTGTGGTAACGCGACGGGGGGGGCGGACTACGCGTCGCCTGAACGCGTCTGTTGCGCCTGCGCCCACCCCGGCAGCATGAACTCCCGCTGGAGCAATTCCAGTTCAGAACGGTGAGCGGCGGCCAGCCGGCTCACCAGTTCGCGCCCCTTCGGTTGCAGATGGATCTCGACCTGGCGCCGGTCAGCCTGGCTGGGCCTGCGCTGTACCAGATCCAGCTTTTCGCAGCGATCGAGCAAGGCCACCACGCCATGCTGCTTGGCCTGCAGCCGTTCGGCGATTTCGCCCACGGTCGCCCACTCCCTGTCCGGAAAACCCATCACGTGGAGCAGTAGCTGATACTGCAGCAATGTCACGCCCTCGGCCTGGCAAAGGTCTTCGCTGGTGCGCAGGTAGCAGCGCAGCCGATAGCGAAAATGTGACAGCCGCTCG
Source organism: Rhodocyclales bacterium (assembly GCA_016177805.1). Lineage (GTDB taxonomy): Bacteria > Pseudomonadota > Gammaproteobacteria > Burkholderiales > Rhodocyclaceae > JACOUN01. The sequence goes on from JACOUN010000067.1 coordinate 52,067, forward strand.
AAATCGGCCTTCGACGGAGGGCTTGACATGACCTGTCCCGAAGTCAAAAATCGAATTATGTCACAGCGTGATATTGTTTCGCTGACTTTGCATGGTTTACGACGGGAGGTGTTTCGTGGGTTTCATGCTGATACCGAGAATGGTCCTGGCGCCACGGGAGGTTTGGCCTGAGCTGGAGGAGCAACGCGCGGGCTTGTTCAGCGTGTTGTTCTATACGGTCTTGCCAATATCACTGCTGCCGCCCTTCATGTTCTACAACGCAGGCATTCATCATGGCGATGCGATGGTCGCCGGATGGTCGCTCAAGCCTTGGGGCGATATCGCCGCCATACTGACCGCGGGTGAGTTGATCACCATCGCCGTCATGGGATGGCTGATCAAAATCGTCGCCGGGGGGGTGGGTTCGCGGATCAGTTGCCACGATGCCTATCTGGTTGCGGCGGTGGCGCCCGTTCCGCTTTGGTTGTCCTCGCTATCGCTGTTGATCCCCGACCTTGCGCTCAATGTACTGGTCATCCTGGCGGGGTTGGGCGCTTCCTGTGCCCTGATGTATCACGGGGTGTACGCCCTGGGCGACAGCGACGAAGCGATAGAGGTCGCAAGCGTTACCCATGTGGTGATGGCGCTCTTGATGATCGCGTGGGCGCTGCTGCTGGTTCCGCTGTTGCTGGGATAGCGTCGATCCGTTCTCCGGCGACGGGTTGAACCTGTCGAACGTCTTGCCGCCCGTTGCGGCCGTCCATCCGCCGTCGACACACGTCCCCGGCTCCCGATGAAATTCATGAAAGGGCGAAATGAGCGGGGCGCACTCATGATGTGCGACCGATGGACTTTGCTGCACTGCAATAGTGCATGCGCCCCAGGCTGGGTGTACGTCTGGTGCATCTTGTTTGTCCAATTAAAACAACATGATGCATTCTCAGGCAAGGCCTGGCACGGCTCCTGCTGTATGCCCTGCGAGGCAGCAACGATAGCGGTCCGGTGCCTGAGAGATCGAGGGGGCGCGCACCGGCCGCTAGCGGGTCATGCCGCATCGCGATCATCAACGCTCCATCGGCAATAACAGCGGTTCGCCGCTTGAAGGAAACCATCATGCGCAAACAGAAGCTCGTACTCGTCGGCAACGGCATGGCCGGAGTCAAGACTCTGGAAGAGTTGCTCAAGCATGCCCCCGATATCTACGACATCACGGTGTTCGGCGCCGAGCCGCACGGCAACTACAACCGCATCCTGCTCTCGCCGGTGCTGGCGGGCGAGATGAAGCTCGACGACATCATGCTCAACGACCGCGCCTGGTACGAGAGCAACGGCATCACGCTGCACGCCGGGCGCAAGGTGGTCGAGATCGACAGGGTCAAGCGCGTGGTGCGCACCGATGACGGCATCGAGGCGGGATACGACCGCCTGCTGCTCGCGACTGGCTCCAACCCCATCATCCTGCCGGTGCCGGGCAAGGATCTGCCGGGCGTGATCGGTTATCGCGACATCGCCGATACCGAAGCGATGATCGCGGCGGCGAGTGAATTCCGCCACGCGGTGGTGATCGGCGGCGGGCTGCTTGGTCTGGAAGCGGCCAATGGCCTGATTCTGCGCGGCATGGAGGTGACGGTGGTGCACCTGGCCGATTGGGTGATGGAACGCCAGCTCGACCGGCCCGCGGCCGAGTTGCTGCAAGCCTCGCTCGCGGCCAAGGGCATGAAGTTCCGCCTCGGGGCGCAGACCGCCGCGCTGCGCGCGAGCGAGCGCGGGCGCGTGGCGGCGGTGTGCTTCGCCGACGGCAGTGAAATCCCGGCCGACCTGGTGGTCATGTCGGCGGGTATCCGCCCCAATGCCGCGCTGGCCGAAGCCGCCCACCTGCGCTGCGAGCGCGGCATCGTGGTCAGCGACACCATGCAGAGCGTCACCGACCCGCGCATCTATGCGGTGGGCGAATGCGCCAACCACCGGGGCGTGGCCTACGGGCTGGTGGCGCCGCTGTTCGAGCAGGCCAAGGTGTGCGCCAACCATCTCGCCGGTTTCGGTATCGGCCTGTATCGCGGTTCGGTCACATCCACCAAGCTCAAGGTCACCGGGGTGGACGTGTTCTCGGCGGGTGATTTCATGGGGGGCGAGGGTTGCGACGAAATTGTGCTGCACGACCGCGCTACCGGGGTGTACAAGAAGCTGGTGCTCAAGGAGCAGCGCCTGGCGGGCGCGGTGATGGTCGGGGATACCTCGGATGGTGCGTGGTACTTCCAACTGGTGCGCGAAGGCAAGGACGTGTCGGCGATGCGCGACCACCTGATGTTCGGCCAGAGCTTTGCTCAGTCGCAACTGGGCGACGCCGGCCACCAGGGGCAGAACAAGGCCGCGCAGTTGCCCGACGACGCCGAGGTGTGCGGCTGCAACGGGGTGTGCAAGGGCACCATCGTCAAGGCCATTCGCGAGCAGGGTCTGTTCACGCTGGAAGACGTGCGCAAGCACACCAAGGCCTCCAGCTCCTGTGGCTCCTGCACCGGCCTTGTGGAGCAGATTCTTGCCTCGACCATAGGCGGAGCGTACCAGGCCACCGACAAGCATTCCAAGCCGATGTGCGGGTGCACCGACCAGACCCATGCTCAGGTGCGCATCGCGATCCGCGATTTTCGCGTCGGCGAGCGCAAGCTGCTGAGCATCCGCGAGGTCATGGACGTGCTCGACTGGCAGACGCCCAACGGTTGCGCCACCTGCCGCCCGGCGCTCAACTATTACCTGATCTCGACCTGGCCGCACGAGGCCGTCGATGATCCCCAGAGCCGCTTCATCAACGAACGCGCCCACGCCAACATCCAGAAGGACGGCACCTATTCGGTGGTGCCGCGCATGTGGGGCGGACTGACCACGCCCGACGAACTGCGCGCGATCGCGGCGGTGGCGGACAAGTACGCGATCCCGACGGTCAAGGTCACCGGTGGGCAGCGCATCGACCTGCTGGGGGTGAAGAAGGACGACCTGCCGGCGGTGTGGGCCGATCTGGGCGCGGCCGGCATGGTTTCCGGGCACGCCTACGGCAAGAGTCTGCGCACGGTCAAGACCTGCGTCGGCTCCGAGTATTGCCGCTTCGGCACGCAGAAGTCGATGGACATGGGGGTGGCGCTGGAGAAGATGCTGTTCGGCATGTGGTCGCCGCACAAGGTCAAGCTCGCGGTATCCGGCTGCCCGCGCAACTGCGCCGAAGCCGGCATCAAGGATGTCGGCATCATCGGGGTCGATTCCGGGTTCGAGATCGTGATCGCCGGCAACGGCGGCATCAAGACCGAGGTCGCGCAGTTCCTGTGCAAGGTTGCCACGCCCGAAGAGGTCAAGGAAGTGACCGGCGCCTTCCTGCAGTTGTACCGCGAGGAAGGCTTCTATCTTGAGCGTACCTGCCACTACGTCGACCGCGTCGGCATGGACCGGGTGCGCCAACGCGTGGTCGACGACGCCGCCAGCCGCCGCGCGCTGTACGAACGCCTGCTGTTCGCGCTGGGCGATGCGCCCGATCCGTGGCAGGAGCAGCAGAGCGAGCCGCTGGTGCGGCAATACCGGACCATAGAACTCAAACCCGTAGCAAAGGAGAACGGCCATGGCCTGGCAACCCGTGTGTGAGCTTGACGAGATTCCGCCACTGGGGGCGCGCGTGGTGGCGCACCCGGACGGCGCGATAGCGGTGTTCCGCACCGACGGCGACCGGGTGTTCGCGCTGCGCAACGCCTGCCCGCACGAAGGCGGGCCGCTGTCCGAGGGCATCGTGCACGGCAATACCGTGACCTGTCCGCTGCACAACTGGAATGTCGATCTCGATTCGGGCTGCGCCTGCGCGCCCGACCAGGGCTGTGCTCGGCGCTACGCCACGCGGGTCGATGCGGGCGTGGTGTGGCTCGAAGCCTGAGACTCGATCGCGAATCCGTAGTGGAGTGATGAATGCGCAACCCTGAACCACGCATCGAACCGGACGGCGAAACGCGCGGCGTGTGCTGCTATTGCGGCACCGGCTGTGGCGTGATCATCGAACGCAAGGCGGGGCGCATCAGCGGGGTGCGCGGCGACCCCGCGCATCCGGCCAATTTCGGCCGCCTGTGCACCAAGGGCAGCACGCTGCACCTCGCCGCCGGTCTGGCGGGACGGGCGCTCTACCCCGAACTGCGCGGCGCCCGCTACCTGCCGCGCCAACGCACCGACTGGGCCAGCGCGCTCGACGCGGCGGCCGCGCGCTTTGCCGACATCATCGAGCGCCACGGTCCGGACGCGGTCGCGTTCTACGTTTCGGGCCAATTGCTGACCGAGGACTACTACGTCTTCAACAAGCTCGCCCGCAGCGTGGTCGGCACCAACAACATCGACTCGAATTCGCGCCTGTGCATGTCGAGCGCCGTCAATGCATACGAGGCTACCCTCGGCGCCGACAGCGTGCCGTGCAGCTATGAAGACCTCGCGCTGACCGATCACCTGCTGATCGCGGGGTCGAACACGGCGTGGGCGCACCCCGTGCTGTTTCGCCGTATCGAGGAGGCCAGGCGTGCCGACCCCGATCTGTTCATCACGGTGGTCGATCCGCGCCGCACCGAGACCGCCGAATTCGCCGATCTGCACCTGCAGATCGCCCCCGGCGCCGACGCGCTGCTGTACAACGCGATGCTGCATGTATTGGTGTGGGACGAGCTGATCGACCGCGACTACATCCGCGCCCATACCAGTGGCTTCGAAGACTTGCGTGCGCGATTGGTCGACTACTCGCCGGGCAACGTCGCGACCGCCTGTGGCGTGGCGGCGGCCGACATCATCGCGGCGGCGCGGCGCTTCGGGCGCGCGCGCGCGGCGCTGTCGCTGTGGTGCCAGGGGCTCAACCAGTCGCAGCACGGGGTGGCCAACAACGCGGCGCTGATCCACCTGCATCTGGCCACCGGCCATATCGGCCGCGCCGGGGCCGGACCGTTCTCGCTGACCGGCCAGCCCAACGCGATGGGCGGGCGCGAGGCTGGCGCAATGGCGAGCCTGCTGCCCGCGCACCGCGACCCGGCCAGTGCGGCGGATCGGGCCGAAATGGCGCGGCTGTGGGGCGTGCCATCGTTGCCTGCGAGGCCCGGCTTGAAGGCGGTCGAACTGTTCGACGCACTGGCCGACGGACGGGTCAAGGCGGTGTGGATCGCTTGCACCAACCCGGCCCAGTCCCTGCCGCATCAGGACAAGGTGCGGGCCGCGCTGGCGCAGGCCGAATTCGTCGTGGTGCAGGAAGCCTACGCGGACACTGAAACCGCTGACTTTGCCGACCTGTTGTTGCCTGCCGCGAGCTGGGGCGAGAAGTCCGGCACCATGACCAACTCGGAACGGCGCGTCTCGCGCGCGCGCGCCGCCGTGGCGCCGCCGGGCGAGGCGCGTGCGGACTGGGTGATCGCGGCGGACTTTGCCCGCCGTCTGGCGCGCATGCTGGGCCGTGATGAAGCGCACATCGCGCTTAGCTTCGGTTTTGCCGGCGCATCCGACGTGTTCGCCGAACACGCGGCGCTCAGCGCCGGGCGCGACTGCGACATGAGCGGCCTGTCGCACGCGCTGCTCGATGCGGCCGGACCGCAACAATGGCCTTACCCGTCCGGTGCCACGCACGGGACCTCGCGCTTGTTCGGCGACGGCCGCTTTCCGACCCCGGACGGACGGGCGCGCTTTGCCGCGTTCGCAATCCCCGGCCGCGCGGCGTTGCTGCCGGACGTCGTCGATGCGCGTCACCCGTTCGTGCTGCTGAGCGGGCGCATGCGCGACCAGTGGCACGGCATGAGCCGCACCGGCAAGGTCGCGCGGTTGTGGGGGCATGCCCCGCGCGCGCAGGCGCACATGAATCCGGCCGACCTGGAGCGGCGCGGCTGGGACGACGGGATGCTGCTGCGCCTGGCCAACCAGCGCGGCGAACTGGTGCTGCCGGTAGTGCCCGACCCCACCATTGCCGCAGGGCAGGTGTGGGTGCCGATGCACTGGGGGGCGGCAATGCTGGCCCAGCCGGGAGCCAATGCGCTGAGTTCGTCCGCCACCGATCCGCTGTCGGGGCAGCCCGCGCTGAAGGGCGCGAGCGTTGCGATCTCGCGTTTCGAAGCGGACTGGCGCGGCGCCTGGGCGCTCGATGTCGCGGACGCGGCGGGCATGGCGCGCTGCATGGCGACCACGCGCCCGCTGCTGGCGCGCTTCGGCTATGCGGCATTGAGCGTGACCGGCGGCGAGCGCCCGGTGGTGACCCTGCACGTCGCGGCCGCCGAAATGCCGGAGGAGGCGTTGCTGGATGCGGTGGACGCATGCTTCGGCGTGCGCGGCGAGGACGCCACGCTGGTGTTCGAGGATACGCGCCGAGGCGTGCTCAAGCGTGTGCGCATCGCGGGCGGAGAGTTGCGCGCGCTAAGGTTGTGCGGCGAGGTCGCGGCCTTCGACTGGCTGGTGGCAAGCATGGGCCGAGGCCAGCTCGCCGATACGGTGAAACCCTGGCTGTTCGTACCGCTCGACCATGCCCCGGTCGCGCTGCCCGTGGTCGGACGCATCATCTGCAGTTGTCACGGCGTCGCCGAACAGCGGATCGTCGAGGCGATACGCGGCGGCGCGGATCTGCCGGGTTTGCAGACCCTGCTCAAGTGTGGCTCGGCGTGCGGCTCCTGTCTGCCCGAACTGCGTCGCCTGCTCGCCGATCGAGGCGCCGCGGCGCTGAGCGGCTGAATACCGACGGCTACCTGGGCGCCTTCGTCACGCGCCGCGCGCGGGTGTGAACTGATATACTGCGCGGCGTGGCGGGTCTCCCCGCATTGCAGCATGGTGAACCTGGTCAGGGCCGGAAGGCAGCAGCCACAGCCGTATCCTGCAAGTGCCGGGGGTCAGGCTCGCCACCCTGCATTCGTCACGGGCGCCGTACGGCGCCCGTTGTCTTTCCGACGCCCCCGCATGTTCAACCTGAAGCATTCAAGGCGGCGGTAGTGCTTGCATTGTGTCGGCGGACCTCATAAGATTCATCAAGAATGAATCTTATGAGGTGATCACCATGACCCACGTTGTTACCGAAGCCTGCATTAAGTGCAAATACACCGATTGCGTCGATCTGTGCCCGGTGGATGCATTCCGCGAGGGGCCCAACATGCTTGTCATCGACCCGGAAAGCTGTATCGACTGTGCGCTGTGCGTGCCCGACTGTCCGGTCGACGCGATCTTTCATGAGGTCGATCTGGCGCCATCGCTGAGCGACTACGTGGAACTCAACGCCACGCTCGCGCAAGTGTGGCCGCCCATCATCGAAGTGCACGCCGCGCTGCCCGATGCCGACCAGTGGGCCGGAGTCGAGGCCAAGCGCCATTTGCTCGAAGGTGTGCGGGCGCCGGACAAGGTGGCGCAGGAACACGATCAGGGGTGATCCTCACGCGCATTCACGAAACATCCGGGCGAGCCCCGTAGGCTGCTAAAATCGTCGCCCATGAGCTATCAGGTACTCGCACGCAAGTGGCGACCGCGATCGTTTGCCACGCTGGTCGGGCAGGAGCACGTGGTGCGTGCGTTGTCGCACGCGCTGGAAACCGGCCGGCTGCATCACGCCTGGTTGTTTACCGGCACCCGCGGGGTGGGCAAGACCACCATCAGCCGCATCCTGGCCAAGGCGCTCAATTGCGAGTCCGGCGTCAGCCCGGAACCGTGCGGGCAGTGCTCGGCCTGTGTCGCGATCGATGCCGACCGCTTCCCCGATTACGTCGAGATGGACGCGGCCTCCAACCGGGGCGTGGATGACATGGCGTCGCTGCTCGATCAGGCCGCCTACGCGCCGGTTCAGGGGCGCTACAAGGTGTACATGATCGACGAAGTGCACATGCTCACCGGGCACGCCTTCAACGCGATGCTGAAAACGCTGGAAGAGCCGCCCGAGCACGTCAAGTTCATCCTCGCCACCACTGATCCGCAGAAAATCCCGGTCACGGTGCTGTCGCGCTGCCTGCAATTCAACCTCAAGCAGATGCCGCACGGGCACATCGTCGAGCACCTCGGGCGGGTGCTCGAAGCCGAGCGGATACCGTTCGAGGCGGCGGCGTTGCGCCACATCGCCAAGGCTGCGAGCGGCTCGATGCGCGACGCGCTGTCGTTGCTGGACCAGGCGATCGCGCACGGCGCGGGCCAGATTGCGCAGGAGCAGGTCACCCTCATGCTGGGCACGGTGGGCGACGATCACCTGTACGCGGTCCTCGATGCGCTGCTTGCCGCCGACGTGGATGGATTGCTCGCGGTGGCCGACGACATGGCGGCGCGCAGTCTGTCGTTCGATGCCGCGCTGCAGGCGCTCGCGTCGCTGCTGCATCGCATCGCGCTGGTGCAGTTCGCCCCGGCGGCGGTGGATGACGAAACCGAGCGGGTGCGGCTGCAGCACTACGCCGCCGCCTTGGATGCGGAATACCTGCAGCTTGCCTACCAGATTGCGATCCACGGGCGTGACGACATGTCGCTCGCCCCCGACGACTACGCCGGCTTCACCATGACGCTGTTGCGTCTGCATGCCTTTCGCCCCGAGCGTCCACCTGCCCTGGGCAGCGGTGATGCGCGGCCGGGCGATGGCGGTCGCGCGCGTGCCCTGCCGGATGCCGGACGGGCCGCAGCTCCCGCCGTCGCCGCGTCGCCCGCGCGTAGCAGTGCCGCCGCCGCGCCGGACGCCGCGCCAACTGCAGTGACGAAGTCCGTGCCACCGTGGGAAACGGCGGCGCCGGCGGCCTCTGCCGCGGTCGTTGCCGAAGCGGCCGCTCCTGCGGCAAGTACCGGCGATGCGACGCTATCACTGGCGGCCGAACTGGCGGCCGGCGATTGGCACGCGGTCCTGCGCCGGCTTGAACTTGGCGGCATGGTGCGCGAGCTGGCGCAGCACTGCGAGTGGGTGGGGCTGGACGGTGACCGGCTGGTGCTGCGGCTGTCGCGCAACCACCGTCATCTGCTGGAGATGAATCCGGGTCTGACGACGCGCATCGCGGATGCACTGGCGGCCTGCGCCGGGCGGGCCTTCAGGGTGCATGTCGAGACCGGCGAGATCGCCGGCGCGACTCCGGCGCAGCGCGACGCGGCCGAGCGCCAGGCGCGCCACGCCGCGGCGGTCGCGTCGCTGGAAGCCGACCCGTTCGTGCGTGAACTGCAAGACCGATTCGATGCCAGGCTGGTCGAGGCATCGGTCAAACCACTCTGAATCCCTTACTGGAGTAACAAGTCATGATGAAAGGCGGAATCGCCGGGCTGATGAAGCAGGCCCAGCAAATGCAGGAAAACATGAAAAAGGTGCAGGACCAGCTTGCGACGGTCGAAGTCGAGGGGCAGTCCGGCGCGGGCATGGTCAAGGTGCTGATGACCTGCAAGTACGACGTGCGCCGCGTCACCATCGACGACAGCGTCATGGACGACAAGGAAATGCTCGAAGACCTGGTCGCGGCGGCGGTGAACGACGCGGTCAAACGCGTCGAAAGCACCACCCAGGAACGGATGGCGGGGTTCACCGCCGGCCTGAATCTGCCGCCGGGCATGAAACTGCCGTTCTGATACGACGCATACACATTGTCTCCGTCCAGTCTCGACGAGCTGATAGAAGCGCTGCGTGCCTTGCCCGGCGTTGGGCCGAAGTCGGCGCAGCGCATGGCTTATCACCTGTTGCAGCGCGACCAGCGCGGCGCGGCGCGGCTCGCGCAGGCGCTGGGTAATGCGCTGCAGGTGTTGCGCCATTGCGATCTGTGCAACGCCTTTACCGAGGGCGAGATCTGTCAGCGCTGCGCCAACACGCAGCGCGACCGCACGCTGCTGTGCGTGGTCGAGATGCCGGCCGATCTGGCGATGATCGAGCAGACCCACGCCTACAACGGGCTGTACTACGCGCTGATGGGACGGCTTTCGCCGCTCGACGGCATCGGGCCGCGCGAACTGCGGTTGGATAAATTGCTGGCGCGCGTGAGCGACGGAGTGGTCGAGGAAGTCATACTCGCGACCAACTTCACCAACGAAGGCGAGGCGACCGCGCACATGATCTCCGAATTGCTGGCGGCGCGGGGCATCCGCACCAGCCGTTTGTCGCGAGGGGTGCCGGTGGGCGGGGAGCTGGAGCATACCGACTCGGGAACCATCGCCCAGGCCTTGATCGAACGCCGCGCCCTGTAGGGTGATGCGGCGTTTTGCGGGGCATCGGGAGCCAATCCGGGACGCTCCACCTGTACCATAAATCCTTGATATTTCGACTGCTTGGTGTCGAGCGCTTTTTCTGAGGCGGGCTTTCTCATATACTACGCAAGTTTTTGAACCCGGAATTGGATTCCCTTCAGGATGAGGTCATGAGCGTGAATCAGAAGATGGACAGTAGTCGCCGTACGCTATTGGTAGCTACGTCGGCCGCGGGCGGTGTCGCCGCGGTGGCGGCAGCAGTACCATTCGTTGCGAGCCTGACGCCGTCGGAGCGGGCGAAGGCCGCCGGCGCGCCGGTCGAGGCGGATATCAGTCAACTGGCTCCCGGCCAGATGATGACCGTGGAGTGGCGTGGCAAGCCGGTGTGGATCATCCGGCGCACCCCCGAGATGCTGGCGTCGCTCGAAGCGACCGACACGCTCGTCGCCGACCCTGAATCGGCCAAGCCGATGCAGCCGCAATACGCGCAGAACAAGCATCGCTCGATCAAGCCGGAATACCTGGTGGCCATCGGCATCTGCACCCACCTCGGATGTTCTCCGACCGACAAGTTTCGCTCCGGAACCGAGAGCGGCCTGGGCGCGGAATGGAAGGGTGGCTTTCTGTGCCCCTGTCACGGATCGCTGTTCGACCTGTCGGGGCGCGTCTTTCGCAGCATGCCGGCGCCCGACAACCTCGAGATCCCCCCGCACAAGTATCTTGCGGACACCATGATTCTGATCGGTGAAGACGATAAGGCCTAAGCGATGACGACTAAATCACAGGCTCTGCTCAACTGGGTCGATGCGCGCTTTCCGCTGACATCGAACTGGAAGGCGCATCTGTCCGAGTACTATGCGCCCAAGAACTTCAACTTCTGGTACTTCTTCGGCTCGCTGGCACTGATGGTGCTGGTGATCCAGATCGTCACCGGCATCTTCCTGACCATGCACTACAAGCCGGACGGCACGCTCAACGCTTCCGGCATCCCGATCGCGTTCGCCAGCGTGGAATACATCATGCGCGAAGTGCCGGGCGGCTGGCTGATCCGCTACATGCACTCGACCGGCGCCTCGGCGTTCTTCATCGTGGTGTATCTGCACATGTTCCGCGGCTTCCTGTACGGCTCGTACCGCAAGCCGCGCGAGCTGATCTGGGTGTTCGGCACGCTGATCTTCCTCTGTCTGATGGCCGAGGCCTTCATGGGCTATCTGCTGCCGTGGGGGCAGATGTCGTACTGGGGCGCGCAGGTGATCATCAACCTGTTCTCTGCGATTCCGGTCATCGGTCCCGACCTGTCGCTGGTGATACGCGGCGATTTCGTGATCTCCGACGCGACGCTCAACCGCTTCTTCGCCCTGCACGTGATCGCGGTGCCGCTGGTGCTGATCGGTCTGGTGGCCGCGCACATCATCGCGCTGCATGAAGTCGGCTCGAACAACCCGGACGGGGTCGAGATCAAGAAGAAGAAGGACGCCAACGGCATTCCGCTGGACGGCATTCCGTTCCACCCGTACTACACGGTCAAGGACATCGTCGGCGTCGTGGTATTCCTGATGTTCTTCACCGGGGTCGTGTTCTTCTGGCCCGAAGGCGGTGGTTACTTCCTCGAATACAACAACTTCATTCCGGCCGATCCGCTCAAGACCCCGCCGCACATTGCGCCGGTGTGGTACTTCACGCCGTATTACTCGGTACTGCGCGCAGTGACCTATCCGCTGTTCGGTCTCGATGCCAAGTTCTGGGGCGTGATCGCGATGGGCGCTTCGGTGGTCGTGATTGCCTTCCTGCCCTGGCTGGATCGCAGCCCGGCCAAGTCGATCCGCTATCGTGGCCCGATCTTCAAGAGCGCGCTGGCCATCTTCATCGTCGCGTTCTTCATCCTCGGCTATCTGGGCGTGCTCGCGCCGACCCCCGGTCGTACGCTGACCGCGCAGATCTGCTCGGTGCTGTATTTCGGCTTCTTCCTGTTGATGCCGTGGTACAGCAAGATCGACAAGTGCAAACCGGAACCGGAAAGGGTGACTTTCAAATGACTATCAGCATGATCAAGACCCTCAAGCGGTTCGTGGCGATCGCTTTGTTCGCCCCGGCGCTGGCGCTGGCGGCCGGAGCGCAACTACATCTGGATCGCGCCACGGTGAGCAGCGATCCCGCCGCGTTGCAGAATGGCGCCAAGCTGTTCATCAACTACTGTCTGAACTGCCACAGCGCGAGCTTCGTGCGTTACAACACGCTGACCGGCATAGGACTGACCGAAGACCAGATCCGCGACAACCTGATGTTCACCGGCGAACGTGTCGGTGACCTGATGAAGATCGCGATGCGTCCGGCCGAATCCAAGGCCTGGTTTGGCGCAACCCCCCCCGAGCTGGCGCTGATCGCGCGCCAGCGCGCGTCGGAGTTCGGTAGCGGCGCCGACTGGTTGTACACCTATCTGCGCAAGTTCTATCGTGACCCGAACCGGCCCACCGGCTGGAACAACGCGATCTTCGAGAACGTTGGCATGCCGCACGCGCTGTGGGAGTTGCAGGGCCAGCAGGTGGCCACGGTCACGGAAAACGCGGATGGCACCAAGCACGTCGAACTGAAACTCGACAAGCCGGGCAAGCTGTCGGTCGAGGACTACGACAAGGCGGTGAATGATCTGGTCTCGTTCCTGGTATGGATGGGCGAGCCGGTCGCGGATAAACGTAAATCGATCGGGATCTTCGTCCTGATCTTCCTGGCGGGATTGTTCGTTCTGAGCTATGCATTGAAGAAGAACTACTGGAAGGATATCCACTAAGCGCGAACAAGGCGTCGCCGGCGCTGCTGCCGGCACCCCTGTATGCGAGACGCACCACGCCGACACCGCGTGGTGCGCTTTGTTTTTTTGTAATCGGAGTTGCGCAAACATGATGACTCTTTATTCCGGCACGACTGACCCGTTCAGCCACCGCTGCCGGATCGTTCTGTTCGAGAAGGGGATGGACTTCGAGGTAATCGATGTCGATCTCTACAACAAGCCCGAAGACGTGGCAGTGATCAACCCGTACAACCGGGTGCCGGTGCTGGTTGACCGCGACTTGATCCTGTACGAATCCAACATCATCAACGAATACATTGACGAGCGTTTTCCGCATCCGCAGTTGATGCCGCCCGATCCGATCATGCGCGCGCGCGCGCGCCAACTGTTGCATACCTTCGAGAGCGAGCTGTTCTCATGCATAGACGCGCTGGAAAAAAACCAGAAGGGCGTCGACAAGGAACGCATCAAGGTAAGAGACCAGTTGGTCCAGTTCGCGCCCATCTTCACCAAGCAAAAATTCATGCTGGGTGACGAGTTCTCGATGCTGGATGTGGCGATCGCGCCGTTGTTGTGGCGTCTGGAGCACTACGGAATCGAACTGCCGAACGCGGCTTCCGGGATCATGAAATACGGTGAGCGCATCTTCAGTCGGCAGGGGTTCATCGATGCCCTGACCCCGTCGGAAAAGGTCATGCGGCGCTGATTGCCCGTAGCGCTGGAGCCGCATGATCCGTCGCACCGGCGGCGGGTCATGCGGGCGTTCCCGTCGTGACGAGTCACGACATCGGCGCACCCGGCGGCTACGATGGCGTGCAACTGCAATGCTGGTCGCCCGTTGCGACCGATCGGAAATCAAATGAATATCGTATCAACCAAGCCCTATCTCATACGCGCGATCTACGAGTGGTGTGTCGATCAAGGCTATACCCCCCACGTCGCGGTCGTGATCGATGCGGAAGTGAAGGTGCCTCCCGGCTACGCCCAGGATGGGCAGATCGTGCTCAATCTTGGTCCGGATGCCACCAGCGATCTGCTGATGGGTAACGAGTTCATTACCTTCCAGGCGCGCTTTGGCGGTGCCGCCCATGCGCTGCGCATTCCGGTGAGCCACGTGCTTGCCGTCTATGCGCGCGAGAACGGACACGGCATGGCGTTCGAGCCGGACGGGCCGCAGGATGTGAGCGCCGAAGACGAGGCGGAGGTGCTGCCCGAGACCGACGCCACAGCGCCCCCCGATCAGGGCCCCGAGGCCCCGGCGCCCCGACGCGGGCATCTGAAAATCATCAAGTAGTTAGTGGTCTGCTTCGTAAATGCCAGCACACGAAAACGCGTCTTGCGGCGCAGGGCGGCGTTGCTCATCCTCGCAATAGTTACGACTATTGCTGCGGTTCGCGCCTTGCCCTGCACCACAATCCATCGTTTTCGTCATGTCCTTTGAATTACGAAGCAGACCATTAGCCGCGGCGGAACGGAAAGCCATCCACCGCCGGGTGCGCGCCAGTGATCAAGTCGGTGAGCACCTGGGCCGATCCGCACGCCAGCGTCCACCCCAGTGATCCGTGGCCGGTGTTGTACCAGAGGTTGGTGTAGCCACCGCGCCCGATGATGGGGACGTTGGATGGGGTGCAGGGCCGCAGTCCGGCCCACGGGCGGGCGCGGTCGAGATCGGCGGCGCCGGGAAACACCGCATCGAGCCACTTCAGCAACGGCGCGCAGCGCGCGGCGCTCGCGCCGACGTCGTAACCACGGATCTCCGCCGTGCCGGCGATTCGCAGTTCGTTGCCCAGCCGCGAGCATACGATGCGGCGTGACTCGTCGGTCAGGCTCACGCTCGGGGCGAGGGCCGGGTCGTGCAACGGCACCGTGACCGAATAGCCCTTGACCGGGTAGATCGGCAGCCGCTCGCCCAGCGGCGCCAGCAGCGTCGGGCCGTGACTGCCGAGACAGACCACGTAGGCGTCGGCGCGCAGGGTCTCGGTCGTTTCGTCTGCGTACGTGACGTCGACCCCGCTGATCCGGGCGTCGCCATGGCGTATTGCGCTGATACGGGTGTCGTAGTGAAACTTGACCCCCGCCGCGCGGGCTTGCTCGGCAAGCGCCCCGGTGAAACGGTTGGCGTTGCCCGATTCGTCATCCGGCGCATACAGCGCGCCGGCCAGGGTGGACGCGAAGCCGCGCAACGCCGGTTCTAGCGCCACGCACTGGTCGACGTCGCACAGTTGGGCGCGGATGCCGTGGCGGCTCAGCAGCCCCAGCTTGTGCCGTGCTTGCTGCATTTCCGCCGCCGCGCGGAACAGGTGCAGGATGCCGCGTTGCTGCTGATCGTACTCCAGCCCCAACTGTGCCCGCAGCGCGCGCAGGCAATTGCCGCTGTGCACCGCCAGAGCGGCAATGGCGTCGGCGTTGCGGCGGTGGCGATGCGGCAGACATTCGCGCAGGAAACCCAGTATCCAGCGCCAGCGCGCCGGGTCGGTGCCCAGATGCAGGCGTAGCGGGGCGTCTTCACGTCCCAGCCAGCGCAACGCGATGAGCGGAGCAGATGGGCTGGACCAGGGTTCGGGGTGGCTGATCGAAATCTGTCCGCCGTTGGCGAAGCTGGTTTCGAGGGCCGGGCCCGGCTGGCGCTCGATGACGCTGACGGCGTAGCCCGCGCTGCGCAAGTACCAGGCGGCGGTGACGCCGGTCACCCCGGCGCCGAGAACCATGACGTGCATCATTGCAATAGGACGGATGTCGGAAGGTGGGTGCGTGTCGCGTCGCGGTCAGGCCCGCGACGCGACATCATACCTGCTTCGTCGGTGACGGTCGGGGATGCGCGCAACCCCAACAAGCGGGATAATCGCGGTTGTTCAACCATCACGTCCGGTCCGTCCGGCGCACAGGAGCAGTTTCATGGCACGGGTTACCCTGACGCAGTATCTGATCGAACAGCAGCGCGCCGGACGCGTGACAGCGGATTTGCGTTTGCTCATCGAAGTCGTGGCGCGCGCGGTCAAGGCGATCAGCGTCAATGTGTCCAAGGGCGCGCTCGCCGGCGTGCTGGGCGAAGCGGGCACCGACAACGTCCAGGGCGAAGCGCAGAAGAAGCTCGACGTGATCGCCAACGAAATCCTGCTGCAAGCCAACGAGTGGGGTGGGCACCTTGCGGCGATGGCCTCCGAAGAGGTCGAGGAGGTGCATCAGATACCGTTCGACTATCCCAAGGGCGGCTACCTGCTGCTGTTCGACCCGCTCGACGGCTCGTCCAACATCGACGTCAACATCTCGGTCGGCACCATCTTTTCGGTGCTGCGCAACACGGCGGCGCAGGGCGATCCGACCGAGGCCTCGTTCATGCAGCCGGGGCGCGAGCAGGTGGCGGCCGGGTACGCGGTGTATGGTCCGTCCACGCTGTTCGTGCTCACGGTCGGCACGGGCGTGCACGGCTTCACGCTGGACCGGGAGATGGGCAGTTTCGTCTACACCCACCCGTTCATGACGATTCCCGGCGCAACCCAGGAGTACGCCATCAACAGTTCCAACGCGCGCTACTGGGAGCCGCCGGTGCAGCGCTACATCGCCGAGTTGCAGCAGGGCGTGGACGGTCCGCGCGGCAAGAACTTCAACATGCGCTGGGTGGCCTCGATGGTCGCGGATGTGCACCGCGTGCTGACCCGTGGCGGCATCTTCATGTATCCGCTCGACGAGAAGTGCCGTGCCAGCGGCGGCAAGCTGCGCCTGATGTACGAGGCCAACCCGATGGCGATGATCGTCGAGCAGGCGGGGGGCGCGGCGAGTACCGGGCGCGAGCGCATCCTCGACCTGCAGCCGCACAAGCTGCATCAACGCGTGCCGGTGATACTGGGATCGAAGGAAGAGGTCGAGCGCGTGGTGCGCTATCACGCTGAAAGCTAGGCCGCGCCTGATGGCGGCGGAAGGGTGCGCGACTATGGTCTGCGCTCCGCCGCGATAAAAGGAAGTATGGCTGTCTCGGGCGCAAATACAGCGCCATAAACTCCTGAATCTGGCTAAAAATCCAGTCGTTCCGTGCGATGCCAAGCGCGCCACGGGAAGTCGGGGTCCAAGCCCCGTGTGAACAGGATTACGAACCTGCGGCCGACCCGGCCGCAGGCCGTCACGATCAGGAGGTTGCCCCGCCATGACCATCAACGCTACCGCGGCTCACGAGGCCGCACTGCCCGCATCGCCCCGTTCCGGACTACGCCAGCAGATCGCGCGGGCCTGCCGCACCCCCGAACCCGAGTGCGTGCCGCCGCTGATCGCGGCGGCGCGGCTGGATGCCGCGCTGCAGGAGCGCTGTCAGGCGCTGGCGCGCAAGCTGGTGACCGGGCTGCGCGCCGGGCGGGTGCGTTCCAGCGGCGTCGATGCGTTGATGAAGGAGTTTTCCCTTTCCAGCCAGGAAGGGGTGGCGCTGATGTGTCTGGCCGAGGCCCTGCTGCGGGTGCCGGACAAGGCCACCGCCGACCGCTTGATACGCGACAAGCTTGCCCACGGCGACTGGCGTTCGCACTTGGGCAACAGTCCGTCGCTGTTCGTCAATGCCGCCACCTGGGGGCTGCTGGTGACCGGGCGCCTGGTCGCGACGCGCAGCGCCGAGGGGCTGGCGACGGCGTTGACCAAGCTGCTTACGCGCGGCGGCGAGCCGCTGATCCGCAAGGGCATGGATCTGGCGATGCGCATGCTGGGCGAGCAGTTCGTCACCGGGCGCACCATAGAAGAGGCGCTGGCGCGCGGCAAGAGCGTCGAGAAGCGCGGCTACCGCTATTCCTTCGACATGCTCGGGGAGGCCGCCATGACCGCTGCCGACGCACAGCGCTACTTCGACGCCTATGAGCATGCCATCGCCGCGATCGGCAAGGGCTCGGCGCGGCGCGGGGTGGTCGACGGCAACGGCATCTCGGTCAAGCTGTCGGCGCTGCATCCGCGCTACGTATGGTCGCAGCGTGAGCGGGTCATGGGCGAGTTGTTGCCGCGCCTGAAAGCCCTGTGCCTGCAGGCCAAGCGCTACGACATCGGCCTCAACATCGATGCCGAAGAGGCGGATCGCCTCGATCTGTCGCTGGACGTGCTCGAAGCGCTCGCGTTCGACGAAGAACTGGCCGGCTGGAGCGGGCTGGGCTTTGTCGTACAGGCCTACCAGAAGCGCGCCACCCAGGTGCTGGACTGGATCATCGATCTGGCCCACCGCAGCGGCCAGCGCATGATGGTGCGCCTGGTCAAGGGCGCCTACTGGGATGCCGAGATCAAGCGCGCCCAGATCGACGGGCTGGAAGGCTACCCGGTGTTCACGCGCAAGGTGTACACCGACGTGTCGTATCTGGCCTGCGCGAAGAAGCTGCTTGGCGCGCGCGACGTGATCTACCCGCAGTTCGCTACCCACAACGCTCATTCGCTGGCCGCGATCATGCACATGGCGGGGCCGGACTACCGCGCCGGCGACTATGAATTCCAATGCCTGCATGGCATGGGTGAGCCGCTCTATGACCAGGTCGTGTCGGACCCCGAGCTGCGCCGGCTGGTGCGGATCTACGCCCCGGTGGGCAGCCACGAGACGCTGCTCGCCTACCTGGTGCGGCGGCTACTGGAAAACGGCGCGAACACCAGCTTCGTCAATCGCATCGTCGATGAGAACGTGCCGGTGGACGAGCTGATCGCCGATCCGGTGGCGCAGGCCGAACCGCTGGGCGGCGCGCCGCATCCGCGTATTCCCCTGCCGGCCGACATCTATGGCCCGGCGCGGCGCAATTCGGCCGGCTACGATCTGGCCAGCGAAGCCGTCCGGGAGCGCATCGCCGCCGGGCTGGAAGCCAGTCGCGCGCGGCACTTTCATGCCGCACCCCCGTCCCGCCCGGCGCAGGCAGACGCACCCGCGCAGGCGGTGCTGAATCCGGCCGACACCACCGACCGGGTCGGCAGCGTGATCGAGGCGCAAACGGCCGACGTCCATGCCGCGCTCGATGGCGCGGCGCTGGCGGCCCCGGACTGGGCGCAGCTCGCACCGGCCCGGCGCGCAGAGTGTCTGCTGCGGGTGGCGGATCTGATGGAACGCGATGCGCCGCAACTGCTGGCGCTGGCGATACGCGAGGCGGGCAAGTCGTGGTCCAACGCGGTGGCGGAGCTGCGCGAGGCGGTGGATTTCTGCCGCTACTACGCGGGCGAGGCGGAGGGCTTCGACAACGCCACGCATCCGCCGTTGGGGCTGGTGGTATGCATCAGTCCGTGGAACTTCCCGCTCGCGATCTTCACCGGCCAGGTGGCCGCCGCGCTGGTGTGCGGCAACGTGGTGCTGGCCAAGCCCGCCGAGCAGACCCCGCTGATCGCGGCGGCGGCGGTGCGCCTGTTCCACGAGGCTGGGGTGCCGGAGGCGGCGCTGCAGTTGTTGCCGGGGCGGGGCGAGAGTGTCGGCGCGGCGCTGGTGGCCGATGCACGCGTGGGCGGGGTGATGTTTACCGGCTCCACTGAAGTCGCGGCCATCATCAACCGCAGCCTGGCCCAACGTGGCGGAGACGTGCGGCTGGTGGCCGAGACCGGCGGGCAGAACGTCATGATCGTCGATTCGACCGCACTGGCCGAGCAGGTGGTGGCGGACGTGCTGGCGTCCAGCTTCGATTCCGCCGGGCAGCGTTGTTCGGCGCTACGCGTGCTGTGCCTGCAGGAAGAAATCGCCGATCACGTGCTGACGATGTTGCACGGTGCGACGCGCGAGCTGACCCTGGGCAATCCGGGCGATGTGCGCACCGACGTGGGGCCGGTGATCGACGCCGAAGCCCGGAGCGGACTGGAGCGCCATGTGGCGCGATGGACCTCGGCCGGAGCGCGGGTCGAGCGTCTCGCGCTGCCGCAGGCGTGCGCGCGCGGCACTTACGTTGCACCGAGCGTGATCGAGATCGCCAGCCTCAAGGAACTGGAGCGCGAGCAGTTCGGCCCGGTGTTGCACGTGCTGCGCTACCGCGCGCGCGATCTGCCCAAGGTGGTGGCCGCGATCAATGCGAGCGGCTACGGGCTGACCCTGGGCGTGCACACCCGCATCGACGAGACGATCAACGAAGTGGTCCAAGCCGCGCACGTGGGCAACATCTACGTCAATCGCAACATGATAGGGGCGGTCGTCGGAGTCCAGCCTTTTGGCGGCGAAGGGCGTTCCGGGACAGGGCCGAAAGCCGGCGGGCCGTTGTATCTGCATCGGTTGCTGCGGCGCACCCCTGGCCCGCGACTGGGCGAAGTCGGCGCGCCCCAGAGCGGATCGCCCTATGCGGCGTTCGCGCAGTGGCTGGACGCCTCGGCGCGCGCCCTGGTCGACGGCGATGATCTGGCCAGCTTGCGCGACCGCATGGACGCCTACGATGCGCGCCGTATATCGGGGCTGCAGCTTGCCCTGAGCGGCCCGACCGGAGAGGACAACAGCCTGCGCTTTGTCGCGCGCGGCAGCGTGGCGGGCGTGGCTAGCTCGCTGGCCGGGCAGTTGCACCAGTTGCTCGCCGCGCTGGCGACCGGCAACCGCCTGGTGTGCGACGACGTTGATGTGGCACGCCGCCTGCGCGACGCACTGCCGCCACAGGTGGCGGCGCAGATGCGGCTCGATGGCGCATGGTTCGACAGCGACTTCGGCGCGCTGCTGTTCGACGGCACCGATGCGCAGGCAGATATGTGGCGCGTGCGTCTGGCCGGACGCGAAGGCCCCATCGTCGCGCTGCTCAGACCCGAGCCCGAATACGACCCAACCCGCTTGGTGCATGAGCGCACCGTCAGCGTCAATACTGCCGCAGCCGGCGGGAACGCGAGCCTGATGGCGATGGGGGTGTAACCGGACGGGACTGGAAAGCGGTTGTAGGGTGGCGTACTCATCGTAGGAGCGGCTTTAGCCGCGACAGCGCGCTGATCGCGGCTAAAGCCGCTCCTACGATAAGGCTGGCCGTTCGGTTGAATGTTTGTGCGATTACCTTCCCCTCCCTGGCGTCAGCGCACGGCAGGTGAGGCGTGCGCGGGTAGAATCCGCCCATGAGCCACTGCCGCATGTTCAGATTGTTCCGCCTTGCCTGTCTTGCCCTCGTGCTGGCTGGCATGGTCGGTGGCGTGTCGGCGCAGCAGCCGCTGCAGGTCGAGTTGCGTGCGCCGGAGGGGGTCCGGGCGCTGCTTGAGCGCCATGTCAGGGTGCTGGCGCGCAAGGATGTGGCTGTGCCCGAGGCGCGCGCCGATCGCATCGCCATGATGCGCCGGACCCGCCACGAGATCGAGAATCTGCTCGCCACCGAAGGCTATTTCGCCAGCCGCATCCGGATTGATCCTGCTTCGTCCGGGCAGTGGGTGCTGGAGGTCGAGCCGGGCGAACAGGCGCGCATCGCGGCGCTCGATCTGGTGATTGCCGGTGATCTGGGCACTGATGAACGGCAGGCCAAGCGCCGCGATGCGCTGCGCGCGGCCTGGAGCCTGCCAGTCGGTGCGCCGTTCCGGCAGGCGGCATGGGATGCGGCCAAGCAGCAGTTGCTCGACAGCGTTGCCGCTCGCGATTACGCGGCGGCGCGCATCGCCGCGAGTCAGGCCGAGGTCGATCCCGCCACCGCCCAGGTGCGCTTGTCCGTCACGCTGGACTCGGGGCCGCCCTTCCGCTTCGGTGAGTTGCAGGTCAGCGGACTGGAGCGCCTGCCCGAGAACCTGGTGCGACGCCTGAGTGTGCTCAAGCCCGGCGAGCGTTACGATCAGGCGCGGTTGATGGCGTTTCAGCGCGCCCTGCAGAACGCGCCGCAGTTTGCCTCGGTGACGGTCGACATCGACCGCGACGCGGCGCGGGCGGGTGCCGCGCCGGTGCGGGTGCTGGTGACCGAGGCGCGTTCGCGTCATCTCGCGTTCGGCGGGGGATATTCGACCAATACCGGGGCGCGCGCCGAGGTTAACTGGCGTGATGTCAATCTGCTCGGACGTGGCTGGGAATTGTCCACCGGGCTGCGCATCGAACAGCGCCGCCAGAGCGCCTACGCCGACATCTTCCTGCCGCCGACGCGCTCCGGCTATCTCGATAGCGTCGGTGCGGTGTGGGAGAACAAGGACGTCGAAGGCTTGCGCAGCGTGCGGCAGGCGCTCGGGGTGGTGCGGGCGCGCACCCGCGGTGACATCGAGACGGCGGTCGGATTGCGCTATCAGCGCGAGGAACTGCGCCCCGACGGCGGTCTGGCAAGCAGCCGCAACGCGTTGACCGCCAATTGGTCGTGGACCCGGCGTCGCGTGGACGACCCTTTCCACCCGCGCGACGGAACGGTGCTGCGGGTCGAATTGGGGGGCGGGTCACGCCTGGCGCTGTCCGAGCAGGACTTCCTGCGCGGCTACGGGCGTGCGGTGCGCTATGTGCCGGTGGGCGAGCGTGACGTGCTGATCCTGCGTGGCGAGGCGGGAGTCACGCTGGCCTCGTCACGCGACGGCATCCCGCAGGATTTCCTCTTTCGCACCGGCGGCGCCCAGACGGTGCGCGGCTATGCCTTCGAGAGCCTGGGCGTGCGTGATGGCGAGGCCACCCTGGGCGGGCGGTTGATGGCGGCCGCCAGTGCCGAGTACGTGCATTGGTTCTTGCCGCAGTGGGGCGCGGCCACGTTCGTGGACGTGGGCGACGCGGCCGACGATCGCGCCGGCTTCAGTCTCAAGAGCGGCTACGGCGTGGGTGCGCGCTGGCTCAGCCCGGCCGGGCCGATCGCGCTCGATCTCGCCTACGGGCACGCCGAACGCAGCCTGCGCCTGCACTTTGCGATCGCGGTCGCGTTCTGAACCGGCAACGCGATCGCAGCGGGCTTCGCCTAGAAACCGTAGTTGACCGCTTGATGAATGGGGCTCCGCTTGGACTACAAATGCCTTTATTGCTTATTCGATCTTCACCTGCAGGGTGAGCGGCGCTACGGGCTGGATTGCACGTCTGGCGTGGCGCATGGCGGCGTTGCAAGTGCTTGAAATGGAACCACCATTTCTGCGCACTTGCGCCTTGCCCTACACCACGCCAGCCGCACACTCCAGCCCGTCCAACCGCGGTTTCCAGGCTTATTGCAGTTGCTCGTACATCCCGACGATGCCTTCCATGGTTTCCAGGATGCGTTCGCTGGTGGTTGCAACCGTGGTGGCGAGCCTTGCGTCGTTGGAGGTGCGCTGCGTGAGCGCACCCTCGAAGAAGAACCATTGCTGCTTGACCAGGTCCAGTTCGGCAACCAGCGCCGGCGTGTTGGACGGCGCAAGGGATAGTTCGCGCAAGGCCGTGGTGAACTCGCCGCGCGCCGTGTCGATTTCCTTCAGCGCCTGCCCGCTGCCCAGTCCCCAGGCGTGGGCTTGGTACAGCTTGGCCATGCGCTGTGACAGCATGCGCTGGCGTCCGGACAGATTCACCAGGCGCCCGGCCGTCGTCGCGGAGTGCTTTTCAAGCTGCATGGTGCCGCGGTGGGCCAGCGTCAGCACTTCGTCCGATAGCGTCAGTACCGTTTTGGCCCCGTCGGCGCTGGGGTAGGCGCCGACCAGCGCATCCTTGTAGGCGAGCCACGCCTGTTCCAGCAACACATAGGTTTCGCGTATCTGCGGCGTTGGAGCGTAGTTCTTCAGCTCCACCAGTTGGCGGTCGAAGGTCGCGACCGAGGTGTCGAGTATGCGCTGCGAGCGATAGGTGTCGATGTTCTGTCCGAGCTGGAAGTAGGCCTTGGCCATGCGTTGCGACAGCATCCGCTCGCGCCCGGCCTTGTTGATCGCGGCGTTGATGTCGGTGATCTGCGCGTGCGCCGTGGGCGCGAGTCCCAGCAGCGCGAGCAGCAATGCCAGTACGGTGGCGCGTGTAACGACTAACGAGATGTTCATGATTGGAGTGGCTCCCATGTGGTTCGGCTTGAGCGGCGGCACGCCGTATGTGGCGGCGCAGCAATTTGCGTCCAGCATCATGCTAGATGGGCAGTGATGGCGCACGCCATGACATCGGTCAAGTTCGCGGGCGCCGAGCTTTTTCAGCGGGTGAACGCCGGGCGCGCAAATTGCTTTGCTGTACGGGTGTGCCAGGTGAGCCTGGGTGATTTGTTGTCGTTTGGCAGGGGTATCAAATGAACATCGATGGTGAATGCGCGATTTCAGTCGTGGAGCGTGGAGCGGGAATGCAGGATTTCCCGGAAGAGGCAGGCGCGCGGGGCGTGCGCGTCGATCTGCGCGGCCAGCCGTTGCTGCAGGGCTTGAAGACGGCCAGCGCCGACGAGCTTGATCGCGCCGCGCAGGTGCTGTGCCTGCACAAGACCGAGTCCGGCGCGGGGGGCGTCATCGCGGCGGGCGATCTGTTCGTGGTGCTCAGTGGCGTGGTGTCGCTTGAGTCCCCGGTGCCGGGACGCGATTCGGTGTTGATCGACATCCTTGAGCCGGGCAGCGTGCTGTGGAACCTGATGGAGACCGGAGACGCCCCGCTGCGACTGCGGGCCGAGACGCTCGCGGTGGTGGCGCGGGTGGCGGGTGATACCGTGCGTGCGCTGGTCGGGTGCGATACGGTGCTCGCGCTGCGCCTGCTCGATGTCGTGTCACGGCACTCGCGCCGCTTGCTGGACAACGTTCTGGTGACCCGTGACCGCTCAGCGGCCGCCCGCATCGCGTCCTACCTGAACGACCGGATCGAGGCGCGGGAAGAGCCGCAGCCGGTGGTCACGCTGCCGGTGTGCAAGCAGCGCATCGCGCGCTTGCTTGGCCTGACCGCGCCGTCTTTCTCGCGCGCCTTGCGCAAACTGGCCGACGACGGCCTGCTGTTCGGCAGCGGGCGCAAGGTGCGCATCCTGGACCGGCCGCGCCTGGCCACGCTTGCCGCGCGGTGAACCTGGGGCGCAAGGCCGGGCGTGCGGTGGAGCGGTGGGGCATAATGGTCAGTCGTGATTCCACTGGTGGACATGGCCGATGAGGCTGCTCGCGCGGTTGACCGGGTTGTCGTCGAAGATCTACATCGCCTTCCTGGTGGCGGCCGGCGTTCCGATGCTGGTGGCCGGGCTGGCGGGGATCTACCTGTCGCTGGATGCGTTGCGCCAGGAGGCGCTCGGCCACCTGGAGCAGGAGGTGCGCAGCCGCGTGGTCGGCATGGGGCACTTCTTCGACCAGTTGGCGAGTGAGCTGCTGTACCTGTCGGGCTCATCCCTGTTGCTCGACGTGGCGGGGCCGGCGACGACCGTGGAAGGCAGACTGTCGGCGCAGGCCCGTGCCCGCCTGGAGAACGACTATGCCGCGTTCGCGCGCGCCTATCCGTACATCTACCAGGTACGCTTCGTCGACACCTCTGGGCGCGAGATCGTGCGCATCGACCGGCGCGATGACCAGCCGGTCGTGGTGCCGCGCTATGAACTGCAGAACAAGTCGGACCGTTACTACATTCACGATGCGCTCGCGCTCGAGGCCGGGCAGGTGTACATGTCGCCGCTTGACTTGAACGTCGAACACGGCCGGGTCGAGCTTCCGGAGCGGCCGGTGGTGCGCTTTGCCACGCCGGTCGTGGATAGCGGAGGAAACCGGCTCGGGTTGCTGATCGTCAATCTGCACGCCGCCTATATCCTCGGGCAGATCGAGGAGATGGCCGGCGGGCGCGGCGGCGTGGCCTACCTGTTCGATCGGTCCGGGTTCTACCTGTCGCGCTCGGCCGAAGCGTCGGGGAGCGAGTCGTTCACCATGCGCTCGGCCGAGGCCCTGGCCACTTTCCTGCCGCGCCCGCTGCTCGCGCGCATTGTCGGTGGCCAGCGGGGAACCGAGGTGCTGGATGACTGGATCGTGGCCCATGCCCCGATCGCGGTGAGCCAGACCCTGGCCAAGCGCAGCGACAGTTCCATGGCCTGGTCGGTGGCGCTTGCCTTTCCCAAGAACCGCCTGTTCGAGGCCCTGTTCAATCTCTACTTCCTGTACGGGCTGCTGGCGCTGAGCCTGCTAATCACGGCGGTGGGCGGTTTCATGCTGTCGCGCCACCTGTTGCGCCCGCTGACCCTGCTGCGCGCGGAAACCGAGGAGATCGCGCGGGGCAACTTCACGCATCGCGTCGAGATCCGGGGCAAGGACGAGATCGCCGATCTTGGCGCGTGCTTCAATGCCATGGCCGGGCGGCTGGAGCATCTGTACCAGGCGCAGGAAAGGCGCAAGAACGAACTCGAAGCCGAGGTCCGCGCGCGCACGCTGGATCTCGAACGCGAGCGCGGCCAACTGGTGACGGTCATCGCCAACACCGCCGATGGCATCGTGTCGGTCGGGGTCGATGGCCGCGTCGAACTGGCCAACGTCGCGGCGTGGCGCTACCTGTGCGGCGTGGGGGAGGGACTGGTCGGGCGCTCGATCCGCGAGTTCTGCGCGGATTGGGACGAGTACGCGGCCAAGGCGTCGTCCCGGACCGTCGCGTGGAACTTCGACCTGCGCCAGAACGGGCGCACCTTGTCGTTGGGCATCGCGCCGGTCCCGAGCGCCGGCTATCCGGTCGAGTTCATACTGGTGCTGCGCGACGTGACCGACGAGCGCCGTGTCCAGGACGAACGCCGGGAACTGGATCGGCACATGTTCCAGATGGAGAAGATGTCGGCGCTGGGCGAGATCGCGATGGGGCTGGCGCATGAAATCGGCAATCCGCTGGCGGGAATCAAGTCGCTCGTGCAGTTGCTGCTCGAAGACGAGTGCAGCGACCGGCAACGGGAATACCTGAGCCTGGCCGAGGACGAGATCAACCGGTTGTCGACCTTTCTGCGCACCTTCAACGGTTTCGCCGCCCCGCAGGAGATGCACCCGGTCGCATGCCGGCTGGAGCAGGCGCTCGATGACATCTTTCTGTGGACCCGCCGCGAGGCCACGGCCTGCGGCGTGACCATCATGTACGCGCCGTGCTGCGAGCGGGTGCCTGAATTGTGGGCCGACCCGTGGCAACTGAAGCAGATGCTGCTCAACCTGGTCATCAACGCGATCCACGCGATGCCCGATGGTGGTTCGATCTCGATCGGCATGTGTTCCGGCGCGCGCTTGAGCGATCCGGAACGCGGCGATGTGCCCGCGGTGCGTTTCTGCGTGCGCGACAGCGGAATCGGAATCGCCCCCGAGGTGTTGTCGCGCATCTTCGATCCGTTCTTTACGACGCGCCCCGACGGCTCCGGCCTCGGGCTCGCGGTGGCCCGGAAAATCGTGCAGCAGCATGGCGCCGCCATCCGCGTCGATAGCACGCCAGGGCATGGTACCTGCTTCGAGTTGACGTGGCCGGTCGCCCCAGGGGCGGATGCCACGCCGATGGAAAGCGCCGGCTCTCTTTGCCAACGGGGCGCACAACATGTCTGAACGCATACTCGTCGTCGAGGATGATGCGGTAATACGCCTGACCCTCAAGGATGCCTTGCAGCGCCAAGGCTACCGGGTCGATCTGGCCGAGGACGCGGCCGGCGGGCTGGAGTTCTTCCGCCGCAGCGGCTATGACCTTACCCTGCTGGACCTGCGCCTGCCCGACATGAACGGGCTGGAAGTGTTGCGTGCCTTGCGCGAGGCCGATGCCGATGCATTGGTGATCGTCATGACCGCCTTTCCCGAGGTTCGTACCGCCGTCAGTTGCGTCAAGGCCGGCGCCTACGACTACCTGAACAAGCCCTTTGAACTGGACGATCTCAAGGAAGCGGTGCGGCGCGCGCTGGAGACCCGCCGGCTGCGCCTCGAAGTCGAGCGGCTGCGCATCAGCGCGGCGCTGCCCGAGCCGCTTGAAGGCATGATAGGCGCGAGCCCAGCGTTCATGGCGCTGGTCGAGATCACCCGGCGGCTCGCCACCGCCGCGCGGGTGCCGGTGCTGATCCACGGTGAATCGGGCACCGGCAAGGAAAGGGTGGCGCAGGCGATACACAGCCTGTCGGCGCGCGCGGCCGGGCCGTGGGTGACGCTGAACTGCTCGGCCTTGTCCGAGGGGCTGCTCGAATCGGAGATGTTCGGCCACGAGAAGGGCGCGTTCACCGATGCCAAGAATGCCAAGCGCGGACTGCTGGAACTGGCCGACGGGGGCACGCTGTTCCTGGACGAGATCGGCGACCTTTCCCTGGCGCTCCAACCCAAGCTCCTGCGCGCCCTCGAAACCCAGTCATTCCGCCGCGTCGGCGGACAGAAGGAGCTGACCGTCGACGTGCGTTTCGTCGCGGCCACCAACCGCGATCTGGCCGCGATGGTCAAGGCCGGCACCTTCCGCGAGGACCTGTACTACCGCCTCAACGTGGGCAGCATCGACATGCCGCCGCTGCGCGCGCGCGTCGAAGACATCCGCGCGTTGGCGGGGCGTTTTCTCGGCGACGCCGCGCGTCTCATGAACCAGCCCGAACCGGTGCTGGACGCCTCGGCGTGCGTGCTGCTCGAGCACTATGCCTGGCCGGGCAACGTGCGCGAGTTGCGCAACGTCATGGAGCGCGCGCTGATCCTGGCGCAGGGCGGGGCGATACTGCCCGTGCATCTGGCCAAGGAAATCGTCGCCTCGGAGCGCGACTACAACCCCACGCCCGACGCCGGCAACGCCTCGCTCGCCGAGATCGAGAAGCGTCACATCCGCTGCGTACTGAACGCGTGCCGGGGCAACAAGAGCCAGGCCGCGCGGGTACTTGGCATCACGCGACTGACCTTGCGCACCAAGATCGCCGAGTATGGATGGGACGAGTTCGTCGAGAGCGCGCCGACGACCGCAAACCGTTAGCTTCCGAAGCCTGGTCTTGAATCGGTCGATTTTCGGCCACGGTGGTTAATTAACGACCATGCGGGATGCCGGGCGGTGGCTGCGCGTGCCGTCGGCCGGCGCGCAGTGGTCGCGGTTCGGCCCGGCGCGGCGACCATGATGCGCGCGGCGACGGCACACGGGTGGTTGGCACGATAGCTGCAACAAGGAGCGAAACCCTAGACCGGAGACGCTCTTGATCCATCCATCCTCCTCACCGCCCGTCACGCCGTACGCACTCAAGGGCGTGTACAAGGGCATCCTGAAAGTCTCGGTGATGCTGGCGCTGACCTACGCGCTGATCAGCGGCCTGGCGTCCATCCTGCCCGCGGCCGACTACCGCGAGCTGCCGCTGCTGGGCAATCGCGTCGCGGTCTGGATTCCGGCGCAGTTGCACTTGATGTTCGCGGCCTTCGTGCTGGGCGTGCCGATCTTCGCCGTGATCACCGAGATCATCGGGGCGGTGACGAAGGAGAGGCGCTACGACGAGCTGGCGCGCGAGTTCACCAAGCTGCTGGCGATGGCCTACACCGTCACGGCGGTGCTCGGCTGTATGCTGCTGGCGCTGCTGGTGCTGCTGTACCCGAAGTTCGTCGGCTACATGTCGGAGCTGTTCAAGCCGACCTGGCTGCTCTACATCGTGCTGATCTTCGGCGAGGTCATCGTCGCCTACCTGTACTGGTACGGCTGGGACACCATGCAGGGGCGCTACAAGAAGTGGCACATCGCGCTGGGGGTGCTGGTCAACCTGTGGGGCACGGCGCTGCTGTTCGTCGCCGACGCGTGGGTGACCTTCATGATGAGCCCGTCCGGCATCGACGAGGCGAACCACCTCGTGAGCCTGTGGGATGCCGTCGCCAACCACACCTGGATGCCGATCAACATCCACCGCCTGCTCGCCAACGTCGCGTTCGGCGGGGCGATCGCGGCGGCCTACGCGGCGGTGCGCTTCCTCAACGCCAGCACCGACGAGGAGCGCGCGCGCTTCGACTGGATGGGCTACGTCGGCTCCTTCATCGCGATCGGCGCCTTCATTCCGCTGCCGTTCGCCGGCTACTGGCTGGGACGCGAGATCTACCAGTTCAGCGAGCAGATGGGAGTGTCGATGATGGGCGGCAGCTTCGCGTGGCTGTGGATCCTGCAGGCCTCGCTGATCGGCTCGCTGTTCTTCGCCGCCAACTTCTACCTGTGGCTGGGCATGGGGCGCATACCCGGCGCCAACCGCTACACCAAGTTCCAGGTGCTGATGATCCTGGTGCTGGCGCTGGGTTTTCTCACCTGGGCCACGCCGCGCTCGATCATCGCCACCGGCGGCGAGATGGCCGCGATGGGCGGCTCGCACCACCCCTTCCTCGGTCTGTTCGGCGTCATGGCGGCGAAGAACACCGCGGTGAACCTGATGATCTTGACCACCTTCATGTCGTTCATGATGTACCGGCGCGGCAACCGCATCCCGGTGGTGCCGTGGGCGACCGTCGGCAAGGCGCTGCAGGCGCTGGTGGTGGCGGTGGCGGTGGGGATCGTGCTGTTCTACGGGGTGTATAGCTATTTCGTGCCGTCGCTGGTGCGCATCGGTTTCTCCGTGTACCAGGTCAGCGCGGTGCTGGGCGCGATGGCGGTGTTCGTCGCGATCGACATCCCTCTGCTCAAGGGCGCCAGGGAGATCGGCGCGATCCAGTGGGGGAAGATCGCGCCGCGCGCGCAATACGCGCTGTTCTTCATGGCGATCGTGTTCACGCTGCTGATGGGGCTGATGGGCTACATCCGCTCCGGCATCCGCCAGTACTGGCATGTGTACGGGCGCGTCGCCGACGAGAGCGCGCACGCCTACACCATGAGCCACGGCAGCGCGACCCTGATCGTGTCGGGCATCGTGCTGGTGTTCCTGCTGCTGATCGCGGGGGTGTTCGCGCTGACCGCGCGGCAGAAGGACAAGCGCGGCGATGCGCCAGCGCAGGTCGCGCTGGCCGGGGAGGACGCGCGATGAGCCGCACGCTTGCGAAGATATTGGTGTTCACGCTGGTGGTGATCGGCGCCTTTGCCTACCTCGGGCAACTGGTGCCGCAGTTCGTCGAACATCCGCCGCAGAAGGTGGTGATCACCACCACCACCGACAAGGCCGACCTGGCCGAGTTCGGCAAGAAGCTGGTGCGTGGCAAGGGCGGTTGCCTGGTGTGTCACAAGGACCAGGAGACCGGCAACGAGCGCGGGCCGGATCTGCGCAAGGCCGCCGCGCAGGCGCCCAGCCGCAAGCCCGGCACGGCGGCGGAAGACTACCTGATCGAGTCGCTCAAGGAGCCGGGCGCCTTCGTCGTGGACGGCTACCCCAACATGATGCCGGCGGCGGTCAAGCCGCCGGCGAAAATGAGCATGGCCGAGGTCAAGGCGGTGGTGGCCTACTTGCAGGTGCTGGCGGGGGGCGAGCCCAGCGTGACGATCCTGCCCGAGGACGTGGCGACCGCCGCAGCGGCGACCGGGCCGGTCCATCGCGGACGGGCGCTGATGGACACCCATGCCTGTATCGCCTGCCACAGCGTGGCGGGCGAAGGCGGCGCGATCGGCCCGGAGCTGACCACGGTGGCGACCCGGCACGAGCCGGCGACGCTGCTGAGCAAGATCCGCCAGCCGTCCACGTGGACCGCCGAGGGCTTTCCGGCCGGCGTGATGCCGGTGGGCGATGCGATTCCGGAGGGCGACCTGCACGAGATCGTCGCCTACCTGGCGAGCCTCGCGGGCAAGAGCTACAGCGCCACCGGGGCCACCTCGCCGTGGTCGCACGAAGGGCTGCGACTGGGGCTGGTGATCCTGATCTTCAATCTCGGCATGCTGCTGGTACTGGTACTGGCGCGGCGCGGCGAGCGGGCGCGGGGAGGCGCGAGCCATGGTTAAGTGGACTTTCGGACTGGCCCTGGCGGTGTGGCTGGCGGTCCTGGCGACGCTGAAGCTGGGTATCCAGCCGCCGATACCGGCCTCGGTGCTGATGCTCTACATGGTGCTGGTGACGATTGCCATCCTGGTGTTCGTCGCGGCCGACGAGACGCGCTTCGGCCACTTCGTCGCGCCGCTCAGGGCGGTTTATGAAGGGCGTGTGCCCCGGCCGGTGCAGGTCGCGGTGCTGGTGGCGCTGCCGGCGCTGGCGGGGTGGGGTACGTGGTTGCGCGTGGCGCCGAACTTCGACGCGCCGTTCGAGCCGCGCGTGGTGCACCCCGAGCCGCCCAGCACCTTCACCTTCAACGGGCGCACCGTCGATCAGCTCACGCTCAAGAATCCGCTGCGCGAAGGGGCGGACGCCGAGTCGCTGGC
Organism: Rhodocyclales bacterium; assembly: GCA_016177805.1. GTDB lineage: Bacteria > Pseudomonadota > Gammaproteobacteria > Burkholderiales > Rhodocyclaceae > JACOUN01. The sequence continues at coordinate 83,965 of JACOUN010000067.1, forward strand.
GCGCCACACGGCGGCGGGCAAGACCACCTACTACCGCAACTGCTTCTTCTGCCACGGCGACGCGCTGGGCGGGGACGGGCATTTCGCGCTCGCGTTGCGTCCGATCCCGGCCAACTTCCGCGATGTCGGCACCATCTCGATGCTGCAGGAATCGTACGTGTTCTGGCGCATCTCGACCGGCGGGCCGGGGCTGCCCAACGGCGCGACGCCGTGGCACTCGGCCATGCCGGTGTGGCAGAACTATCTGACTGAAGAGGAGATCTGGCAGGTGATCCTGTACATCTACGAGGGGTCGGGCTCCACGCCGCGTACCTGGGACGAAGGCACGGGAGGGCACGACCATTGAGCGCGACGATGAATAGCCGCGTGCTGGCGCTCGTGGCCTGTGTGCTCGCCACCCTGGCGGTGGCGCCGGCCGCCGTGGCGGCCCCGGTCCGCAGCGAAGCGGTGCCGCCGACCCCGGTCGCGGCGGACGAGGCGGCGGGCAAGAAGGTGTATGAGCGCAACTGCATGCAATGTCATGGCGCCGAAGGCGCCGGGGATGGGCCGGCGGCGGAGTTCGTGTACCCGAAGCCGCGCGACTTCAGGCTGGGCATGTACAAGATCCGCACCACCCTGTCGGGCCAGTTGCCCACCGACCATGACTTGTTCAAGGTGGTCAGCCAGGGCATACCCGGCACTTCGATGCCGGCGTGGGAGCGCTATCTGAGCGAGGAGGAGCGCTGGCAGGCGATCCACTACATCAAGCGCTTCGACATGCTCGGGCTGTTCGAAGAGGAGCCGCCCAAGGAGCGCATCGTCGTGGGCGGGGCGCCCAAGGTCACCGATGAGCTGGTCGCGCGCGGCAAACAGGTGTACCAGGACGCGAAATGCTGGCAGTGCCACGGCCAGCTCGGGCGCGGCGACGGCCCGTCGGCCAGCGGCATGACCGACGACTGGGACAACCCGATCCGGCCGGTGAACTTCACCAAGAGCTGGATCTTTCGCGGCGGCTCGACGCTGGAGGACATCTACCGCACCTTCACCACCGGCTTCAACGGCACGCCGATGCCGTCGTTCGCGATCACGGTCGGCGAGGAAGACCGCTGGGCGCTGGCCGCCTACGTGAAGAGTCTCGCGCGCGAACGGCGCACCGGGCAGGTGGTGCGCGCCGCCTATCGCGACGGCCCGCTGCCCGGCGACGCATGGGATGCGGCGTGGGACGAGGCCGAACCGCTCGATGTCCAGTTGGCGGGGCAGATCATCCTCGAACCGCGCTGGTTCGCGCCGGCCCATGATGCGGCGCGGGTGCAGGCGCTGTACAACGATCGCGAGATCGCGGTGATGGTCAGTTGGGATGACGGCACCCACGACGAAGGCCAGTCCGGGCCGCCCGACCAGGTCGCGCTGCAGTTGCCGCTGGGCACTCCGCCTGGCACCGAGCGCCCCTACTTCGTGCTCGGCGACCGCAAGCGGCCGGTCGATTACTGGCGCTGGAACGCAGCGAACGGCCTGCAGCGAGCGGTGTATCGCGGGCATGACCGGGCCGAGTCGCGTGAGGCGGAAGGGGTCGATGCGCGGGGCGCGTACCGCGAGGGACAGTACCGGGTGGTGTACCGGCGCGCGCTGGACGTCGATCCGCAGCAAGGGCGCGCGTTCGCGGCCGGTGACTACGTGCCGCTGGCGGTACATCTGTGGGACGGGCAGCAGGGCGAGGAGGGGATGAAGATGGCGATCTCTGGCTGGCATTACCTGCTGTTGCAGCCGCCGACCCCGCTTTCCGCATGGCTGTGGCCGGCGGGCGTGGCGCTGCTGGTATGCGTCGGCAACTTCGCCTTGCTGCGGCGCATGCGCCGCCGCGAAAGCGGGAGCGCAACCGAGGAGGCGGCATCGTGACGAGCGGTATCGACATCGGTGTCGCGGCCGCGTCCGCCGCCGTGTTCGGGCTTGGCTACGGGGCATTGCGTGGCGCGGCGCCGCGCCGTTCGCGGCTATGGTTCGGCTGCACCGCCGCCCCGGTGGTGCTGGCGATCGCAGTGCGGCATGCGTTCGCGCTGACGGGCTGGCTGATGGTGCCCTTGGTGGCCCTGGCGCTGGTGTGTCAGCGCCTTGCCGCCGCCCGCGCGCGCGCAACCGGCGCGCCGGTCAGCGCGGCGCGCTGGCGCACCGCGGTGTACGCGGGGATCGCCGGGGCGGTGTTGCTGCTTGCCGGACCCGATGCGCACGCGCATGGGCATGGGGCGCATGGCGCGCATGCCGGTGCTGCCGCCTACGAACGCATCGAGGTCGACGAGCCCGCGCCCGCGTTCGCGCTCACCAACCAGCGCGGCGCACCCGTGGCGCTGGCCGATCTGCGCGGGCGCGTGGTGCTGATGACCTTCATGTATACGACGTGCACCGACGCGTGCCCGGTGCTGGTGAGCGTGGCCGACGCGGTGGCGGCACGGCTGCCCGCCGAGTCGCGCGAGCGGCTGGTGCTGGTCGGGATCACGGTCGACCCGCTGCGCGATACCCCCGCGCGGCTGGCCGGGTTCATGCGCGAGCGCGGTTTCGCTGACGCGCGCTGGCAGTTCCTGACCGGCTCGGTCGCGGCGCTGACCCAGGTCGCGAGCGACTACGGCATCGTGGTGCGCCCGGCCCCCGGCGGGGACTTCGTGCACAACAGCGTGTTCATCGTCATCGATGCCGAGGGCGTCGAGCGCGCCGAGTTCCACGGCACCGCGACCCCCGTGGCGGAACTGCTGGCAACGGTGACCAGCCTGATCGCGCGCTAATTCTACTGTGTCAGATTCGACTCCCCGTCCGCCGATGCGTCCTGGAGTAGCCAATTAGCGGGTCCCTCCCCCTTCAAGGGGGAGGACAGGTGGGGGATGGGTTTGATCGGCGGCCGCTTTAAACCCATCCCCACCCCAGCCCGGTAGCCGGCGCCGGGAGGCGCCGTCGTTCGATCGTCCAGAAATCTGACTACGTAGAACTAAGTGCAAACGCGTTTTATGGAGCAAAACCAAATGTATCGCTCGATCTACCTCCCGCTCGACAACTCCGCCCATTCGCTGGCCGGGGTCGATGTCGCGATCGAACTGGCGCGGCGCGGCGGCGCCAGCCTGACCGGCAGCCACGTCTATGCCGCCAAACTGCACGACCGGCGCTTCCGCCAGATGGAGGGCGGATTGCCCGAGGCCTACCGCAAGGAGAACAAGCTGGTCGAGCAGCGCGACATCCACGACGACCTGATCACGCGCGGCCTGCACATCATCTCCGATTCGTTTCTCGACGTGTTCGGCGCGCGCTGCACCGCCGCCGGGGTCGAGCACCGCAGCACTTCGCTGGAGGGCAAGAACTGGCAGCGCCTGGTGGAAGACATCGCAGCATCCGACTGCGACCTGGTGGTGATGGGGGCGCTGGGGCTGGGCGCGGTACCGGCGTCGCAACTGGGCAGCGTGTGCGAGCGCGTGGCGCGCCGCATCGACCGCGACCTGCTGGTGATGCGCGACACCGAGGCGCGCGCGGACGGTGCGATCCTGGTCGCGCTCGACGGCAGCGCGCAGTCCTACGGAGCGCTGATGAGCGCCTTTGAGCTGGGCAAGACGCTGGGGCGCGCGGTCGAGGCGGTCGCGGTGTTCGATCCGCATTTTCACTACGTCGCGTTCAACAACATCGCCAAGGTGCTGTCGGACGAGGCGGCCAGCGTCTTCCGCTTCGAGGAGCAGGAGAAGCTGCACGAGGAGATCATCGACTCGGGACTCGCGCGCATCTACCAGGGCCATCTCGACGTGGCCGCGCGCCTGGCGCGCGAGCACGGGGTCGAACTGGGTACCCGGCTGCTGGCGGGCAAGGCCTTCGAGCAGTTGCTCCTGCATATCCGCGAGAGCCGGCCGTGGCTGGTGATGCTCGGACGCATCGGCGTGCATTCCGAGGCCGGCATGGACCTGGGCAGCGCCACCGAGAACCTGCTGCGCCTGGCGCCGTGCAACCTGCTGCTGTCGGCGCGGGCGTTCGAGCCGCCGCTCGATCACATCGCCGAGACCACCATGACCTGGACCGACGAGGCCGAGATGCGCATGGCGCGGGTGCCGGACTTCGTGCGCGGCATGGCGCGCAAGGCCATCCTCCGCCACGCCGCCGAACAGGGCCACACCGTGATCACCTCGGACATCATCGACGAGATGATGGGGCGCTTCATGCCGGCCACGGGTGCGCCGGCCACGGGCGGCAAATGCCCGTTCGCGCATGACCGGGCCGGTTCCGGAGCGGGCGGCGTTACCGTGCTGCGCTGGGACGCCGACGCGCTCGCGCGTCTCGCGCGCATCGAGCCGGCGGCCCTGCGCGAGCACGCGAAGTTGCGCATCGAGAAGATGGTGCGCGGCCAGCGCGCCGACGTGGTCACCCTCGCTCACGTCGAGGCGGCCTCGCGCGCCGTCGCGGCGATGCTCGGTTAGCGGGGACGCGGACCATGGCCACGCCGACCCTGATCTCGTGGAACCTCACGCGCCGCTGCAACCTCGCCTGCGGCCATTGCTACCTCGACGCGGTGCAGCGCAAGAGCGAATGCGCCGACGAGCTGAACGCCACCGAGGCCGCGCGCGTGGTGCACGAGATCGCGGCGCTGGCGCCCGGCGCGATGGTGGTGCTCACCGGCGGCGAGCCGTTGCTGCGCGCCGATCTGCCGGCCATCGTCGAACGGGCGGCGCGTGCCGGGCTGATGCCGGTGGTCGGCAGCAACGGCGTGCTGCTCGACGCGCGCCAGGCCGAGCGCCTGCGCGACGCGGGCGCGGTGGGCGTCGGCATCAGCCTCGATTCGGCCGGGCCGGACTTTCACGACCGCCTGCGCGGCCAGACGGGCGCCTGGCAGGGGGCGCTGGCGGGCATGGGCGCGGCGCGCGCGGCGGGGCTCGGGGTGTTGATGCAGACCACCTTGTTCGAGGAAAACCGCCACGAGCTGGATGCGCTGGCGCGGCTGGCGGGCGAGATCGGCGCGATGGCGCTCAACTTCTTCTTCCTGGTGTGCACCGGGCGCGGCGTGACCCAGACCGACCTGTCCGCCACGACCTACGCGCGCGTGCTGGGCGAGATCCTGGCGCTGCAGGACGCGCACCTGCAACTGATGCTGCGCGCGCGCTGCGCCCCTTACGCGCGGCGCATGCTGGGGCTGCACGCGGGCGAGGGGGCGGGCAATTTCGCGGCGTGGTCGAGCGCCTGTCTGGCCGGGCGCAGCTACCTGCGCATCGGGCCGCAGGGCGATGTCACCCCGTGCCCCTACATCCCGCGTCCGTCCGGCAACGTGCGCGCGGCGGCGCTGCGCGCGATCTGGGACGACGGTGACGACTTCGTGCGCCTGCGCGGCCAGATGCCGCAAGGCAAGTGCGGACGCTGCGACTATCGCGTGAGCTGCGGCGGCTGCCGCGCGCGCGCGCTCGCGACCACGGGCGAACTGCTCGGCGAGGACGCCAAGTGCGACTACGCGCCCGCCGTCAACGCTGTCCCGGAACCGCTGCCGTCACCCGTGGCGGCGGGCGTTGCGTGGGACGGCGCGGCGCGCCAGATGCTCGCGCGCCTGCCCGGCTTCGTGCGCGAGCGCGTGCGCGCAAGCCTGGAACAGAAGGCGCTCGCGGCCGGCGTGCAGACCATCACGCTGGCCTTCATGCACGCCCACCGCCCCGCGTCGCTGCCGTTCGCACGGCCGCCGCGCTGACGGGAGGCGCTGACGCGCCGCAGCGACGTTCAGTACGGTGCCCCGCGCAGCACCCTGCGCGCAAGCAGCGACTTCATGTCCTCTTTGTCCAGGTCGGCAAAGACCTGGGCTGCATCGCGGAAACGGCCCTGCTCGATCTCGTGGGCGCCCATGGTCAGCATCTTGAGCATCGCGAGCGTTTCCTCCTGTTCTTCATAGGAGCGCACGTCCATCACCACGAGCCTGGCTTCACCGTTTTGCGCGATGCGCATGGGCTCGCGGCTCTCCGAAAAAGGTCCTTCACGACCTCCGCCGCATGGTTCTTGAGATAGCTGATGGGCTTCACTTGGGTGGAGTACTTCATGGCCGGCTCCGGGCGGGTTGGTGTTCAACAGGCCGGATTATGGGCCGAATCGTCCTAGATTCCACAGAACCAGGAATGTCCGTTGTAATCATGCTGTTGGCCTCTTATGCAAGCGGTCAGCTGCGGAATCGAGGATCATGATCTGCGGGATCTCAATACGCGCACCGGTGACCCGCAAACGCGCCCGGTGCAGATACTCGATCGCCCGCTGGGGTTGCGAAGCACCGCCGGACTGACTGGGTAAGGCGCTCATCCCCGGCTGGCCCGGAACACCAGCAGCCGCAGCCAGTCGGCGGTTCCTCGCGCAGCACTTCGCCGGTGCTGGCCTTGAAATGCAGCGCCTGCCCGACCAGCGCCATCCAGGTGTGCAGCCAGGTGATGTTCTTGAGAAAAGTATCTTTCATGCCCTCACCATTTGAAGCTTCCAGACCACGCGTTACGCGTCCCGACGTCCGCGCTTACGTCCATACCCGACAGGTGGAAGCCGAACTGCGTCACCAGTCTTGATGTTTTGTCCGTTTTGTCTAAAATGGTCAAAACGTTCGTTTCAGCAAGGAGTGCCCCATGCGCACCATCACCGCCAGCGAAGCCAAACAAAGCTTCGCCAACCTGATCGACACCGCCAGCCGGGAGCCAGTGATCATCCAGCGCCAGAAACGCGATGTCGCCGTGGTGCTCTCCATGGCCGAATACGAGCGCCTGACACGGCTCAATATCGCCGAATTCCAGCGCTTCTGCGACCGCATCGGCAGCCAGGCCGAAGCCGCCGGGCTGGACGAAGCCAAACTAGCTGAATTGCTCGCCTCGGAAGACTGAGGCCCGGCCATGCGCACGGCCGAAGCCCGCCTGGTGCTGGACACCAACACCCTGATCAGCCGCATGCTGGTGCCGCGCGGGACCGCCGGGCGCGCCGTGGACAAGGCGCTGACCGAGGGCGTGCTGCTGGCTTCTGAAGAGACATTGACCGAACTGGCCGACGTCCTCTCCCGCCCCAAGTTCGACCGTTATGTTTCGCTCGAAGCGCGGCGGCAGTTTCTCAAGCTGCTCGGCGGCGTCGTCCGCGTGATCCCCATTCAGCACCGCATTCAGGCCTGCCGCGACCCCAAGGACGACATGCTGCTGCACGTCGCCCTCAATGGCGAGGCGCAATTCCTGATCACCGGCGACCAGGATCTGCTGGTACTCGGCAGCAGCTTTCGGCAAAGCCACGGGCTGCACATCCTCTCGCCGGCCGATTACCTCGCGTTGATCTGACATCACCGTCCCAGCCCGGCGATGAACGCGTTTAGCGTGCGCTGATTCATGCCAACAGCCCCCGCTGCAAGCCTCAGGCGGCAGCGGTCATGAACACCGCCCCGCCGCCCAGCGCCGCCCAGACGCGGGCGAGGCTGGCGGCGGCGAAGGCCCACAGGAACAGCGGCAGGAAGACCAGGAAGGCGAGCAGCAGCAGCGCCGTTTTCGCCTCGTGGAAATCCACCCCCAGCGCCACCAGCCCCGCCACCCCGATTGCGCAGATGTCGGCGCAGGTGGGAAACCGTGGTCTGCCCCCGATTACTGCCCGCGCGCCCCGTCCGCTACCCGGGTTGTGCCAGCCGGTAGCCCACCCCATGCACGGTCAGGATCCAGCGCGGGCGGGCAGGGTGACGTCGTGCGTGCCCAGATCGGGCAGGGCCGCCACCAGCTCGACCGAGCCGCCGAGCTGACCGGCCGGGTCAGTCCAGGATGTTGCGCGCCAGGCCGTGCGCGGCGCGGGCGAGCCTGTCGTCGTTGGTCCATAACGCATCACAGCCGTGATGCTGGGCGCATGCCAGGTGCAGCGCGTCCGGGGTCTTCAGGTTGAAGCGGGCGCGCAACTGCGCGGCCTGGAGGAAAACGGGATCGGGAAGGGATAGACGTGCAAGGCGGTCAAGCCCCGTTTCGTAACGCCGCTGCAGGAGCAGATCGCCGGTGCGCATGGGTTTGACGAGGCACTCCAGGCGGACCAGCGACGACGCCGCGAAGCGGTCGGCGGGCGCGCCTGCCAGCGCTGCTCTGACCTTGTCGGCCCGCTCCGGATCGTTTTCGATCGCGTAGATCAACAAACACGTGTCGAGATAGATCAGTCCCACGCGTTACGCTCCTCCTGTATGAACCTCTCGATCTCTTCGTGGCTACGCTGCGCGAATGCCGGCAGTGGGTTCTCATCGAGCCATTGCAGGAAGTCGTGACCGCTGCCGGGCCGGTCGGTGCCCTGCGTTGGAACCAGTCGCGCGACCGGCTCACCCCGGTTGGCAATCACGACCTCTTCCCCGGCCTGTGCGGACTTTATAAGCTGGGACAAGTGGTTCTTGGCTTCGAGAATGTTGACTTGCATCGTGGTGCTCCGGGGGAAGTTCGATACGCTCAAGGCTAGCAGATGTGGCCAGAATGGCCAACATGGCTTCGCTCGCGTTCCGCAAGCGTGGCTTCGTGTCGCTACCGCTCAGGCGCGATGCGCCGTGACTGGATTGCGGCAGTTCGCACGCGAGGGGACAAGGAAGGCATGTGCCCGCCCTGCAACGGCGCGCGCCGCGTCGATGCAGGCGGCGGTGGAGACGCCCGCGACGTAGTTGCCGGTGATGAACAGGCCGGGGTATTCGCTTTCGGCCTGGCGCAGCGTTTCGAGCCGCGAACAGTGCTGCAAGTCCGGTTGCGGCAGACCGTGACGCCAGTAGCGCACGCTGGAGAACACCGGCTGGCCGCGCGCGCCGAGCAGATCGGCGGCCTCGTCCCGGACGGCGGCGATCAGCGCCTCGCGCGGCAACAGCGCCAGCTCGGGCCGGCGCGCGCCGCCGACGTAGGCGGTCAGCAGCACATGTCCGGCCGGCGCGCGGCCCGCGAACAGCGTCGAGGAGAACAGCATGCCCAGCGTCGCGCGCTGTTCGCGGCGTGGCGTGAGTACGCCCAGGCCGTCGAGCGGATGCGCCACGTCGGCGGCGCGCAAGCCGAGCGCCACCACCGCCAGCGGGGGGTGGGCAATGCCCGCGAGCGCGTCGCCGAGCGGTTGCGACAAGGGTTCGAGGGTGCGCGCGGCGGCGTAGGCGGGCAGCGCGACGACCACGCAGTGCGCGTGCAGGCTGCTCGTCTGGGCGCCTTCGCGCAGGCGCAGGCGGTAGCCGCCGCCGCCAAGCGCTTCCAGCGCCTCGACGCGCACGCCGAAACGCACCCGCCCCGACAAGGTGTCCATCAGCCGCGCGGGTAGCACTCCCAGCCCGTCGCGCAGCGAAAACAACTGGCGGCGTGCCGGATTGAGGCGCCCGAGGGCGCCCGCGCGGCGTGCCGCGAGGATGCCGCGCAGCACCGAACCGTGTTCGCGTTCCAGCCGTTTCAGGTGCGGAAACAGCGCTTCGATGCTGAGTTGCTCGGGGTCGCCCGCGTACAGCCCGCCGATCAACGGATCGAAAACGTAGTCGAGCATTTCGTGCCCGAAGCGCCGCCGGATGAAATTGGCCACCGTCTCGTCGCCGTGGCGGACTCCGATGAACGGTTCGGCGAGCAGGCGCAGGCGCGCCCCCATGGTGAAGAAGCTGGAGCCGAAGAATCCGGCCGGGTTCAGGGGCAACGCGTGGGCGCGCGCGTCGCGCACGAGGTAGCGGTGCCTGACGCCGTCGCCGCGCCCGATGCGCTGCGCGCCCAGGCCCAGCGTGTCGAGCAGGGCTTCGGCGCCGGGGGCCGGCGACATCATGGTGTTGGGCCCGTGCTCCACCAGGAAGCCGTCGCGGCGCTCGGTGTGGATGCGTCCGCCCGGCCCCAGGCGACGATCGAGCACGATGACCTCGTGACCGGCGGCGGCGAGTTCATGCGCGGCGGTGAGGCCGGAAATGCCGGCGCCGAGCACGACGGTCGGCGCCGCGGAGCGGGGGTGAGGGGCAGGCATGCGCGTGGTGTAAGCAGGTTCGATGCCAAGCGCGTGGCATCGGCCGCCGGCCGGGGCCGAGGACGCGGGCTGGGCGCGTGGGTGGTCGAAGCCTGTCCGGGGTGGTCAGAAACCGATCACGGTGCCCGCCCGACCGGGTGCGTCGGGCGAGCGCGGATTGCGCGGGAAGTTCCCGGATTGTTTGCATCCGCGCCGGTGGGCGCGCTTATTGCAGAGAGCGGTGAGAGCAAGACCGATTCGCTTTCCATGCACAGGAGAACACTGCAATGAGAACAGTCATCATGAAACGCACGCTTTGCGTCGGCACGCTCGCGGCCGGCACGTTGTTCGGGGGCGCGGCGCTGGCCTACGAGGCCGGGGCCGTGAGCGGCGGCGGGAGCATCGCGGGCGCGGTGAGTTTCACCGGCGCCGTGCCGCCGCCCCGCTCGCTGCCGATCACCAAGGACAACCAGGTGTGCGGTTCTGGCAACCGCGAGATCGTCGAGGTCAATGTCGCCGGCGGCAAGCTCGCGGGGGCGGTCGTGTATGTCAGCAAGATCGACAAGGGCAAGGCCTGGGGTGCGGCGGCGGCACCGATACTCGACCAGAAGGGCTGCGCGTTCGCGCCGGAGGTGCTGGTGGTGCAGAAGGACGTGGACCTGACGATCCGCAACTCGGACCCGGTGCTGCACAACATCCACACCTACGAAATCATCGGCAAGGTGCGCCGCACGATGTTCAACGTGGGCCAGCCCGACAAGGGCGACATCAAGCAGTCGATCAAGGTGCGCCGCGCCAACGCGGTCAAGGTCGAGTGCGACGCGCACGACTTCATGCACGGCTGGGCCTTTGCCGCCGACAACCCCTACGCGGCCGTGACGCGCGCGGATGGCAGTTTCACGCTCGAAGACGTGCCGGCCGGCGACTACGAGGTCAAGGTCTGGCATCCGGTGCTGGGCGAGCAGAGCGCGAAGGTGAGCGTCAAGGGCGGGGCGGCGGCCGCAGCCTCGTTCACGTTCGCCAACTGACTCGGGTTTCGTACCCATCATGAACCAGGGGGAAACATGTCTTCAATCAGACTGAAGTATCCGGCGCGGCTGTTGCTCGCGGCGGGGCTCGCGGCGGCGTCCTCGCTGACCGCCGCGGCCGATTTCGCACCGTTGCCCGAGGGCAAGGTCGACGCGGCGCGCGCCGAGCTGGGGCGTCACCTGTTCTTTGACGCGCGTCTGTCGGGGGATGCCGCGCTGTCGTGCGCATCCTGTCACGACCCCGCCAAGGGCTGGGGCGATGGTTTGGCACTGTCCAAGGGGTATCCGGCCTCGGAGCATTTCCGCAACGCGCCGGGGTTGGTGAATGCGCGGTTCAAGGCGTACTTCAACCGCGACGGCCAGCTCGACGGCGCCGATCTGGGCACCATGGTGCGCAACGAGATCACCGAGGCGCACATCATGAACATGGATTCGCGCCTGATGCAGGAGCGCCTGATGCAGGTGCCCGAGTACGTGCAGATGTGGACCGCCATCTTCGGCAACGGCGACATCAACGGCATGACGGTGTATGGCGTCGTCGGCGAGTTCGTCAAGACGCTGGTTTCGCGCAACGTGCCGTTCGACAGGCATCTGGGCGGTGACGGCAAGGCCCTGAGCGCCGAGGCGAAGCGCGGCTTCGATCTGTTCAAGGGCAAGGCGGGCTGCGCTTCGTGTCACAACGGCGCGATGCTCTCGGACGGTGGTTTCCATCGCACCGGGGTGCCGGAGAACCCCAAGGTGACCGCCGAGCCGCTGCGCCACATCACGATGGCGCGTCACTACTCGACGCACGGCATGCCGAACTACATGAACACGTTCACCGATGTCGGCCGCTACGCGATCACCAAGGATCGCAAGGATATAGGCAAGTTCGCCACGCCGAGCCTGCGGGAGCTGAAATACACCGCGCCCTACATGCACAACGGCATGTTCGCGACCCTTGAAGACGTCATCGACTTCTACGACCGTGGCGCGGGCAAGGGCAGCGAATTGAAGCCGCTGAAGCTGTCGGCCGCCGAGAAGAAGGATCTCAAGGCCTTCCTGCTGTCGCTCTCGGGCGATCCGGTGACCGTCGACAAACCCGAGGCGCCGGCCTACAAGCTGCGCACGTTCGGCAAGAACTGAGGAGAAGAACGAGATGAAAACCTCGATTTCACGTGTTTCCGCCGTCGCCACGGTTGCCGTGGCGGTGCTTGCGTTCGCTGCGCCAGGCGCCGCGCGCGCGGCGGATTTTCCGCCACTGGCGCCGCTGCCGCCGGTGCCGGTGCCGGCCGATAATCCGATGACGCCGGAGAAGGTAGCGCTGGGCAAGATGCTGTTCTGGGACAGCCGCCTCGGCGGCGATGCCAGCACGCCCTGTGTCGCCTGCCACATGCCCAACCTCGGCTGGGGCGACTCGGGCGAGATCTCGCGCGGCTACCCTGGCACCCAGCACTGGCGCAATTCGCAAACGGTGCTGAACTCCGGCCACTACAACAAGTTGTTCTGGGAAGGCAACGTCACCAGCCTGGAAGCCCAGGCGCCGGCGGCGGCCGGGGGCAACGTCGCGGGCAACGGCGACGCGTCGATGATGGAGATGCGTTTGCGCTTCATTCCCGAGTATGTCGAGCGCTTCAAGCAGGTGTTCGGCACTCCGTGGCCGCGCATCACCCATGCCTGGAAGGCGATTGCCGCGTTCGAGCGCACCCTCAATTCCGACCCGGCCAAGGTGCCGTTCGACCGCTACGTGAAGGGCGACAAGAGCGCGTTGAACGAATCGCAGGTGCGTGGCATGACGGTGTTCAACGGCAAGGGCAACTGCATCCAGTGCCATAACGGGCCGCTCGGCTCGGACCAGAAGTTCCATGCGCTGGGCGTGCCCGAGAACGAGGTGTTCCGCACCGAACCGCTGTTCCAGATCACGCACCGCTGGGAACACTACCAGAAGGGCGTGAGCCAGGAGCGCTACCGTAGCGCCGACATCGACCAGGGGTATTACTTCGTCACCAAGAACCCCAGGGACATCGGCAAGTTCCGCACGCCCGGCTTGCGCGAGCTGACCCACACCGCGCCGTACATGCACAGCGGGATCTTCTACACGCTCGACGAGGTGGTCGATTTCTACGACCAGGGCGGGGGCGACGCGGCGAACAAGAGCCCGCTGCTCAAGCCGCTGGGCCTCACGGATGAGGAAAAGGCCGATCTGGTCGCCTTCCTGGAGAGCCTGTCGATGGAAGAACCCTTGCTGATGGATCCGCCCAAGCTGCCGCCGTACGCGCCGCTCAAGGCCGGGAAACAGGAGAACAAGTGATGAAACAGACTATCGAGATCAGGGCGGAACACTCGGGTCACAGCCACGAACAGGGCGGGCGTGCATGCATGAGCCGTCGCCAGTTCCTGCTCTCGGCGGGGGCATTGACCGCCGTCGTCACCGTTGGTGGCATTCCGGGCATGGCATTTGCCAAGGCCATCAAGGCCGACTACCCGCGCAGCAAGGTCGGTTCGCTGGCGGCGCTCGCCAAGGGTGAGCCGGTGGAGTTCGCCTACCCGTACCCGGACGTGGCGAACATCCTGGTCAAGCTCGGCAAGCCGGCGGGCGGAGGGGTCGGCGCGGACAAGGACGTGGTCGCGTTCAACCAGCAGTGCACGCACATGGGCGGGCCACTGCAAGGCTCGTACAAGGATGCCTACCAGGTGCTGGGGCCGTGCCCGATGCACCTGACCACCTTCGACCTGACCAAGCACGGCATGGTGGTGGCGGGGCATGGCACCGAGAGCCTGCCGCAGATCCTGCTGGAAGTCGAA
>JACOUN010000065.1 GCA_016177805.1 Rhodocyclales bacterium
AGCCAGCTCAGCGACGTCGAGCGCATGGTGCGCGACACCGCCCATTCCTACAGTCAGGAAAAGCTGCTGCCGCGCGTGCAGGAAGCGTTCCGCCACGAAAAGACCGATCGCGCGATCTTCAACGAGATGGGCGAACTGGGCCTGCTCGGCGCGACCATTCCGGAAGAGTACGGCGGCTCGGGCCTCAATTACGTGTGTTACGGCCTGATCGCGCGTGAAGTCGAGCGCGTCGATTCCGGCTACCGCTCGATGATGAGCGTGCAGTCGTCGCTGGTGATGGTGCCGATCTATGAATTCGGCAGCGAAGCCACCAAGCGCAAGTATCTGCCCAAGCTCGCCACCGGCGAGTGGGTCGGCTGCTTCGGCCTGACCGAACCCAACCACGGCTCCGACCCCGGCAGCATGGTAACGCGCGCCAGGAAGGTCGATGGCGGCTACAGCCTGTCAGGTTCCAAGATGTGGATCACCAACAGCCCGATCGCCGATGTGTTCGTGGTGTGGGCCAAGACCGAAGACGGCAAGATCCGTGGTTTCGTGCTGGAAAAGGGCTGGAAGGGCCTGTCGGCGCCGGCCATTCACGGCAAGGTCGGGCTGCGCGCCTCGATCACCGGCGAGATCGTGATGGACGAGGTGTTCGTGCCGGAAGAGAACATGTTCCCCGAAGTTACCGGCTTGAAAGGGCCGTTTACCTGCCTGAACTCGGCCCGCTACGGCATCGCCTGGGGCGCCCTGGGGGCGGCCGAAGCGTGCTACGAAACCGCCCGCCAGTACGTGCTCGACCGCCACCAGTTCGGCCGCCCGCTGGCCGCCAACCAGTTGATCCAGAAGAAGCTCGCCGACATGCTGACCGAGATCACGCTGGGGCTGCAGGGTTGTTTGCGCCTGGGGCGGATGAAGGACGAAGGCACGGCGGCGGTCGAGATCACCTCGATCATGAAGCGCAACTCGTGCGGCAAATCGCTCGACATCGCCCGCATGGCGCGCGACATGCTCGGCGGCAACGGCATCTCGGACGAGTTCTGCGTCGCCCGCCACCTGGTCAACCTCGAAGTGGTCAACACCTACGAGGGCACCCACGACGTGCATGCGCTGATTCTCGGCCGCGCCATCACCGACATCGCCGCGTTCTCCAACTGAGGGCCTGCCCAACCATGTCCGGCGCACTGTCGCACATCCGGGTACTCGACCTGTCACGCATCCTGGCCGGCCCGTGGGCCAGCCAGATCCTGGCCGACCTCGGAGCCGAGGTCATCAAGGTCGAGCGTCCGGGCGCCGGCGACGACACCCGTGGCTGGGGCCCGCCCTTCCTCAAGGACGGGCAGGGCAACGACACCCCGGTGGCGTCCTACTACTTGTGCGCCAACCGCAACAAACAATCGATCACCGTCGACATGACGCAGCCGCAAGGGCAGAAACTGCTGCACGCGCTGGCCGCCGAATGCGACGTGGTGATCGAGAATTTCAAGAAAGACGGCTTGGTGCGCTACGGCCTCGACTACGCCACGCTCAAGGCCATCAATCCGCGCCTGGTGTATTGCTCGATCACCGGCTTCGGTCAGGACGGCCCCTACGCGGCACGCGCCGGTTATGACTTCCTGATCCAGGGGCTGGGCGGGCTGATGAGCATCACCGGCCGCCCCGACGGCGAGGACGGCGCCGGGCCGATGAAGGTCGGCGTCGCGCTGACCGACATCCTCACCGGCCTGTACGCCGCCAACGCGGTGCAGGCGGCGCTGGCCTGGCGCGAGCGCAGCGGCGAGGGCCAGTACATCGACCTGGCGCTGCTCGACGTGCAGGTCGCGTGCCTGGCCAACCAGGCGATGAACTACCTGACCTCGGGCAATTCACCGCGCCGCCTGGGCAACGCCCACCCCAACATCGTGCCGTATCAGGACTTCCCCACCGACGACGGCTACATGATCCTGACCGTTGGCAACGACGGCCAGTTCGCGCGCTTCTGCGAAGTCGCGGGCCATCCGGAACTCGCCACCGACCCGCGTTTCGCGACCAACAAGGCGCGCGTCGGCAACCGCGACACGCTGATTCCTTTGCTCAACAAGATCACCATCCAGCGCACCACCGCCGCCTGGATCGCGGCGCTGGAAGCGGTGAGCGTGCCGTGCGGGCCGATCAATACGCTGGCCGAGGTCTTCGAAGATCCGCAGGTACTGGCGCGTGGCCTGCGTGTCGATATGCAGCATCCGACGGTGGGGGTGATACCGCAGGTCGCCTCGCCGTTCAGGCTCTCCGCGACCCCGGTCGACTACCGCCTGCCGCCCCCGCTGCTGGGCGAACATACCGACGCGGTGCTGCGCGACGTGCTGGGCCTGTCGGCCGAAGCAATCGCGCAACTGCGCGCCGACAAGGTGCTCTAGCAGCCGGTTGGACTCAGGCCGCCGCCGCCAAGGGTTCGGCGACCTTGACCTCTCCCCCTAGCGCTTCCACCACCGCCGCCAGCATCGGTGCCAGTTCGCCGGTCATCAGCGCGAACTCGGCATCCGCCAGCGCGCGCGCGTCGTCGCTGTCGGCGTCCTCGAGCTTCTCCTTGATCACATCGAGAAAATCCAGGCGCTTGATCTCGAGCTTCTCGGTCAGCACGAAACTGACCCGCTCGTCGAAGGTCAGCGCCAGCCGGGTCGGCATCTTGCCGGCTTCGAGATGGGCGCGCACTTCGTCGCCCTCCAGGGTATGCCGGACATAGCGCACCGCCGCCTTTTCCTCGGTCACGGCCTTCAGTTCGCAGTCCTGGTCGATGGTGAACCCGGCCGGTGCGTCGCCGCCAGCGAGCCAGTCGGCCATCGCGCCGGTGGGTGACAATTCGGTGCGCAGCAGCGCCAGCGGGAAGCTGTCCAGGGTCTGGCGCAGGATTTCCAGCACATCCTCGGCGCGCGCCTGGCTGGGCGCATCGATGCCAAGCCAGCCCGCCGCCGGATCGATCCAGGCGAAGACCTTGCGCCGGCGCGTGAACGCGCGCGGCAGGAATTCCTGCGTGATCTGTTCCTGCAACTCCTTCATCTGCTTGCGACCCAGCTTGTAGCCTTGCCGCTCCGCCAGCTCTTCGGCGCGCTCCGCCGCTTCCTGCTTGACCACCGACGAAGGCAGGAGCCGCTGCTCGACCCCCAGCGCCAGCAGCCACTGACCACCGACGCGGTGCACCAGCACCTCGTCACCGGTAGGCGAGATCCACCCCCGGCTTTCCATGTCCTGCGAACCGCAAGGCTGGAAGCGACGACGCGCCAACTGCTGCTCCAGATCATCGGCGCTGACATTCCAGCCTACGGGCAAACGGTACAACTGCAGATTCTTGAACCACATTTTTCATATCCAGAAAAGAAGAAGAGCCCGTCCGGGCTCGACACACCACGTTGAACACCCCACTGGCGAACTGCGCTATTGCGGCTGCGCGCGAGCGGCCAGTTCGCGTATCACCCTGACCGTATCGATATCCGATTCGAAATAGGCCGACTGCACGAACGCCGCATACGCGCCGTCCGGATCGCACTCTCCATCAGGCAAGGTCGTACTGTATTCGAAGCGCAGTACCAGCAATTGCGGCTCGGGTTCCTCAATGGAAATCGTCAGGCTCCCGCCCGCGTGCTCGTCGGTGCGCTCCGACACGAAAGTCACCGACTGCATGGGTTCCAGCGTGACCCGGTCGCGTATGACCACGGCACCGAAATACAGATCGCGCACCCGCCGCAATGCCTCGCATTCAACCACCGCGCAACGCTCCAGACCCGGTAGAAACGGGCGCGGATCCTCGACCCGCGCCAGCAGGCCAGCCCATAGCTGAACTCGGGACAGATCGGTGATGAGCGGGTTGGCGGGGTCGTTCACGACCACCACATGTTCGAACTTCAATGGCGCCACTCCAAGCAGGGAGAGCGCAGTCTAACCTGCTTTGGCGCGTCTGAAAAACGCTCTGGCGAGCGGCCAGAATCTGCTTCAACGGGGTGTACTGTTTATGAATTACTTAAAAGACAAAGAACATGGTAGACCACAATATTCTGTGGAAAACCCGGTCTTTCCCATGCCTGACAAGGTTTTTCGGCATGTATGAAAGCGTCCGCAAGTGCTGTCGACAACTGTGGGTCGATTGTGCACGCTTTTTTGCGTGCGACGCGCATGCGGGTCTTATTCACAATTGCCCCCCAACTTACCCTGTGACTTGTACAGAACACTCGCGCCGCGAATCGTGATCGAGGTGAAGCGGGACTGACGCGGTGCGGTAGTATTCGCCCATGAAAACCGCACCCATGAAAATCGAACGCATCCTCCAGAGCCAGGGATTCGGCAGCCGCAAGGAATGCCGTGGTCTAGTCCGTGCCGGACGTTTCCGCATCGCGGGCGAACTCATCGACGACCCGTTTGCCGAGCACGACACGGAGGGTCTGGAATTCACGGTGGACGAGGTGAACTGGCGCTTTCACGAACGGGCCTACGTGATGTTGCACAAGCCAGCGAACTACGAGTGTTCACGCAAGCCGCAGTACCATCCTTCGGTCTTCGCGCTGTTGCCGGAGCAGTTCGCGCGGCGTGAAGTCCAGACCGTCGGGCGGCTCGATCACGACACCACCGGGTTGTTGCTGCTGTCCGACGATGGGCAGTTCATTCATGTGTGGAGTTCGGGCAAGAAACGCATTCCAAAGGTGTATGAAGTCAGGACGCACGAACCGGTGACCGGGCAACTCGTCGCCGATCTGCTCGCGGGGGTCGCGCTGCATGACGAGCCCGCGCCGATCAAGGCGCGCGCATGCGAGCAGATCGGGTCGCATACCCTGCGGTTGACGGTCACCGAAGGCAAGTATCACCAGGTCAAACGCATGATCGCCGCTGCCCATCATCATGTCGACGCGCTTCATCGTTCCGGCATCGGCGGCTTGCAACTGCCTGACGATCTGGCGCCCGGCCAGTGGCGATGGATGGATGCCGACGATGTGGCACGATTGGCCGATCACTCTTGCGAAGCCTAGACGAGAAGCTGTGGATAACTTGGTGCATCGCTTGCCCGGCAGGCCTTGGGGCTGTGCATGGAAACACATTCCAGGTTGGTCGCTGACACCACCGCATGGCGGGAGCAGATGTTCTATATTCGCGTACACCCCCGTGTGGAAAAGCATTCTCGTTCGAACACGCTTCAGGCCAGCTTGCATGCATCCACCTGAAATGTCCGCCCACTATCGCTGGGCCATCTTCTGCCGGGTTGTGGATAACTTGGGGGATATCGGCGTGTGCTGGCGTCTGGCGCGGATGCTGGCGTGCTTCCACGGGCAGCAGGTGCAGTTGTGGGTGGACGATCTGGAAGCATTCTTCCGCTTGTGTCCGCAGGCCCGGCAACCCGCTGTCCGGTTGACCCATGAGGGGGTGGAAGTGTGCCTCTGGGGGGAACCATGGTTGCCGACGGCATGCGCCGAGATCGTGATCGAGGCTTTTTCCTGCGACCCGCCCGCAAGCTACGTGCAGACCATGGCGGCGCACCAGCCGTCGCCGGTGTGGATCAACCTGGAATACCTGTCGGCCGAGGACTGGGTGGCCGGGGTGCATCGCATGCGCTCGCCGCATCCGCGCCTGCCATTGATCAAGCACTTTTTCTGCCCCGGCTTCACCCCGGCCACCGGCGGATTGCCGCGCGAGCCGGATCTGCTGGCCAGGCGAGACGCCTACGGTGCGTCCGCGAGCGCGCGCACCGCGTTCCTTGAAACACTGGGGGTAGGCGCGGCCGTGCCGGGGGCGCTGACGATATCGCTGTTCGCCTATGCTCATCCTGATCTGGGTGAGATGCTGCGCTGCTGGGAACAGGGCGACCGGCCGGTGCAACTGCTGGTGCCGCAAGGGCGCATGCTGGAGCCGATCGCGCGCCATCTGGGCGCGGGCCGGCCCGATACCGGAGCGCGGGTACAACGACAGGCACTTACCGTAGTGGCGTTGCCATTCGTGCCGCAACGCGATTACGACCGGCTGTTGTGGAGCTGTGATGTGAACTTCGTTCGCGGTGAGGATTCCTTCGTCCGCGCGCAATGGGCGGCACGGCCGATGGTGTGGCAGATCTACCCCCAGCAGGAGCAGGCCCACATGCTCAAGCTGGAGGCATTCCTGCAGCGCTACACCCAGGCGCTGGACGACGCAACCCGCGAGGCCGTCGTCCGTTTCTGGTACGCATGGAACGGCCAGGGCAGCCTGACCGCGCACTGGCCGGCTTACGCGGCGGCGCTACCCGAACTCGGGCGGCACGCGCGCGGTTGGTGCGCCGAACTTGCGCAAATGGAAGACCTTGCTACATCACTTGTCAACTTTTGTAAAGCTATAGTAAAATCAAGGGTTTTTTAAACATATTGCGGCTCGGCGCCGCTCCGCTCTCTCAGGATATTGCATGAAAACCGCTCAGGAACTCCGCTCCGGCAACGTCATCATGGTCAGCAACGATCCGCTGGTCGTGCAAAAGGCCGAATACAACAAGTCCGGCCGCAACTCCGCGGTCGTCAAGATGAAACTCAAGAACCTGCTCACCGGCGCGCCATCCGAGTCGGTGTACAAGGCGGACGACAAGTTCGAGGTGGTTCAGCTCGAGCGCAAGGAAGTGACCTACTCGTACTTCTCCGATCCGATGTACGTCTTCATGGACGCCGAGTATGAGCAGTTCGAAGTCGAAGCCGACAACATGACCGACGCGCTCAAGTACCTCGAAGATGGTCTGGCGTGCGAAGTGGTGTTCTACAACGGCAAGGCGATCTCGGTCGAGCTGCCCAACTCGGTGGTGCGTGAAGTCACCTATACCGAACCGGCGGTCAAGGGCGACACGTCGGGCAAGGTGCTCAAACCCGCCAAACTTGTGACCGGGTTCGAGCTGATGGTGCCGGCCTTCGTTGAAATCGGCGACAAGATCGAAATCGATACGCGTACCGACGAGTATCGCAACCGCGTCAAGTAAGGGCGCGGGCCGGGCCGTCTGACGCGTACCTCGCAACAGCCCGCCGCGCGCGGGCTGTTGCGTTTGTATGGTGCTATTTGTGGTGCTACTTGCAACAAATCGTTGTATCCTGACAACATAAACATGCACTTTCCACTCAAGAGGCTGTTTTATCCTCTTGACTTACTACATCGTTCTGGAAGCACCGTGATGAAAGCCGTTGCGGCCTCGATGGCTGCTACGTTGGTAGTGTTGATGGCCGGATGTTCGGCTGACAAGCCCGCCGAGACAACCCCGATAGTGACGTCCCCCACGCCGGACCAGGCCGCGCCCGCGCCCATCGAAGCGGCGGGCAGCGGTGCGCCACCCCCCGCGGACAGCGCGGCGCCTGCGGCGAGTCCTAAGCAACGCCCACCTGAAACAGTGCCCACCCCAACGGTGGCGGAACCAGCCAATGGGGCGGATACACCGATGGCGCCTGCCGCGCAGGAACCGGACGTGCGCGCCGACGAACCAACACCGCCGCCCGTGCGCGACGCCAAGGAAGCAGCCGAAGATGCCGCGCGCAAGATACTCGACGCCACCGTTGGCGCGGCCGAAAAGCTCAAGGAAGTCGGCATGAGCGCGGTGCAGTCGGTGCGCGATACCGTTGCCCCGGCGTCCGAGCCGGCTCCAGTATCCGAATCGCCACCTGGGCCGGCAGCACCTGTCGAACCATCGCCCGCGACCGACGGCAGTCCGGGGAAGGCGGACTAGCCCCGTCTGCTCGTAGCGTAGCGGCGATCCTGCCAGGTTGTCCGCACATCAACCGCTGCGCGGCCACCCGTCAAAATGTCCGTGCGACAAAAAATGGCTGCTTGCAGCGCGCAAAGCTGACTGCATCGGCGGATCGAACGGACTGTGCCCGGCGCCCGGAATGAACCGCAGGCAGGCGTGTTCAATGGCTCGGCGCAGCAGCACCGCATTGCGCGGCCGGCACACACGGTCACGTCGTCCATGCAGCAGCGCCACCGGCACGGTGGCGGGCACGGTCGCGGCAAGCGCCAACAACCGGGCGCTTCCGACAAAGCACTCATTGCGCAGGTAGTGTGCCTGCAACCGGTACTTGTCCAGCGCCGCCTGCTCGTCGGTGAGGTCAGGCAATGGAATGGCGCTGCCGGACACCGCACTCGTCAGTGCTGCTTCCCATTGCATCCAGTGCGCGACTGCCACGAGCGCCGCGCCCCGGTCAGAACCGCCGACCGTTTCCAGATACCAGCTCGCCACATCGTCACGCCGCCGCGCCGGCGCCAGGGACGCCAGTCGCTGCCACGCCGCCGGGCGCAAGCGTGCCGCGCCGTGAAAGAACCACGCGATGTCTTCCGCCCCGGTCAGGAACACATTGCGCAGGATCGCGCCCAGGCAGGACGGCGCATGATGCGCGCAATACAGCACCCCCAGGCTGGCGCCCCACGAGCCGCCGGACACCAGCCAGCGCGCAATGCCGAGGTGTTGGCGCAATTGTTCGATGTCCGCCACGAGCAACTCGGTGGTGTTGTCCGCGCACGCGCCGCGCGGGGTGCTGCGCCCGCTGCCGCGCTGGTCGAACAGGATGACGCGGTAGCCGTCCGGGTCAAGCAGCTCCCTCTGACGCGGGCTGCACCCACTACCCGGTCCGCCATGCACCACCACCACCGGCACGCCGGCCGGATTGCCACTTTGCTCGTAGTACAGGCGGTGCCCGGCACCCACCTCCAGCCACCCTGCATCCCATGCCTGGGTATCCCGTGGTGGGCAGTCGCTGTTCGTGGCAGTCGTGATCGTGTTCATGTGCCGATGCTAACCTCTGAGTGGCGCGACGGGAATGTACATGTGCCCTGAGCGCGCCGGTCAGGCGTCGAATCGCATCGGCTCGCGGTATCCTGTGCGCCTCCTCATCCATTCCTGCTTACATGCACGCACGCAATCAACGTCAGGCGATGTTGCTGGGCATCGCCGCCGTCATACTGTGGTCCACCGTCGCGACCGCGTTCAAGCTGTCGCTGCAGGTCATGACTCCGACACAACTGCTGGCCTGGGCGGGGTTGACGTCCATGCTGGTGCTGGCCGGGTTCGTGACCGCCGAGCGCCGTTGGCTGGAAGTGGCGGACACCCTGCGCGACCGCCCGCTCTATTACCTGTGCATGGGCGCGCTCAATCCCTGCTTCTATTACCTGATCCTGCTGCGCGCCTACGACCTGCTGCCGGCGCAGCAGGCGCAGGCGATCAACTACACCTGGGCGCTGACGCTGTCGCTGCTGGCGGTACCGTTGCTCAAGCAGCGCCTGACGGTGCGCGACGGGCTGGCGTTGCTGATCGGCTACTTCGGCGCGGTGGTGATCGCGACGCGCGGCAACCTGCTGGCGCTGCAGTTCGACAGTGGTCTCGGGGTGAGCCTGGCGCTGGGCAGCACCGTGCTGTGGGCGCTGTACTGGATACTCAACACCCGTTCCAGCGCGTCCGGCGCGGTCAGCCTGTTCCTGTGCTTCGCGCTGGGTACGCCGCTGGTATGGCTGGTGCTGGCGCTGCAGGGCGAAGTGGCGCTGCCCGGTCTGCAGGGACTGGCCGGCGCGGTCTATGTCGGCCTGTTCGAGATGGGGGTGACCTTCATGCTGTGGCTGCTGGCGCTGCGCCGCGCCGAACACGTCAGCCGCATCGGCAACCTGATCTTCCTCGCGCCCTTCCTGTCGCTGTTCCTGATCAGCAAATTTCTCGGTGAAACCATCGTGCCCGCGACCTGGATAGGTCTGGTGCTGATCATCTTCGGCGTGGTGCTGCAGCAGCGCGGACGGGCGCCGGAGGTGGCGACGGCTTCCTGAGCCGCTGAAGCGCTCAGTCGGCGAGATGGCTTTCGCTGAACCCCCACAGCCGATAGGCCCAGAAGCTCTCATCGTGGAAGATGCGGCGGCGCAGTTCTTCTGGCGGGAAACCGGTGATCCGCCGCGTTTGCCGGCACAGGTGCGACTGGTCGGCGTAGCCGGTATTGTTGGCGATTTCGCTCCAGTCGACGGCACCGGACTTGCTCGCGACCACCGTGTCGAAGAACGCCCGTTCCGAGCGCCCCAGGCCGCGCAGTTCGCGCAACGGCTGGCCGGTCCATTGCTTGATGCGGCGTTCGACCTGGCGCAGGCTGCGCCCCCACCCCGACGTGGCGGCGCGCAGCGCGAGGCTTTGTGACCAGTCGGCATAGATCCGCCCGACGGCACCCGCGTCCGGGCGGGCGCGCTGCCAGCGCGGATGCAGGAAGTCTTCGATCCGTTGCACGCGCTGTTCGTCGTGCGGAGCGGCGATCACCGCCTCGCACATCGCCAGCCACGTAGCATCGAATACCTCGGCGGCGGGCACGACGCGGTCCACGTAGTCGCCTGGGTCGATGCCGGTCAGTGCCGCCAGCGCGTCGGGCAGCAGTAGCAGCATCATGGCGTGCACCGGCCCGGGGTTCCAGCTGATCACCGGCTGGGTGGACGGGCCGCAGAAGCTCAGCGCGGCGACCGGCTTGCGCGGGCTCGTGTCGCAGGCTGGTTGACCGGGCTCGAGCTGCTCGCAGTGCCCGCTGAAAAACCACGCGATCGAGCACACCGGGGAGGCGGGGAAATGATTGTAGCGTTGTGCGTCGCTCAGCGCTGTTTCGCGGGTGTCACGGCTGATGACGGCGCGTACGCAAGCGGTCAGGGCGGTGTGGGGCAACCACAAGTGCGATTGCGTCCCGGAAGGCGAGGCATCGGGAAATTGCGAGTGGGGTTGGTCGATCCTGAGCATGCCGCAGTATATGTAATGCCGATAGTCATGACATGAAAACAATGATGTCGGAAACGTTCAAGACCCGCGCGTGAATGCGTTCTACGATGCGCCTCCAGCCAGCCCTGCAAACGCCGGGGCTAGCAGCCTCAAGTCCGGCAGGCTGCCAGGGTTCTCGCGGGAGGAAGAATGCATCCGGTCAGCTTGCGCAACGTGGGGAAGACCTACCGCCTCGATGCGGTGGATGTGCCAGCCCTGAGTCAGATCAACATCGACATCCGTCCGGGCGGCTTCACCGTCATCGCGGGTCCGTCGGGCAGCGGCAAGACGACCCTGCTCAATCTCATCGGCTGCCTCGACCGGCCTGATCACGGCGAAATCGTGGTCGCGGGACAGGCGGTGCACGCCATGCCCGACGATGCCTTGTCCGATTTCCGCGCCCGGCACATCGGCTTCGTCTTCCAGAACTTCAACCTGCTGCCGGTGCTGACGGCGTGCGAGAACGTCGAGTATCCGCTGGTCCTGGCCGGGGTTGCGGCGCCCGAGCGCAAAAAGCGCGTGCGGGCGCTCATCGATGCCGTCGGACTGTCGAACCGCCGCCACAACAGGCCGGGACAGTTGTCCGGCGGCCAACGGCAACGGGTCGCGATCGCGCGCGCCCTGGCCACCGAGCCTATGCTGGTACTGGCCGATGAGCCGACCGCCAACCTCGACAGCCAGACCGGCGCCGAGATCATCGGCCTGATGCGCACGATGCAACGCGAGCGCGGCGTCTCGTTCGTGTTCTCGTCGCACGACCCGCAGGTTCGCGCCGAAGCCGACGAGGTCATCCTGATCCGTGACGGGCGCATCGGCGCGGCCGCCGAGCACACCGGCACCACGGGAGGGTAAGACCATGAGCCTGTGGTCGCTCGCGCTGCGCAACCTGTTGCGCAACCGCCGTCGTTCGCTCGCCACGCTGCTGGCGATGGTCGTGGGCCTGGTCGCCATCCTGCTGTTCGGCGGCTATCGTTCCAACATTCTCTACGGAACGCAGACCGGCTTCGTGCAGCACACCGGCCACCTGCAGATCCAGCGTCAAGGGTATTTCCTGGACGGGGGCGACAATCCGGCCGCCCACGGCATCGCCGACTACCCGCGCTGGATCGCCGCGATCCAGCGCGACGCGGTGCTGGCACCGATGGTGGCGGTGGTGACACCGACCCTGCAACTGGGTGGGATCGCCGGCAATTTCGCGGCCGGGGTGTCGCGCTCGGTGATGGCGACCGGCCTGATCCCCGAGGACCACAACCGGATGCTGGCATGGAACGACTACCGCGTCGTCAGCTACGCCCAACCCCTGCCACTGGTGGGCACCCGCGAAGACACGGTGATGGTCGGCACCGGGGTAGCGCGCAAGCTCAGGCTGTGCAAGCTGCTGGGTGACTCCGATTGCGTGCCCACGCCGGCCCGCGCGACGGACGCGGGCGATCCGGCGCCGCACGACATCGCCGCGCTGTCGTCGATCGAGCGGGCCGACCAGCCGCCAATCGCGGAGAACCGCATCGAAATGCTCGCGGCGGCGGCGCACGGCGCGCCCAACGTGGCCAGCCTCGGCGTGATCCAGGCCAGCAACATGGGCATCAAGGCGCTTGACGACGTGTATATGGCGATGCACCTGCACCAGGCACAACGCTTGATCTACGGCGCTGGGCCGGCCCAGGTGACCGCGATCATCATCCAGCTCCAGCACACCCGTGATACTCCACTGGCTCGGCAACGCCTGAGTGAGCTGCTCGCGGGCGCGTCCGGGGACCAACCGCTGGAGGTGCTGGACTTCGAGACCCTCAATCCGATCTACGGACAGACCAACGAGTTCATGGATTCGATGTTCGGCTTCATTTCGCTGCTGATCGGTGTGATCGTGCTATTCACCATCGGCAACACCATGAGCACCGCCGTGGTCGAGCGCACCGTCGAGATCGGCACCTTGCGCGCGCTGGGCCAGCGCCGCTCCGGCATCCGCCGCCTGTTCATGTGCGAAGCGTTGCTGCTGGGCGGCATTGGCGCGGTGCTCGGCGTGCTCGGCGCCCTCGTCATCGCCCATCTCATCAACCACAGCGGCTGGTCATGGATACCGCCCGGCTACTCCTACGCCTACCTGATCCTGGTCCGCGTCGGGCAGGACCCCGCGCTGCTTGCCGGCAGCGTCACCGGCATGATGGTGGTCACGGTCCTGTCGGCGTGGTGGCCGGCCAACCGGGCCGCGAGACTGATGATCGTCGACGCCCTACGCCACGCCTGACAATGACCACGACAAGACACCTGGCGGTCCGCGCCTTCGCCTGCATCATCGCCGTGCTGGCGCTCCCGGTCCTGGCCGGTCCAGATCCGCAGGACATCCTGATCGCCAGCGACGCCATCCGCAACCCGGACTTTCCGTTCGGCCTGACCAACACCCTGATCGAGTACCGGCAGGGCCAGCAGATCGGGAGCAGCACCCTCGCGATCTACTCCAGGGCCGACCCGGACGGCGGCCAGTTCCGCAGCCTGGTGCGCTACACGGCGCCGGCGCGCGACGCGAACAAGCTGATCCTGTTCAACGGCAAGGACCTGTGGTTCTTCGACCCGGCGAGCAAGGCGAGCGTGCGGCTGTCGCCGCAACAGCGCCTGCTCGGGCAGGCCTCCAACGGCGACGTGGTTACCGTCAATTTTGCCAGGGACTACCGCGCGATCGCGGCCACCGACGAGGACATCCTCGACGGCGAGCGCCAGCGCAGGCGTTGCACCCGGCTGGACCTGACGGCGACCACCGCCGAGGCCACCTACCACCGGATAGAGATGTGGGTCGATAGCGCCAGTGCCCGACCGGTCAAGGCGCGTTTCTTTGCCGAAAGCGGCAAGCTGCTGAAGACCGCTTACTATCGACGCTATCAGGAGGTGTTCGGAATCGAGCGCCCGACCGAGACCGTCATTATCGACGGCCTGGAACCCGACTGGGTCACCGTCATGCGCTATTCCGCGTGGGTCAAGCGCGACGTGCCGCAAGCGTGGCTGCAACGCGATTACCTGCCGCGCTTCACCCCGGAATGAGCAGCCGTGCGGTGCGCCGCGCGGCTTTGGCGGTGCTGCTGCCGGGGCTGGGCGGCGCCTGGGCGCAAGACCCGGAGACGAGTGCGCTGATGCTGGCGGACGAGGCGCCCGCCATTGTGGAACGTGCCAGCGACTGGCATCTCTTCGTCGAGGGTGCGGGCGGTGGGCGCCGCCGTGACGGCACTGCCGAAGACCACTGGCGCCTGTCCGTGGACATCCGCTACGACCATTCCCTGACGCGCGACTGGCGCGTCTTCATGGCCGACCGGCTCGACCTGGGCTGGCCGGCGCAAGGCGGCGGCGACACTGCCATCAATACGCTCAAGGAGGCGTATCTGAGCTGGCGCGCGCGCCCCGACGTGATGCTGGACCTGGGGCGCATCAACACGCGCCACGGCGTGGCCAGCGGCTACAACCCCACCGACTGGTTCCGCGCCGGCGCCCTGCGCTCGGTCGTCTCGATCGACCCCGCCAGTCTCAAGGAGAACCGCCAGGGGAGCGTGATGCTGCGTGGGCAAAGGCTGTGGGAAGGCGGTTCGCTCACGGCGCTGTACTCGCCCGGCCTCGAACGCCACCCCGACCGCAACGGCCTCAGCCTCGACCTGGGCGCGACCAACCCGCGCGCGCGCTGGCTCATCACCCTCGGCCAGAACATCGGCGGCCTCACCCCGCAATTCCTGGTCTATCGGGAACAGGGAATGCCGCCGCAGTTCGGCCTCAACCTGACGGCGCTGGTGAATGACGCGACGGTCGCACATATCGAATGGTCGGGCGGACGCGCCCCCTCGTTGCTGGCGCAGGCGTTGCCACCCCCCGCCCCGGCCCGCGCCCCCAACACCTGGCGCAATCATCTGGCCGCCGGCATCACCCACACCACGTCCACCCGGATTTCGCTGAGCGCCGAATACCATTACAACGGCGCCGGCCTCGACAAGGCCGCCTGGACCGCGCTGCGCCACGGCCCCCCGACGGCTTACTGGCAGTACCGCGCGCGGGCGCGCACCACCCAGGAGCCACCGACCAGGCACGGGCTGTTCGTGCACGCGACCTGGCAGGATGCTCTGATCCCACGCTTGGACCTCGGCCTGATGCACAACCTCGACCTCACCGACGCGAGTCGCCGGACCTGGGTGGAAGCGCGCTATCACGTCGCCAACCTTGAATACGCCGTTCAATGGCAACGCACCCACGGGCGCCAGACAAGCCAGTTCGGCGCGCTACCCGAGTCGCGCGGCTGGCAGGCGGTGGTGCGCTACTATCGCTGAGCCGAAGCGGGCCAAGGCAAGGTGAAGTAAAAAGTCGCACCCTGTCCGGCGACGGCTTCGGCCCACACCCGGCCGCCGTGGCGACGCACGATGCGTTGCACGATGGCCAGTCCGATGCCGCTGCCTTCGAAGCGGTCCGCGACGTGCAGGCGCTGGAAGGGTTGGAACAGCTTGTCGGCATAGCCCATGTCGAAGCCGGCGCCGTTGTCGCGGACGAAAAAGACCGGGCCGTCGGGGTCGGGGTCGGGCAGAGTGCCCAGTTCGATCACTGCGTCGTTGCGTTCGGCCGTGAACTTCCACGCATTGCGCAGCAGGTTATCGATCAGCACGCGCAGCAGGACCGGATCGGCGCACGCCTGCAGTCCCGCCGCGATATGCCAGCGCACCCGGCGTTGCGGGTGGTGTTCGGTCAGTGACGCAACCACGTCCTGGGCCAGCTTGCTCAGGTCGACATCCATGCGCACCAGCCCCTGGCGGCTGATGCGCGCCAGTTCGATCAGATCGTCGATGAGCTTGCCCATGCGCTCGGCCGCGCGGCGGATGCGGTGCAGGTAGTTCAAACCGGTCGCATCGAGTAGCACTCCGTATTCCTCTTCCAGCAGATGGCTGAAGCCATGCAGCGCGCGCAGCGGCGCGCGCAGGTCGTGCGACACCGAGTAGCTGAACGATTCGAGTTCCTGGTTGGATGCTTCAAGTTCGGCGGTGCGTTCGCGCACCCGCTGTTCCAGCGTTTCGTTCAACTCGCGCAGCGTTTCCTCGGCCTGCTCGCGCGCGGTGATGTCGGTGTATGAAGTGACGAAGCCACCCCCCTTGATCGGCGTGCCGCGCACTTCGATGATGCGTCCGTCCGGGCGCGTGCGCTTGAAGCAGTGGGGTTCGAAGCGCCGCGCCAGCGCAACCTTCTCCTTGACCAGGCTTTCGACGTCGCACGGACCGTATTCACCGCGCTCGGCGTTGTAGCGGAAGAAGGCCTCGAACGGCGCGCCGTTGCGCGCCATCTCTTCGGGGAAGCCGAGCAGTTCGCAGAAGCGCCGGTTCATCGCGGTCATGTGCAGATTCGCGTCCATCACGCTGATCCCTTGTTCGAGATGGTCGAGGGTGTTCTGCAGGATGGCCGCCTGGCGCCGGAGTTCTTCTTCGGCCCGGACCTGCTCGGTCACATCGGTGTAGGTGGTGACGAAACCGCCGTCGGGCATGGGCGCGCCGACGATCTCGAGCACCATGCCGTTGGGTCGCACCCGCCTGAAGCGGTGTGCTTCGAAGCGGCGCGCAAGTTCCACGCGCTTGCGTACCAGTTCATCGATGTCGCCTTCGCCATACTCGCCGCGCTCGGCGTTGTAGCGGGCAAACGTCTCAAAGGCCGTGCCCGGCCGGGCAAGCGACTCGGGGAAATCCAGTAGCTCCATGAAGCGCTGGTTGCACGCGAGTAGACACAGATCGCTGTCGACCACGCTGATGCCCTGGTCGATGTTCTCCAGCGTGGCGCGCAGAACCGCCGAGCCGCGCGCGATGGTTTCGGTGCTGCGGCGCCGTTCGGTTACGTCCTGGGCGGTGCCCTGGTAGCCGAGAAACTGCCCGTCATCGCCGTAGTGGGGGGCGCCCCTGGCGACGATCCAGCGTTGGTTGCCGTCGCTATCGGTGATCGCGTACTCGATCTCGAACGGCACTCTGGCGGCCAGTTGCTGGCGGTGCGCCTGCCATTGTTCCTCGCTCAGCGCGGCGGGGGCGATCTCCCAGCGCCGCTTGCCGACGATCTGTTCGAACGGGAGCGGCAACTTGCCGCTGTTGGCGCCGCTTATGGAGGTGAGGCGCGCGTCCTGGTCCTGTTCCCAGAACCAGTCGGTGGACAATTCGGCCAACAGGCGCAAGCGCTGTTCGCTATGGCGCAGATCGCGTGTCATGCGGGTTGCGAGCCGCAGCGCGCGTGCGCGGGCGCGCGACTGGGCGAAATACAGCGCCGCCATCAGCACGCTGATCGCCACGCCGGCACCCAGAAAAATGTAGGGAATCCGGTTACCAGGGCGGCTCTTGAGCCAGCCGGGGTGCGCGACCACGTCGATGCTCCAGGTGCGCCCCCCGAACTTCAGGTTCCTGGTCTTGTGCATTGCATCGTCCGATGCGCCGGCGATGGCCGTTTCACTGTCGAACACAACGACGGGAACCGCCGTGGAGTCGATGGCATCGGCCGGGCCGGTATCGTGGATGGCGATCCGGTACTGCTCGGCGAGCACGTCCGACAACGCGTCGGAAAACAGCTCGCGGGGGTCGAGGGTGATGCCGGCCAGTCCGACGAACGCGGCGCGCCGCTGTGCTTCGTCGGCCAGCGGCGCGCCGTGGCGGTACACCGGCACGTATAGCCCCAGAGCGCGCGCACCGGGCGGCGCCAGCTCGAATTGCAACGGCGGCGTCAGGTTGAAGTGCCCGGTATCGCGGGCCGCGCCGAAGGCGGCGCGGTTGGCCGGCTGGCTGCCGGCATCGAGGCCGAAGGCGGCCAGGTTGTCGGCCAGCGGTTCGATGTACTCGATGATGTAGTGCTCGTCCCGTACGCCCTCGGGGCGTACGGCAAAATCCGGGTATCCCGCCGGGTCGGTGCTACGGTCGCCACGCACCGCATCGACAAAGCGCGCGTAGTCGTCACGCGATACGTAGCGTGTGAAGTGCAGCGCGCGGATGCCGGTGGCACGGTGGCCCGGTTCGAGGTTGCCGGCATAGCGGCGGAACGCCGTGCGGCCGACGCTCTCGGTGCTGAGAAAGAGCCCCTGCATGCCGAGCAGCAGCGTCTCGTATTCGTCCATGCGCCGTTGTACGCCGGCGAGTACCAGCGTTGCGCGATTGTCGAGGTAGGCGTGCGCTTCGCGCGCGACCAGCGCGGCGCTGTGCTGCCACAGTGCGGCGCTCAATGCGATGCCGGCGGCAAGGATCAGCGCCGCGCCGAGGTAAGGGGTGGCGAAGGGCCGGATGTCTCGTGCCGGATGCGTGTCCATGACCTCTACTCCCTTCAGGAGCCAGCCAGTGTCGCGGCCCGCGTCGCGCCAGTTTCAGTCGGCCATTACGCAGCGCTCGGTGGCCCAGGCGCGCAGGGCCGCGATCTTCTCCGCCATCAACACCGACAGCGGCCGCGTGCGCCCGATCTCGGCCAGCAGGGCTGCCATGTCGGGGGCGCGCCCGTCGGGCAGGGTTTCATACAGCGCGGACACCACCGCCTGCTCGATCTCCGCGCCGGACATGCCGTCGGTGCGCAGTGCCAGCGCCTTCAGGTCGAACCCGCCGCCGTCGAGTTTGTGGCGCGCGAGCTGGATGCGGAATATGGTCTCGCGCGCCGGCGCATCGGGCAGATCGACAAAGAACATCTCGTCGAAGCGCCCCTTGCGTATCAGCTCGGGGGGCAGGGCCTGCACGTCATTGGCGGTGGCAACGATGAAGATGCGGGCGTTGCGCTCGGCCATCCAGGTCAGCAGCGTGCCCAGCACGCGGCGCGACACGCCGCCGTCGCTGTTGCCGCCGTCCACCGCCAGGCCTTTCTCGATTTCGTCTATCCACATCACCACCGGCTGCATGCCTTCGGCGGCGGTCAGCGCGTCGCGCAGCTTGCGCTCGGTCTCGCCCTGGAATTTGTCGTACAGCGCGCCGATGTCCAGGCGCAGCAGCGGCAGGCCCCACGCGGCGGCGGTGGCCTTGGCGGCGAGACTCTTGCCGCAGCCCTGTACGCCCATGATCAGCACCCCCTTGGGGGTCGGCAGGCCGGGGCGGCTCACGTCGCCAAGGAAGATCGGACGGCGTTGCGCCAGCCAGCGTCGCAACCGCGTCAGCCCGCCGATCGCGTCCGCCCCTTCGAGTGCCGCCTCCAGCGTCAGGCCGGGCATGCTCTGCTGCTTGGCGCGCGCGGCACGCTGCAAGTCGCGCCCGGTCAGCGCGCCGTCGTCGCGTATCGACTGGCGCAGCAACTGGCGCACATCCTCCTCGCACAGCCCGCTGGCGTAGCGCACCATCGCGTCGTCCATCTGCGCGTCGCGCCGGATCCGTCCGCCGGCGCGCTCATACAGCGCGAACTCGGTTTCCAGCAGTTCGCGGATGCGCGCCTCGTCGGGCAGGCTCAGGTGCACATGGGCGGCGTGGCGGGCCAGCTTAGGTGGCAGTGCCAGCGACGGCGACACCAGGACCAGGGTGCGGTTGTCCACCGCATGGTCGAGCGCGATCTCGCGCAACAACCGCAGCACCACCGGGTCTTCGAGATAGTGGTGCACGTCGAGCAGTACGTACAACCCGGCTTGTCCGCTCTGGTCGATGAACTGCAGCGCGGCCGGCAATGGCTGCGTGTCATCGACGTCGCGTTTTGTCCCGCTGCCACGGTCGGATTCGACCCGGTAGTCGTCGACCAGGGTCAGGCCGTTGTCGCGCCGGCCACCGGTGTCGCGCCCGCCGTAGCGGAAGTTGAGCAGACTCAGGCCGGCCGCGGCCGACCAGCGGTACAGCGCCTGGCCCTTGTCATGGGCGAAATCTTCCAGCAGCTTGAGGGCGCGCGGCTCCTCCATGGTCTCGATGACGATGATGGGGGTACGGGAGCGGATCAGCGCCGCCAGATCGCGCATGTCATTCATGAGGGTGCGGATGGGTATGATGTAAGACGCAGCCATGTTACCCGGATTCGCGGACGCGGAGGGTTCCCGGCAAAGCTGCCGGACTTGGGGCCGATCGCCAAGGCGAGCGTCACGCTAAAGTAATCCACGTCGATGACCGTTAGCTGAATCATGCATGCCGCGTCGACCCGGCGCCGGGAGGCGGTCGGGCGATCATGGATCGGGCGTTCGTCGCCAAGCGCGTATGCGTTAGGATGTTGCCGTGCTACCGCGCGCAGCAGTATCCACCGTGAATTGCCCATGAGGCTGATCGAATCTGAACGAGGTGCAAGACACCATGGCTCTCCTGAAACCGTTTGTAAACGTCATGAACCGCCTGGGCTACGCGAGCAAGTTCGCGGTGGTCGGGGTGTTGTTTTCGACCCTGGTCGGGGTGCTCGCGGTGCTGTTGATGGCTGAGTTCAGCCAGCGCATCGCCGATACCGAGCACGAACTGGCGGGCCTGGAACTGCTCCAGACCCAGTTGCAGGTGTACAAGGAGTCCGCGCATCTGCGCGACGTGATCGTGGCGCAACGTTTTTTCCCGAGCAAGCATCTGGCGACGGTGCTGGAGAAGCAGCGTGCCCAGGCCGACACGACGGTGGCCGCGGTGGGGGCCGACATCTACGCCGAGCTGCCGCAAAGCGCGTCGCTGTGGCGCCAGTTTCGTGAGGAAAGGGATGCGCGGCTGGCGGATCTGAGCAGCACCAACGATGCGCTCAACCAGGTTTTCGCGACCGAATCGGCGCCGTTGCAGACCATGGTGACGTTGCTGCGTACCACCGCCTGGGAAACCGGCCTGACGCGCGACGCGGACGGCGGCAATGCGCTGATCACCGAATTCCTGACGCGCTCGCAGATCCAGACCCTGCAGGTCGCATCGGAACTGCGCGCCTACGGGCTGGAGGTGTCGTCCGAGCGCTTCATGCAGAACGTCAACCGCGAGCTGATGAATACCACGCTGTTCCGCTACAACGCGGTGGTCAATGAGTACGCCGCCGCCGCGCGCGCGACGACCGCCGCCGAGCCGCGCGTCGAATCCGCGCTGAACGAGGCCATCGCGGCCCAGCATGGGCTGTTGAAGTTTCTCGATGAAAACATCATGAGCGCTTCGCGCATGCAGATGCGGCCACCGGAGTTCGACGAAAAGATCACAGCCTTGATCGAGGCCATACTCGCGCCCAGCCGTCAGTTGCGCGAAGCCCTGCAGGAACGGCTGGAGAGCCGCCTGGCGACCGAACGCCAGCATCGCAACCTGGTGCTGATCGCGATCGTGCTGGTGCTCGCGGTGACGACCGTGCTCGCGGTGGCCTTCTATCAATCGGTGCGCACTGCGGTGAATCGCATGGTCGGGGTTGTCAGCCGGGTCGCCAACGGCGACCTGACCGGCACCGTGAGCCTGGACAACCGTGACGAAATGGGCGAGTTGAGCCGGGCCCTGGATCAGATGGTGCAAAAGGTCAGCGAGCTGATCAAGGCCACCGCGACCAGCTCCGATCAGGTCAATCACCAGGCCGAGCAGATGCGCAAGGTCGCCGAGCACGCGCAGGAAGTCGTGGTGCGCCAGCGCGAGGACATCCGCCAGGTCGGCGAGTCGGTCGAGCGCGTGTCGGAGGCCGCCGGCTCGGTCTCGACCAGCGCGCAGCAGGCCGCCCAGGGCGCCTCGGCCGCCCACGGCGGGGCGATGAACGGCTTGCAGGAACTGAAACGCGCGCTTCAGCAAATCCGCGAACTCGACGACCAGGTGCGCAACTCGGTCACGCTCACGAGCAAGGTCAGCGCCGCGAGCGGACGCATCACGCAGATCCTGGACGTGATCAAGACCATCGCGTCGCAGACCAATCTGCTCGCGCTCAATGCCGCGATCGAGGCGGCGCGGGCGGGCGAACAGGGGCGCGGCTTCGCCGTCGTCGCCGACGAAGTGCGCAAGCTGGCGCAACTCACCCAGGGCAGCACCCAGGAGATCGAAGGCATGATCTCCGAACTGCAGGCGGGCGTGGTCGAGGCGGTGCAGTGCATGGAATCCAGCCAGCACAAGGCCGCCGCCACGGTCGAGCAATCGACCAAGGTGGGTGCGGTGCTGGAGACCATCGCGCAGGATGTCAGCCAGATCATGGTAATGAACACCGGCATCGCCGACGCGGCCACCGAACAGACCCGCGTCGCCAACGAAGTCGGCGGGCGCATCAAGTCGATAGACGAAGGCAGCGAACGCGCGACCAAGGCCGGCAACGAAACCCGTCAAGCCAGCGAAAGCCTGATCGGCCTCACCGCCCGCCTCAACAGCCTGCTCGGCAACTTCAAGGTGTAGCAGCCAGTCGACACGTCCCGCAGGCGGTACTGTCACCCTGGCCCACTCCCTGTTACCATTCGCATTTTGGAATGACATGGAGGTGGTCGCGTGGGAATTCTCGACAAGCTGTTGGCATTGTTCGGCAAGTCTGCTCCCAAACCGCCGCCGGCTTCGCGACCATCACCCCAGCGCGCGAAGGACAGAACGGAGCGCAAGGAGCAGCGCGAGCGCAAGGTGGTGGTCGAACTGCCCGAGCGGCGCAAGCGTCAGCGCGTCGACGCCCGGCCCGGCACCAAGGCCCTGATCATCGACGACTCCGCGACGGTGGTGGCGGCGCTGAAGAAGCTCCTCAAGTCCGCCGGCTACGCCACCATGGAAGCCCATGACGCCGAAAGCGGGCTGGAGATCGCGCGCGGCAAGCACCCCGACATCATCTTCCTCGACATCGTGCTGCCCGGCATGAACGGCTTTGCCGCGCTGCGCGCATTGCGTCGCGATGCGCTCACGCGCGATGTCCCGGTCATCATGATCAGCGGCAACGAACAGGCCACCGAGCAGTTCTTCGGCAGCCGCATCGGCGCCGATGACTTCATGAAGAAACCGTTCTCGCGTCTGGAAGTGTTTGCCCGCATCGGGCGGCTGCTCGACGATGAACGGGTGCCGCGCCGGCGCGCCGAAAGCTCAGCCGAGGGTGACGAAGCGGAAGAATCGGCGCGCTAACCGTTTTCGCCTGACCGCTCAGCGGCCGGAAGCCGCGCGATCGCGCGGCTGACTCGGGCGGATCAGGATCGCGGCATGGCCGGCCCAGTAGATCGCGAACGGCGCCATCCACAGCAGCGCCGCCAGCGCCACCACCCACGCGCCGAGATCATGCACCGTCGCCGCCAGCCGCAGCAGCGCCGCGCCCAGCATCAGCACGCAGGCCAAGCGCATCGCGGGTGACACCACCAACGCCCGTCCGGTGTGGCGCAGGCTCACCCGCAGCATCAGACCGAGCATCATCATCCCCAGGCTGCCCACCGTGAATGCGTGCATCCACGTGGGTTCGGGCACCGCGCCGGTCAATTCCGCCACCGCCTTCAGCACGAAGGCAAACACCAGCCAGGCGAAACCCACGTGCATCAGCAGCACCAGCGGCACGTTCGCCACCCGCCACCCCTGCCAGCGCGCGGTGCGCACCCCGTGCACCAGTGCGCACAAAGCCGCCGCGCCACCCACCCAGAGTGCCGGCGCGCGCGCCAGGTCGAACAGCGCCAGCATCACCACGCACGCTACCGCCGCCACCTCCAACCCCAGGTGGAAACCGGCCTGCTCGCCGCGTCCCTGCTCACGCAAGGCGTTGCCGGTGAAAATCGGCGTCAACACCCCGCCCTTGAGCACATACAACACTACGATGGCGTACACCGCCGCGCGCAATGCCTGCCCCCCCAGCGCGGCATCGCCCGTCATCGCGGCAAGATGGAAGGCGACATTCGCGCCCGCCAGGGCCAGCAGTATCGGCAACAGCAACAGGTACCAACGGTTGCGCGTGCCCAGCAACTGCGGCGCCAGCATGACGAACAGCGCCGGAAAAAGCGCCCCATCCAGCAGCAACACCCAACCCGGCGACAGCCACACCCCCCCCCACATCGCGACACGCCCCAACAGCCACAGCGCGACCAGCAGCGCCAGGCGCGAGCCATGTATCTCGGCAGTCCTGGCCCAACTCGGCAGCGCGGTCAGAACGATGCCGGTGATGATGGCGGCGGAGAAACCGAAAATCATCTCGTGCCCATGCCACAGCGCCAACGGAACACCTGACGCGGGCGGCCTCCAGGCACCCACATAGGCGCCCAGCCAGGCCGTCACGAACACCAGCGCGTAGAGCGGGCCGAGCAGATAGAACGGCCGAAAGGCGCTGCTCCACAGCGGGGTGGCAAACGTCGGGGTGGCGGGAACGGGTGTGGTCATGGGCAGGTAGTCCAGGGATGGGCTCACGGGGTGGTGCCGGATTCAGTTTAACCGACGACAGCCCGCCTCCTGCGGCTGTGTGGTCGTGGCACGCATCAGCAGCCATGGAGTCCGGAGGTTCACAAATTCGACTTGATTACTCGAAGTCAATAACGCACAATCGCCACCGTTCCGCCAAAAATAGGCAAGCATCATGAACCGCATCCATGTCGCGCGCACCCCGCTGGAGCAGGCCCGGCGGGCGTCGGCCAAGTGATGAATCCGCGCTTTGGCGTACCGCCGGCGCGA
Organism: Rhodocyclales bacterium; assembly: GCA_016177805.1. Lineage (GTDB taxonomy): Bacteria > Pseudomonadota > Gammaproteobacteria > Burkholderiales > Rhodocyclaceae > JACOUN01. The sequence goes on from JACOUN010000065.1 coordinate 24,148, forward strand.
CGTTGAAAGGAATCGCACGAAATGGGTAAACCGGCCTCACGCGTAGGCGACAACCACGACTGCCCGAAGAAGGACGGTCGCAAGCATCACGTCGGCGGCCCGGTCACGGCCGGCTGCGACACGGTGCTGATCAACGGCAAACCGGCCGCGCGCGCC
>JACOUN010000066.1 GCA_016177805.1 Rhodocyclales bacterium
ACACTCCAAGTCCGGTTCTGCGAGGAGCCGGGGACGAACCTGCGCATGGCCGAAATAGTGTGGCACCGCCGGGAAACCAGGCGGCAACAGAGAAACAAACCTCGACCTAAACGTGGGCAAGGAGCCGGCTTACTCTCCGAGTCATTGATTTTGCGACCCGCCGGCCGCCTCACCGCCCACGACGTCGATAGCGTTCGCACCGAATGGACCTTCGACGCCAACGGCAACCGCACCCACGAAAACGGCACCGAGATCGCCCGCTATGACAGCGAGGACCGCCTCATCCAGTGGAAGGACGCCACTTACACCTACACCTACGACGCACTGGGCAGCCTGTATCAGGTCACACTGCCCGGCGGCACCCGCATCGACTACGTCATCATCAAGAAAAAGAGGTCGGTACCCTTTACCGCGTACGAAACCAAGAAAGAATCCTGCGGGCTATCACCTTCACTGCCCATTGTCATAAACTTATGGCCACTACAAGCGTGACAGTCACCGTCGCATGCCGAGAAAGCCCCGCTTCTATCTGCCCGACATCCCCGCGCACATCATCCAGCGTGGAAATTCCCGTCAAGCCACGTTCTTTGCCGAAGAGGACTACGCGGCTTATCTGGGCTGGCTGCGGGACGGGGCGGAGCTGCACGGATGCGCTGTCCATGCGTATGCGCTGATGACCAACCACGTGCACTTGCTGGTCACGCCACGGGACTCGGGGTCAATCAGCAGGTTGATGCAGTACGTCGGGCGCCACTATGTCAAGTACGTGAACCATGCCTACGCGAAGAGCGGAACGCTCTGGGAAGGGCGGCACAAAGGATGCCTGGTTTGCGGCGATGACTATCTGCTGACGTGCATGCGCTACATCGAACTCAATCCGGTGCGCGCGGGAATGGTCGCCGCGCCGGGTGACTATCGTTGGTCGAGCTACCGCGCCAACGCGATCGGAGAACCGGGAGACGGACTTACGGCCCACCCGCTCTATCAGGCGCTTGGACGAAGTGCGCAGGAGCGCGGCCATGCCTGCCGCGAGTTGTTCAGAGCCGCGCTGGAACGGGATCAGATACACACGATCCGGACGACGGTTCAAACCGGCACACCGCTCGGTAGCGAGCGCTTCAAGCAGCAGATCGAACAAACCCTGCAACGCAAAGTCGGTCAGGCGCAGCGCGGCCGAGCGAGGCAAGTAAAGGCTGAGTGACACCGTTGCCCCCTTCAGGGAACGGCCCCGCCATGCCGATCTCCTTCGCCCGCCTTGCCAACCTGTCGCGCACCCTGCTGACGCTGCTCCTCCTCACCCTGTCCGGCCTGGCCTCGGCCGCCTCGCACGATCGAACTTCATCTGAAAATGTGACCCTGGCCGTTACTATTTTCCCCCGTCATGTTCGGGTGTGCATGTATTGCGCGAACAGGCTGGGGTGCAGTGCGCGCAGGGTTTTGCGGCGTTCGATGATTTCGTGATGGCGGCCCTGACGTTCGAGGGCAAGCAGTTGCAGGATTGTTCTGGCGGCTTGTTCGGGCGGGGTTTGTTCGGGCGTTTCGGCGGTCCGCAGGACGGCCTGCAGCGATGGCTCCATGATCAGGGCCCATGCGGGGAACCAGGGGTAGTCGGCGTGGGTGCCGAGGAAGTCGCGCTCGAAATGCGCCAGCATGGTGGCGGGGGTTGCGGGTGCGAGGCGGTGCGTCAGGTGGGAAAACCGGGCTGGGTCACGCCAGGCCAGTTCGGCGAGAAGCGGCCACGCGGCGTCCAGTCCTTGCAGGTGAAACGTGGCTTCGGCCATCCAGGCCAAGGGCGCGGGCCGGCGTCGCCAGGTGTCGATGCCCTGCACGGCCAGCGCGGTCTCGGACCAGTGCCGCGCGCGGATGTGCATGTGGGCCGCGTGCGCCTCGGGCGTGTGTGACTGGTATGGGAGATGTTGCACGGCATTTGCGAGCGCGCGCCATAAGTGGCCGAGCCACGTGGTTGCGTCAGCCGGTCCGAGCGCGGTCGCGGCGGCGGCGGTGATCGTGCGGTCCAGTTGGCGGGCCGCGCGCTGCGCGTGGTCGTGGTTCAGGATGCGGTCCGGTTGCGCTTCGAGAGCGTTGACCAGAACGGCGGATGCGTCGAGCAGGTTGTCTTTCGGGAATTCCGCGGCGAGCGCGGTGCGGGCTTTCCGGATTGCCGGGAGATCGCGCGCGCGCAGCGCGGCGATGATCTCGTTGCGTAGTGTGACGTCGCGACTGTCTCGGAACAGATCGAGCTGCATGGGCGGGGGTGGGGTTGGCATGCGGTTCGGGGTTGGTCGGGCGATTTTGCGGTGCGGGGTGATTCGATGCAACCACCGAAGGGGACGGTCGTCGGCATTGTTGTGGCGGGTCGGGTCGGAGTGTTCGCGCCGTTATTCGCAAACCCATGTTCCGGAATGAGAATCCCGTGAAACAAGGATGTGCGCCGCTGTGCAATGGGGGCGCGAAGGCGTAAAATCCAGCCCCTTCCCGTATCGCCAGCGCCAGGGGGCGCCATGCCGTTGATTGATTACCCTTCCCGTTTCGATGTCATCGTGGTCGGTGGCGGCCATGCCGGTACCGAGGCGGCGCTGGCGGCGGCGCGCATGGGGGCGAAAACGTTGCTGCTGACGCACAACATCGAGACGCTCGGGCAGATGAGCTGCAACCCGTCGATAGGCGGCATCGGCAAGGGGCATCTGGTGCGCGAGGTCGATGCGCTGGGTGGCGCGATGGCGGCGGCGACTGACGAGGGCGGCATCCAGTTCCGCATCCTCAACGCGTCCAAGGGGCCGGCGGTGCGGGCGACGCGGGCGCAGGCCGACCGCGTGCTGTACAAGGCGGCGATTCGCAGGCGCCTTGAGAATCAGCCCAATCTGTGGCTGTTCCAGCAGGCGGTGGACGACCTGACCGTGGAAGGCGAGCGGGTGAGCGGGGTGGTGACGCAGATCGGCCTGCACTTTGCCGCGCCGACGGTGGTGCTCACGGCCGGTACTTTCCTCAATGGCTTGATCCACGTCGGCATGCAGCATCACGTGGGCGGGCGCGCGGGCGATCCGCCGGCGATTTCGCTGGCGCAGCGGCTCAAGGAGCTGGCGCTGCCGCAGGGGCGGCTGAAAACCGGCACTCCGCCCCGGCTCGACGCGCGCAGCATCGATTTTTCGCTGATGCAGGTGCAGCCGGGTGACGATCCGGTGCCGGTGTTCAGTTTCATGGGCTCGGCCAGCCAGCATCCGGCACAACTGCCGTGCTGGATCACCCATACCAACGAACGCACCCACGACATCATCCGCGCCAACCTGGATCGCTCGCCGATGTATGCGGGGGTGATCGAGGGGGTGGGGCCGCGCTATTGCCCGTCGATCGAGGACAAGATCCACCGCTTCGCTGACAAGACCAGCCACAATGTGTTCCTGGAGCCGGAAGGGCTGGAGACGCACGAGATCTACCCAAACGGGATTTCCACGTCGCTGCCCTTCGATGTGCAACTGGCGGTGGTGCGCAGCATACGCGGCATGGAAAACGCGCATATCTTGCGCCCCGGCTATGCGATCGAGTACGACTACTACGATCCGCGCAACCTCAAGTCGTCGCTGGAAACCAAGTCGATCGCCGGGCTGTTCTTCGCCGGGCAGATCAATGGCACCACCGGCTACGAGGAGGCGGCGGCGCAGGGCTTGCTGGCCGGGGCCAACGCGGCCTTGCAGGTGCAGGGGCGCGAGCCGTGGTGCCCGCGTCGCGACGAGGCCTACCTCGGGGTCCTGGTGGATGACCTGATCACGCGCGGCGTGTCCGAGCCGTACCGCATGTTCACGTCGCGTGCCGAATTCCGGCTGCAATTGCGCGAGGACAACGCCGATCTGCGCCTGACCGAAGCCGGGCGCGCGCTGGGGCTGGTCGACGATGTGCGCTGGGCGGCGTTCTGCGCCAAACGTGAGGCGATCGAGCGCGAAACGGCACGTCTGCGCGCGACCTGGGCGCACCCCGAGCGGATTCCGGCGGCGGAGGCCGAGCGCGTGGTGGGCAAGGCGCTGGAGCGCGAGTACCGCTACTTCGATCTGTTGCGCCGCCCGGAAACCACTTATGCTGCGTTGATGACGCTGCCGGGCGCGCCGGAAGATCCGGAAACCGATGCACAGGTGGTCGAGCAGATCGAGATCGCGGCCAAGTACCAGGGTTACATCGACCGGCAGCAGGATGAGGTCGCGCGGCAGTTGCTGGCCGAGTCCACGCCGCTGCCGCAGGACTTCGACTACAGCACGGTGCGCGGGCTGTCCTTCGAGGTGCAGCAGCGCCTGACCCAGCACCGGCCGCAGACCATAGGTCAGGCGGGGCGCATCCAGGGGGTGACGCCGGCGGCGGTGTCGCTGCTGCTGGTGTGGCTGAAACGCAATGAAATGAAGCGCGCGCTGGCGGGCTCTGACGAGAAGAAGACTGCATGAGTGAACACCGCATCCTCGAACAAGGCGTGGCCGCGCTGGGGCTGGGGCTCGCGCCGGCCACCCAGGCGCGCCTGCTCGCGTACTCGGAGCTGCTGCTGAAGTGGAACCGGGTGTACAACCTGACCGCGATCCGCGCGTCCGACCAGGCGATCACGCACCACATGCTCGATTCGCTGGCGGTGCTGGCGCATCTGGGCGAGGTGGAGCGCCTGGCCGATGTCGGCTCGGGCGGCGGCTTGCCCGGCATCCCGCTGGCGATCGCGCGTCCGGCGCTGGCGGTGACCTCGATCGAGGCGGTGAGCAAGAAGGTGAGCTTCCAGCAGCAGGCCAGAATCGAACTTGGACTGAACAACCTGACCGTGCTCAACGAGCGGGTCGAGAACGTGCGTGCCGACCCGTTGTTCGATGCGGTGATCTCGCGCGCCTTCTCCGATCTGTCCGAGTTCGTGCGCCTGACCGCGCACCTGCTGCGGCCGGGGGGGCGGTTTCTGGCGATGAAGGGCGTGTATCCTGAGGCCGAAATTGCGTCCCTGCCAGCCGGAATCCGCGTCGCCGAGGCGCTGCCGCTGCAGGTCCCCGGACTGGATGCCGAGCGGCATCTCATCATTCTGGATCAGGCTTGATGGCCCGAATATTCTGCGTGGCAAATCAGAAAGGCGGCGTCGGCAAGACGACCACCTGCGTCAATCTGGCGGCCGCCCTGCACGAGGCGGGGCAGCGCACGCTGTTGGTCGATCTCGATCCGCAGGGCAACGCGACCATGGGCAGCGGCGTGGACAAGCGCGGACTGACGCATAGCGTGTACCAGGTACTGGTCGGGCTGGCAGCGCTCGATCACGCGCGCGTCGCGTCGCCCAGCGGCGGCTTCGATGTGCTGCCGGCGAATCGGGATCTGGCCGGAGCCGAAGTCGAACTGGTGGCGCTGGAGCGGCGCGAGCGGCGTTTGCGTGACGCGCTGCAGGCCTTCGACAATGACTACGATTTCGTCCTGATCGACTGCCCGCCCTCACTGTCGCTGCTGACGCTCAACGGGCTATGCGCAGCGCATGGGGTGATCATCCCGATGCAGTGCGAGTATTTCGCGCTCGAAGGCTTGTCCGATCTGGTCAATACCATCAAGAAGGTGCATGCCAACCTGAATCGCGACCTCAAGATCATCGGTTTGCTGCGCGTCATGTTCGACACGCGCATGACCTTGCAGCAGCAGGTTTCGGCGCAACTGGAGGAGCACTTCGGCGAAAAGGTGTTCCGTGCCGTGGTGCCGCGCAACGTGCGCCTGGCCGAGGCCCCCAGCCACGGCATGCCCGGCGTGGTGTTCGACCGCAATGCCAAGGGTGCGCAGGCCTACATGGCGTTCGCGGCGGAGATGATAGAGCGTGTCAAGACGCTGTGACGTATCGACCACAACAAGGCATTCGGGATACATGACACCACCAAAACTCAAGGGGCTCGGACGCGGGCTGGATGCGTTGCTGGCCGGCAATAGTGACGATGAAGGCGCCCGCGGCGAGTTGCGGTCGTTGACGGTCGGTGAGCTGCAGCCGGGCAAATACCAGCCGCGCACGCGCATGGATCCCGGCTCGCTGGAGGAACTGGCGGCCTCGATCAGGGCGCAGGGAGTGATGCAGCCGGTGCTGGTGCGCCCGGTGGGCTATGGCCGCTTCGAGATCATCGCGGGCGAGCGCCGCTGGCGCGCGGCGCAACTGGCCGAGCTGGATGAAGTGCCGTGCCTGGTGCGCGAGATTCCGGACGAGGCGGCGCTGGCGATGTCGCTGATCGAGAACATCCAGCGCGAGAACCTCAATCCGCTCGAAGAGGCGGGCGGCATCCAGCGTCTCATCGATGAGTTCGGCATGACTCACCAGCAGGCGGCCGACGCGGTCGGGCGGTCGCGCTCCGCCGCGACCAATCTGCTGCGCCTGCTCAATCTGGCGGTGCCGGTGCAGGAGTTGCTGATGGGTGGCGACATCGACATGGGGCACGCGCGCGCGGTGCTGTCGCTCGATCCCGCCAGCCAGATCCAGGTCGCCAACCAGGTGGCCGCGCGTGGCTACTCGGTGCGCGAGACCGAGCGCATGGTGCACAAGCTGCTGCACCCGCCCCAGCAGCCGGCCGCGCGCGCGCCGGATCGCGATTTGCTGCGCCTGGAAGAAGAGGTCGCCGATACGCTCGGGGCGACGGTCAGGATACGGGCGAATCGCAAGGGGGCGGGAGAAGTGCGCATCCGTTTCGGTGATCTGGATCAGCTCGACGCATTGCTGACGCGCCTGCGCTGAACCGGGGTGGCACTGTGGTCCGGTGTTGCGCCGGAGCGACAGTGCACGCACATATCGGAGCCGTCGAGTATCGCCTGGAATGGCCGTGGATGGCGCATCAGGCGGCGTTTGCAAGTTTGTGCGGGCGTTTGCTGCACTGCGATAGTGCGTTTGACTTCGTTGTGGTTAACCCCTACCATTACACAGTTTTTTCGAGCAGTCGGCGCGGCGCGCGAGCGGACCCATGCACAAAATGGTTTTTCTGCAGGTTGGCGCGATGTCCGCAGCAACGGCCATAGCGGCCTTTTTTTTCGGGCTGGCCGGTGCGATTTCCGCCGCCATGGCCGGTCTCGCAGTTGTGGTGCCTAGCGCCTTGTTCGCGCTACGGTTGAGTCTGGCCTCAAAGCGGACCGGCGCTCCCTCTGCAGCAGGTTTTTTCGCTGGCGAGTTTGTAAAGATCGCTGCGATGGTTGGATTGTTGGCGTTGATCGGCGCCAGGTATGAAGGTTTGCACTGGGGTGCGTTCTTCATCGGCCTGATCGTGACGCTTAAAGCGAATTTGTTGGCATTTTGGGTGAAGACATAACAATGGCTACCGAGCACGCTCCCACCGCATCAGAGTACGTCATCCACCACTTGACGCACTTCAACTCCACCGGTCATGCACAGAAGGACGTCGTCGACTGGTCGGTCATCAACCTCGATTCCATGTTCTGGTCGCTGGCGCTGGGTCTGCTGACCGTGCTGGTGCTGTGGCGTGTCGCGAACCGGGCGACCTCGGGGGTGCCGGGACGCTTCCAGGGCTTCGTCGAGATGATGGTCGAGATGGTCGCGGACCAGGCCAAGGGCATCGTGCATAGCGCCGAATCACGTAAATTCGTCGCGCCGCTCGCGCTGACCGTGTTCATCTGGATCTTCCTGATGAACGCGATGGATCTGCTGCCGGTCGATCTGCTGCCGCGCATCTGGGAAGGCATCGTGGGCGCGGGCGGTGGCGATCCGGCGCACGCCTATCAGCGCGTGGTGCCCAGTGCCGATTTGAACGTCACGCTGGGGATGTCCACCGGGGTGCTGTTGCTGTGCGTCTACTACAACATCAAGATCAAGGGCATGGGCGGTTGGGTGCATGAGCTCTTCACCGCGCCGTTCGGCGCCCATCCGGTGCTGTGGCCGTTCAACTTCGCGATGCAGATCATTGAATTCGTCGCCAAGACCGTTTCGCACGGCATGCGGTTGTTCGGCAACATGTACGCCGGTGAGCTGCTGTTCATCCTGATCGCGCTGCTGGGCAGCACCGCGACCGCCTATGGTTTCATCGGTCATCTGATTGCCGGCACCGCATGGGCGATCTTCCACATCCTGATCATCACGCTGCAGGCCTTCATCTTCATGATGCTGACCCTCGTATATGTCGGTCAGGCGCATGAGAGTCACTGAGATTCTGTATTATCAACGGTTTTAGCTTAACCACCTTTACTTCAAGGAGTTGTCATGGAAAACGTTCTGGGTTTTGTAGCACTCGCAGCCGGTCTGATCATTGGTCTGGGCGCGATCGGCGCATGTATCGGTATCGGCATCATGGGCAGCAAGTACCTCGAAGCCTCGGCTCGCCAGCCGGAACTGATGAACGCCCTGCAGACCAAGATGTTCCTGCTGGCCGGTCTGATCGACGCGGCGTTCCTGATCGGCGTTGGTATCGCCATGATGTTCGCCTTCGCCAACCCGTTCGTTCTCTGATCGGTTCCTCCAACTCCACTGAGGGCCCACAACAGTGAATTTGAACGCAACCCTGATAGCCCAGATCGTTGTGTTCTTCATACTCGGCTGGTTCACGATGAAATTCGTGTGGCCGCCGATCATGAAGGCGCTCGACGAACGTGCGAGCAAGATCGCCGACGGGCTGGCAGCTGCGGACAAGGCCAAGTCGGATCTCGCGCTTGCCGAGAAAAAGGTCGTTGAAGAGCTGCGCCACGCTCGTGAATCCGCGGGTGATGTGCGTGCGGTCGCCGAGAAGCAGGCGGCGAAGTTGCTCGAAGAGGCCCGCACCGAAGCCAACCGCATTGTCGCCGTAGCCCGTGAGGCCGCCTTGGGCGAGGCAGCCACTGCCGCCCAGCGTGCCAAGGAAGAACTTCGTGACCAGGTCGCACTGCTCGCAGTCGCTGGTGCCGAACGCATCCTGCGTCGTGACATTGACGCCAAGGTGCACGCTGATCTGCTTGCCAACCTGAAACAGGAACTCCAATAAGCCATGGCCGAGAACGTCACCATCGCGCGCCCCTACGCCGACGCCGCTTTCGAGCTGGCCAAAGGGGCCGGTGCGCTGGGGCCATGGTCGGATGCTCTCGACAAACTTGCTGCGATTGTTGCCGACCCGGACGCTCGGGGCTGCATCAGCGATCCGAAACTCACCGCGGATCAGATCCACGGTCTGATGGTCGGGATCGCTGGTGAAACCCTGAACCAGGAACAGCAAAATTTCGTTCGCATTCTCGTCGAGAACGAACGCCTGATAGTGCTACCCGAGATCCGTGACCTGTTCGTTGCCCTGAAGAACGAACATGAAGGTGTCAAGGAGGCGGATATCGCCTCCGCCTTCCCGATCGATGACGCAACCCTGGCAAACCTCAAGGCTGACCTCGAAGCAAAATTCAAGGCCAAGCTGAACGTGAAGGTGCGCCTGGACCCCGAACTTATCGGTGGGGTCAGGATTGCCATCGGCGATGAAGTGATCGACGCCTCGGTCCGCGGCAAACTCGCGAGCATGGCCGCTGCGCTAAAGAACTAGGAGCATACATAAATGCAACTCAACCCCTCTGAAATCAGTGATCTGATTAAGAGCCGGATACAGAACCTGCAACTCAGTGCCGCCTCGCGCAATGAGGGCACGGTGGTGTCGGTTACTGACGGCATCTGCCGGGTTCATGGTCTCGCCGGCGCGATGCAGGGCGAAATGCTGGAATTCCCCGGCAACACCTTTGGTCTGGCGCTCAACCTCGAGCGCGATTCGGTCGGCGCGGTGGTGCTTGGTGACTACGAGCACATCACCGAAGGCGATACGGTCAAGGCCACCGGTCGCATTCTCGAAGTCCCGGTCGGCCCGGAACTGCTCGGTCGCGTGGTGAACGCGCTGGGTCAGCCGATCGACGGCAAGGGCCCGATCAACGCCAAGATGACCGACAAGATCGAAAAGGTCGCGCCGGGCGTCATCGCCCGTCAGTCCGTTTCCGAGCCGGTCCAGACCGGTCTGAAATCGGTCGACGCGATGGTGCCCATCGGCCGTGGTCAGCGCGAGCTGATCATCGGCGACCGCCAGACCGGCAAGACCGCCGTGGCGGTTGACGCGATCATCAACCAGAAAGGCCAGAACATGTTCTGCGTCTATGTGGCGATCGGTCAAAGGGCCTCGACGTTCAACAACGTGGTGCGCAAGCTGGAAGAGCATGGCGCGATGGAATACACCATCGTGGTCGCCGCTTCGGCTTCCGAGTCGGCCGCGATGCAGTACCTCTCCGCCTACGCGGGCTGCACCATGGGCGAGTACTTCCGCGATCGCGGCCAGGATGCGCTGATCGTTTATGACGATCTGACCAAGCAGGCCTGGGCCTATCGCCAGATCTCGCTGCTGCTGCGCCGTCCGCCGGGCCGCGAAGCCTATCCGGGCGACGTGTTCTACCTGCACTCGCGTCTGCTCGAGCGTGCCGCGCGCGTCAATCCGGACTACGTCGAGAAGTTCACCAACGGTGAAGTCAAAGGCAAGACCGGGTCGCTGACCGCGTTGCCGGTCATCGAAACGCAGGCCGGCGACGTATCGGCTTTCGTTCCGACCAACGTGATCTCGATTACCGACGGCCAGATATTCCTTGAGACCGACCTGTTCAACGCCGGTATCCGTCCCGCGATCAACGCCGGTATTTCGGTGTCGCGCGTCGGTGGCGCCGCTCAGACCAAGGTCGTCAAGAAGCTCTCCGGTGGTATCCGTACCGACCTCGCGCAGTATCGCGAACTCGCAGCGTTCGCTCAGTTTGCTTCGGATCTGGACGCCGCCACGCGTCGTCAGCTTGAGCGTGGTCGCCGCGTCACCGAGCTGATGAAGCAGCATCAGTATTCGCCGATGTCGATCGCCGATATGGCCGTCACGCTGTATGCGGTGAACAACGGTCACTTCGACGACGTGGATGTCAGCCGTCTGCTGGCTTGCGAGCATGCGCTGATCCAGCACGTGCGCGGCAAGCACGAGGCGCTGATCGCCAGGATACTCGACAAGCGCGAACTCGATGCCGACGCTGAAAAGGAACTCGCTGGCGCCATCGAGGCGTTCAAGAAGACCTGGTCCTGAGCCGCTGAGGGAGATGGAATATGGCAAGCGGTAAGGAAATCCGAACCAAGATCAAGAGCGTGCAGAACACGCGCAAGATCACCAAGGCCATGGAAATGGTGGCCGCGTCCAAGATGCGCAAGGCGCAGGAAAGGATGCGGTCGGCACGTCCGTACGCTGAAAAGATCCGCCGACTCGCCGCGAACCTTTCCCAGGCCAATGTCACCGATTACAAGCATCCGTTCTTCGTCCGCAAGGCGCAGAACAAGCGGGTGGGCGTGATACTGGTAACCACCGACAAGGGGCTTTGCGGCGGTCTCAACACCAATATCCAGCGCGTTGCGATCAACGCGATGAAGGAATGGGAGGCCGCCGGTGCCACTGAAATCCGTGCCTGCTGCATCGGCAACAAGGGTTTCGGCTTCATGCAGCGCGTGGGTGCCAAGGTCGTGTCGCATGTCGTGCAACTGGGTGACACGCCGCACCTCGAGAAGATGATCGGGCCGGTCAAGATCATGCTCGATGCCTATCAGGAAGGTGAGCTCGACGCGGTCTATATCGCCTACACGCGCTTCGTTAACACCATGAAGCAAGAGCCGGTGCTGGACCAGTTGCTGCCCCTGTCGGGCGAGAAGCTGGGCACGCCCGACAGTTCATGGGATTACCTGTATGAGCCCGATCCGCAGGTGGTCATCGACGAACTGCTGATGCGCTATGTCGAGGCGCTGGTCTATCAGGCGGTGGCCGAGAACATGGCCTCCGAGCAAAGCGCGCGGATGGTTGCGATGAAGGCCGCATCCGACAATGCCAAGAACGTCATCGGCGAGCTGGAGCTGGTCTATAACAAGACCCGCCAGGCTGCGATCACGAAGGAATTGTCTGAAATTGTCGGCGGCGCCGCAGCGGTCTAACGGATTATTGATTTAAGGAAACGACGATGAGTACTGGTACGATCGTTCAGTGTATCGGCGCGGTGGTGGATATCCAGTTCCCCCGCGAAGCGATGCCCAAGGTGTATTACGCCCTCAAACTCGAAGAGTCGGGCGAGGATTCATTCGCGGAAGCGGGTTTGACCTTTGAAGTGCAGCAGCAGATCGGCGACGGCGTGGTGCGTACCATTGCACTGGGTTCGACCGACGGCCTGCGTCGCGGCATGAAGGTCAGCGATACGGGGGCGCCGATTTCGGTGCCCGTCGGCCCTGGCACCCTGGGCCGCATCATGGACGTGCTGGGCCGTCCGATTGACGAAGCCGGTCCGATCGACTCCGAAGAGCTGCGCGCGATTCACGCCAAGGCTCCGAAGTTCGACGAGCTGTCGCCGTCGGTCGAACTGCTCGAAACCGGGATCAAGGTTATCGATCTGATCTGCCCGTTCGCCAAGGGCGGCAAGGTCGGTCTGTTCGGTGGCGCCGGTGTGGGCAAGACCGTGAACATGATGGAACTCATCAACAACATCGCCAAGCAGCACTCGGGCCTGTCGGTGTTTGCCGGCGTGGGCGAGCGGACCCGTGAAGGGAACGACTTCTACCACGAGATGAAGGACTCCAACGTTCTCGACAAGGTCGCGATGGTGTTCGGCCAGATGAACGAACCCCCCGGCAACCGTCTGCGCGTCGCGCTGACCGGTCTGACCATGGCCGAGCGTTTCCGTGACGATGGCCGTGACATCCTGTTCTTCGTCGACAACATCTACCGCTACACCATGGCCGGTACCGAAGTTTCGGCGCTACTCGGTCGCATGCCTTCTGCGGTAGGTTACCAGCCGACGCTGGCTGACGAAATGGGTCGTCTGCAAGAGCGGATCACCTCGACCAAGGTCGGTTCGATCACCTCCATCCAGGCCGTGTATGTGCCTGCCGATGACTTGACCGACCCGTCGCCCGCCGCGTGCAGTCGAACCTGCAGCGCTACAAGGAATTGCGCGACATTATCGCGATTCTCGGCATGGACGAACTGGCTCCCGAAGACAAGCGGTGGGCGAGGAGCACTACAACGTCGCGCGCGACGTGCAGCAGACCCTGCAGCGCTACAAGGAACTGCGCGACATCATCGCGATTCTGGGGATGGACGAACTGTCGCCGGAAGACAAGCTCGCGGTCGGTCGCGCGCGCAAGATCCAGCGCTTCCTGTCGCAGCCTTTCCACGTGGCCGAAGTGTTCACCGGCTCGCCGGGCAAGTACGTGACCCTCAAGGACACCATTGCCGGGTTCAAGATGATCGTCAGCGGTGAGTGCGATCACATGCCGGAGCAGGCTTTCTACATGGTCGGCGGTATCGAAGAGGCCATCGAGAAGGCCAAGAAGGTCTGATGAAGTATCCCGCGCGGTGGCATGCCGCCGCGCGGCAATGACAAGGACAGGACTATGGCAATGACGGTACATGTTGACGTCGTCAGCGCGGAAGAGCAGATATTTTCGGGGTTGGCCGAGTTCGTGGTCTTGCCCGGTGAAGCCGGTGAACTCGGGATACTGCCGGGGCACATGCCGCTGCTGACCCGCATCAAGCCGGGTGCGGTACGGGTCAAGGTGCCGAATCAGGCCGCGGAAGAGCTGATCTTCGTCGCGGGCGGCATCCTTGAGGTGCAACCTGGGCTGGTGACGGTACTGGCTGACACCGCGATCCGCGGCAGCGATCTCGACGAGGCCAAGGCGCTTGAAGCCAAGCGTCTTGCGGAAGAGTCGCTGCGTGACCGCTCGTCCAAGGTGGACTACGCCAAGGCCCAGGCCGAACTGGCCGAGGCGATCGCACAGATCGCAGCGATCCAGAAACTGCGCAAACGTGGGCACTGAGCGTCACGCCTGAGCCACCCGAAAAAGCAGCCGCAAGGCTGCTTTTTTTTCGCGCGTGCGAGTGACTGAACGCCGCGTCTGGCTGTCAGCGTCGTGGTTGGGACTTGTGACGTTCCAGGCGTTTGTCGAGTCGCGCGACGGCCTCGCGCAGTGCGCTCACTTCGGCGGCGAAGGCGTCATGGATGACGCGACCGACTACCGGCGCGTCTCCTTCGTCCAGGCGCTCGGAGAGATTGCCGGCAAGCGAGTCCAGCGCGCGTGCGCCGGTTCGCCTGAACGACTGTGCCACCATCGTCGCCCGTCGCGCTGGAATGTCGCCGATCACGCGCGATAGATCCTCTTCGGCATCCCAGCGTAGATTGCGCAACACGAATCCCACCGCATCGGCCAGATCCGCACTGCCTTCTATCCTGACATCGGCCGGGAGGGCTTTGCTTCCAGACGACAGCAAGCCCGGTAGCGATTGCAGTGGCACCATGATGGTCACGGCCGGTTCGGCGTCGTGACCACAGCGCACGACGTGCCCGCTCTCGCTGATCCTGAACAGGATCGTGAAGGTCCCAGCGCGCACGCTGACAATACTGCCTGCATAGCCCGCGAGGCGCTCGCGCGCCCATGGGGCGGGTTGGAGCAGGTGATTAAGCACCGCAAGCGCGGTGTTCGAGAGGGCACTGGAGGGCATGTCGAATCGGAAGAGACGGGCTCCAGACCACTAATTGAGTTGCTGTATTCCGGCGATGAGCCACCCTTGAGCGCCATTGGTGGAACGGCTCAGGTGCCAGATCTCGCTGAAATGCTCGGCGGAGCTGTCGGCGCCTTCGCGCAGCAGGCCGGAAAACCGCACGCTGACAACAAAGCTGCTTCCCTCGCGCGCCACTTCCACCACCTGCGCATCGAGTTCGAGTATGTCGGTACGCTGCGCCGCGCGTCCGCGTTCGTCGCTCTGCAGGCTGATCTCGGCGAATACCTCGGGGGTGGTAAAGGCGCGAATGTCGTCGAGATTGCATTCGTCGTGCGCCGCCTGCAGCCGGATGAACTGCAGCTTGGCCTGGCGCACGAAGGCGTCGGCATCGAACGCGGCGAGTTCAGGGTCGGATGCGGCAGCAGACCCGCCGACAGTGTGGAGTGCTCCGTTCGGTGCGGGATCGTCCGGTGCGGGGCCAGCGTACGCGGCACGTGGCAGCGCGGGCGCCGCGCCGGCGCGCCGGGTCAGCATGCGGAATACCATGACGCCGCCGAATGCGAGCAGCGCGAGCATGGCGAAGGTCGCCATTTCTTCGCCCAGCCCCAGGTGCGAGAACAGCGCGGCGAGTCCCAGTCCGGCTGCCAGTCCGGCGACCGGGCCGAGCCAGGAGCGATTGCGGGGGGGCGGCGCGGTGGTGCCGGGCTGAGGAGTCTGCTGGCGGCTCAGGTTGTTTTGTGTCGGTGCCGCTGGCTGCGTAGGGGCGGTGCGTTGGGTGCCAAAGCTGCGCCCGCCACCGAAGCGCTTTGCTTCGGCCTCGGGGATGAGGCCCGCGATGGCGATGATGGCGACCATCAAGCTGATGAGCAGGTGTTTCATGTGCTGCAAACTCCCCGGAGTAAGGTGGTTTGTGTCGACCGGACGGCGGTCGTCACACCTTGTAACCGCGGTGCAGCGCAACCACACCGCCGGTCATGTTGTAGTAGTCGACCCGGCGCAGACCGACACCTTCCATCATGGCCTTGAGTTCGGCCTGCGACGGGTGCATGCGTATCGATTCGGCCAGATAGCGGTAGCTGTCGGCGTCGTTGGCGACCTTGTCACCCATCCATGGCAGGATCTTGAACGAGTACAGGTCGTAGGCCGGGGCGAGCGGTTTCCATACCTTGGAGAACTCAAGTACCAGCAAGCGCCCGCCCGGACGCAGCACCCGCGTCATCTCGGCGAGTGCGACTTCCTTGTGCGTCATGTTGCGCAGGCCGAACGCGACCGTAACGCAATCGAAATGGTTGGACGGGAAGGGCAGTTTTTCGGCGTCGCACTGGGCGATCGGCAGGGCGTAGCCGCGATCCATGAGCCGGTCGCGGCCGCAGGACAGCATGGCGTGGTTGATGTCGGTCAGCCACACCTGGCCGCTGGCGCCAACCCGCTTGGCGAACGCGAGCGACAGGTCGGCGGTGCCGCCGGCGACATCCAGTACCCGGTCACCCTCCCTGACGCCGGACAACTGGATGGCAAACGCCTTCCACAATCGGTGCAGTCCCATCGACATCAGGTCGTTCATGATGTCGTAGCGGGTGGCCACCGAGGTGAACACCTTGGCGACTTTCTTGTGCTTTTCGCTTTCGGCTACGCTTTCAAAGCCGAAATGGGTGTTTTTTTGTTCCATGTCAGTGCCTGTGGCTGCCGCAGCCACCCTTTGGGGCGGGGGGCGGTACGTCGGCCGGGTCGCGGCTGCCGCCTTGCGCGGCCAGACGGTCGAGATATTGTTGCCATAGCTGGGCGTGTTGCTGGCCGAGCATGTAGAGATAGTCCCACGAGAACAGGCCGCTGTCGTGGCCGTCGGAGAACGCCGGGCGGACCGCGTAGTTGCCGACCGGATCCAGCGCGGTGATGTCCACGTCGCGCTTGCCCAGTTGCAACACTTCCTGGCCCGCGCCGTGTCCACGGACTTCGGCCGACGGAGAATAGACGCGCAGATACTCGAAAGGGAGCGAAAACTGGTTGCCGTCGTCGAACACGATTTCGAGTACGCGCGACTTGCGGTGCAGCGTCAACGCGGTCGGCAGGGGGGTCTTGTCATCAAGTCCAGCCATGGTCAGCTCTTGTGCATGCGACTGTGTGAGGAGGGCAATCATACCTCAAACGTCGGGGGGCGGTCCCGGCGTGGCAGGCGGCTAGCGCCCCGGCGGCTGTAACCAAAGTGTCAAATGGCTGTAATACACTGGGGCGTCAGCCACCGGAGATGGAAGCATGCCTGCAAACATCCTGCTCGTCGAAGACGAGCCGGCAATCCAGGAACTCATAGCGGTCAACCTCACGCGCGCCGGCCACCACGTCATACGGGTGCTGGACGCGGAGGCCGCCCAGCGCATCGTGCGCGAGACCCTGCCTGATCTGATCCTGCTCGACTGGATGCTGCCGGGCATGTCCGGCGTCGAGTTCGCGCGCCGTCTGCGCCAGGACGAGCGCACCAGCGCCATTCCCCTGATCATGCTCACCGCGCGTGGCGAGGAGCAGGACAAGGTGGCGGGTCTGGAGACCGGCGCCGACGATTACATCACCAAGCCGTTCAGCCCGCGCGAACTGGTGGCGCGCATCAAGGCAGTGCTGCGCCGGCGCGCGCCGGAGAAAACCGAGGATCCGGTCGAGCTTGCGGGACTACGTCTCGACCCGGCGTCGCACCGGGTCAGCGCCGACCACCGCAACGTGGTGCTGGGGCCGACCGAGTTCAAGCTGCTGCATTTCCTGATGACGCGCCCGGAGCGCGTCCATAGCCGCACCCAGG
This sequence comes from Rhodocyclales bacterium, assembly GCA_016177805.1. Classification (GTDB taxonomy): domain Bacteria; phylum Pseudomonadota; class Gammaproteobacteria; order Burkholderiales; family Rhodocyclaceae; genus JACOUN01. Next base: position 17,257 of record JACOUN010000066.1, read on the forward strand.
TGCTTGATCAGGTGTGGGGTGATCATGTGTTCGTCGAGGAGCGCACGGTTGACGTGCACATCCGGCGTCTGCGCGCGGCGCTTGAGCCGACCGGCCACGACGGCCTGATTCAAACCGTGCGCGGGAGTGGCTACCGGTTTTCGACCCAGGGCGAGTGTACCGAATGAACGGGCTGCCGGTAGCGCATGGATTGCGGGACGCGTGGAGGGGGCCGCGGCGATGAAAGTATGGCTTGCAGTCGCACCCATCGTGGGTGGAGTCGCCCTGCTGTGGCTGGTGGCGCATCTCATGCTCGGATACGGCGCGGGAATGTTCGTGCTGCTCGCGTCGCTGCTGGCCGTGCTGGGCTGGCATGCAACACAGATGGCCCGCCTGGCTCGCTGGGCGCGGCGCCGCGATGGGGCCTCGCCGCCGCGTGCGGGTGGCCCGTGGGGCGTGGTGCTGCATGAGCTGGACCGCAAGACGCGTCACGAAGACGCGCAGATCGAGCGCCTGACGCAGGCGCTGGAACGCTTCCGCGCCGCCGGCCACGCCATGCCCGATGGGGTGATGTATCTGTCGGCCAGCGACACCATAGAGTGGCTGAACAAGAAGGCCGAGCAGCACTTCGGTCTCGACTATCAGCAGGATAGAGGCGTGGCTCTGGCGGCGCTGGTGCGCAACGCCGATCTCGCGCACTATCTGGGCGCCGGAGAGTGGGACGAGCCGCTGCTGTTGCCGTCGCCGCGCCGTCCGGCGCTGAAACTGCAGATCGAGATCGTGCCGTTTGGCGATGGCCAGAAGATGCTGATTTCCCGCGATATCAGTCAGGTGGAAAAGCTGGAGACGATGCGCCGCGATTTCATCGCCAATGTGTCACACGAGTTGCGGACCCCGCTAACGGTGGTGAGTGGATTCGTCGAGACCGTGGTAGACGGCCTCGACGATCTCGACCGCGCCGACGTCATGCGTTTTCTGAACCTGGTGCTTGAGCAGTCGACCCGCATGCAGCACCTGATCGAGGATTTACTGGCGCTGTCCGAGTTGGAAACCGGCGCCCCGGCACCCACCGAACAGTGCGTGGATGTGGAAAAACTGGTGCGCCGGGTGTCGGACGAGGCGACGGTGTTGTCTGGCGGGCGTCACCGCGTTCTTGTCTTGCTGGATGAGAACGATGGCGAGGACGTGCTGCTCGGCAGCGAAAAGGAATTGCACTCTGCGTTTGTCAATCTTGCAACCAATGCGGTGCGCTATACGCCCGACGGCGGATCGATACAGATACGCTGGCAGCGCACGGCACAAGGGGCCGAGTTCTGCGTTGAGGATGACGGGATAGGGGTCGATCCGGCCCACGTGGGCCGGCTGACCGAGCGCTTCTTCCGCGTCGATCGCGGGCGCTCACGTGAAACCGGCGGCACCGGGCTTGGCTTGGCGATCGTCAAACACGTCGCGTCGCGCCATCAGGGGCAGTTGAGCATAGACAGCACGCTGGGGGTGGGGAGCCGGTTCTGTATAGCCTTCCCGGCAGAGCGCATCAGACCCCAGCGCTAGCCTCTTCGTACGTAATCTGGTCGAAGTTGGTACCGCGCAGCAGCAACTGGCACAGGCGCAGGGGTCTGGCAGCCTGTCGGACTTGAGGCTGATCTACTGCGCCAGTGGGAGCCGAGGCCAATGAGGCGGTCCATATTGGCCCGTTTTCTCGTTGCATAGAACCACTATGTGCCTCGAAACCGGGCAAATCTGTGCTCGCTTTCCCACTTGGCTCGTCACGATCGCTCAAGCCCGACAGGCTGCTAGCCTTGCCGACATGCTGTTCCACGATGCGCCCTTCCTGGAACCATCCGCCGGGCAGCACCAGCGACGCGGGCTTATGCAGGGCGGGAACGGCCGGCAGGATGAACGCCAGGTAGTAAGGCTCACGTCGTCCGTCGGGCAACACCTGGCGGACCGCCATGGCTGCCGGGACGCCGTCGAGCAGGTTGATCCCGGCTTCCATCGTGCCGTCGTCGCGATACAGCAACCAACTGACCTGACCCAGCAGCAAGTGATTGCCGTCGGGGGGGAGCACGCCCACCAGTTGATGGTGCGCGAGGCGCTCCGTGGTGGGCTTCTGGCCTAGCCGGAAGCCGCCGACGGATTGGTCAAGGAGGGTCCAGTTGTCGTAGGCGAACCCGAGTCGGTGCGCGGTTTCCTCGATCTCGATCGCGCTTTCGGCGTCAACCGCTTCGGCACGTTCGCCAAATGTCAGGAGCCGGATATCACTGCGCAAACTGCGCGGGGTCGCGGGGCGGTCAGGGTCGTCGAACGGTCTGCCCTGCAGGTGAAAGCCGATGGCGCCCCAGTTGCCCGTCAGCTTGACCACGCCTTTGGAACTGCGACGGCGGAAGCGTCGTCCCACCGATCCGAGTCCCCACGGGCGGTAGAGCGATATCAGCAGCTTGGCGCCCGCTTCGGTTGCACAATCCTCGCCCAGCCCGAGCTCGGCCGGCGTGACACCCTGCTTGAACTGATCCAGCGTCGAGCGCAACTGCTCGGCCAGCCGCTCGCCATCGAAACAGCGTAGCGACGGGCGACCGCTGGGCAGTGCGCCGAAGGGGCGCAGGGCGTGGTCGCCGGCCAGGTCCAGGCCATAGGCGGTCGGCTTGGTGGCGTCGCCGGCCGGTCGCAGCCCGCAATAGGGCGCGAAGCGCTGCGCCCAGCGACAGATCCAGCCGAATTCGCGCTTGTTGCGACCATAAGGATTCGCGAGGTCGACCAGTAACGCAGCAGCATAGGCCTCGGCGGCGCTCTGGGCCTTCCATGCCTCGATCAGTGGATCGGGCGCGCGCGCCTCGGCCAGGCCCAGGGTCTCCGCAGTGGCAAAGCTTTGGTGCAGTTCCAGCCACATGCCGGTTGGTACGGCGCGGTGAGCGCGGAAGAACTCGAATATGGCCTGCCCGGCATAGGCGACGCGGCGCTGGGCGAGCAGCGCCTGCTGATCGGATAGCGCCACGTCGGCGGATGAGCGTTGTGCGATCTCGGCGTACGAGCGACGCATGATTTGCCACAGCGCCACGACGCGCTGCAGCGTGGTGTTCTCGGCGCTGTCGGGGGGCAGTGGATGGGCGGCATAGCGTTTGGCCAGTTCTTCCTGCACCAGTTCCAGCGGCAGGCGCGTGGCCTCCAGCACCTGCAGGTGTTCGCCCGGCGGGTGCGAGTCCTCAAGCAGGCATTCGAGCATCCTGAAGAGGGTCGCGTGGGTTTCGTTGACGTTGATCGGATTCAGTTGCTCCAGCGCTTCCAGGCATGCTGCGGGGGTGCGGAAATTTTTCATGAGGGCGACCGTCTCCTGTCTTGTTGTTGGTTGTCGATGGACGTTGCCGGTGCACCATTCAGTGCGGCAGCGATACGCTGCGCCAGTGCGTGCGGATCCGGACCGCTGCGATGCACGCCATCGCGCTGGGGGGTGCCCCAGATGGCCTGCGGATAGTGCCGGTCGTCGCGAAAGCGCGGGATGATGTGCCAGTGCAGGTGCGGGACCATGTTGCCCAGGCTGGCGAGGTTGATCTTGTCCGGCTGCAGCAATGCACGCAACGCCGCTTCGGTCGCGCATACGGTATCGAGCAGCACGGCCCGCTCCGGTGCCGACAGATCGGTCATTTCGGCAACATGTTCATTCCATACGACGCGACAGTAACCGGGGTAGTCGGCGTCGGACACCAGTATGACGCGGCACGGGCCTGCATTCCAGACGAGTGTCTCGGCCTGGGAGTTGCACAGTGGACACTCGGGCTGATCAGGCATGGATGGTGGTCCGATGCAAATGAAATCGGAGTTTAGCCTCTTGTGTCGGGTTCTTGAAGTGGTGACCGTTCGTCGGCGGTGGCTGCCGACGGTCGGCCCGCGACCGTTCGGGTCTCTCCCAGGGCTGCCGGCGCGCCATCGCGGAATGCCAGCAGCGTGCCGGGGGGGATGATCTGCCATGTTTCGTTGTCGGTGATCGGAGTGGTCGCGATCACCGCGACCCGGTCATTCGGGGTGGTGACGTCGCAGAAGTCGACGCTGACGTCCTGGTCGGACAAATGGGCGACAGTGAATGGCGCCTGGCGGATGATGTAGGCGAGCCGGGTGGAGCAGTGGGCGAACAGGTGGTCGCCGTTGGAGAGCAGGAAATTGAACTCGCCGTATTGACTGATCAGGATCGCGATCTCGCGCAGTGCGGCGTGCAGCGCCAGCGGCTCGGGCGGCTGGTGTGGAAATCGCTCGGCGAGCATCTGCAGCAGGTGGCAGAAGGCTTGTTCGGAGTCGGTACTGCCGACCGGGACAAAGCGTCCGTTCAGCGGCGGAGCGTAGTCAAGCAGATTGCCGTTGTGCGCGAAGATCCAGTACTGGCCCCACAGCTCGCGCTGGAACGGGTGCGTGTTCTCCAGCTTTATCCGGCCCTGGGTGGCCCTGCGGATGTGGGCGATGACGTTGAGGGAGCGGATCGGGTAGCTGCGCACCAACTCGGCAACCGGGGAGCGGGCGCTGGGTTGCGGGTCGAGAAACAACCGTACCCCGCGACCCTCGAAGAACGCGATGCCCCAACCGTCCTGGTGATGATCGGTCAGTCCGCCGCGTGCCTGGAAGCCGGTGAAGGAAAAACAGATGTCGGTCGGCACATTACAGTTCATGCCCAGCAGTTGGCACATCGGTCGATATCCCCGCTTGTGGCTGAACAGCAATTATAAGACTACGCCGGAAGGCTGCCGCAGCGGGGAGGAAAAGGATCAGTTCGGGTTCTTGGGCATGTTCTTCATCATTTCCTGGATGTTGATGTTGCCCATGCCTGGCATTCCCATCATCTGCGTGTCGCCGGGCTTCTGCCCAGGCTTGCATGCACCCAGCCAGCGTCCTTCCATGGTCATCGACGACGACGCCATGCCGTGGATGGGTGGGGTGTAGGTCGAGTCTATCTTCCCCTTGTAGGAGTGGGCGAAGTTGCCGCTGAACACCCCTTTGACATGCACGGTGGAGCCATCGGTCTTGCAGGTCGCCTCGAATACCACCCGGTCGCCGTCGCGGCGGTAGTCGCGCTTTTCACAGATCTGGGCTTCGTCGCCCTGTTTGGCCATCAGTTCATCGGTGGTGCTGTCCACGCAGGTCTGCACGGTCATGGCCAAGCCACCCATCTGGGGCATGTTCGTTGTCATTTCCCAGAGGCCCGGCTGGCGCTTGGGCAGGTCGGGGGCGCCATGGACCGCGGCTATTCCGAAAAGCAAAGGGGCACCGAGCGCGATGGATCTGAGTAAGGACATGGCGAATTCTCCGTTCAGGGCGTGTCAGCTTTCCAGCTTGCGCCGGAGTATGTCATTGACGATGGCCGGGTTGGCCTTGCCGCGACTGGCCTTCATGATCTGCCCGACCAGGGCGTTGAAGGCTTTTTCCTTGCCCGCGCGAAACTCCGCGACGGATTTCTCGTTGGCCGTCAGCACCTCGTCGACGATGGCCTCGATCGCGCCGCTGTCGGTGACCTGGCGCAAGCCCTGGGCGTCGATGATCGCATCGGCGCTGGCGCCTTCGCCATTCCACAGCGCGTCGAAGACTTTTTTGCCGATGTTGTTGGACACCGTGTTGTCGGCGATGCGCAGCACCAGCCCCGCCAGTTGCGCCGGTGTGACCGGGGAGTTGCCGACTTCGAGTTCGGCCTTGTTCAGGCGCGCCGCGAGGTCGCCCATGACCCAGTTGGCGCACAGCTTGGCGTGTTGCCCGGCGGCGGCGTCGATGGTGTCCTGGAAGTACAGTGCGACTTCACGCGACGCGGTGAGGGTCGCGGCGTCGTAGGCCGACAGGCCGAAATCGCGCATGAAGCGCGCGCGCATGGCCTGCGGCAGTTCCGGCATCGCGCCGCGCACCTGGTCCACCCACGCGGGGTCGATCACCAGCGGTAGCAGGTCGGGGTCGGGAAAGTAGCGGTAATCGTGAGCGTCTTCCTTGCTGCGCATCACGCGGGTCTCGCCGTTGTCGGGGTCGAACAGGACCGTGGCCTGGGTGATGCGCCCGCCGTCCTCCAGGGTTTCGATCTGCCACTGGATTTCGTAGTCGATGGCCTGTTGCAGGAAACGGAAGGAGTTGAGGTTCTTGATCTCGCGCCGGGTGCCGAGCGGCGCGCCGGGGCGGCGCACCGAGACGTTGGCGTCGCAGCGGAACGAGCCTTCCTGCATGTTGCCGTCGCAGATCTCGATCCAGCGCACCAGCGCATGCATGGCGCGGGCGTAGGCGACGGCCTCGGCGGAGGAGCTCATTTCGGGCTCGGAGACGATCTCCAGCAGCGGCGTGCCGGCACGGTTCAGATCGATGCCGCTCATGCCGTGAAAGTCTTCGTGCAGGCTCTTGCCCGCGTCTTCCTCAAGGTGGGCGCGGGTCAGGTTGATGGATTTTTCGTAGCGTTGTTCGCCGTCGCCCACCTGGATCGCGATGCGCCCACCCACCACCACCGGCAGCTCGAACTGGCTGATCTGGTATCCCTTGGGCAGATCGGGGTAGAAGTAATTCTTGCGCGCGAAGACGCTTTTCGCGGCGATCTGCGATTCCAGCGCGAGGCCGAAGCGGATCGCGCGCTCGACCGCGCCGCGATTGAGTACCGGCAAGACGCCCGGCAGGGCGATGTCAACGGCGCAGGCCTGGCGGTTGGGTTCGGCGCCGAACGCGGTCGAGGCGCCGGAGAAGATCTTGGAGGCGGTGTTGAGCTGGGCATGGATTTCCAGTCCGATAACCACTTCCCAGTCACGTGTAGTCATGGTTCGATGTTCTCTTTCAGTCAGCAAGGGCCGGCCGGCGCAGATGCCAGTCGGTCGCCTGTTGGTAGCCATGGGCGGTCGCCAGCAGGCGGGCTTCGTCGAAGTAGTCACCGATCAGTTGCAGGCCGACCGGCAGGTGGCCGTTGCCGAAACCGCAGGGGTGGGACAGCCCCGGCAGGCCGGCGAGGTTGACCGCGATCGTGTAGATGTCGGACAGATACATCCGCACCGGGTCGTCGCTCTTGGCGCCGATGGCCCAGGCGGTGGACGGGCTGGTGGGGCCGGCGATCACGTCGCACTGGGTGAAGGCGCGGCGGAAGTCCTCGGCGATGAGGCGGCGCAGCTTCTGCGCCTGCAGATAGTAGGCGTCGTAATAGCCATGCGACAGCACGTAGGTGCCGATCAGGATGCGCCGCTGGACCTCGGCGCCGAAGCCTTCGCTGCGGCTCTTGCGGTACAGGTCGTCCAGGTCGGAGTAGCTGTCGGCGCGATGGCCGTAGCGCACTCCGTCGAAACGCGACAGGTTGCTCGACGCCTCGGCCGGGGCCAGGACGTAATAGGCCGGAATGGCGAGGCGCGCGTTGGGCAGGCTCACCGCCACCGTTTGCGCGCCCAGCTTGCGGTACTCGGCCAGCGCGGCCTCGACGGCGGTGCGCACGTCGTCATCGAGACCGTCGGCGAAGAACTCCTCGGGGACGCCGATGCGCAGTCCGGCCAGCGGCGTGGTCGCGGAGGCGCCGGATTGCAGCGCCTGGGTGTAGTCGGCGGCGGGGCGCTCGAGGCTGGTGGAGTCACGCGGATCGAAGCCGGTCATCGCGCCGAGCAGCAGGGCGCAGTCGGCGGCCGAGGCGCCGAACGCGCCGGCCTGGTCGAAGGACGAGGCGTAGGCCACCATGCCGTAGCGGCTGACCGTGCCGTAGGTCGGCTTGATGCCGGTGATGCCGGTCAGCGCGGCGGGTTGGCGCACCGAGCCGCCGGTGTCAGTGCCGGTGGCCATCGGCACCATGCGCGCGGCCACGGCGGCGGCCGAGCCGCCCGACGAACCGCCGGGAATGCGCCCGGTGTCCCATGGGTTGCGCACTGGGCCGTAGTGCGAGTTCTCGTTGGATGAGCCCATCGCGAACTCGTCCATGTTGGTCTTGCCCAGCATCACGGTGCCGGCTGCCTTGAGCAGGCTGACCACGTGCGCATCGTAGGGGCTGACGAAATTGGACAGCATCTTCGAGCCGCAACTGGTGAGCAGCCCTTGGGTGCAGAACACGTCCTTGTGTGCCAGCGGGATGCCGGTCAGCGGCCCGGCGGTACCAGCGGCGATGCGGGCATCGGCCGCGCGCGCGGCGTCCAGCGCGCGCTCGCGGTCGACGGTGATGAAGGCGTTGAGCGCGGGCTGGAGGCGTTCGATGCGGTCCAGGAACAGGGTGGCGAGCTCGGCGCTTGATATCTTGCGCGTATCGAGCGCCGCGCGCAGTTCGGTCAGGCTGGCGTTGATCATGTGTGGGTGTGCTGCAAAGCGTGCGTGCGGAGGAGGCTGGAGGGCTGGGCCGGTGGTGCGCGGTGGCCTTACTCGATGACTTTGGGGACCAGATACAGCCCGTTTTCGGTGCGTGGGGCGATGGCCTGAAACGCGTCACGGGCGTCGCATTCGGTGGCGACGTCGTCGCGCAACCGTTGCGCCACGTCCTGCGGATGGCTCATCGGCTCGATGCCGCGTGTGTCGACGGCCTGCAACTGTTCTATCAGTTGCAGGATGCTGTTGAGTTTGGCGCGGGTGGCTTCGGCTTCGTCGTCCGCGAGTTCGATCCGGGCCAGTCCCGCGACGCGCATAACCTGTTCAATTGAGAGCGACATACGTTTACAAATGCGGCTTAATCCTTAAAGATTTGTAGGTTATCATAATCGTTTCCGCCTGTTCGGGCGGCATGTATCGGCTCGGTTAGAGCTCACTTCCAGCGGTTTCAGGATCTTTCATGTTTGGATTCTTGCGTTCCTACTTTTCCAGTGATCTGGCGATCGACCTCGGTACCGCCAATACCCTGATCTACGTGAGGGGCAAGGGCATAGTGCTCGACGAGCCTTCGGTGGTCGCGATACGTACCGAAGGCGGTCCCAACGCCAAACGGACCATACAGGCGGTCGGCGCCGCGGCAAAACAGATGCTGGGCAAGACGCCGGGCAACATCAACGCGATCCGGCCGATGAAAGACGGCGTGATCGCCGACTTCGTCGTCACCGAGCAGATGATCAAGCAGTTCATCAAGAAGGTGCACGACTCGCGGATGTTCTCGCCCAGCCCGCGCATCATCATCTGCGTGCCGTGCGGCTCCACCCAGGTCGAGCGCCGCGCGATCCGCGACGCGGCCCTCGCGGCGGGCGCAAGCCAGGTGTATCTGATCGAGGAGCCGATGGCGGCCGCGATCGGCGCCGGTCTGCCGGTGTCCGAAGCCACCGGCTCGATGGTGGTCGATATCGGCGGCGGTACCACCGAGGTTGGCGTGATCTCGCTGGGCGGCATGGTCTATAGCGGTTCGGTGCGCGTCGGCGGCGACAAGTTCGACGAAGCCATCATCAACTACATCCGCCGCAACTACGGCATGTTGATCGGTGACACCACGGCGGAGAACATCAAGAAGGGCATCGGTTCGGCCTTCCCCGGATCGGAGGTGCGCGAACTCGAGGTGAAAGGGCGCAACCTGGCCGAGGGCATACCGCGCAGCTTCACCATTTCGAGTAACGAAGTACTCGAAGCGGTGACCGAACCGCTCAACCAGATCGTCTCGGCGGTCAAGATCGCGCTGGAGCAGACCCCGCCCGAACTGGGCGCCGACATTGCCGAGCGCGGCATGGTGCTGACCGGCGGCGGCGCGCTGCTGCGCGATCTGGACCGCCTGCTGATGGAAGAGACCGGGCTGCCGGTCATCGTCGCGGACGAGCCTCTGACCTGCGTCGCGCGCGGCTGCGGGATGGCGCTGGAGAAGATGGATTCGCTCAGCTCCATCTTTGCATCCGAATAACGCCTCTGCCGGAGCCTGGGTGACCGGTGAGCCGGTACCCTTTGCGCCGCTGTAACGATGTCCCTGGTTGGCCATCAGTCACCGCCGATATTCAAGCGAGGCCCGACGCCCCTGGCGCGGCTGATGGTGTTCGTCGCGCTGTGCCTGGTCATGCTGGTGGCTGACCTGCGCTTTCGCTATCTCGAAGTGGTGCGCCAGGGGTTGTCGGTCGTGACCCATCCGCTGCAACTCGCCGCGGCGGCACCGGCTGACTTCCTGCGCAACGCCGCCGTTTATTTTGCGACCCTGGTCGAAGTCCAGGTGGAAAACGCGGAATTGCGGCGCCATCAGGTCGAAGCGGCGCAGCGCCTGCTGCGCTTCTCCCAGATCGAGCGCGACAACCACGAGTTGCGCGGTTTGCTTGACATGGCGCGCAGCTTCGCGGTGCGTAGCGTCGCGGCCGAAATCCTGTACGACGCTCCCGATCCGTTTGCCCGCAAGGTCATCCTCGACCGGGGCAGCGCTCATGGCGTGGTCGCCGGGCTGGCGGTGCTCGATGCGCGCGGCATGATAGGGCAGGTGACCAGGGTCTATCCGGTGCAGTCCGAGGTGACGCTGTTGACCGACAAGGATCAGGCCGTACATGTGCAGGTCGAACGCAGTCGCGTGCGCGGCGTACTGGTGGGCGCGGGCAGCAACCGGATGGAACTGCGCTTCGTCGAGAACAACTCCGACATCGTGGCCGGTGATCGCCTGGTGACCTCGGGGCTGGATGGGGTTTTCCTCGCGGGCTTGCCGGTGGCGCACGTCGTGGCCGTCGAGGCCGGCGACGATGTGTTCGTCAAGGTATTCGCCGAGCCGATCGCACACACCGAAGGCACGGTGCAGGTGCTGGTACTGGGGCCGGATCAAGCGCCGCCCGCTCGCCCCGATCCGGCCACCGAGATCAAGCGCAGCGTCGACACCGTCGGCGCGCCTGACAAGGGGACGTAAGGGATGCAGCCGACACACCGCTCCAACCGCATCCTGCTGCCCGCCCAGAGCTGGTACGTCTATCTGAGTCTGCTTGTGGCGCTGGGGCTGAGCTATATCCCGACCGGCAGGCTGCCGGGGTTGCCCGACTGGGTGGCGGTGGTGCTGGCCTTCTGGTGCGTGCGCGAACCGCTGCGGGTCGGCATGGGGACGGCGTTTGTGTTCGGGGTGCTGGTCGATATCGGGCACGGCGCGGCGATGGGCCAGTTCGCGTTGGCTTACGTGGTGCTCGCCTACCTCGCATCGTCGGTGTCGCGCCGCGTGCTGTGGTTCCCCTCGCCGCAGCAGGCCCTGCACGTGTTGCCGTTGTTGCTGTTGAGCCAGATCATCATGGTGGTGGTGCGGATGGTGGGCGGGGCGGAGTTTCCGGGATGGTGGTATTTCCTGTCGAGCTTCAGTGGCACGCTGCTGTGGATGCCCCTTAGCGTGGTGTTGCTGCTGCCCCAGTACAGGCCGGTCGAGCGTGACGACAACCGACCGATATAGCCCGGATATTTCATGAATTGCACGCGCCCTCGCTTGGTCTTTGTTCCGTATGGAAATCCCGCTCAGTCGGGCGTACGAACCACTACGCCGCTTCTTCGCGGAATTCCCCTACGAAACAAATCCCGGCGCGATCATCACGTGCATTCACGAAACATCCGGGATAGGCAAACCCGTGCACGCGCGTGAATTCCGCCGCCCGGATGAGCGAATTTCGGCACTGCGCCGCCGCGTGGTGGTGGCCGCGTTGTTCGTGCTGCTGTGCTTTGGCGTGCTGGGCGCGCGCTTCTACTACCTGCAGGTGGCCCGCTACGATTACTTCCACGCGCGTGCCGAAGGCAATCGCATCGCGGTTTTGCCGGTGGTGCCCAATCGCGGCACGATCTACGACCGCAAGGGGGTGTTGCTGGCGCGCAACTATTCATCGTTTACGCTGGAAATCAATCCGTCACGGGTCGACAACCTGGAGGCCACTATCGACGCTCTGGCACAGGTGATCAAGGTCGATGAGCGTGATCGCAAGCGCTTTCGCCGCTTGCTGCAGGACAGCAAGTACTTCGAGAGCGTGCCGCTGCGCACGCATCTGAGCGACACCGAGGTGGCACGCGTGGTGGCGCGCGGCTTCCGCTTTCCCGGTGTGGAGGTGCGGGCGCGGTTGTTCCGCGATTACCCGATGGGCGAATCCGCCGCGCACGTGGTCGGCTATATCGGGCGCATCAATGAGCGCGATCTGCAGCGTATCGACGAACGCGAGGAAACCGCCAAGTATCGCGGCACCGAGTACATAGGCAAGAGCGGCCTGGAACTGAGCTATGAATCGCGCCTGCATGGCACCACCGGGATAGAGCAGGTCGAGATCAACGCCGGCGGGCGGGCGGTGCGGCTCATGTCGCGGGTACCGGCGACGCCCGGCTACGACCTGGAGTTGAGCCTGGACATCGGCCTGCAGAAAGCGGCCGAAGCGGCGCTGGGCGAGCGCCGTGGCGCGGTTGTCGCGATCGAGCCGGAAACCGGCGGTGTGCTGGCGCTGGCGTCGACCCCCGCGTTCGACCCGAATCTGTTTGTGGATGGCATTTCCGTGGCGGACTGGCGCGCGCTCAGCGATTCGCCCGACCACCCGTTGCTCAACCGGGCGATCTACAGTACCTACCCGCCGGGGTCCACCTTCAAACCGTTCATGGCGCTGGCGGGGCTGGAAAGCGGCAAGCGGGATCTCACGCAGCAGTTCGGCAATCAGGGGGTGTTCACGATCTTCGGCCTGCGCTTCCTCGATCGCAAGTCCAGGTGTCAGAGCCAGGTCGATTTGCATCGCTCCCTCGTGTATTCGTGCAATACCTACTACTACCAGCTCGCCCATGATCTTGGCATTGATACGATCGCGCGCTTCATGGAACCATTCGGCTTCGGGCGGCGCACCGGTATTGACGTGCCGGGCGAGGCGGGCGGGGTGCTGCCCTCGCCCCAGTGGAAGCGCGAGCGCTTCAGCCGCAAGGAGCACCAGCAATGGTTCGGCGGCGAGACCCTGTCGGTGGGCATCGGTCAGGGCTACAACGCCTACACTCCGCTGCAGATGGCCAACGCGCTGGCGACGGTACTGAATGGCGGGGCGGTGTTTCGTCCCCACGTGGTCAAGCATGTCGTGAACACCCAGAGCGGCGCGCGCGAGGTGATCGAGCCGCAACCCGTGGCCCGCATCCCGGTGCGTGAGGCGCACCTGAAAGCGGTGCGCCAGGCCATGGTCGACGTGGCAAAAATCGGGACCGCGGCACGTGTGTTCGCCGATGCCCGGTACGAGGCCGGCGGCAAGACCGGCACCGCCCAGGTCTATTCGCTGCGCGGTCAGCGTTACGTGGAAGGTCAGGTGACCGAGCGTTTGCGCGATCACTCGTGGTTCATCGGGTTTGCGCCGGCGCACGATCCGAAGATCGCAATCGCGGTGGTGGTCGAGAATGGTGGTTTTGGTTCGCAATCGGCGGCGCCGGTGGCGCGCCTGGTGATGGACTACTATCTGCTCGGCAAGCCGATCAAGGGTGCCGCGACAGAAGGCGACGAAGCGGCGGCAGCGGAGCTGGAGCAATGATGCCCGATACGAAGGTGTTGCCGATCGCGGAGGGTGCCGCATGAGCGAATGGCGTTTCCATCCGCTGGCGTTGCTGCGCGCGGCGGTGCGGGCTATCGATCCGCTGCTGTTGCTGACGCTGGCGGGCTTGCTTGGATACTCTTACGTGCTGATGATGAGCGCCTCGCCGGAGCGGCTGGACAACCTGCGCATGCATTTCGCGGTGGCCCTGAGTGCGATGTGGCTGGTCGCCATGGTGCCGCCGCGGCGCCTGTTGTCATTCGCGCTGCCGTTGTACCTGGCCGGGGTGTTGCTGCTGATCGGGGTGGTGACCGCAGGCGAGGTGTCCAAGGGGGCACGCCGTTGGCTCAATCTCGGATTCATCCGGATACAGCCGTCGGAGCTGATGAAAATCGCGGTGCCGCTGACGCTGGCGTGGTATTTCCAGTTGCGCGAGGACGCGATCCGGATGCGAGAGTTCGCCGTGGCGGGGGTGCTGCTGGCGTTGCCGCTGGGGTTGATCGTGGTGCAGCCCGATCTAGGTACTAGTGTGCTGGTGGCGGCGGCGGGCGTGTACGTGATGTTCTTCGCCGGCTTTTCGTGGAAGCTTATCGTCCCGGTGGCGCTCGCCGGCTTGCTCGGAGTCGGCGCCATTGTCGGCTTCGGCGACCATCTGTGCCAGCCCGGATTTGATTGGCAAGTGCTGCACGAGTATCAGAAGCAGCGCGTATGCACTTTGCTCGACCCGACCCAGGACCCGCTGGGCAAGGGCTTCCACATCATCCAGTCCACCATCGCGATCGGCTCCGGCGGCTTGTATGGCAAGGGGTGGATGGATGGTACCCAGACCCACCTGTCGTTCATCCCCGAGCGCCATACCGATTTCATTTTCTCGGTGCTGGCCGAGGAGTTTGGTCTGGTGGGGGCGCTGGTGCTGATCGCCGGCTACATCGTGTTGCTGCTGCGCGGCTTCGTCATCGCCGCGCGCGCCCCGACGCTGGGCGGGCGTCTGCTCGCCGGGGCCGTCACGATGATCATCTTCACCTATGCTTTTGTTAACATGGGCATGGTCAGCGGAATTCTGCCGGTGGTGGGCGTGCCTTTGCCGTTCATCAGTTACGGCGGCACGGCGCTGGTGACGCTGTGCGTCGGCGTCGGCATGTTGATGAGCATCGAGCGCAGTCGCGTTGCGGCGAAGGAATGAATGGTGGTGAAGGGGTTGGGGTGGATCCGGTACGGTGTGGCGATGCTGATGGCGGCGGCGCTGGTTGGCTGTGGCTCCAGCCCGCCACGGGGGGATGGGTCGCGTCCGCAGGATGGGAGCAGCGGCGCCGGCGTCGCACCCCAGGGCGGCGGCTACTACAAGGACGATGGCCCGCACGCGGAGGTGCCCGCCAATCTCGACGACATTCCCGATGCCACGCCGCGCGAGGAACCTTTGCATCGTGCCGCGCTGCGTCCCTACACCGCGCTGGGGCAGCGGTTCGTGCCGATGGCTACGGTGCAACCCTATCGTGAGCGTGGGCGCGCCAGTTGGTACGGGCGACGCTTCCACGGCAAGCCGACCTCGATCGGCGAACCCTACAACATGTATGCGATGTCGGCGGCACACCCGACCCTGCCGCTGCCCAGTTACGCGCGCGTGACCAACCTGGCCAACGGCCGCAGCGTCGTGGTGCGGGTCAACGATCGCGGACCCTTCCTGCGCAGCCGCATCATGGACCTGTCGTACGCGGCGGCGCACCGGCTCGGCTACATCAACGCCGGCAGTGCCGAGGTCGAGGTCGAGGCCATCATGCCCGAGGACTTCGAGGGCCCCCGCATGGCCGATACCACTGCCGTGCCCGCGCCATCTCTGGCGATCGCGCCGGCCCCCGCGATCCAGTCCGCCCCCGCGGGCGCGACCTTGCCGGGCGTCCTGCCCGCGCGCGGTGAGTCCGGCGCCAGCGGCGCCTATCTGCAACTCGGCGCGTATGCCACGCCTGCCGGTGCGGAAGGACTGGTCGAACGGGTGCGCAATGAAATGGGGTTGTTCGCCGACCGGCTGCATCTGCTCGATGACGGAGGGCGCTATCGCCTGCAGCTTGGTCCATTCACCTCCGCCGACGAGGCGCGCCGCGAGGCGGTGCGCATCGGCGCCTTGCTCAATCTGCAGCCCTTTGTCGTGATACGCTGAACTTACACACCCTGTTGCAGGTCTGGCCATGCGGGTGCGGGACAATACCCCGCCTCTGGCATTCCGGCGCCACGCTCACTTCTTTCATCCGATATTCGTCAGGTACTCATGCGCTTTCTAGTCTCCCTGCTGTGCTTCGTGTTTTCCGCCACCCTCCATGCCCAGACACCCCCGGCGCCGTCGCTCGCGGCCAATGCCTGGCTGCTGGTCGACCACCAGACCGGGCAGGCGCTGGCCGCGCACAAACAGGACGAGCGCATCGAGCCGGCATCGCTGACCAAGCTGATGACGGCCTACCTCGCGTTTTCGGCACTCAAGGCGGGCACCATCAAGCTGGAACAGGAAGTGCCGGTGTCCGACAAGGCGTGGCGCATGACCGGCTCGCGCATGTTCGTCGAACCGCTTAAACCAGTCACGGTGGAGCAGTTGCTGCACGGCGTGATCATCCAGTCGGGCAACGATGCCTGCGTCGCGCTGGCCGAGCTGATCGCCGGCACCGAGGAAGCCTTCGCGCACATGATGAACGAGGAGGCGCGCCGCCTCGGGATGAAGAATTCGCACTTCACCAACAGTTCTGGCCTGCCCGACGAGAATCTGTACACCACCGCCGCCGACCTGTCGCTGCTGGCGTCCGCGCTGGTGCGGGATTTCCCTGAGTTCTATCCCCTGTACTCGATCAAGGAATACACCTACAACGGCATCACCCAGCCCAACCGCAACCGCCTGCTGTGGCTGGATCCCGGCGTGGACGGGATGAAGACCGGACACACCAAGGCCGCCGGCTACTGCCTGGTGTCGACCGCGCTGCGCGGGCCGCGCCGCCTGATCTCCATCGTGCTCGGTGCCGAGTCGGAAGGGGTGCGCGCGCAGGAATCGCTCAAGTTGCTCAACTACGGCTTCCAGTTCTTCGATACGGTCAGGCTGTACGAGGGCGGCAAGGACGTGTCGCGCTTTCGCGTGTGGAAGGGTACCGAGAATGAAGTCCAGGTCGGCTTCCTGCAGGACTTCGTGATGTCGCTGCCCAAGGGGCAGTCGGACAAGATCGAAGCGGTGTTGTCCAGTCACCAGCCGGTACTCGCGCCCATCCAGAAAGGGCAGGAGGTCGGCACGCTCAAGCTCAGCCTGGAAGGCCGGGAGATAGGCGAGTACCCGGTCGTGGCGCTGGCGGACGTGCCGCAGGCGGGTTTCTTCGGCCGTTTGTGGGATGCGCTGATGCTGTGGATCAAGAGTCTGTAATTTCCGCGCACGTTTATTGACCGCGAGTGGAGCCGCAGCATGTCTGAACAGAGTCGCCCCACCCTGATCGAGTTTCCGTGTGATTTTCCGATCAAGATCATGGGCGCGCGCGTGGACGATTTCGCCCAGACCGTCGCGCGGATCGTGCAGGCGCACGATCCGGCGTTTGACGTCGCCTCCATGCAGATGCGCCCGTCGCGCAATGGCAACTATCTCGCGCTGACCTGCACCGTGCGCGCGCTGTCGCAGGCGCAGCTCGACGCGCTCTATCGCGAGTTGAGTGCCCACCCCATGGTCAAGGTCGTGCTGTGACCGGACAGTCTGGGAACGCACTGGCGGACGACGGCGATTGCGCCCTGGCGCTGCGCGTCAGACGCAAGGGGCTGGTCGAGTACCAGCCGTGCTGGGATGCGATGCGCGCGTACACGGCCGGGCGCGACGCCACCACGCCGGACGAGATCTGGCTGTTGCAGCACCCCCCGGTGTACACGCTGGGGCAGGCGGGCAAGCCCGAACACCTGTTGCGCGACACCGGCATACCGCTGGTGCGTATCGACCGGGGTGGCCAGATTACCTACCATGGACCTGGTCAGTTGGTGGTGTATCTGCTGGTCGATCTGGCCCGCCGCCATATCAAGGTGCGCGAAATGGTGACCTTGATGGAGCAGGCGCTGATCGACTGTCTGGCACAATACGGCGTGCGCGCCCAACGCCTGCCGGGGGCACCCGGAGTGTACGTGGACGGGGCCAAGATCGCGGCGCTGGGCCTGCGCGTGCGCAACGGCTGCAGTTATCATGGCCTGGCGCTGAACGTCGACCTGGATCTGGAGCCCTTCGGGTGGATCAATCCATGCGGCTACGAAGGACTGAAAACCATACGACTCGCGGATTTCGGCGTAAACGCGAGCGTCGATGAGGTGGGAGAAGCATTGCTCATGCACCTGGAGCGCCTGCTGCCGCCTGCCCGATAGAACGACCACAGAGTGAGTATCGCAAGAGAATCAACATGGAAAACCCAGAACGCAAGCAGCGCGGCGCCGCCAAGACGGCCCGCATCCCGATCAAGATCGTCCCGGCCGAACGCCTCAAGAAACCCGACTGGATCCGCATCAAGCTCGGCGCGGGTGAAGAGGCGGGGCGCTTCAACGAGATCAAATCGGCGCTGCGCGAGCACAAGCTGCACACCGTGTGCGAGGAAGCCTCGTGTCCCAACATCCATGAGTGCTTCGGCAAGGGCACCGCGACCTTCATGATCATGGGCGACATCTGCACCCGTCGCTGCCCGTTCTGTGATGTCGGGCATGGCCGTCCCGAGCCCCTCAACGTCGACGAACCGGCCGAACTGGGCAAGACCGTGGCGGCGATGCGCCTGAACTACGTAGTGGTCACCAGCGTCGACCGCGATGATCTGCGCGATGGTGGGGCCCAGCACTTTGTCGACTGCATTGCGGCGATCCGCGCCGCCTCGCCGAAAACCAGCATCGAAGTGCTGGTGCCCGACTTTCGCGGGCGCATGGAGATCGCGCTGGAGATCTTCGGCCAGACGCCGCCCGACGTGATGAACCACAACCTCGAAACGGTGCCGAGGCTGTACAAGCAGGCCCGTCCCGGCGCCGACTACGCCTATTCGCTGAAGCTGCTCAAGGAGTTCAAGCGCATGCACCCGGAAGTGCCGACCAAGTCGGGGCTGATGGTGGGGCTGGGCGAAACCGACGAGGAAATCCTCGACGTGCTGCGCGACCTGCGCGCCCACGACGTCGACATGCTGACCATAGGTCAGTACCTGCAGCCGTCCACCGGCCACCTGCCGGTGCTGCGCTACCCGCACCCGGATATCTTCAAGATGTACGAAACCGAAGCGCTGAAGATGGGCTTCAAGAACGTCGCCAGCGGCCCGATGGTGCGCTCCAGCTACTGGGCCGACCTGCAGGCGCATGGCGCGGGTGTGATCTGAGGGGTTGGGAAAATACCGCGTCGGCCGCGAGCTGGCTGAAGCGCCTCGTAGGAGCGGCTTCAGCCGCGACAACAGTGTCATTCGGGGCAAAAGCCCCTCCTACGGCCCCTCGGTACGGAATTCTCGTCGCCTCCGCGCGGTAGCTCGGCGATGTCGAGGCGCCCCTCAGGGCGCTGCTCAGCGGAACAGGCGCTCGGCGCGTTCGTGGCGTTCCTGCTCTTCTATGCTCAAGGTGGCGGTGGGGCGCGCCAGCAAGCGGCGCAAACCGATGGGCTCGCCCGATTCTTCGCAATAGCCGTAGGTGCCGATGGCGATGCGGTGCAGCGCACTGTCGATCTTGTGCAGTTGCTTGCGCTCGCGGTCGCGGATGCGCTGCTCCAGCACATGCTCCTCTTCCTGGGTAGCGCGATCGGCCTCGTCCGGCGTGGCCTCGGTCTCCTGCAGATGGGCGATGGTGCTCTGGCCGTTCTCCAGCAGCTCTTCACGCATGCGTACCAGCAACTGGCGGAAGAATTCCATCTGCCTTGCGTTCATATAGTCGGCTGCGGGCATCGCCAGAACCTCTGCTTCGCTCGGGCAGTGCTCTTCGGATAGGGTCTTGGTCATCATTTTCGACAGCTCCTGCAGTGGAACACATGACGCGGTGACGGGCACTGCGTTGGTCTCGGTCGGGCCGTCGCGCGACTGCGCGAGTGCCGCTGGCGGCGGCCGTGGTTCAGGCCGGTTCGCTCAACAGCTGGTCGAGCACGGTATGCAGCTTGTTGAAATCCGGCTCGCCCAGGTATTTGTGCACGATCTTGCCGCGCTTGTCCATAAGAAACGTCGTCGGGGTAAGGCGCACGTCGTTGAAGCCGCGCGCTACCTCGCCGCGCGTGTCGAGCGCGATCCTGAACGGCAGGGCGTTGCGTTCTGCGTAGGCCTTGACCTGCGACGGTACGTCGTACTCCATGGCCACCGCGATGGTCTCGAAGCCACGGGCCGCGAACTTCTCGTAAGTGCCGACCAGGTGCGGCATTTCCTTGATGCAGGTGGTGCAGGTGGTGGCCCAGAAATTCACCAACACCACCTTGCCGCGCAACTGTCCGGTCGTGACGGTTTCGCCGTTCAGGGTTGTGAAACTCACGTCCGGCGCGGAAGGGCGTTGCGAAAAAGTGTAAAGGCCCGCAGCGCCCAGCAGTACGAGCGCGAGCGCGGCAATAAAGCTGGATTTCATGGAGTCGCCGATGCCGTGTGTCTGGATAGTGTCGTTCATTCTGAGAGCTTTTGCGCAGCATGTGAAGCAACACCGCAAAATCGCATCGGTGGTGGTCATGACGGGGGCGGGCGGAACGCTGCCGCCGCTCGGGTAGAATCCACGCTTGGCGCCCGCCGCCGCCGCCGTGCCCAACCGAGAACCGCCCACCACCAATGTCCACCCTTCTCAACGCGCCACAGCGCGAAGCCATTCATTATCTCGATGGCCCCAGCCTGGTGCTGGCCGGCGCCGGCAGCGGCAAGACCCGCGTCATCACGCACAAGATCGCGTGGCTGATCGAGCAGTGCGGCATCAACCCGGCCAACATCGCCGCGATCACCTTCACCAACAAGGCGGCCAAGGAAATGCAGGCCCGTGTCGCCGGGCTGATGGGCGGACGCGCGCCCAAGGGGCTGACCGTGTGCACCTTCCACGCGCTGGGGGTGCGCATCGTGCGCCAGGAATCGGCCCACTGCGGACTCAAACCGCAGTTCTCCATTCTGGATGCGTCCGACACGGTGCAGATCGTCGCTGACATCGCCGGCGCGGCGGACAAGGGCATCGCCAAGCCGTTGCAGTGGCAGATCTCGGCATGGAAGAACATGATGATCGCGCCCGAAGAGGCGGCGGTGCTGGCCGACAACGAGCTGGCGGGCACCGCCGCCAAGCTCTATGTCGAATATGAGCGCACCCTGCGCGCCTACCAGGCGGTCGATTTCGACGACCTGATCTCGTTGCCGGTGCGCCTGTTCGAGAACAATCCCGAGGTGCGCGAGCGCTGGCAGAACCGCCTGCGCTACTTGCTGGTGGATGAGTACCAGGACACCAACCGCGCCCAGTACCGGCTGCTGCGCCAGTTGGCGGGGGTGCGCGGCGCCTTCACGGCGGTGGGTGACGACGACCAGGCCATATACGCCTGGCGCGGCGCCGATGTCGAGAACCTCAGGCAACTGAAGCTCGACTACCCCCAGCTCAAGGTCATCAAGCTGGAGCAGAACTACCGCTCCTCGGCGCGCATCCTGCACGCCGCCAACACGCTGATCGCGAACAACGAGAAACTGTTCGAGAAACGTTTGTGGTCTGATCACGGGCCGGGCGAGCAGATCGTCGTGACCGCCTCGCGCGACGCCGAGCACGAAGCCGAATGGGTCGCGATGAAGATCTCGGCGCACAAGTTCGAACACCGCACCCGCTACGCCGACTACGCGGTGCTGTACCGGGGCAACCACCAGGCGCGGCTGATCGAGCAACAACTGCGTAACCACAAGATTCCGTATGTGATCTCGGGCGGCCAGTCGTTCTTCGACAAGGCCGAGATCCGCGACCTGATCGCCTATCTGCGCCTGATCGTGAATCCCGACGATGATCTGGCCTTCATCCGCGCCATCACCATGCCCCGGCGCGGGGTCGGGGCGAGCACGCTGGAGGCGCTCGGGCGCTACGCCGGCGAGCGCCACGTGAGCCTGTTCGCGGCGCTCTTCGAGGAAGGCGCAGCCCAGCATCTGAATGCCCGGCAACTGGAGCTGGTGCAGGAGTTCGCCAACTTCATCAACCGCATCCAGCATCGCGCCGAGCGCGAACCGGCCGCGCGCGTGCTTGAAGACCTGGTTGGCGCGATCCGCTATGAAGCGTGGCTGTTCGAACACCTCGACACGCGCGAAGCCGAATCGAAGTGGAACAACGTGCGCGACTTCATGGGCTGGCTGGGGCGCAAGGGTGACGAAGACGGCAAGAACCTGCTCGAACTGACCCAGACCATCGCGCTGATCTCGATGCTCGACAAGGAAGACCCGGACTTTGACGGCGTGCAGCTCGCCACCCTGCACGCGGCCAAGGGACTGGAGTTCAAGCACGTGTTCATGATCGGAGTCGAGGAAGGGCTGCTGCCCCACCAGTCGAGCATCGACGAGGACAAGATCGAGGAAGAACGCCGCCTGATGTACGTCGGCATCACCCGCGCCCAGCGCACCCTCGACATCAGTTGGTGCGAGCGGCGCAAGGCCGGCAAGGAATTCCGCGCCTGCGAAGCCTCGCGCTTCACCAGCGAAATGGGCGACGACGTGCGCATGCACGACCGCAAGTCCAACACCCCGGTGTCACGCGAAGAAGGGCGCGCCCGGCTGGCGAAGCTGATGGACATGCTGGACCAGCGCGAGGCTGGCGCGAAATAGATGACCCGTTCTGCGGCGGGGCTTACTCCAGCGGCGGCTCGGTGAATTTGCCCCCCGCCTGGTTGAGTAGATACACCACCGCCCGCTTGACCTCGGTGTCGGTCAGGTCCGTGCCACCGCCGCGTGCCGGCATCGCCCCCACGCCGTTGGTGGCCGAAGCCACCAGTTGCTCCAGCCCCTTGGCCAGGCGCGGCGCCCAGTCGTCCGCGTTGCCGGTGCGCGGCGCCTGCAGCGCACCCGAGTCGTGACAGGCCGAACACAGCGCCTTGACCACCTGCTCGCCGGTGCGATTGCCCGCCGCCACTGTCGCGACCTTCAGCTCCACTCGCGCCACCGGCTGGATCAGCGTCGCGGTCAGCTCATGATCGACCTGCGGCGCCTTGCCGCAACCGGTCAATTGCAGCGCAGCAAGGGCAGTGATGACGGTCACGGAAATACCGGAGTACCGCTGCGCGGCGGCGGAAACGCTGGGTATGGACATGCTGGATCCTCTGGGCGGGTACACGGGGGTGCCGATTATAGCGTTGACTCAGTCCAAACCATCCATGCCGCAATGGACTTGGCGGACAAACCGGTATATCCTTCCGCCCCTTGATCGGGTGCTCCCACTCGCATCAACCCCCACGCGCCCGTAGCTCAGCTGGATAGAGTACTGCCCTCCGAAGGCAGGGGTCGGACGTTCGAATCGTCTCGGGCGCGCCAGATTCGTGAAGCCGCTGATTTCAACATGAAGTCGGCGGCTTTTTCTTGGCCGGGCGCCCGTAAGACCGCGCTACCGTTCCGCGATCTGCCGATACACCAGCGTCGCCAGTCCAAGCATGTCGTCCCGTCCGGTGTTGCCCGACAGGGCATAGCCGTAGCGGTCTTCGACCCAGTAGAACACGTCGATGCCGTTCTCGCGGGCGTAGCGGAAGCTGGTGTCGGTGGTTTGCGCCGCCTGCGGCTGGATGTACAGGGTCAGGCGGGTCTTGTCCGCGTTCTCGTACATGAACTGCGCGACTTCGCCGCTGTCCCCCGCCAGCAGCCGGCCGCCGACCAGTTGGTAGCCGGCCTGGTCGAGGTGCGGGGGCTTGAGTGGGGTGCCGAGTCGTTTGGAGAGCCAGGCGACCAGATGCGCTTCCTGGTCGGCACCGACTTCCACCGGATGGCGCACTTCGGGGGTGTACACGGCATGGGCGACGGCGGCCATGCGCGGCAGGCTGGCGGCGGGTGCGTGGGGCGTGTCCTGCTGCGTGGGGTGCGTGCCGCTGAGGTAGCCGATGAGCGCGCCGAGCATCAGCCACGCCATGGCGGCCACGCTGCGTGATTCGAGCCAGCGCGGCGGGTTGGCGGGCGGCATCAGGCGTGCCGGGATTGCTTCGTTGAGAACGGCATCGTAGGCGCGGTGCAGTTGCGCCGATTGCCTCCGCCACGCGTCGACCTCGGCGCGACGTTCGGGGTGCGCGGCCAGCCAGGTTTCCATCTGCGTCAGGCGCGCGCCGGCTAGTCGTCCGTCGGCGTAGGCGTGCAGGTCTGGTTCGGAGATGGGCGCGTTCATGACTTGACCACTTTCAGTTGCGGCGTGGCTTCCCCCGCCAGTATGGCCTTGAGCCGGGCGCGGGCACGCGACAGGCGCGACATCACCGTGCCCGGCGGAACATTCAGTGCCCGCGCGACGTCGGCGTAGGACAGTTCTTCCAGCCCCACCAGCAACAGGATTTCACGCTGCTCGATGGGCAATAGCGCCAGCGCGCGGTCGAGGTCGCGCAGTTCGAGGGCATCGTCCTGGTCGGCGCGCTGCGCCAGTTCGGGCAAGGTCTCGTCATCGCGGTACTCGATGCGCGCTTCGCCGCGGAGGGTGTCGATCCGCAGGTTGTGCATGATGGAAAACAGCCACGGGCGCAGCGCGCGTTCGCGCTGCCAGAAGCGCCATTTCTCCAGCGCCCGCTCCAGGGTCTGCTGCACCAGGTCGTCGGCCGCGTCGGTGCGCCCCGTCAGCGCCCGCGCGTAGCGGCGCAGACGGGGAATCTCGGCAATGATGGCGTCGCGGCGGCTCACGGCGATCAGGGCTTGGCGGCTTTCCAGACGCCGTTGAAGCCGTCGCCACTCATGTCGCCGGGCTTCTGGTCCTTGACCCAGTAGTACAGCGGCTTGCCCCTGAACGCCCACTGCCGGGCGCCGTCGTCACGGGTGATGATGCTGTAATCGCCGTCCGCTCTTGCATCGGCGGCGGCCGTCAGCGGCGGCCAGTTGGTGGCGCACGGGCCGTTGCAGACGCTCTTGCCGCTGCCGGCCATGTCTTTGTCGAAGGTGTACAGCGTCATGTCGTTGGCGCCGACCAGTACGCCGTTGGCGGCCTTGACCGGTGCGCCTCCAGCCCAGGTGGTTCCGGTGGCGAGCAGCAGGGACAGCGCGGCGAGCAGGGTACGGGTTTTCATGTTGTTCTCCGTTCGGGGTTGAGGGGGCTACACCTGATATACGGAGCGACGATCGAGTTTATTCCCCCGGACGAAGAATATGTTGGTGCCCGCGGCTATCATCACGCAACGACGGAAATCGAGCCGCCATCATGAACCTCGCCGCCAAGCCCTATCTGCAAACCGCCTGCATCGATCCGGACGCCGCGATCGACTTCGATGCCTACCCGTACAACATCGCGGCGGTCGGCGAACTGGGGTGCATCGAATTCCATCCCGATGTCACGTTCTTCGTCGGCGAGAACGGCGCCGGCAAGTCCACGGTGCTGGAGGCCATCGCGCTGGCGCTGGGGTACAGCCCTGAAGGGGGGACGAAGAATTTCCAGTTGTCGACCGCCCGCTCGGAGTCGTCCCTGCACCGCGTGCTGCGCCTCGCGCGCAGTTTCCGCAAGCCCAGGGATGGCTACTTCCTGCGCGCCGAGAGCTTCTACAACGTCGCCACGTTCATGGACCAGGTCGGGTACCTCGACGGATACGGCGGCAAGTCACTGCACGCGCGCTCCCATGGCGAAGCATTCATGACCCTGCTCACGCACAAGCTGCGGGGCGGAGGTTTGTATCTGATGGACGAACCCGAGGCGGCGCTGTCGCCGAACCGGCAACTCGCCGCGCTGAGCGCGATCCACCAACTGGTGCAGGACCAGTCGCAATTCATCATCGCCACCCACTCGCCCATCCTCTTGTCCTACCCGAACGCGAAGATCCTGCTGTTCGACGGCTCGGGAATTACCGAGGTGGCCTACGAGGACACCGAGCACTATTTCGTCACGCGCGACTACCTGAACAACTATCCGCGACGACTGGAGCAACTGCTTGTGGATGAGTGAGTCGTCCGCTCAACGACGCTCATCGACCATGCGCTGGACGCCCGCGCCGGAGAGTTCCTGAGCTTCGGCTTGATGTGGGTGTCGGCGGCGGCCTCCCCGACCCGCTCCCCGAACTCACGCTCCACCCTGGCGCACCCAACGACACCTGACGCCGCGCGGCGACACCGGCGCATGCTTATCTTGCGCGGATCAAGACGGCTGCCGGCTTCCGCCAGCGATTCGCAAGCTGTATCGGTGCGCTGGGGCGGCATGTCGAGATCGCCGGTGGCAGGGTAGAGCGGTTGGGGTGAACTCCCCGCGCTTATCCTCGGGTGAGCGATCGCCCGGCCGCATGGGTATCAAACAGGCCCGACCCTTTGGCTACTTCGTCACCTGCTGTGCCCGGCGCCAGGCACCTGGCGTAGTGCCGGTCCAGCGCCGTACGGCGCGGTTGAATACGCTGGGCTCGGCGTAGCCCTGGGTCTGGGCGATCTCCGCCAGGGGGTGCCGCGTCCGCGCCAGCGCCTGCAGCGCCGCATCGCGCCGTGCCTCATCGAGCAAGCCGGAAAAACTCAGCCCTCGGGCCTGCAGGCGCCGCGCCAGCGTGCGCTCGGTCAGACCCAGCACGTGCGCCGCCTGGGCGCGCGTGGGGAGGTGAGTCTGCAACTGATCGGCGATCCAGGCACGCAGCGACTGCCCCAGTTCGGTACGCGCCGACAGCGCCGCCAGCCGCTCGCGGGCGTGCTCGTGGAGCACCTGCGCCAGTCGCGCGTCTGCCTGAGGCAGGGGGGCGTCGAGCAGCGCGTTGGGCACCAGCACGCCACTAAATGCCTGTTCGAACGCCACCGGACAGCGGAACACCTCGCGGTAACCCGCCAGCGGCCCCAGCCGCGCCTGGCTGAACCGCACCGCCAGCGGCCGCAACGCGGTGCCCGTGACCCAGCGGGCGAACACCACCGCAGCCGCCAGCACCGCCTCTATCTGGTGTGGGCTGAAGGCCAGCCTGCCCTGGTTCGGGTGGTAAACCACCCAGCAGGAATCCGCGCCGGCAATGGTCTGAAAGCGGCCGCCGTCGCTGATCAGGCTCTGGCACTCCTGCACCAGGGCGAAGGCCTCGCGCAGCGTGGGTGCCGATTGCAGCAGGAAGCTGACCACGTTGAAGCTCGCCGGCCCCACCCCCGCGCCGACCTTCAGACCAAAGCCAGGGTCCTGCGTGCACCGCGCGGCGGCGCGCCACAGCCGGGTGATGTGGTCGATGGGCCAGCGCTCGGCATTCAGCTCGTGGGCGGCAATGCCAGCCTCGGCCAGCAGAGTCTCGCGCGCCACCCCCTGCTGCTGCGCGGCACCCAGCACGGTGTTGACCCAACTGATGGAAACGGTGGCCGGTAGCGTCATGATCGATGGCCTGTGAAGTCAATCGGCAAGCAACGTTACCGGCTAACGTGACTGACAACAAGGCGCTGCGCGAGGCTATGCCCGCAACGCCAATTACGGAGACGGAGACAGCGATGGCAGCGTTGCACACCGATGCGGTGGTGGTAGGAGGTGGCCTGGCGGGCATCGTCACGGCGTTGGAATTGCTGCGCGCCGGCCGGCGGGTGGCGCTGATCGACCGCGATACGCCCGAGCGCCTCGGCGGCCTGGCGCTATGGGCCTTTGGCGGCATGGCCCTGGTGGGCACGCCGTTGCAGGAGGCCAAGGGCATTCCGGACACGCCTGAGCGCGCGCTGCAGGACTGGCTGCGCTTCGGCGAGCTGGACCCTCAGGACGAATGGCCGCTGCAATGGGCGCGCTACTACGTCGAGCATTCGCGCGGCGAGGTGTATGACTGGCTGACCAACGAAGGCATCAGGTTCATGCCGGCGGTGAACTGGGTGGAACGCGGCCTGAACGGCGACGGCAACAGCCTGCCGCGCTACCACGTGGTCTGGGGCACCTCGCGTGAGCTGGTGCGCTGCCTGGTGGCCGCCCTGCACCGCGCCAACCGCGATGGGCGCCTGACCCTGCTGCACCGGCATCGGGTGATCGGGCTGGAACACACGGCCGGCGAGCTGAGTGGAGCCAGCGCCATCAACGAGGTGACCGGTGAGAGCGTCCACTGCCGCGCGCCGGTGGTAGTGCTGGCCATGGGTGGCATCAATGGCAGTCATGCCGAATGCCGGGCCAACTGGCCGCAAGACCGCCCCCTGCCGGCGACCATGCTCAATGGCGCGCATCCGCTGGCCGACGGTCGACTGCACCACTGGGCCGCCGAGCACCTGGGGGCGCGCATCACCCATGCCGGCGAGATGTGGAACTACGCCGCCGGCTTCCCGCACCCGTATCCGCATTTCGCCGGCCACGGTTTGTCGACCATTCCCTGCAAGTCGGCGCTGTGGCTCAACCACCGGGGTGTACGCATCGGGCCGCAGCCGCTGGTCACCGGGTTCGACACCCACTGGATGTGCCAGCGCGTGGCCGAACAGGAAAAACCCTGGACCTGGCACCTGCTCAACTGGCGCATTGCCGCCAGGGAGTTCGCCATTTCCGGCGCGGAACACAACCAGCGCATACGCGACAAGCAGCTCATCCGCTTCCTCAAGGAAACCCTGCTGGGCAACCATCGCCTGGTGCGCCAGATGCAGAACGAAAGCCCGCACTTCCTCGTTGACGACACCCTGGCCGGGTTGGCCGCCAAGATGAACGCGCTCACCGCCTCGCACGACATCGACCCCGCCACGCTGCAGGCCACCGCCGACGCGTTCGACGCCAACTTCAGCAAAGGCAACAGCCTGCACAACGACGACCAGATCCGCCGCATCCTGCACGCGCGGCAGTGGGGGCCGGACCGCCTGCGCACCTGCAAGCCGGCCCCCTTGCAGCAGCCCGGCGCCGGCCCCTTTATCGCGATACAGATGCAACTGATTACCCGCAAGAGCCTGGGCGGCCTGCAGACCGACCTGCACAGCCGGGTGCTGGATGCCCACCGGCAGCCGCTGTCGGGGCTTTACTGCGTTGGCGAGGCGGCCGGTTTTGGCGGCGGCGGTGCCAACGGCAAACGTTCGCTGGAAGGCACCTTCCTGCCCGCCTGCATCATGACCGCACGCGCGGCAGCACGCTCGATTACCGGCGCGGCACGGGACCGCTATTAACCCGGCGGTCAATTACGTGAGCGGCGCCAGCACTTGGTCCCTCCCCCTTCAAGGGGGAGGACAGGTGGGGGATGGGTTTGATCGGCGGCCGCTCTAAACCCATCCCCACCCCAGCCCAGGAGTCTCCGCTGCGCTCCGCCGTTCCGCAGGCGCGGAGCGTTGCTCCTCGAAACCCCTGCTCCACCCCCTTGAAGGGGAGGGAGTTGTAGCGAGGCTGCTCCACTTTTCACCGTCTAGTTGATTGCCGGCTCAATAAGGATGCACCCATGCACAGCGACCCCCACCGCCTTCCCGAACACATCCCGGCCGCCCTGCGCAACTGCTTTGCCGCGCAGCGCGCCGCCTTTGCCGTGCAGCGCAACCCCAGCCTGCAGCAGCGTCGCGAGGATCTGCGTGCCCTGCATCGTCTGCTGGTGGAAAACCGTGAGGCCCTGGTCGCCGCCGTCAACCAGGACTACGGCTGCCGCAGCCGCTTCGAGACCCTGATGACGGAACTGCTGCAGGGCCAGGAGGCGGCGCTGGACGCCTGCAAACAGTTGCCGCGCTGGATGAAGAAGCACAAGCGCTCGCTGGACATCACGCTGTACCCGCTCGCGCGTGCCTATGTCGTGCCGCAGCCGCTGGGGGTGGTCGGCATCGTCGTGCCGTGGAACTTCCCCATCGCCCTGGCCGTGCAGCCGATGATCGCCGCGCTGGCCGCCGGCAACCGGGTGATGGTGAAGATGTCGGAAAACTCCGCCCACCTCGCGCGCCTGCTGCAAACCCTGCTGCCGCGCTACTTTGTCGCCGACAAGGTAAGCCTGTTCGCCGACGCGGGCGAGGACGGGGCAAGCGTAGGCCCGCTGTTCACCCAACTGCCGTTCAACCACCTGCTGTTCACCGGCTCGCCGCACACCGGCAGGGCGGTGATGAGCAACTGCGCCGCCAACCTCACCCCGGTCACGCTGGAACTGGGCGGCAAGTCCCCGGCCATTGTCGCGCCCGACTACCCCCTGCGCACCGCCGCCGAACGCATCCTGTGGGTGAAGATGCTCAACGCCGGGCAGATCTGCACCAACGTCGATTACCTGTTCCTGCCCGAGGGTCAGGAACAGGCCTTCATCAGCCTCGCGCGGGAAATCGTCGCCCAGCGCTACCCCGACCTGTTGAACGGCGACTACACGGCCATCATCGACCAGCGCCAGTACGACCGCCTGCAAGCCATGCTGCGGGACGCCATCGACCAGGGCGCGCGGGCCGTGCCGCTGTGCCCCGGTCAGGCCGGCGATGCCGCGCGGCGCATCATGCCGCCGGTGGCGCTGTTGAACGTGCACGACGGCATGCAGGTGATGCAGCGCGAAATCTTCGGCCCGCTGCTGCCGATACTCAGCTACCGCGATATGGACGAGGTGCTGCTTTACATCAACGCGCGGCCCAACCCGCTGGCGCTGTATCTGTTCAGCCATTCGCGCCCGTTGCAGGCGCAGGTACTGAGCCAGACGCTCTCCGGCGGCGTCACGCTCAACGACACGCTGCTGCATTCCGGCCAGCACCACCTGCCGTTCGGCGGCGTGGGCGCCAGCGGCATGGGCCACTACCACGGGCTTGAAGGCTTTTTGACCTTCTCCAAACTGCGCCCGGTGTTCCAGCAGGGGCCGCTGCGCACCGTGAGCCTGCTGCAACCGCCCTACAGCGGCCTGCCCGGCAAGATCCTGGACTTCATTTTCTGGCGTAACCGCTGAGGAAGCGCCCAGCTACCCATCCATCACATCGCCCCACAGGAACGCCCATGAACGGAGCCCACGCCCTGCTGCAGACCCTGGCCGATGCCGGCATCGAGGTCTGCTTCACGAATCCCGGCACCAGCGAAATGCACTTCGTCGCCGCGCTCGACAGCGAACCGCGCATGCGCGCCGTGCTCGCGCTGTTCGAGGGCGTGGCCACCGGCGCCGCCGATGGCTACGCGCGCATGGCCGGCAAGCCCGCCGCCACTCTACTGCACCTAGGCTGCGGCCTGGGCAATGGCCTGGCCAACCTGCACAACGCGCGCAAGGGCAAGGTGCCGGTGGTCAACATCGTCGGCGACCATGCCAGCTACCACACCCAGTACGACGCGCAACTGCAGTCGGACATCGAAACCGTGGCGCGCAACGTCTCGCCCGGCTTCGTGCGCACCAGCGCCACCACCGCCCAGCTTGGCCAGGACGCGGTCGCCGCCGTGCAGGCCGCCCACGGTTTGCCGGGTCAGGTCGCCACGCTGATACTGCCGGCCGACGTGTCCTGGGGCGAAGGCGGGCAGCCCTGCGCCATGCCCGCTCGCCGCCCCGCCCCGGTGGCCGATGATGCGGTGGTGCGGGCCATCGCCCAGGTCATTGCTCAGGCCAACCAGACCGGCGGCAAGACGGCGCTGCTGCTCGGCGGTCAGACGCTGCGCGAGCCGGGCCTGCTGGCGGCGGCGCGGATTGCCGCGCACGCCGGGGTCAAGCTGCTGGCCGAAGTCTTCCCGACACGCCTCGCGCGCGGCGCCGGCCTGCCGCCGGTCGAGCGCATCGCCTATCTCGCCGAGATGGCCGGCGTGCAGCTCGCCGACATCCAGCACCTGATCCTGGTCGATGCCAAGGCGCCGGTGTCCTTCTTCGCCTACCCCGGCAAACCGAGCAATCTGGTGCCCGACAACTGCACCGTGCACACCCTCGCGACCCCCGAGCAGGACGCCCCGGCCAGTCTGGCCAAACTCGCCGCCGCCCTCGGCGCGGACCAGGCCCAGCCGCAACTGCAGGCCCTCCAGCGGCCCGGCCGGCCACGCGGCAAACTGACCGCGCCCAAGGTGTGCAAGGCGGTGGGCCATCTGCTACCGGAAAACGCCATCCTGATCGACGAAGCCATCACCTCGGGCCTGATGCTCGGCGCGATGACCGCCGGCTGCCCGCGCCACGACCTGATCACCCTGACCGGCGGCGCCATCGGCCAGGGCCTGCCCAATGCCGTCGGCGCGGCGGTTGCGTGCCCGGAGCGGCCGGTGGTCGCCCTGATCGGCGATGGCGCCGCGATGTACACCCTCCAGGCACTGTGGAGCATGGCGCGCGAGAACCTGCACGTGGTCAGCATCATCTTCAACAACGCCAGCTACTCGGTGCTCAACGTCGAACTCGAACGCGTCGGCGCCGGCAGCGGCGGCGACAAGGCCCGCGCGCAGCTCGATCTGGACCACCCGCGCCTGAACTTCGCCCGGCTGGCCCAGGGCATGGGCGTGCACGCGGTGCGCACCGACAGCGCCGAAGACTTCACCAAGGCGCTGGGATACGCCCTCGCCACCCCCGGCCCCCACCTGATCGAAGCCCTGGTGCCCGAATCGCTCAACGGCGCCAAGCGCCGTGTGCTGCCTTGGCTGCTGCGCTCGCTGCCGAACCTGCCAAAGCCGCTGGCGCAGGCGCTCAAGCGCAAGATTGCGCCTTAGCTGTTCGCCTGGATCGAGACGGCGGTGAGTAAGAGCGGCGTGAGGTGAACACCGAAGCGCACCAGATGTTGAAATGGGTGTAAATGGGTGTGGTATTGGCGCCCGTGATCCGATCGCGATGTTGAGCAACTGCTGTCGGATCTGCAGATCAAGTCGTTTGCCAGCCGCGACGAACAGGTCACGGCGTGGCGTCAGGCCTTGCAAAACAACATGGCAGGAACTCAACCTGGGCTAAAAATGTGGTACTGCAAGACCTGACCCCGTTGTTCCCCGAAGGACCCTCCAACATGTCAAGAGAAGGACGGTTGAACAACACCATTGATCGTGGCGCATCGATGCTATCCTCACGCCGAAAATCAGAGGAGACGCTGTGCCTACCCTGACGATGTTCATCGACTACGACAATGTCGATTCGACTCTAACGCAAGCAGGGCCTGTTAGCCTTGCAAAGCTGCTAGTGCCAACCATACCAGCCACTGTTTTAGCTCGGTACAACACGTTGAGAGCGAGGCTTTACGGCGGCTGGCGGTTTGGCGGGAATCTTACGAACTCAGCCCAAAGACTAGTGCCGGATATTCGGGCTGGCTCACCAACAATCGTCAACAATCCAAACGGCTCACCCGGAAAGCCGATACGGTTGCTAGTTGAACTCGCAGAAGGTCCTATTGGAACGTCTGTAACTCTTAACGAAACGTTGGCTCGGGATCGCACACTGCGCAGATTTAGAGCACGACCTTCCCCCTGGGCAGAATGCCCTCATCCCGCCGGCAGCTGCGGCTTGGCACACGTTGCTTCCTTGGCTCACAATACTTTGTGTTCTACTCCGGGTTGCACGACTAGGATAGGGAACGTACTTGTACGCGACGAACAAAAGATGGTCGATACGTTGCTAGTCGCAGATCTAGCGCATGAGGCGCTGGTGCGCCACATCAGCGATGTTGTCGTAGTTTCATCTGATGTAGATATGTGGCCTGGAGTATTGCTAGCTGCCCATTCGGGCTGCAATGTTATCCACGTCCATACAAAGCACGGGTGGCGAACGCAGCGACATCTCATTAGTACTCTTAGCGTCCACGCCACGCCTCGTTATCAACAGATCAGCGTCTAGGTAAGCACACGAAATGGACATTAACGATTTTAGGCGGATTCTCACGGCGTTTGCTGAAGAACCATCCGATGTAGATATCCGTGCAGGAAAGGTCGTAGCACAAGTTCGCGATGAAGTCATCGAGGCGGGCATAACCTATTGTCCAGGCGAGGAGCAACAACTACGTATTGTCGAGAACGATCAGGAGTACGCTGTCCGTACTTGGCTGATTAACAGAGTGGCTCGACTTCCACAGCTTGCGGATCGAATTATCAACACAGCGAGTGCCACGGCAAAGACGCCAACCCAAGCGGCATTCATCGTCCCTTCCGGTTCCATCTCTCCCGATCTATCAAGCGCCAATGAAGCGGATGAGCCTGTGGCGGATGTGCTGCAATGCATGCTCACTAAGGCGTCTCATCCGTTGCCAGGTGCGACGTCTGTATTGTACGTTACCTCAGACGCAGGAGAGGGGAAGACTACGGTCATTAACCGGGCCGCTTACCTCCAAGCTGAACGCTATAAGCGGAAAGAATCCCACGCGCTTATAGTGCCTATCCCGCTAAGCGGCAGCGCGTTTCTAACATTCGACGATGCCGTTATTGCTGCCCTAGTGAACAAGCTCCGTTTTAACTATTTCTATTTTGACGGATTCATCGAGCTAATTCGCTTAGGCGCGATTATTCCAGCCTTTGACGGTTATGAAGAAATGCTTGTCGAGGGGTCGAAAGGCGAAGCAGTTTCTGCACTGGGAAACTTGGTGCAGCGATTGGACTCTTCGGGGACGGTATTCATTGCAGCGCGTAAGGCGTTCTTCGAGTATCTTAGCTTTCGGACCCAAGCACGGCTGTTCGATGCCATCGGCGACCGCTCTGCCGCGTTTTCTCGTCTTGCGCTCTCCCGTTGGAGCAAAGAGCAATTCTGCGAATACGGCAGACTGCGTTCCTCTGCGGATCCTGAGGAAGTGTACGAGATCGTGTCCGCAAGGCTTGGCGACAGACATCCGGTATTGACTCGTGCGGTACTAGTGCGTCGCTTATTTGACGTTTTAGATGGGGTAGGCCGTACCGAGTTAGCTGATCTTCTAGGCGCCAATCCGCATGACTATTTTTTTACATTTGTCGATGCAATCATTAAGCGTGAGGCCTCGGAAAAATGGATTTTCAAGGTGTCGGGCGATGTTATGGAGCCCTTACTTGAGATCGAGGAGCATCATCAGCTGCTATCTCAAGTTGCCTTGGAAATGTGGCAATCATCAACCACTTCGCTTCGCTACGATGTGCTTGATGTGATTGTCGACCTATTTTGCGAGTCGCAAGGTAAGAATGCTGTGGGGACTCGCCAAATTAAAGAGCGGATTAAACAGCATTCATTGCTTTCAACCGATACTCCGAGAGGACAGGGGCTCGGGTTTGATCACGAAGATTTTCGGAACTTCTACCTGGGTGAAGGACTGGGGGTGCTGCTAAGCCGAGGAAGTCGTGCTGAGCTTCAATCATTCTTGTCTGTCAGTATCGTTCCGCTCGCAACGATTGAACAGGCTGTTCAGCACCTAATCAGAAGTAAGGCTGACGCCCGAAGCGCCCTAAATACAGTTGTGGAAATCAATCAGTTCGAAACGGGCTATTCCTTCTGCAAGGAGAATTGCGGTTCACTGTCTATTCGTTTGGCAGAATGTAGCCAGGATGCTTCGAGCCCATTAGTGCTTCGCGGGATGTTCTTTCCTTCAAGCGCCCTCGCTGGGCGCACCCTTCGCAGAACAGAATTTAAAGGATGTCATTTCCAGCCGACTCAGGTCTCTAATAGCTCGATTGAAGAGGTGACCTTTACTGCCTGCGAGTTTGAGCGCATTGAGATTGACAGTAGAGACGCGTCTCTTAGGTGCAAATTTTTGGAGTGCAAAGTGGACTCCGTTGTAATTCAACCGGGAGAGGAATACGTCTACGATCCTAATGTTATCGAACAGTACCTTGAACAGTTCGGAGCGAGGATCGGTGAGAGTGATTCGGAAATTGCCCCGATTGTTGAGGCGGATGAACGAATTAAGATCGTCGAGCGAGTTCTGAGGTCTTTTCTAAGGCATAGCCATATCGACGACGAGGGTATTCGCATTCGACTTGGAAAGGTATTTACCCCAAAGTTTTTTGACGAAGTGCTTCCAGAACTGATAGGAAACGGAGTCCTTGAAGAAGCCCAGTGGCGAGGTCAAGGGGTACAGAAGCGCTACAAGCTTGTAAAGCCTATGTCGGAACTGGGCGCCGCCTTGGAGAAATCGAGCGGAAAGTTTGACAACTTTATCTCCGCTTTGAAATAGAGTGATTCTAGTGAACGCGTGGCTGGGTTAGCTTGCTGATCCTAGATTTAGGATCGGACGGTTTTCGACAGGAGCTTGACACCAACTTGAATGACGCGAGTGATTGTTGCCAACATGCAGCTGCCGTGCAGAGCAGCGCGACAATGAACGGTAGAAGTGGAACGCCATGCAACCGTTCGCTCTGCGGAACGTGAAGGCAGCTCCGGCCGAAAACCTGCCCCATGATGATCCCAGGGTGCTGGTGC
The DNA here is from genome assembly GCA_016177805.1 of Rhodocyclales bacterium. Taxonomy (GTDB): domain Bacteria; phylum Pseudomonadota; class Gammaproteobacteria; order Burkholderiales; family Rhodocyclaceae; genus JACOUN01. Next base: position 52,804 of record JACOUN010000066.1, read on the forward strand.
TGGGGTCAGGTCTTGCAAAACGACATAGCATGAACTCAACCTCGACGAAGAAATATGGTTATGCAAGACCAGACCCCGTCGCTGTTGTTCTTTCACGCCGCCAGGCGTTCAAGGAACTCCTCACGCGCACTCCACGCGATTGGCGTGATGTCGTAACTGCGCAAGGCGTCCCGCACGGCATCTCCGACCTTCCGATCACGGTCGTTCAAGATCGCGAACGCTTCGGAATCAGCCGGTCTCACCTCTTTGGTGTCGACCCAGGCGAACGCTGCACTCTGGGCGTTGTCCTTGTTCGGATTGTTGATGACGCGAAGAATCCTTTCCGGAGCCCGTTTCGATTTCGGAACGACGAAGTCAAACTGGTGAGTGTAGTGGCTACGTCCGACAAAGGTCACGCGAGGCGAGTACCGGATATCGGCTGCGTCCAACCAAAGCGCAACGTCCTCGAAGAAGAAGCTCTCGACATTGGCCCGTGCCACATAGAATAAGTCGTTCACTGCGAGAATTGCTTGAAGCAGGCTGTGCTTGCGCAGAGAGAAATTGTCTTCGGTAGCCCGGACTTCAAGAGTTTCTAGGATCTGCTGTACGCCAAAACCATTAAGCGTGGACTGCAGCATTGCTTTGCGTCGCGGTGTGTCGATTTCGCAACCACATTGAGCCAAGTCAGCGAGCGTGTAGCCGTCATCCGTCAACACCCACTCATTTCCCTGCTGACGCAGATAGATCTGGATGTAATCATTGTGGCGATCTAGGTAGGGCGTGGTGATTTCAACCCAGCCGTTGATTTCGCGCCAGGAAGTTTTTGCCTTTAGCCATTCGTAGTAGCCGTTGATCAGGTCATCGGTGAGTTTCATGAGAACAGTCCTCGCACGATATTGGGCTGCTCGACCACACCGCAGTACTTCATAAAATCGTGTAACACCTGCCACGAATCTTCGGGTCTTGAAAGAAGGCCCGCAGGAATCTCTACTGCCCACTTGTCGCCGTAGCCCTCGCGATACAGGTGCAGATGGGGCACGCCCACTTCGGTTCCATCAGGGTTGCGATGGGGGGCTGCAAAATCGAGACGAGCCAGCACAATGACTTGTCGAGCGCGTGTCTGATAGCCCGTCGTCAGCGCAATGCGCTTGCGATTGATATCCAGGGAAAAACGTTCCCGCTCGTCGGGTGACATAAGAGGGACTTCGATACGCCCTCCGAAATCGGGAAAGCGGAATGCATCCAGCGACGCTGGCACTTTGGCCATGCGCAGCAAATTGTCGGCATCGCTCTGCGAAAGGGCGTCCTCGGCCATCACTCCCCCTGTTGTTGAATGCTAGATACCCGTTCCAGAATTGCTGGAAGCAATGCAGCGTTGACCTCGCGGACAGTGATGTGTTTGGCTGAGATTGCTGCGATCTCCGCCTGCAGACGGTTGGATCTTTCCCGTGTAGCCACCTCGGGAACATCCCAGTGCCATTGTGCTTGAGTTCTGTACGACTGGTCTAGGCGCATCTGCTACCGTACGCTTCGCACGAGCAAAACGAGCACAAAGGCCGAGAAGCTCGCAAGAGCTTGTCGGCGGCTCTTCGAGTCGCCCCGCCGTTGGTAGGCAGCAATCCCAAAGCGGCGACAGAACGCTCTTGGCCGGCTGCTGCAATTCAGGCCGGAAACGTCGGGAGTTTCCGTTGGCCGAGAACCAGACACCCGACCTCTCGCCTCGCACTCCCCCTCCCTCAATCCCTAACCGGCCCCGGTCCCGGCTCCTTCTGCGGTGCCTCGGCGTCCTTTTGCACCGGTTTGCGCAGTGACTCCGTTATCGCGCTGCCGAACGTGGTCGGTGCCTTGTACGGCAGCGACGGTGACGGTGCCGTCGACGCCGGCGGTGGGACGTTGTTAGAGGGTGGGGCGCTACGGGTGTCGGTTTCGGAGCTGGTTGCGCCGGTGGGGGCGGTTTCGGTGGTGGTGCCGGCCGGGGCGTCGGCGGTGTTGAGGATGACGGGCAGGCCGTCCTTGCCGCCGATGATGATGATCTTGCTGTTGTTCGAGGTGGCGAGCGAGGTGGTGGCGTGGATGCCGCGCAGGCGCGGGTATTCGTTGGTGATGGTGTCGGCGACGATGGCCTGGAAGTCGCGGATGCCGGTGGCTTCGGTGCGTTTGGGCTGGGCTTCCTGGTTTTCGCGGGCGGCGCACTTTGCGCCACCACGATCTTCGCGCACTATTCAACCCGCCGCTTGCGCTTGCCCGCGCGGTTGCCATTGACTGATGGAATACGCGAATTGATCTCCTCCGACCTCACCCCCGGCCTGATGCTGGTGCATGGCAACCAGGCCGAGGCCTTGCGTGATCTGCTGGTGCAGTGGATGCGGCGCTATCCGCTTGCGCCGCTGGAGAACGAGGTGGTGCTGGTGCAGAGCAACGGCATCGCGCAGTGGCTCAAGCTGGCGCTGGCGGCGGACTCGCGGGCGGGGGGCTGCGGGGTGGCGGCGGCGACGGAGTTTCTGTTGCCGTCGCGTTTTCTGTGGCAGGTGTATCGCGCGGTGCTGGGGCGGGAGGCGGTGCCCGAGGTGTCGCCGTTCGACAAGCCGCGCCTGGTGTGGCGGCTGATGCGCTTGTTGCCGGCGCTGCTGCATGAGCCGGTGTATGCGCCGCTGGCGCGTTTTCTGCACAACGACGACGACCTGCGCAAGCGCTTCCAGCTCGCCGGGCGGCTGGCCGATCTGTATGACCAGTACCAGGTCTATCGCGCCGACTGGCTCGCGGCCTGGGCCGAGGGGCAGGACGTGCTGATCGCGGCGCGCGGCGAGCGCACCCCGCTGGCGGCCGAGCAGCGCTGGCAGGCGGCGCTGTGGCGGGTGATGCTGGCGGATGTCGGCACCGCGCGCGCCGGGCGCGCGGCGGTGCATGAGGCGTTTCTGCGGCGCGCCGCAAGCTGGGACGCGGATGCGCGCCCGGCGGGTCTGCCGCGCCGCGTGCTGGTGTTCGGCATCTCGTCGCTGCCGCGCCAGTCGCTGGAAGTGCTGGCGGCGCTGGGGCGATGGACCCAGGTGCTGATGTGCGTGCAGAACCCGTGCGAACACTACTGGGCCGACATCGTCGCGGGCAAGGAGCTGCTGCGCGCCCAGGCGATGCGCCAGCGCCGCCGGCCGGGCATGCCCGAGGCGCTGTCGGACGCCGACATGCACGCCCACGCCCACCCGCTGCTCGCGGCGTGGGGCAAGCAGGGGCGCGACTTCATCGCCTTGCTCGACGAGCACGACAGCGACGTGGCGCGCGGCGGCTACCGCGCCCACTTCGACGCGCTGGGGCAGCGCATCGACCTGTTCACCGCGCCGCCCGGCGACACGCTGCTGGCGCAACTGCAGGACGACATCCGCGACCTGCGCGCGCTGCCCGAGACGCGCGCGCGCTGGGCGGCGGTCGACGCGGCGCGCGACGACTCGATCCGCTTCCACGTCGCGCACGGGCCGCAGCGCGAAGTCGAAGTGCTGCACGACCAGTTGCTGGCGGCCTTCAACGCCGACCCCACGCTGCGCCCGCGCGACGTGATCGTGATGGTGCCGGACATCGACGCCTACGCGCCGCACATCCAGGCGGTGTTCGGCCTGCTCGACCGTCACGATCCGCGCTTCATACCGTTCAACCTCGCCGACCAGGGGCGGCGCCAGGTCGACCCGCTGGTGCACGCCATCGAGCTGCTGCTGGCGCTGCCGCGTTCGCGCGTGTCGGCGGGCAACGTGCTGGATCTGCTCGAAGTGCCGGCGCTGCGCGCGCGCTTCGGCGTGGCCGAGGACGACCTGCCGCAACTGCACCGCTGGATACGCGGCGCCAACGTGCGCTGGGGGCTGCACGCCGAACATCGCGCCAGCCTCGGCCTGCCGCGCGACGAGCACGACGCGGCGCAGAACACCTGGGCCTTCGGCCTGCGCCGCATGTTGCTGGGCTACGCCACGGGCCACGACGCCGGGCCGTGGCAGGAGATAGAGCCCTACGGCGAACCCGGAGGACTGGGCGCGGCGGCGCTCGGGCCGCTGGTGTTGCTGCTGGAGCGCCTGGAGGCGGCCTGGCGGGCGCTCGCCACCCCCGCGCCGGTGGGCGTGTGGTGCGAGCGGCTGCGTGCGCTGCTGGCGGATTTCTTCGTCGCCGCCGATGGCGACGATGCGTGGACTCTGCTGCAGCTCGACGGCGCGTTGCAGCACTGGCTGGAGGCGAGCGACGAGGCGGGTCTGAGCGAAGCACTGCCGCTGTCGGTGGTGGGCGAGCACTGGCTGTCGTGCCTGGACGAGCGCGGCCTGTCGCAGCGCTTTTTCGGCGGCGCGGTGACCTTTGCGACGCTGATGCCGATGCGTGCCATTCCGTTCCGCCAGGTGTGTTTGCTGGGCATGAACGACGGCGATTTCCCGCGCACCCGCATCGCCATGGACTTCGACCTGATGGGGGGCGACTACCGCCCCGGCGACCGCTCGCGCCGCGAGGACGACCGCTATCTGTTCCTCGAAGCGCTGCTGTCGGCGCGCGAGCGCCTGTACATCTCGTGGGTCGGGCGCAGCATCCACGACAACTCGCCACGCCCGCCGTCGGTGCTGGTGGGGCAGTTGCGCGACCATATCGAGGCCGGCTGGCGCCGCGTCGACGACGATGGCGCGGGGGCAGGGCTGCTGGCCGCGCTGACGGTCGAACACCGTTTGCAACCCTTCAGCCGCGACTACTTTCCGGTCGAGCCGGAGCGCTCGCCGCTGTTCACCTATGCGCGCGAGTGGCGCGCGGCCGTGAGCGAGGATGCGCCCGGCGGTGATGCGGTTCTGCCGCCGCTGCGGCGCGAGGAGCCGCTGTCGCTCGCCGAGCTGATCGACTTCGTCAAGGACCCGGTGCGGGCCTTCTTCCGCCAGCGTCTGGGGGTGCGTTTCGAGGCCGACGACCCCGCCAGCGAGGATGCCGAACCGTTCGTGCTGGATGGCCTGGAGAACTGGGCGCTGCAGGACGAACTGATCCAGGCCCAGGCCACGGCGCTGCTCGAACAGGGCGACGTCGCGCGGGCGCGTGCCGACTGCCTGGCCCGCATCCGGCGCCGTGGCGAGCTGGCGGCGGGGGGGGTAGGCGAGGTGATGGGGCAGATCCTGCTGGAACCGATGGATGAATTGTTCCAACGCTACGCCGAGGCGCTGGCGCGCTGGCCCGAGCGGGCGGCGCGGGACGAGGAACTGCGCCATGCCATCGACGTGGACGGCGCGGCGGTGGGGGTGGCCGACTGGCTCGGTGGCGTGCGCAGCAACGCGCATGGCGCGCGTGGGCGCGTGGTGCTGGAGAGCAGCAATCTGGTGAAGGACAAGAAGTACCGCGAAGACAAGCTGATCGGCCACTGGATCACCCATCTGGCGGCGCATCTGGCCGGCGGCCCGCTCACCAGCGAAATCGTCAGCAAGGTCGGGGCGGTCACGCTGCACCCGCTTGCGCTCGCCGAGGCCGAGGCGCATCTGACCACCTTGCTGCGCGCCTGGCACGAGGGCATGCGCCGACCTTTGCCGCTGGCGGTCAGAACCGCCTTCGCCTGGCTCAAGGCAGTCCCCGATGCCGGAGCGCCCGACGGCACCCCACCACCACGTAGGAGCGGCTTTAGCCGCGACCAGAACGTTATCGCGGCTAAAGCCGCTTCTACGGAGCCCACGGCTCCCGCTCTGGACCAAGGAGAACGCGTTGCAAGCGATCGCCCTGCTACCGCCGCAGACAAGGCGACCGTTGCGGCACGTGCCACCTACCACGGCGGCTACCGCCAGAGCGGCGAACTGGAAACCAACCCCTATCTGCAGCGCGCGTGGCCCAGCTTCGAGGCGCTGACGGAAAGCGGCGAATTCGTCGAACTGGCGGAAGCGTTGCTGCGCCCGTTGCAGCGCGCGATTTTCGCCCGCGACGATGCCGACGCGGCGCAGGAGCAGGCATGAGCGCCAGCGACAACGCCACCGGCGCGGTGCTGCAGCCGCTGAGCTTCCCGCTTTGCGGCAGCCGCTTGATCGAGGCCAGCGCCGGCACCGGCAAGACCTACACCATCGCCGCGCTGTACGTGCGCCTGGTGCTGGGCCACGGCGGCGCGGCGGCGCATGCGCGCGCGCTGGTGCCGCCCGAGATCCTGGTGGTGACCTTCACCGACGCGGCGACCAAGGAGCTGCGCGAGCGCATCCGCGCGCGGCTGGCGCAGGCGGCGGCGTACTTTCTTGCCGATCCTGCCGCGCCGGCCGAGGGCGATGATCTGCTGCATGCGCTGCGCGCCGACTACCCGCCCGCGCAGTGGCCCGGCTGCGCGCGGCGGCTGCAACTGGCGGCCGAGTGGATGGACGAGGCGGCGGTGTCGACCATCCACGGCTGGTGCAACCGCATGCTGCGCGAGCACGCCTTCGACAGCGGCAGCCTGTTCTCCCAGACGCTGGAAACCGACCAGAGCGAGCTGTTGGCCGAAAGCGTGCGCGACTACTGGCGCAGTTTCATCGCGCCGCTGGATACGGCGGCGGCCGCCGACGTGCTGGGGTGGTGGCCGGGGCCGGAGGAACTGCAATCGGCGGTGCGCCCGCTGCTGCAGCACACCGAGCTGCTGGCGGCGGAGCCGGCGCCGGGCGATACCCTGGCGCAGACCCGCGCCGAGCGCGACGCGGAACTGGCGCGCCTGAAGGCGCCGTGGGGCGAGTGGCTGGGCCAGCTTCAAGCGCTGCTGGACGATGCGCGCGACAACAAGGCCTTCAATGGCACCAAG
>JACOUN010000068.1 GCA_016177805.1 Rhodocyclales bacterium
TCCCTTCGTGAGTCATGACCATGCCTTGGTAGATGAAATGGCATGGTGCAAGCAAAGGGTATACCAGACTAAAGCAAAGGGTTATTCAGGATGCAGCTCAGACGCCAGATTGATGACGTATGTGTTGTGTGGAATGGGATGACTATGAACCCCTCCGACTCCCACCGGCAGCCGCTGCGCTTTCGTTTCCTTATACGCAGCGGTCGGTGGTCTCCCCACCTCCGCAGACGGGTCTCCAGCACTGGGCAGTAAATCTTCGAAAACATGCCGACCCTGCTACCCCGGGAGTCGATGGACGCCACTTCCGTTATTCCAGCACCCACCCAACGGCCTTCCCCTTCTGTCCACAGGGTCGGCTTCTCCACTTCGTTTACGAGGCTACTCATGGGTTCACTCGCGTTACGGCCTGCTCTCTTGCTGTTTGGAAACTCACGACCCCGTGTTACCACGACGCCGCTTCCTCATGCTACCGGGGCGTACGGACAACTCCCCAGACGGGACTTCAACCCGCTAGACTTACTGCTGTTACTGCGAACGGACAGACCACGATTTTCTGATAGTTTCTCCCCTAAGTTCAACGTCCGAGCCCTGTCATGCCCCGTCGCCCGCGCCTGATACCGCCACAAAAACGCCCCATACCACAGGTGGTAGGAGGCGTTTCCGTTAACTGGTCATTATCCATTCGCAACCAATCTGCCTGCACATGACCATGTCACTGAAGGTCACGGAAAGCCTTGACCGCATCCCATTTCGGAGTGGATGTTTGCTGGATATATTCACGCAGCCCCCAAGATCCATTTGAACCATAGGCACTGACGTTATTGAACAAGACCATTGTCTCAGCGCCGGTCGATTTCCAATCGGTCATGTACTTGGTGTACATGGCGCCCATGCGGGCATCACGGTTGGCTTTGGCGAAAAGATCTTTGACGGCATCTCGGCCTCCATAATCGAGCAAGTGCTGGCCGCCTTCGTAGGCCATCATGATCTTGCCGTATGCATCAGCAACGCCCTTGCTATCTTTCATCCGTTGAAGGGCCTGTGGCAATTGGGTATATTCCAGATCCTCAAACAAGGCGCCCAAGCCACGATCACCGTCCCTCAACCATTGTTCAACGGTGCGTCCGTGGCGGTCTTTGTAAGGCTCATTCCCGGGCCACAATTTGACATGACCGACGTCATCCCCGAAGTATGGGGCAATGGCGGATACATCCATAATGTCGGCACACTTTTTGTCACCCAGTAGTTTCCTTTCAACAACCATCGGGCAGGACAGTGTTTGTTCGTTCTGCCAGACAGCCCCTTGCTGGTTGTTGAGGACGCACTTGACGGCAGATGCGTTTGTCCCCATCTTGGCTTTAACCAACTGACAGATCTCGGACGAGCGCAAGGCGTAATAATTAATGACACGTTCGAACTCCGTGTTCGAATTCGACCCGAACTTATCATTCCCCATCGTTGCAAGATACCTATAATTATCGATAAAGGCAGGGGCTGTATTCCAAGGTTCATTCCCGTACTCAATATAGAACGTCATGCCGGGCTTGAAACGCCGGGCAAGCAGCTTCCCAAGATTTGTGGCAACGTCGTTCTGGGCACGATAACCAATGTTGATCCAGGGACTGGCGCCGACTTCAACGGCAAGATCAATCAATACAGGGAAGGGAAACCCTTCCAGTTCTGTATAACTGGCACTGTCGCGGCGGGCGCGGTCACTCCAGTTAATCAGCGTATGACGCGGATCGTCCGTTTCAGGATCTTTGTCCGTCAGGTTGGTAAACATCGCATCCATGAAGCGCAGGACGCGCATCCCCTTCAGATCCGCTGTAAAACGGGGATGAAAGAGGTGCGTATTGGCATACTCTTCCAGCGGAGTATACGTTCCGACACATTGTGCGGCGGTCAGGGTAAAGTTCACCTGGCTGCTGGAGCAGGCGCCGCCAGGTGGAATCACCCGTATATTGCGAATGTGGTTACCTAAAGTTGTTTTCTCGATAGTAATATCGAACTGGTTACCCGCTGCATACCTAACTACATCGCGTCCCAGTTGTGAGCTTACTCTTGTCACTCCGCTGTACCCCAGCGTGCCTTCACCTTCATACAGGACGACGTAATCACCCGCATCGTTATTGGCGTCTGGATGCAATACGATAGCGGTTACCCCTCTGAACTTGATATTGCGGTCATCCGGATCTGGCAGGGAAACTGGATAGCCGAGATCATCGAGAATTAGCTTGTCCTGCTCTCCAGTGTTATAGGCAGCATAATACCCATTACCGTTTGGGAAGCGCCGGAAATCCATGCATCCTTCTTTCTCAATCTGGTTCTGCGAAAAAGGGCTGCATTTTGTCATCCATCTTGCAATGTTAATGCCCATATTGCCGGAAGCCGATTTCATCATGTTTGTGAATTTTTGCTCGCGACCCCAGTAGCTAGCTTCGGAGATGTTGACACCAAGATCCGATTCGGCATGCGCTGTTTTCGGCATGGTAATAGCGGAAAGCATTAATGCTGTCAGCGCTAGAAAGTACAATCGCCTGTTTGTGTCTTGATTATTACTCATCATTACACCCTCGTTAATTAAGTTTGAGTGCGCTTGAATGACAGGAAATTCAACGCCCCCGCAGGGACATCGCCGTGCGACTTTCATCATAACAGGGGACCGTCCCACCTGGACAGTCGCAGCGACATTGCATACTCATAACGAGCAAACCCGTCACGATCTGCGTTACCACACCCATGATCACTCCTGTCTTATTGGATTCTCATGACGACATGTCAATTGGCGCCCATGAGCAAGGAGTGCGTATCCATTCCCGCCCCGCGCTGCGAACGGTCAGACTCGGATTTGACCGCACCCAGTGCCCCCAGACCAAACGGACCAAATCAACTCAACCATAAGAGCCACGACTTCAGACCTACCCATGCGCGCCGTCATCATTCATATGCCCCGTCCCGCCTGGTCAAGCGGTTACCGCGAAGGGCCGTTCATCATTGCGAAGGCTGGCAGGGGGTCTGGTGAAGGTGGCGGCGCGGGACACGCCGGATGCGGGGCAGGAGCGCCGCTTAGGGTTTCACGATGGACAGATGGTGGTGCCGGACGACTTCGACGCGTTGGACGCGGAACTGATCGAGCAGATGTTCGGCGGTGGCCGGTAGCGCTCCTGGCCGACACCGATCTGCCGCCTTGAGCGGCGAGCGCGCTAGATCAGGCTCACGCCCGCGCCGTGCTGGAAGACGGGCAAGACATACCAGTATTGGGCGCCGCAAGCATGCGCCCGTGGCCCGATTGCGCCACGGGCGTGCTTCGGTGTTTCGATCTAGCAGCCCGTCAGGCTTTCGCGGTATCCAGCGAGACCGGCTTGGTCAGCATCTCGCCCAGTTTGGCCGATGCGAAACCGAAGGCCGCGCCGACCACAATGGACAGCACCGTGGGCACGAGAGCATCGAGCGGTGTCAGACCCTTGAGCAGGATCAGGCCGGCGATTGCCGCGAACCCGTAGACCGATCCGGGTATCGTCGCAAGGAATCCGAGGTGGGCCGCCAGCACGATGACGGTTGCGCCGATACCGACCGCCACCGGGGCGGCGAAGGCACCCAAGGTGCCCAGTTGGCCGGCGAGGATGATCGACAACGCGCCGACCACGGCGCCAAACGACATGCACAGGACGGTTTTCTTGAGTCCTTCGGTCCCGCCGCCGCAATGAAAGAAGCAAGCCCAGGCGATGAAGGCTTGCCAGATTTGCATGAGCATCGCGGCGAGTGGCCCGAGGAACAACCAGGTAGCTGCTGTGGCGAGTAAACCAATGGACACGGCCAACGCGATCAATGAGGGCATATAGGTCTCCTGAAGATTGTATGAGCGTTCTGGTTCGTTGAAACTGTCCCGCGCAGACCGGTGTGGGTCGGCGCCGAACGCTGGCATACCGCAATTGTCATGCCACTGGCGCGGCACGCAACGAAGACGCGCGCGCAGGCAAGGCGCACGGCTATTCTCTTGGCCGGCAGCGGCGATCACCTCGCCACAGATCTGAACAATTCTGTGCGCGTTGTTCTGTACCAGGACACTTCACGCGGTCGGGCTCGCAGTGCATGCAGGCCGGCCGACTGGACTAATAGCCGGGGAACCGGGGAACCGGGGAACCGGGGAACCGGAGCCAAGGCGCCGGCCACCGCGCGACGTCGCGCCGGCAGATCAGCGCCATCGGCATCCGGGCAGTCCCAACAGTACGCTAAACCCTTGACGAATCAGGGCACACCCGGCAGAATGCGCGATTCTGTGTAAAACCCATCAACTGGAGCAACACCATGTACGCGGTGATAAAAACCGGGGGCAAGCAGTATCGCGTTGCCACTGGCGAAAAGATCAAGATAGAACAGATACCGGCAGACGTGGGCTCCGAAATCACTCTCGACCAGGTGTTCATGGTCGGCGAGGGCGAGTCGGTCAAGATCGGCACGCCGGTGGTCTCGGGCGCCACAGTCACTGCCACCGTGGTTTCCCACGGTCGTCACGACAAAATCAAGATTTTCAAGATGCGCCGTCGCAAGCACTATCAAAAGCACCAGGGCCATCGTCAGAACTACACCGAAATCCGCATCGAAGCGATTTCGGCCTGAAGCAGGAGGTAATTCGTCATGGCACACAAAAAAGCTGGCGGCAGTTCCCGTAACGGTCGCGACTCGGAATCAAAACGGCTTGGCGTCAAGCGCTACGGCGGTGAGGCGGTGATCCCCGGCAACATCATCGTTCGCCAGCGCGGCACCGAGTACCACCCTGGTGACAACGTCGGCATGGGCAAGGATCACACCCTGTTCGCGCTGACGGCCGGCACGGTGCAGTTCTCCGTCAAGGGCGCCACCCGCCGCCGCACCGTAACGATCGTTCCCGCGGCAACCGCCTGAGCGTTACGCCCGGCCTGAAAAAGCCCTATCCTTGCGGTAGGGCTTTTTTGTTTCTGCGCGGCTGCCAGGCTCACCACAAGACTTGAACCATGAAATTCTTTGACGAAGCACGCATCGAGGTCATCGCCGGCGACGGTGGAAATGGCAGCGCATCCTTTCGACGCGAGAAATTCGTCCCGCGCGGCGGCCCCGACGGTGGCGACGGCGGGCGCGGCGGCAGCATCGACGTGGTCGCCGACCGCAACATCAACACGCTGATCGACTACCGCTACACCCGCACTTTCCGCGCCGAGCGCGGCGAGAACGGCGCGAGCAAGGACTGCTACGGCAAGGGTGGCGAAGATGTGTTGCTGCGCATGCCGGTCGGCACCGTCATCTCCGACCTCGAAACGGGCGAGCCGATCGCGGACCTGGACGAGGACGGCAAGCGCGTCACGCTGGCCCACGGCGGACGGGGCGGACTGGGCAACATCCACTTCAAGTCCAGTATCAACCGCGCCCCGCGCAAGCGCACCATGGGTCATGAAGGCGAGCGACGCAGCCTTTATCTGGAACTTAAGGTACTTGCCGACGTGGGTCTGCTGGGCATGCCCAACGCGGGCAAATCGACCTTCATCCGCTCGGTTTCCGCGGCCAAGCCCAAGGTTGCCGACTACCCGTTCACCACTCTCGCGCCCAATCTCGGCGTGGTCCGCACCACCGAGGCGCGCAGCTTCGTGATTGCCGACATCCCTGGGCTGATCGAAGGCGCGGCGGAAGGGGCCGGACTCGGCCACCAGTTCCTGCGCCATCTGCAGCGCACCCGCATCCTGCTGCACCTGGTTGATCTCGCGCCCTTCGACCCGGATACGGACCCGGTGCGCGAGGCGCACGCCATCGTCGAGGAACTACGCAAGTACGACGAATCGCTGTATCACAAGCGGCGCTGGCTGATCCTGAACAAGATCGACCTGATCCCCGAAGAACAGCGCGCGCAACGCATCGCCGGATTCCTTGAGGCCTATGGCCCGGTGGAGCGTCACTTCGAGATCTCGGCGCTGACCGGAGACGGCTGCCGCCCGCTGGTGTTCGCGATCCAGGATCTGCTGGATGCCGAGCGCGAGCGCATCGAAGCCGAACGGGTCGCGGCAGCGGCAGCAGCGGCGCAAGCGCTGGCTGCGGCGCCGGCCCCGGACAACGCACCCGAGGAAGACCACGAATGCGACGACAGCGACGAGGCCTGACCTGACCAACCTCGTCGCGCCCGCCCCGTAACCCCTTTGTACCGCATGCCCGACCCATCCCACATGAGAGACAAGATCAGCTCGGCCCGCCGCCTCATCGTCAAGGTCGGCAGCGCGCTCGTAACCCGCAACGGCACTTGCCTGGACAAGACCGCGATGGCTGACTGGGCGCGGCAGATCGCGGCGCTGCGCGCCAGCGGCAAGCAGGTGGTGCTGGTATCGTCCGGCGCGGTCGCGGCCGGCATGCACCGCCTGGGCTGGACGCGGCGCCCGCATGAAATGAACAAGCTGCAAGCCGCCGCCGCAGTCGGGCAGATGGGGCTGGTCGAAGCCTATGAAGAGGCCTTTTCCCGCCATGACATCCACACCGCGCAGATCCTGCTGACGCATGAAGACCTGACCGACCGGCGCCGCTACCTGAACGCGCGCTCCACCGTCACCACGTTGCTGGAGCTGGGGGTCGTGCCCATCATCAACGAGAATGACACCATCATCACCGACGAGATCAAGTTCGGCGACAACGACACGCTCGGGGCGCTGGTCGCCAACCTGGTCGAGGCCGACGCGCTGATCATCCTGACCGACCAGCAAGGGCTATACACCGCCGACCCGCGCGGCAACCCGGACGCTACCCTGGTGACCGAAGGGCGCGCCGAGGACCGTGCCTACGAGGCCATGGCCGGCGGTGCCGGCACCGGCATCAGCCGGGGGGGCATGATCACCAAGATACGCGCCGCCCAGCGCGCCGCCCGCAGCGGCGCGCACACCCTGATCGCCAGCGGCAACGAGGCCGACGCACTGCTGCGCGTGGCACGCGGCGAGACGCTGGGCACGCTGCTGTACGCCACCAGCACCCGGCTGCACGCGCGCAAGCAATGGCTCGCCGACCATCTGCAACTGGCCGGCAGCCTGGTGATCGACGATGGCGCGGTGGCCGCGCTACGCAGCGGACGCAGCCTGCTGCCGGTGGGCGTGGTCGATGTGCACGGCAATTTCGAGCGCGGCGCGGCGGTCGCGTGTCGCACTGCGGACGGCGACGAGATCGCGCGCGGACTGGTCAATTACAGCAGTTCCGAATGCCGCCGCATCGCGCGCAAACCCAGCTCCAGCATCGAGGCCATACTCGGCTACATCGAGCAGCCCGAACTGATACACCGGGACAACATGATCAGCTCCTGATCACTCAACAACTTGGCGGGGACATGAACGCTTCCCAGGACCACATCCTCATCGTCGATGACGACCGCGACATCCGCACCCTGCTCGCGGACTACCTGACCCGCCAGGGGCTGCGCTGCTCGGTTGCGGCCAACGGGCGCGAGATGAAGGATGCGCTGGAGCGCCATCGCATCGACCTGCTGGTGCTGGACATCATGCTGCCGGGCGACGACGGCCTGACCCTGTGCCGCAACCTGCGCGCCGGCGGCCCGCACAGCCGCATTCCGGTACTGATGCTGACCGCGCGCGGTGAAGACATGGACCGCATCATCGGGCTGGAAATGGGCGCCGACGACTACCTCGCCAAGCCCTTCGTGCCGCGCGAACTGTACGCCCGCATCCGCGCCATCCTGCGCCGCACCAGGGCGCTGCCACCCAACATGGACAGCGAAACAGCGCCGCCGGCGCGCCTCGTGCGCTTCGGCCGATGGCGCCTTGACACCGTGGCCCGCCACCTGCTCGACGAACACGACACCATCGTGCCGCTGTCGGGCGCCGAATATCGCCTGTTGAGCATCTTCCTCGGCCACCCGCAACGCGTGCTCAGCCGCGACCAGTTGATGGAGCTGACCCACGGCCGCGAAAGCGAAGCCTTCGACCGCTCCATCGACCTGCAAGTGAGCCGCCTGCGCCAACGCCTGGGCGACAGCGCGCGCGAACCGGCCATCATCAAGACGGTGCGCAATGAAGGCTACGTGCTCGCCACCACGGTTGACGCGGCGGACGACCTCGCGGCCCCATGAGACTGCCCTGGCCCCGCACCCTGTTCGCGCGCCTGATGCTGATCTGGCTGATCGGCATCGTTACGATACTGGCGACCAGCTTCGCATTGTTCGTCGGGGAGCGCTCGCGATCCGACCGCAGCGCACTGTTCGAAGGCATCGCGCGTGAGATTTCCGCCTCGATGGACGTGCTCGACCACCTTGCCGCCAACGAACGCGGTCCGTGGATAGAGGCACTGGGGGGGCGCCGCTTGCGGTTTTCACTGGATGCCCGGCCACCCGAAAACGCCAGTCCGGTGTCCGAGCACTTTCCGCTGGTCGAGGCGCTGCGGCGCGCGCAACCGGACCGCAAGATCACCCTCTACTCCCAGCAGCCGAAACCAGGCGGACCCTCGCTGCACCACCTACGCCTGATCGCGATACTGACACTGTCGGACGGCACCCCGGTCAGCGTGCGCCTGCCCATGCCGCCGCTGCTGGGCATCCGTGAACTCCCCTCCCCCGAACGCATACTCGCGGCACTGGCCGCCTTCGTGCTGGGACTGACGTTATTGACCTGGTTCGCGGTACGCGTCGCCACGCGCCCGCTGTCCCGTCTAGCGCAGGCGGCCAACGCGCTGGGCGAAGACCCGAACCGGCCCGCCCTTGCCACCACCGGCCCCACCGAAGTCGCTCTCGCCGCCACCGCCTTCAACCAGATGCAGACCCGCATCCGCGAACACGTCGCCGAACGCACCCGCATCCTGGCCGCGATCTCGCACGACCTGCAGACCCCGATCACGCGACTGCGCCTGCGCGCCGAAGAGATCAGCGACCCGGCGCTGCGCACCCGCGTACAATCCGACCTCGACGCGATGCAGGCCCTGGCCCGCGAAGGGCTGGACTACGCGCGCAGCCTCGACGCCACCGCGCCGCTGCAGGCGGTCGACCTGACCGCGCTGGTGGACGCCTTGTGCCAGGACGCGCAGGACATGGGCTGGAACGTCACCCGCCAAGGCGCGACCCACACCCCGTGCCGCGCCCAACTGGTGGCACTGCGGCGCGTGCTGTGGAATCTGATCGAGAACGGGATCAAGTTCGGCGAACGGGTCGAAGTATCGTTGCGCGAGAGCGACGACGCCATCCACATCGACGTGCGCGACCACGGTCCGGGCATCGCACCGGACGAACTGGAGCGCGTCTTCGAGCCCTTCTACCGCACCGAGTATTCACGCAACCGCGAAACCGGCGGCACCGGACTTGGGCTGGCGATCGCACGCAATCTGCTGCGCGCCCAGGGCGGAGATGTCACCCTGGAGAACGCGGCCGACGGCGGCCTGATCGCCCACGCCCGACTGCGGCGCAACAGCGACACGCACTAACAAGAGCAGAGGCGGCATGTACTCATGCGCGCGGCTATGGTTCAATCGCTTCTTTTGCAGCGCAACAAGCCTCCCATGCAATCCTTGTGGATGATCGTCGCCAGTCTGTTGTTTGCCAGCATGGGCGTGTGCGTCAAGCTCGGCGCGGGGCTATTGTCCATCGGTGAGCTGGTGCTCTACCGGGGCGCCATCGGCCTGCTGATCGCGCTGTTCATCGGCAAGACGCTGCGCATCCCGCTGCGCACCACGGCCTGGCGACTGCAGCTCACCCGCGCGATAGCCGGGTCACTCGCGCTGCTGTGCTACTTCTACGCGATCAGCATCCTGCCGCTGGCCACCGCGGTGACGCTCAACTACACCTCGCCGATCTTCGTCGCGCTGCTGCTGTTGCTGCGCTATGGAGAGCGTCTGCGCTGGCCGGTGCTGGCGTCGCTGCTGCTCGGTTTTGCCGGGGTGGTGCTGCTGCTCAAGCCCACCCTGCAGGCCGATCAGTGGCTCGGAGCGGTCGCGGGCCTGGGGTCGGGGCTGATTGCCAGCATCGCCTACGTCAATGTGCGCGAACTCGGGCGCCTGGGCGAACCGGAAGTGCGCACCGTGTTCTGGTTTTCCGGCGCCACCGTGCTGCTGGGCCTGCCCTGGGCGGCGGCCCAGGGATTTCATGCTGTGGACGCCTCTACCCTGCCGATCCTGCTGGGCGTCGGGATCTTCGGCGGTGCGGCCCAGTTCGCGATGACGCGCGCCTACCGGCTGGGCAAGACCATCGTATCGGCCAACCTCGCCTACACCACGGTCGTCTTCTCCAGCCTGTTCGGGGTGCTGCTGTGGGACGAGACGCTGCCGCTCACCGCGTGGCTCGCGATCGGCCTGATCGTGTCGGGCGGCGTGGCCGTATCGCTGACCACCCACGCCCCATCGGCGCAAACGGCTGCGCCGACGCCACTCACGCCCTCACGGCAGGGCGATTGAATCGTCACACCCCAAGCGATATAGTGTTCGCGAGGGGGTGCCCGCGCCCGCGGGCACCTGCACTAAGCGCCCCAATGCGGTCAGCCCGACCGGCTCCCACCAGTGCGGAGGACATCATGATCACCATAGACCACGACCAGAACCTGATATCCGTTGGCGTATTCGGCGAATTCACGCTTGCCGACTACAAGGAATTTGAAGAGCTGGTGAACTACAAGATCAAGTTCCAGGGAGCCATCAACGTCCTCTTCGACTTGCGTGAAATGGCCGGCTTCACGCTGGACGTGGCGTGGGCGGAAATCAAGTTCTCGCGCCAGCATGCGCACGATTTCGGACGCATCGCGGTGCTCACCGATGACCAGTGGGTGACCTGGAGCGCGTGGCTATCGCAATTGTTCGTCGACGCCGACGTGGTGGTATTCAAGGATGAAGCCGAAGCGCGCGCGTGGCTCGCGGAAGCGGCGGAATCGACCCAGTGACGGCCGGGCATCGACTGCTGGTAGGCGTCCATGAACTGGCGGCGCACCTGTCCGACCCCGGCTGGTGCGTGTTCGACTGCCGCCACGACCTGACCAATCGCGATTTCGGGCGCACGGTATATGCCCAGGCGCATGTGCCGGGGGCAATGTTCCTGCATCTCGACCAGGATCTGTCCGGCCCCATGACCGGCATGAACGGCCGCCACCCGCTGCCCGACCCCGAACAACTCGCGCGCCGCCTCGCCGCCTGCGGCGTCGACCACGACTCACAGGTCGTCGCCTACGATGACGCCGGTGGCATGTTCGCGGCGCGTCTGTGGTGGCTGATGCGCTGGCTCGGCCACGACAAGGTCGCGCTCCTGGACGGCGGACTGCGCGCCTGGAGCGAAGCCTCGCAGCCGCTCATCGCTGCGCCCCCGGCACCCCGGACGGGCAACTTCCGCCCCACGCTGACGCCGCTATGGGTGGATGCCGCTTACGTCGAGGAGCACCTCGAACAGCCCGGCATGACTCTGATCGATGCGCGCGGCCCGGATCGTTTTCGCGGCGAGAACGAGACACTCGACCCGGTCGGCGGGCACATACCAGGAGCGATCAACCGTTTCTTCAAGGACAACCTCGACGCCGACGGCCGCTTCAAGGCGCCGTCACGGCTGCGCGACGAGTTCGTGCCTCTGCTGGGCACCGCGCCGGCCACCGAAGTCGTGCATCAATGCGGCTCCGGCGTCACCGCGTGCCACAATGTATTGGCAATGGAACTGGCCGGGCTGCACGGCTCCCGGCTCTACCCCGGTTCGTGGAGCGAGTGGTGCGCCAACCCGTCGCGCCCGGTCGCGACCGGAGTCTGACGCACTGCCCCCGTAGGAGGGGCTTTAGAGGGTGTTGTAAAACCCTCTCCCGATATTTTGACATCAGGCGACCACGCGCGCCCAAACGAGCGAGCAGGTGGCGCGCGTGGGTCCGACCTGATTGCGGAATTTCGACTTCGCGCCTCTCAGGGGCTGGCAAAGAGCCC
>JACOUN010000069.1 GCA_016177805.1 Rhodocyclales bacterium
CGACACCCAACCCGGTTTCCAGCCGTTTGGCTTCGCGGGTGGGGTGTATGACGCGGATACAGGTCTCACGAGGTTCGGCGCAAGGGATTACGACGGTGAGACGGGCCGGTGGACGGCGAAGGATCCGATCTTGTTCGCGGGTGGGGATACGAACCTGTATGGGTATGTGTTGCAGGATCCGGTGAATTGGGTGGATCCGGAGGGGTTGGCGACTGACAAGATCGACGGAAACAAGATTCAAGTTCATAAGAATGATGTAGATCCTTGGCCCAGCGACCCGCATGGTCACATTTACGATAAGAACCAAGTCGTGGACAAGGATGGTCGTATTTTTGACAAATCAACTGGACGAGAGGTCGGAAAGCTGTCGAAACGAGGGATGGTGAGGTGGCTAGATTTTCTGAGAGGGCTAGGACGACTGGGAATCATCGGCGACTTTGAATTGTTTCGCGAGTTAATTGAGCATACGTGCGCGGAGGTCGATCCGTTCAACCCATTTTGCAAACCTAAACCGCCGGACACGTGTCCTACAAAGTGAATTGGCTTTCTTGATGTTTGTTGGACTTCAAGCTATAGCCGCCGTGCAAACATGAAAGTACTTAAGATTGATGGAAACGTTTCTCTAGAGAGGCTGAAAAATCTGTCGGCGGTATGGGGTCGCGCGCAAAATGTTAGTGTCGTTATCAAACCTTATCTGACAGAAATCGAGATGGAGCATCTAGTTCAGATCGCAATAGAACTCGGGCCAGATGATTTTGGATGTGTTGTACTTGAAGGGATTGCGGAGATGGATCATGTGCCCGTACGTCTGCTAAAGAGAATTTTCGATAGTGGGGATAAAGGTTGCATCGAATCAGTTTGCCTACGCAACGATCTGGATCCCGAGTTGCGTTTATGTTGTTTCGGCAAAGAACTAGAGCACAAACTCAAATAGAAACAGGGGATCGATGGGGTCGGAGTCATTGATTTACAACGCACCCAGCGCGAACACACCTACACCTACGACCCCGCCGGCCGCCTCACCGCCCACGTCTCGGGTACTTCCAGCCCAGGTCGCGCGGATAGGTTTCGCCACGCTAAGCCGCATCTCCGAGGCTGCCGCCAGCTCCACGGTGGGCCGAGTGGTGCGCTGAACAGGTAGCCTTGTAGTTGATCGCAACCGAGTTCGCGCAGGAAGTGCATCTGTTCCGGGGTTTCGACGCCTTCGGCGACGATTTCCTGGTGCAGTTGCTGCCCCATGGTGACGATGGCGCGGGCGATCGCACAGTCGTTTTCTTCGTGCGGTACGCCGACGACGAAGGAGCGGTCGATCTTGAGGGTGCTGATCGGGTAGCGGCGTAGATACGATAGGCTGGAGAAGCCGGTGCCGAAGTCGTCGAGCGCCAGCGCAAAGCCCATCGCGACCAGTTCGTTCATGACCAGCATCACGTCGGTGCCGCCCATGAGCAGGCTTTCGGTGATTTCGAGCTTGAGTTCGTCGGCTCCGACGCCGTGGTGTTCCAGCACTTGTTGCATGCGCAGGGGCAGGTCGCGGTCGAACTGGCGCGCCGAGAGGTTGACCGCGATCGGCGGGGGCGTGAGGCCGGCGGTTTTCCAGTGGCTGATCTGGCGGCAGGCTTCTTCCAGCACCCAGGCGCCCAGTTCCAGGATCAGGCCGGTTTCTTCCGCGAGCGGGATGAAGCGCACCGGGGAGATCGGGCCGTGTTCCGGGTGCGCCCAGCGCAGCAGCGCTTCGGCGCCGACGATGCGCCCGTTGCGCAGGCTGACCTTGGGTTGGTAGTGCAGCGCCAGTTGTGGCAAGTCGGCGCCGTTGGCGTTGAGGGCGCGGCGCAGGTCGCTTTCCAGCTTGATGTGTTCCTTGGCGCGCTCGTTCATCTCGGGGCTGTAGAACAGGTAGTTGCATTCGCCCTGCTGGCGGCAGCGTTTCATGGTCACGTCGGCCAGGCGCAGCAGGGTGGGGGCGTTGAGCGCGTCTTCGGGATAGACGGCGATGCCGGCGCAGGCGCTGACGTAGATGTCGTTTGCGTCTACCTCGAACGGCAGGCGCAGGGTGGCGAGCAGTTTTTCCGCCACGGTGCCGCAGTGTTCGCGTTTCTGGATATCGAACAGCGCGACGACGAATTCGTCGCTGCCGGTGCGTGACAACACGTCCGCGTCGCGCAGCACCGAGCGAAACCGCTTGGCGACTTCGCACAGCACGGCGTCGCCCACGCCGTGGCCCAGGCCTTCGTTGATTGCGGTGAAGCGGTTGAGGTCGACCACGATGAGGCCGCCATAGCCCTGATGTCGCGCCGAGGTGGCAATCGCCTGTCCGACCAGTTGGTTGAGCAGGCGCCCGTTGGGCAGGCCGGTCAGGTTGTCGTAGTTGACCAGCCGCTCGATCTGCTCGGCGGCCTGCTTGTCGCCGCTAATGTCGGTGAACATCGAAAAGGCGTGGGTGACGTTGCCCGCGTCGTCGCGTACCGCGTCGATGGTGACTGACTGCGGGAACAGCGTGCCGTCCTTGCGCTGGCCGATGATTTCGCCATGCCACGGGCCGGCGCCGTGCATGGCGGCGCGCACCAGGCGGCGGAACGATTCGTCGTGCGCGCCGGAGCGCAGCAGGTCCGGGGTCCGCCCGATGGCTTCGGCCGCGCTGTAGCCGGTGACGCGGGTGAACGCGGCGTTGACCGACACGATGATGTCCTCGGCGTCGGTGATCATGATGCACTGGTCGGTTTCCTCGATGATGCGGGCGTGCAGGCGCATCTTGTCGTGCGACGACAGCCCTTCGGGGATCTCCGACAGGTGCCCGGCGATGGCCACGGGATGGCCCTGGTCGTCGCAGATCAGGGAGAGCGAGATTCCGGTCCAGAACACTTCTCCGTTCTTTCTGCGCCGGCGTACCTTCATGTAGGTCGGTCCCTGGCCGGGCGACAACTGGGGCAAGACCGTGGTGGTGTCGTCCTCGGCCTGGAGAAAGAGGATGTGCCGCCCCAGCGCCTCGACCTGGGTGTAGCCGAACAGTTGCTCGGCGCTGTGGTTCCACCCGGTCACGTAGCCGGTCAGGTCCATGGTGATGACGGGCTCGGTCGCGCTCGCCTGGCTGAGGGGGTGCGGGTTGTGCGCGGCATTGCCACGCGCGTCGCGCTCGCCATCCAGCGCGAGCAGCGCGCACTGCAGTTCGGTCAGCGTGCGGCTGAGCGCGTCGCCATCCTGCTCCATGGCTTGCTGGGCCAGCGCCAGGCAGTGTGTGAGTGAGGCGTTGGGTCCGGCCATGCGTCAGCCCTCGCCGCCAGTGTTCAGCACGTCCAGCATCCAGGTGTGCGCGCGTAGTTCCAGTTCGTTGAACTGTGGCGCCGCGCACCCGATTTCGCTGAGCAGATGCGCGGTGGCGCGGTGGTCGCGCCGGCTCGCGGCATCGGCGATGCGCAGCAGGGTGCCCAGTTCGCCACGCTGTTCGAGCAAGGCCGCGCGCAGCGCCGCGCTGATGCTGAGCGGCTGCAGGATCTGGTCGAGCGGCATGCCGAACAGGATGTCGAGCAGCGAGAACAGGCCACCCATGAAGGCCTGGTCCTGGGCGGCCTTGTCCAGCCCCACTGCCTGGGCCAGCAATTCCACGCGGCGGGCGCGCACCACGGCGTGGGCCAGCAACATGGCGGTGCGCGGGCTGTCGTCCCCGGCGGCGAACAGTAGCAGGTTCAGCCAGCGCTGCAGTTGCTGGCGCCCGAGGATCACGATGGCCTGCGCGAGACTGGTGATGCGGCGGCCCGCCCCTGTCGCGACCGAGTTCACCAGCCGCAGCAAATGGTAGGACAACGCCGGTTCGCGTTTGAACATGGCTTCGATGTCTCGTGTTTCGCTGTCGCTGGTGACCAGTTGCAGCAGTTGCAGCGTCGATGCGCGTGAAGCGCTGTGGGTGCTCTCGCCCTTGCCCGGCGGGGCGAGGTACCAGCGGCCGCCGGTCCATCGGGCCGAGGGGGGCTGGGTGTTCGGTTGTGGGGCGGTGTCGGTGCGATGGACGGCGGCTGGCGCGATGAATTCGCAGCCCGCGTCGCGCAACGCGCTTTGCAGTTCGGGCGCGAGTTGCGACCATGGGTCCGCGTCAAGCAGGCACGGTATTTCGCGCGTCAGTTCGCCGTAAGCAGGTGTGCGTAGCAGTTCGAGTAGTTGGGTGGGCTCCGGCGGGACGAAGTCCAGGCGCAATGCCGCGAGCTTGCCGTTGCGCTCGGCAAGCAACTCGAACATCAGCAGCGACGCGTGCTCGGGTGGCTGGTTCATCGTGGCTCCCCGGTGTGGGCGGCAGGATGGCGAAGGCAAGATCCGCGACAAGGGCGTTCGCCAATCACGCGATACGTTTGGTTACGTACCTTGGATTATAGGCAGCATGTGGGCTGTGCGTGAGGGCGAAATGCCTTGTGTTTCCGCTATTTGCTGGTGAAAGTGTAGGCGCCGTCCCAGTCCGGGGGCGGCGGGGCGGCGACGTAGGCGTGGATGCGGGTCCGGTACAGGGCAAGCAGTTCCGGGTACTCGCCGGCGGCGGCGAGTGCGTCGAGACGGGTCAGGGCGGTTTCCCACTGCATGGCGCGGTAGGCGGTGATGAAATGCTCCAGCAGCGGCGCGCGCGCGATGATGGCGGGGTCGGGCGTGAGTCCGGTGGGTTGCGCTGCGTCGGGGGTGGTTGGCACGACCAGGCCCAGCGGCTCGTATATCCGCACCGCGCTGTGCTTGCCCTTGACCGAGACCAGATCGAGTTCGCGGTACACGATGTTGTCGTGGCTGTCGGCGACGGTGTCTTCGCCTACCAGGATGGTGCAGCCATACACCCTGGTCAGTGATTCCAGGCGGGCGCCGAGGTTCACTGCGTCGCCCAGTACCGTATACGCGCGGCGGAATTCCGAACCCATGTTGCCGACGCTCATGGCGCCGGTGTTGATGCCGATGCCGATATGCAGGGGGGGCCAGCCGCGTGCCACGAAGGTGTCGCGCAGCTCGGCGGCGTGGCGCTGCATCAGCAGGGCGGTCACGACCGCGTCGCGCGCGTGGCTGGTGGTCGCCAGCGGTGCTCCCCAGAAGGCCATGATGGCGTCGCCGATGTATTTGTCTATGGTGCCGACCTGGTCCTGGATGACGCGGGTCATGGCGCTCAGGTAAGCGTTCATCAATCGCGCCAGTTCAGGTGCGCTCAGCGACTCGGCGATGGTGGTGAAACCGAGCACGTCGGAGAACAGCACGCTCATGGTGCGGTTTTCGCCTGCCATCGACGCGGCGTCCGGGTTGTCGGCCAGCGCCTCGACCACGCGCGGGGGCACGTACTGGCCGAACAGCCCGGCAATCTGGCGCTTGGCCCGCGATTCGACGAACAGCCCATACACCACGTGCAGCACCGCCACCCCGGCCACGGTCAGCGTCAGACTGGCGGTCGGGATCACCAGGTTGTGTGCGCTCCATGCCCACAGGCTCGCGCCGATGACGAGCGCGAACGCGGTGGCGGTGAGGGCCAGCGAGGCGGCCGGGCCGAGCAATGGCAGCAGCAGCGCCAGTGTGATGCCCAGCGCCAGCAGACTGATCAATTCCAGTCCGTAGAGC
Source organism: Rhodocyclales bacterium (assembly GCA_016177805.1). Classification (GTDB taxonomy): domain Bacteria; phylum Pseudomonadota; class Gammaproteobacteria; order Burkholderiales; family Rhodocyclaceae; genus JACOUN01. The sequence continues at coordinate 5,569 of JACOUN010000069.1, forward strand.
CACGCGGGGCGCATCTTGATGGTGTCGTCGAGTATGCCCTGGATCATGTTGGCGTGTATTTCGACGCCGGGGTAGGCGCTGCCGACCGGGGTGGCGCGCAGGTCCAGCAGCCCCAGCGCGGTGGTGCCGATCAGCACGATCCGGCCCGCCAGCGATCCGTCCGCCAGCTTGTGGTCAAGCACATCCACCGCCGAGTGGTAGGGAAAGCTGCCCTGGTGCCCGTGGTAGGGGACCAGGGCGCTGGCGCGCGCATCAACCGGGATGGTGTGCTCGCCCAGTTGCAGCCATTCGATGGCGTTGTAGTCGCTGCCTTCGGCCGCGCCGAAAATGGCGCGCGGATAGGTGCCGCCGAGAAACACGCGTGTCGCCGCGAGCGACAGCGATTCATACATGTCGCCCTCGAAGTCCACCAGCAGCGGCACGCGGCGCGTCAGCCCGTCGTGGTCGAACAGCGGGGTGACATGGCCGGCGGCCAGCGCGGCCTGTTGCAGCGTGGCGATGTTGGCGCCGTAGCCGTCGGCGTGCATGAACGGTAGGTCGAGGCCCTGGAGGTCTTCGGCGAAGAAGGTCGGCGCGGGCAACTGGCCGCTGCGCACCGCGCCGTCGCCCGAGGTGAAGTAGTAGCCCAGGATCACCGGGCGCTCGCGGATGGCGTGCGCGAAGATGGCATCGCGGTCGAGTTCCGGGGCCAGCGCCTGCACGGCGGACTGAAAACCGGGCTGGTCGCGCAACTGCGTTTGTGCCAGCGACTGCAATACCGCCAGGCCGCTGCTCTCGTCGGCTTCGGCAAACACCACGTCGAAGACGACGAGCGCCGCCCCCTGGCGATCCAGCAGTTCGGTGACCAGTTCGGCGACCCGGTGGCGCGGCCAGGGCCATCGGCCGATGGCCTGCAGGCTGCGTTCGTCCAGGTCAACGATGGCCACGCTCGGGTCGCCCGGCGCCGCCGCCATCGCGTTGATGCGCAGATCGTAGCTCCAGGTTTCGAGTTGTTCGATGGCGTCGACGGAATACAGCCCGGCGGTCTGCGCGGCGAGAAGCAACACCCAGATCAGCCCCAGGCTGACCCGCCGCGCGTAGCCGCGTCGTGGTGCCTTCCGCCAGTTCATGCTGGATCAGCTCCGCGCGGCGGCAAGTATTGCGTCGATGTCGACTTCGTCAAGCTGTGCCGCTTCGAGGAACTGTTCGCCATAGCGTCGCCAGACGCGGCTGCGCATGAAGACTTCGAAGATGTCCGGGTCGATGTGGCCACCGGCGGAAAAGCGCGCCATGATCGCGAGCGATTCGCTCAGGGTCATGGGCTTTTTGTACGGGCGGTCCTTGGCGGTGAGGGCTTCGAAGATGTCGGCGATGCCCATGACGCGTGCCTGTACGCTCATCTGCTCGCGCGTGAGTCCGCGCGGGTAGCCTTTGCCGTCCATGCGCTCGTGGTGGCCGCCGGCGTATTCGGGCACATTCTGCAGGTGACGCGGCCACGGCAGCGCTTCGAGCATGCGTATGGTCGCGACGATGTGGTGGTTGATGATGGCGCGCTCGCCGGCGGTCAGGGTGCCGGCGCGTATCGTGAGGTTCTCGATCTCGTCGTCGGTGAGCAGGGGCTGGACCTCGCCTTCGGCGTTTTGCCAGCGGTAGGTCTCTGAAATCGCCGCGACGCGCCGCTGGTCTTCCTCGCGCATGGCCTCGGCGCCAATGTTGGCGCGATGGAGGAAGGCCTGGTCGTCCTTGATCCGGGCGAGCGCGGCGTCGAGCGCGGCGCGTGCCCGCGCCGCATCGTCGCCCGCCGCGATGGCTTCCAGACAGGCGATGCGGGCATCGCGCCGCACCAACTCGAAGCGCGTGTCGATGAGTCCGATGCGGTCGTTGATCGATTGCAGCTTGGTGGCCTTGTCGACCACGTGCACCGGGGTCGTGACCTTGCCGCAGTCGTGCAGCAGGCCGGCGATCTTGAGTTCGTAACGATCCTTGTCGCTCATGCGGAAATCCGCCAGCGGGCCTTCATCGGCGTCGTGGATCGCCTCGGCGATCAGCATCGTCAGTTCGGGCACGCGCTGGCAGTGGCCGCCGGTGTGGGGGGATTTCTCGTCGATGGCGAGGTTGATCAGGTTGATCAGCGATTCAAACAGCTCGGCCAGTTGCTGGATCAGGCGGCGGTTGCACAGCGCCACCGCCGCCTGTGAGGCGAGCGAGCGGGCGAGGCGTTCGGATGCGGCGGAAAACGCGCATACCGCCCCGCTGTCCGGATCGATCGCATTGAGTAGTTGCAGTACGCCGATGATTTCGTTGTCGTTGTTCTTCATCGGCACGGTGAGGAAGGACCGCGAGCGGTAGCCGGTGTTCTGGTCGAACTTGCGCGTGCCGGAAAAATCGAAGCCCGGCGCGTCGTAGGCATCCTCGATATTGATGCTTTCGCCGGTGAGCGCCGCATGCACCACCACCATGGTGTGATTGGGGGTGCCGTCGGGGTGGCACAGCGGCAGTTCGGGGAAGGGGATGGGCTGGCCGCTGGTGCCGCCATAGGCGAGGCCGATGGAGTCGGTGCGCACGATGGCAAAGCGCAGCGCCGTACTATCCTCGTTCATCAGGTAGAGGCTGCCGCCGTCGGCGCCGGTAATGGTCTTGGCCGCGACCAGGATCTGTTCCAGCAGCTTGTCGATGTTCTGTTCGGCCGACAGTGCCGTGCCGATGCGGTTCAGGTATTCGAGCTGGTGGTTGAGCTGGTGGATACTGTCCATTGCGGTTTCTCCCCCGGTTTCAGCCGATTACTTGATGCACACCTGACGGATCTGTTTGAGATCAGTGAGTCCTTGCAGGACTTTCTCGATGCCATCCATCTTTAGGGTGCGCATGCCTTCCTCCAGCGCCGTGGCGACCAGATCGGCGACCGGCGCGCGCTGTTGCACCAGGCGCTTGACCGCATCGGTGCCGACCATCAGCTCATGCAAGCCCAGGCGCCCGGCGTAGCCGCCGCCCGAGCAGGCGTCGCAGCCCTTGGCGCGCGCCAGGCGGAACTTCTTGTTCTGCCCGTACTTGTCGAGCAGCGTTGCCCGCAGTTCGCGCATGGCGTAGTCGGGGTCGTCGCGCCACTCGCGGGTGGCACGCAGTTCCACCGCGTACTCGTCCAGCAGCGCCGTGGTTTCCTCCTCGTCCGGGGTATAGGACTCCTTGCAGCCCGCACACAGGCGGCGCGCCAGGCGTTGCGCCAGTACCCCCAGCAGCGCGTCGGAGAAGTTGAACGGGTCCATGCCCATGTCCAGCAGGCGCGTGACCGATTCCGGGGCGCTGTTGGTGTGCAGGGTGGACAGCACGAGGTGGCCGGTCAGCGAGGCTTCGATGCCGGTCGCCACGGTTTCGCGGTCGCGCATCTCGCCGACCATGATCACGTCCGGATCGGCGCGCAGGAAGGCGCGCATGATGACCGAGAAGTCCAGTCCGGCGCGGCGGTTGATCTGCACCTGGCGCAGGCCGCGCTGGGTGATCTCGACCGGGTCCTCGGCGGTCCAGATCTTGCGCTGCGGGGTGTTGATGTAGCCGAGGATGGAGTGCAGCGTGGTGGTCTTGCCCGAGCCGGTCGGGCCGCACACGAAGAAGATCCCGTAAGGCTTGTTCGCGATGCTGGTCAGGCGCTCGCGGTTCCACTCCGACAGGCCCAGCTTGTCCAGCGGCAGGGGTTCCCCCGAGGCGAGGATGCGCATCACCACGTCTTCCATGCCGTTGGCGGTGGGCAGCGTCGCGACGCGCAGTTCGATGTCGAGCGGGCCGTACTTGCGGAACAGGATCTTGCCGTCCTGCGGCTTGCGCCGTTCAGAGATGTCCAGGTCCGACATGATCTTGATCCGCGCGACGATGGCGCTGCGATGGGTGGCCGGGATCTCGATGTAGCGCATCAGTTCGCCATCCTTGCGCACCCGCACCTGGATCTTCTGCTTGCCCGGATAGGGCTCGATGTGGATGTCGGAAGCCTTGCTGGCGTGGGCGTCGACGATGATCTTGTTGACCAGCCGCACCAGTTCGTTGTCGGCGGCGGCGGCGATATCCTCGACCACGGATTCGTCTTCGCGTGCTTCGGCTTCGTTGATGCTGGAGATCAGGTCGCCGATCTTCTCTTCGTCGCTCTCATCGAAGAACAGATCGACCATCTTGCGGTACTCGGCCAGCGTGGTCGTGCACAGCCCGACGTTGTCGCGTCCCAGGATGTTCTGTATGCGCGCGCCGCTCAGGCGTCCGGGGTCGGGCGCCACGACGGTGACCTGCTTGCCATCGTCACTCAACGGCAGCCACTGGTTGGTCTCGACGAAATCGCGCTTGATGTTGCGCAGCAGCTCGGTCGGGCGCGTCAGGTCCTTGGAAAACGGCACATAGGGCAGGTTGAAGAAACTGCTCAGCGCCGCGCCGATGGCCGCCAGCGAGACCTGGAAATCCTCGATCAACACCGTTTCGATGTCCTTGTCCTTGCGCCGCGCGGCGCGCACCGCGAGTTCCAGCTCGTCGGTGGAAATGACCGCGTCTGACACCAGGTGGTCGTAGCGGGTGCGGATGCCCTGGACTTTCGGCTGGCGTTGCGCCAGAGCCACCGCCAGCGTCTGGGCCATGAGCTGGGCGCCTTCCTCCGCGATGGTCGGAAATGGTCCGCCGGGCAGGTGGTTGATCAACTGCAGCACGCCCTGCAGGTCGCCGAACGCATCGATGGCTGGGGCGACCAGCATTTCGCGGCTCTTGTAGCCGGTCTTGCTGTCGATGCTTTGCTTGAAGCGCAGGCCGGAATCGATGAGTTGCAGCTCCCCGGTGTCGGTGACATCCTTGATATTCAGCACCCGGCGGTTCAGCGCGACAAATCCGGCGATGCTCTCCGGGCTGATCGGCAGCGCGAAATCCTTGAACGAATTGAGGCCGGTCTTGACCCGCGTCGCAATGCTGCGCCGGTCCGGGCTGACGGCGTAGATGGTGAGCCGGTCGGCGTTGAACAGTCCGCGTATGTCCTCGGCCAGCTCGATCATGATTTCGTCGTTGTTGCGCGTGGCGTGAATGCGGGTCGCGAGCGCCTGCAGTCGCTGCATGAACTGGAGCTGGATTTTCGCGTTGCTGATGGTGACGGAGTGCGAGGCGGGGTTTTCCATGCTGGGCTTGACCTTGTAGCCGGTCCGCGTGTTGGCGCTATGGTCTGGGTGCGATCCGTGTCGGTCGTTCAATTGTAGAACGCTGTCTTGCCCGATGGCGAGCGATCATTCAGCGGCGCGCGCGTATCAACGGAGTCTCGTGCTGGCGCAAGGGCAGCGCCATCCGTCGCCGTTGGCGTGTGGCGCCGAATGGGGCCGGGGTTGGTGTATAATCAAAAACTTGCTCGCGGCAGGGGTGGTTTGCGGCGAGCGCGCCAGTGGTTTTCACATGGTGTCTTGCTCGCGCCGCAGGCGCGGACCGCAACCACGTCGTTGCGGAACTCGATGCTATCGCCCGTGGGGCGTGCCTGCCTGAGTGCCGTGCGGTTTCTGCGCCGCCCGTCGTTCCGTTGCACCCCCGTCACGTACGTATGCCGCGCCGTGCCGCGCGCGTACTCCCTCACATATACCTGGTGTTGACCAGGTCAGGAAAAACTGATGGCCAAGGAAGAACTGCTGGAAATGGAAGGCGTCGTCGACGAGGTCCTTCCCGATACGCGTTTCAAGGTGATGCTGGAAAACGGTGTGGTCGTGAACGCCTATGCGTCGGGCAAGATGCGCAAGCACCGCATCCGCGTTCTGGCGGGCGACCGGGTCAGCGTCGAGATGTCGCCCTATGATCTGACCAAGGCGCGTATCCGCTTCCGCCACAAATAAGGCTTCACGCCGGATCGAAGTACCGCTGCCGGACTTCTTCCGGCAGCGCCATGCCGGTACCGTGGGCGCGGCACAGCAGGGTCCAGTAGTACCGGTACGAAGCGCGATCGTGCAGCTTGCCGCTATGCCGCGTCGGACCCCACCCCGCATCCTGCGCCCCGAACAGGATCTCGACCGCGTCTTCGACTTCGGCGAAGTCCGGGCGCATCGCCTCGATGATGGGGCGGATCTGGTTGGGGTGGATGCTCCACATGCGCAGATAGCCGAACTCGCGTCGCGCGCGTTGCGCATCTGCAAGAATCAGGCTGGTGTCGCTCAGCTCGGTCGTGACGTTGTGTGACGGCACGACGCCGTTGGCCAGCGCGGCGGCTGCGATCTCGGTCTTGGCCCGTACGATCAGCGGATGCGAGAACTGCCCTGGACTGGTCATCGCCGTGCCGGGGATGGCGCCGTGATGTGCCGAAACAAAATCCATCAGACCGAAGTCCAGCGATTCGACGCGTTCCAGTGCCGCGATCTCCCACACCTCGCGTAACGCGCCGTGGGTCTCGATGAGCACATGCACGGGTATCGGGGTGTCGATGCGGTGAGCCTGTTCCGTGTCGCGCAGCGCCTGGATCTGGGTCCGGGCATCGGCGGCGGAGCGCACCTTGGGCAAGGTCAGGAATGCCAGCCGCTGGCCGGCCGTCCCGATCAGGATGTCGATGTCACGCTCCCAGTGCGGATGGGTGATGTCATGGATGCGCGCCCCGACGCGTTGGTGGCGATTGTCGCCACTCATGATCACCGACGCCGCCATGTGTGCATGCTCGGTTTCGGCGCCCGCGCGCGCACCGTCCTCGCAGTCGCAGGTGACGTCGAAAACCGGACCCATCTCGCCCTGCAGCGTCAGCGCCTTGCGCATCAGCTTCTCCGATCCGGCGTAGTGATCGACCACCGGCAGGACGGGGAAGGCGCGCTCCCCGGCGAAAAGCACGTCACGTGGATGCGGGGCGGGGGTCATCGCATGGTTCTCCGGTGGTTGGCAGTGCGAAGGGTGGACAAAAAAAGAGCGCACCGGCAGCGTGCGCTCTTGTCCAGCCAGGAGGTGATCAGGCGAGCAGGTCTTTCACGCCGTCACGTTCTTCCAGCAGTTCGTTCAGCGTGACGGTCATGCGCTCGCGCGAGAACTCGTCGATCTCCAGTCCCTTGACCACGGTGTAGTTGCCATTCTCGGTGATGCACGGCACGCCATAGATGATGCCTTCGGGGATGCCGTAGGAGCCGTCGGACGGTACGCCCATGGTGACCCACTCACCGTTGGAGCCCAGCACCCAGTCACGGATGTGGTCGATGGCGGCATTGGCGGCCGAGGCGGCGGACGACAGGCCGCGCGCTTCGATGATGGCCGCGCCACGCTTGCCGACGGTGGGCAGGAACACGTCGCGGTTCCACGCGTCGTCATTGACCAACGCCTTGACGTTGTCGCCGTTGGACAGGCAGAAGCGGTAGTCGGCGTACATGGTGGGCGAATGGTTGCCCCACACCACCAGTTTGCTCAGGCTGGACACGGCGCGGCCGGTCTTGGCCGCCAGTTGCGACAGCGCGCGGTTGTGGTCCAGGCGCAGCATGCCGGTGAAGTTCTTCGGATTGACGCGGCCGAACTTCTCGGCGGTCTTCATCGCGATATAGGCATTGGTGTTGCACGGGTTGCCGACCACCAGCACCTTGACGTCCGGATCGGCGAACTGGCCGATGGCGGCGCCCTGAACGGTGAAGATCTTGGCGTTTTCAGTCAGCAGGTCCTTGCGCTCCATGCCGGGGCCGCGCGGGCGGGCGCCGACCAGCAGTGCAACCTGGGTGTCCTTGAATGCGACGCTGGGGTCGTCGGTGGCGATCATGCCGGCCAGCAGCGGGAACGCGCAGTCCTCAAGCTCCATCATCACGCCCTTGACCGCTTTCTGGGCCTGGGGCAGATCGAGCAACTGGAGAATGACGGGCTGATCCTTGCCGAGCATTTCACCGCTGGCGATGCGGAACAGCAGGCTGTAGCCGATCTGCCCGGCGGCGCCGGTCACGGTCACGCGGACGGGGGACTTGTTCATGTGATTACTCCCTCAATAGCGACTAAGAAACTGCGAAGTGAACCCAGGCGGTGCCACGGCAATGGCTGTTGAAGCCGACTATGGCATGAAGCCGGTAAGGCTATCACCCGGAATCCTGCGTGTGGCGGCAGGCAGCAACCAGGGCTGCTTGTGCGCCGCGAAAATTCGTTTGCCTTCCATCGGGCGTCATGATGCAAGCGCACAATCGAGGCGGCAGAATGGTAGTCTCGAAGCGGCGAATTGTCAAACTACATCTTCTATCTTATATAAGATAGAAGATGACCGATGGACGAGGCCGGTTTTTTGTGCTGAAATAGCGCCATGATACAGGAATCCCCCACCTTTAGCCCCTTATACCGGCAGATCAAGGGCCTGATGTTGCAGGCGCTCGAGGCCGGCGAATGGCTGCCCGGACAGGTGATTCCGAGCGAGCAGGAACTGGCGGCGCGCTTCAGCGTGTCGCAGGGCACGGTGCGCAAGGCGGTCGATGAAATGGCGGCCGACAACCTGCTGGTGCGCAAGCAGGGCAAGGGCACTTATGTCGCGTCGCACAACGATCCGCGCGCGATGTTCCGCTTCCTGCGTCTTGTGCCGATGAATGGCGACATCGTGTCGCCCGAGAGCGTGCCGCTCGAATGCTGGCGCGCCAAGGCGGGGCAGGAGGCGTCGCGGATGCTCGCGATCAAGCCCGGCGACCCCATCATCATCGTGCGCCGCCTGCTGCGCTTCGCCAAGAAGCCGGTAGTGGTGGACGAAATCTATCTGCCCGGCGAAGTGTTCCAGGGCTTGACGCTGGAAATGTTGCAGTCGTGGAATGGCTCGCTGTACAGCCTGTTCGAGACGCGCTTCGGCCTGCGCATGATACGCGCGCAGGAACGCATCCGCGCGGTGGCTGCCGACCGCTCGGTCGCCGAGGCGCTCAAGACGCCGGAAGGCAAGCCTTTGTTGTCGGTCGAACGTGTCACCTATACCTATGGCGACAAGCCGGTCGAGTGGCGGCGTGGCTTGTACTCGACCGACGAACACTTCTATCTGAACGAATTGAATTAGCGGGGCACGGCGTTGGCCTGCGAACGGTTAGCGCTGTGGCGGGAGCACAGTTATAATTATGTGTTGCAGTGCGGTTGGGAGAATCGCGGCTGAACAGCGCCGCATATCGGGGAGTATAACTATATGAATCAAGCCATAGTCCGCAAGGAAAGGCCCAAGCATCTGGCGTTGCATCTGATACGGTTGCCCTTGCCCGGCATCGTGTCGATTTTGCACCGCATCAGCGGTGCCGGTCTGTTCCTGATGTTGCCATTCTTGCTCTACCTGTTCGATCTGAGCCTGAGCGAGAACACCTTTGCCGAATACAAGAGCTGGGTCTCGAATCCGCTGATCAAGCTGGTCCTGTTCGGCCTGTTGTGGTCCTACCTGCACCACTTCTGTGCGGGCATCCGCTTCCTGCTGCTGGATCTGCATGTCGCGGGTGACCTTGAGCCGGCGCGCAAGACGTCGCGCATCGTACTGGGTGTCAGCCTGGCGCTGACCGTCGTGATCGGGGTGATGCTATGGTGAATCGTATTGTCGTAGGCGCCCACTACGGGCTGCGTGACTGGATTGCGCAACGCGCGACCGCGGTGTTCATGGCGCTGTACACCGTGATCTTTGCCTTTGTGGCACTGTCGCTGCCGGAGATGAGCTACGAGGCGTGGTCCGGGCTGTTCCGTGGTGGCCTGATGCGTTTCCTGACGCTGCTGTTCTTCCTGTCGCTGTTCTTCCATGCGTGGGTCGGCGTGCGCGACATCTTCATGGATTACATCAAGCCGACCGGACTCCGGCTGGCCCTGCATGTCGTGATTATCTTCCTGCTCGTCGGCTACGCCGGCTGGGCTGCCCAGATTCTTTGGAGGCTTTGAGCGTGAGCACAGCCAAGCGTACCTTTGATGCAGTCATCGTAGGCGCCGGTGGCGCGGGCCTGCGCGCGGCGCTGCAACTCGCCGAATCCGGCATGAAAACCGCCGTCCTGACCAAGGTGTTTCCGACCCGCTCGCACACGGTTGCGGCGCAGGGTGGGGTGGCGGCCTCGCTCGGGAATTCGACCGAAGACAACTGGCACTGGCACATGTACGACACCGTCAAGGGGTCGGACTGGCTGGGCGACCAGGATGCAATCGAATTCATGTGCCGCAAGGCCAACGAAGTCGTGGTTGAGCTCGAACACTACGGCATGCCTTTCGATCGTACCGACAACGGCAAGATTTACCAGCGTCCGTTCGGCGGGCACTCGCAGAACTACGGCAAGACCCCGGTGTCGCGCTCCTGCGCGGCGGCCGACCGTACCGGTCACGCCATGCTGCACGCGCTGTATCAGCGCAACGTGCGCGCCAACACCCAGTTCTTCGTCGAGTGGATGGCGCTCGATCTGATCCGCGACGCGGACGGCAACGTCCTCGGCGTGACCGCGCTGGAAATGGAAACCGGCGAAGTCTGCATTTTCCACGCACGTGCGACGATCTTCGCGACCGGCGGTGCCGGGCGCATCTTCCAGAGCTCGACCAATGCCTTCATCAATACCGGCGACGGTCTGGGCATGGCGGCGCGCGCCGGCATTCCGCTCGAAGACATGGAGTTCTGGCAGTTCCACCCCACCGGCGTGGCCGGCGCGGGCGTGCTGCTGACCGAAGGCTGCCGCGGCGAAGGCGCGATCCTGCGCAACAGCAATGGCGAGCGCTTCATGGAGCGCTATGCGCCGACGCTGAAGGACCTGGCGCCGCGTGACTTCGTGTCACGCTCGATGGACCAGGCTGCAGTTTGCCGGTGTCGATCCGATCAAGGAGCCGATCCCGGTGGTGCCGACCGCGCACTACCAGATGGGCGGCATTCCGACCGACTACTCGGGCCACGTGGTCGTGCCCAAGGACGGCAATCCGAACACGCCGGTGGCCGGTTTCTACGCCGCTGGCGAATGTGCCTGTGCGTCGGTGCATGGTGCCAACCGCCTCGGCACCAACTCGCTGCTCGACCTGCTGGTGTTTGGCAAGGCCGCCGGCGAGACTGCGGTGGAAGAACTGCAGGGCGGACAACTGCCACTGCGGCCGCTGCCGGCCGACGCGGCCGACTTCTCGCTGGCGCGCCTGGCACGCCTGGAGTCGCAGATCAATGGCGAGAGCGTGTTCGAGGTTGGTCAGGACATGCGTCGCAGCATGCAGAAGCACGCGGGCGTGTTCCGCTTCGATGCCTTGCTCAAGGAAGGTGTGAGCAAGATCAAGGAAATCGCCGAACGTGCCGGTCGCACCCAGATCGGCGACAAGTCCAAGGTGTGGAACACCGCGCGGGTCGAGGCGCTGGAGCTGGACAACCTGATCGAAGTCGCCAAGGCGACCATGGTGTCGGCCGAGGCGCGCAAGGAGTCGCGCGGCGCCCACGTGCGCGACGACGCGCCGGATACGGCGGAATTCCCGAATGGCCGCAACGATACGGTGTGGCTCAAGCACACCCTGTGGTACAGCGAAGGCAACCGGTTGGACTACAAGCCGGTCAACCTCAATCCGCTGAACGAGGGTACTGAACCGATCGCGCTGGCCAAGCGTACTTACTGAACGTCGGAGAATTACGAACATGAGCAAACGCAGCGTTCACTTCAAGATCTATCGCTACGACCCGGATCGCGACGAAAAGCCGTACATGCAGGACATCACCATCGAGCTTGAGCCTTCCGACAAGAAGCTGCTCGACGCGCTGATGCGCCTCAAGGGCAAGGACGACACCATGTCCTTCCGCCGCTCGTGCCGCGAAGGCATCTGCGGCTCCGACGCGATGAACATCAACGGCAAGAACGGTCTGGCCTGCCTGACCGCGCTCGACGGACTGGAGCAGCCGGTCGTGCTGCGCCCGTTGCCGGGCCTGCCGGTGATCCGCGATCTGATCGTCGACATGACGCAGTTCTTCAAGCAGTACCACTCGATCAAGCCCTATCTGGTCAACGACAATCCGCCGCCCGAACGCGAGCGCCTGCAGTCGCCCGAAGACCGCGAGGAACTCAACGGGTTGTACGAGTGCATCCTGTGCGCCTGTTGTTCCACCTCGTGCCCGTCGTTCTGGTGGAACCCGGACAAGTTCGTCGGCCCGGCCGGTCTGCTGGCGGCCTATCGCTTCCTCGCCGATACACGCGACGAGGCGACCAACGAACGTCTGGACAACCTCGAAGATCCGTACCGGTTGTTCCGCTGCCATTCGATCATGAACTGCGTCGACGCCTGCCCCAAGGGTCTGAACCCGACCCGCGCGATAGGCAAGATCAAGGACATGATGGTGGCTCGCGCGGTATGACCATCGACCGGGGGCGCGTGCGCTGGCAGTGTCGTCGGGCTCTGCTTGAGCTTGACCTGGTGTTCACGCGCTTTCTCGAACGCGATTTCGATGCGTTGAGCGAGCGCCAGTTGGCGGATCTGGACGATCTGCTGCGCTGCGAGGACCATGAGCTGTGGGGCATGGTCAATGGCAGCCTGGCGTGTGCGAAGGATGAGTGGAAGGAAATTCTGGCGTTGCTGCAACAGTCCTGACGGCAGGGCCGCCATCACAGTTAGAGAAACGACTACGTACGAGTTAAAAGGGATGAACCATGAGCACTGAACGCACTGCAACGCTGACCCTCGACGGCAAGACTTTCGACTTTCCGGTGATGACCGGCACCCATGGCAATGATGTCATCGACATTCGCACGCTCGGCGGCAAGACCGGGTTGTTCACCTACGACTCCGGATTCCTGTCGACCGCGAGCTGCAAGTCGGCGATCACCTTCATCGACGGTGACAAGGGCGAGCTGCTGTATCGCGGCTACCCGATCGAGCAACTTGCCGACAAGTGCAGCTTCCTCGAAGTCGCTTACCTGCTCAAGAGCGGCGAGCTGCCGAACTCGGTGCAGAAGGCCGAGTTCGAGTCCACGATCAAGAACCACACCATGCTGCACGACCAGATGACCAAGTTCTACTCGGGTTTCCGGCGTGACGCGCACCCGATGGCGGTGATGGTCGGGGTGGTGGGCGCGCTGTCGGCGTTCTATCACGACGCGATGGACTTCTCCGATGCCGAGCATCGCAACATCTCGATCAACCGTCTGATCGCCAAGCTGCCGACCATCGTCGCGATGGCGTACAAGTACAACACTGGCCAGCCGTTCATGTACCCGCGCAACGACCTGGGCTACACCGCCAACTTCATGCACATGATGTTCGGCACGCCGTGCGAGGATTACAAGCCGAACCCGGTGCTGGTGCGCGCGCTCGACACCATCTTCACGCTGCATGCTGACCACGAGCAGAACGCCTCGACCTCGACCGTGCGTCTGGCCGGCTCGTCCGGCGCCAACCCGTTTGCCTGCATCTCGGCTGGCATCGCCTGCCTGTGGGGTCCGGCGCACGGCGGCGCGAACGAGGCGTGCCTCAACATGCTGGAAGAAATCGGCGACGTGTCGCGTGTCGGCGAGTACATCGCGCGCGCCAAGGACAAGAACGACAGCTTCAAGCTGATGGGTTTCGGTCACCGCGTGTACAAGAACTTCGATCCGCGCGCCAAGCTGATGCGCAAGATCTGCCACGACGTGCTGGGCGAACTCGGCCTGCAGGACGACCGTCTGTTCAAGCTCGCGATGGAACTGGAAAAGATCGCGCTCGAAGACCAGTACTTCGTCGAGAAGAAGCTCTACCCGAACGTCGACTTCTACTCCGGCATCGTGCAGAAGGCCATGGGCATCCCGACCTCGATGTTCACCTGCATCTTCGCGCTCGCGCGCACGGTCGGGTGGATCACGCAGTGGGAAGAGATGATCACCGATTCCGAGTACAAGATCGGCCGTCCGCGCCAGCTCTACATCGGCACGGCGCGACGCGACGTACCCGCGATGAGCGAGCGCGGCTGACACATGTCGGACGAGCCGCCGGCGCAATCCCGATCCTGACGTGCCACGGGGTGATCGCAGCCATGCGGTCATCCCGTTTTTCCTTCGTGACCTGAGCACGCAAGGTCATATTCCATTCAGGCCATAGCAGCCAGCTGAACGCACTATCATGATGAAACAACTCAAATCCACTTCCCACCTGTTCGGCAGCAACGCGCCGTTCGTTGAGGAACTGTACGAAAACTATCTCGCCGACCCGGCGTCGGTGGAAGAAACCTGGCGCGAGTACTTCGACCAGCTCCAGGCCCAGGCCGGTGCCGCGGTACGTGATGTTGCGCACAGCCCCGTGATCGAGGCATTCGCGCAGATGGCGCGGCAAGGCCGGGTGCAGGTTGCGGCGGCCGGCGAGGACGACAAGCGCCAGGTCAGCACCCTGCAGTTGATCAACGCCTATCGCTTTCTCGGCAACCGCTGGGCCAATCTGGATCCGCTCAAGCGCACCGAGCGTCCCGACATTCCCGAACTCGATCCGTCCTACTACGGGTTCACCGAGGCCGATCTGAACAAGAGCTTCAACGTCGGTTCGTTCCACGGTTTCTCCAGCGATCACGCGACGCTGCGGGAGATCCTGGAGGCACTGCGCCAGACCTATTGCGGCTCGATCGGCTCGGAATACATCTACATGTCCGATACCCAGCAGAAGCGCTGGATACAGAGCCGTCTGGAGAGCATCCGGGCCACGCCGAAGTTTTCGACCGAGGTCAAGAAGCGCATCCTTGAGCGCGTCACGGCGGCCGAGTCGCTGGAGCGCTACCTGCACACCAAGTACGTCGGGCAGAAACGCTTCTCGCTCGAAGGTGGTGAGTCGATGATTGCCGCGATGGACGAGATCATCCGGGTCGGCGGCGGCCTGGGCGCGCAGGAAATCGTCATCGGCATGGCGCACCGTGGTCGTCTCAACGTGCTGGTGAACACGCTGGGCAAGTCGCCGCAGATGCTGTTCTCCGAGTTCGAAGGCAAGGCCGCGGCGGATCTGTCGGCGGGTGATGTCAAGTACCACATGGGCTTCTCCAGCGACGTGATGAGCCCGGGCGGTCCGGTGCACCTGACCCTGTCGTTCAACCCGTCCCACCTCGAGATCATCAACCCCGTGGTGGCCGGTTCGGTGTATGCGCGCCAGGTGCGGCGCAACGACGAGCGCAAGAAGAGCGTGCTGGGCGTGTTGATCCACGGCGACGCGGCGGTGGCCGGGCAGGGCGTGAACCAGGAGATGCTGAACTTCTCGCAGACGCGCGGTTACGGTACCGGTGGCACGATACACATCGTGGTCAACAACCAGATCGGCTTCACCACTTCCGATCCGCGTGACTATCGCTCGTCGCTGTACTGCACCGACATCTTCAAGATGGTCGAAGCGCCGATCTTCCACGTCAATGGCGACGATCCCGAAGCGGTGGCGCTGGTGACCGCGCTGGCGCTGGAGTTCCGCAACGAGTTCAAGAAAGACGTGGTGGTCGACATCATCTGCTTCCGCAAGCTCGGCCACAACGAGCAGGACGAGCCGATGGTGACCCAGCCGCTGATGTACCGCAAGATAGCCAAACACCCCGGCACGCGCCAGATCTACGCCGACCGGCTGGTGGCCGAAGGTACGCTGAGCGCGGATGAACCGGACAGGATGATCGCCGAGTACCGCGAGCATCTCGACCGCGGTGAGCTGTTGTACAACCCGGTGCTCTCTGGCCATAGCAGCAAGTACGCGGTCGACTGGACCCCGTTCATCGGTCAGCCCTACACCGATGACGCCGATACCAGCATCCCGATCCAGGAAGCACGCCGCCTGGCGGAGCGTCTGACGACCTTGCCGGATGACTTCAAGCTGCATTCGCGCGTACAGAAGATCATCACCGACCGTGCCGCCATGGGTAAGGGCGAGCTGCCGCTCGACTGGGGCATGGGCGAGAACCTCGCCTACGCCAGTCTGGTGGCGCAGGGTTTTGGTGTGCGCCTTTCCGGTGAAGATGTCGGGCGCAGCACCTTTTTCCACCGCCACGCGGTGCTGCATGATCAGAAGCGCGAGCGCTGGGATCACGGTATCTACGTCCCGCTCAAGTACATTCAGGACGGCCAGGCGGGTTTCCATGTGTATGACTCGGTGCTGTCCGAGGAGGCGGTGCTGGCCTTCGAATACGGCTACTCGACCGCCGAGCCCAACCAGCTCGTGGTGTGGGAGGCGCAGTTCGGCGACTTCGTGAACGGTGCCCAGGTGGTGCTGGACCAGTTCATCAGTTCGGGCGAGGCCAAGTGGGGCCGTCTGTGCGGGCTGACGCTGATGCTGCCGCACGGTTTCGAAGGCCAGGGGCCGGAGCACTCGTCGGCGCGTCTGGAGCGGCTGATGAACAACGCGGCGGAGAACAACTGGCAGATCTGCGTGCCGACCACCCCGGCGCAGATTTTCCATCTGCTGCGTCGCCAGATGCTGCGCAAGGTCAGGAAGCCGCTGGTCATCATCACGCCCAAGTCGCTCTTGCGCCACAAGGAAGCCATTTCATCGCTGGAGGAGCTGTCGCAGGGGCGCTTCCGCACCGTGATCGGCGAAGTCGAGAAACTCGACCCGAAGAAGATCAAGCGGGTGGTGTTGTGCCAGGGCAAGATTTACTACGAGCTGCTGGCCTATCGCCGCGAGAACAATATCAAGGATACGGCCCTGGTGCGTATCGAACAGCTCTATCCGTTCCCCTCCGACGCGTTCGCCGAGGCGGTCGGGCAGTTCCCCAATGCCAAGGAAGTGGTGTGGTGCCAGGAAGAGCCGCGCAACCAGGGCGCCTGGTATTGGCTCGCGTCGCGCCAGCATCTGGTCAATGTCCTCGGACCCAAGCGCAAGCTGCTGCTGGTCAGCCGCCCGGCCGCCGCATCGCCGGCGGTGGGCTATTACGCCAAGCACAACCAGCAACAACGCGCGATCCTCGAAAACGCGTTTGGCCCCTTGCAGGCCTGAACAACCCAACATACTGAATATTCAGGGAGAGAACTCCATGTTGATAGAAGTCAAAGTGCCGCAGTTGTCCGAGTCGGTGTCCGAAGCGACGCTCGTGACGTGGCACAAGAAGGAAGGCGACGCCGTGTCGCGCGACGAGAACCTGATCGACATCGAGACCGACAAGGTCGTCCTCGAGACGCCGGCGCCGGCCGATGGCGTGCTGGTCAAGATCATCAAGGTCGATGGTGACACCGTGACCTCGGGTGAGCTGATCGCGCAGATCGATACCGAAGCCAAGGCGGGTGCGGGCGCGACCAAGGTAGCCGAACCGGTTCCGGCCGTCGCTGCGCCGGCCGCGGCCAGTGCCGCCGCCGGCGTGGCCAGCCCGGCCGCGCGCAAGATTCTGGAAGAGAAGGGCGTCAGCGCTGGCGCCGTGACCGGTACCGGACGCGGCGGACGGGTGACCAAGGAAGACGCGGTGGCGGCCCAGGTCAAGAGCGCCGTCGCGGCGGCGGCCGCGACTGCCGCGCCTGTGGTTGCATCCGGCGAGCGGCCCGAGGAGCGCGTGCCGATGACGCGTCTGCGCGCGCGCATCGCCGAGCGCCTGATCCAGTCGAAGAACGAGAACGCCATTCTCACCACGTTCAACGAAGTGAACATGGCTCCGGTGATGGCGCTGCGCAAACAGTATGGCGACAAGTTCGAGAAGGCCCACGGCGTGCGTCTGGGTTTCATGGGCTTTTTCGTCAAGGCGGCGGTCGCGGCGCTGAAGAAGTTCCCGATCCTGAACGCCTCGGTCGACGGCAACGACATCGTCTACCACGGCTACATCGACATCGGCATCGCGGTGGGTTCGCCGCGCGGTCTGGTGGTGCCGATCATCCGTGACGCGGACCAGATGACCATCGCCGAAATCGAGAAGAAGGTCGCCGAGTACGGCAACAAGGCCAAGGACGGCAAGCTGTCGATGGAAGAGCTGACCGGCGGCACCTTCTCGATCTCCAACGGCGGGGTGTTCGGCTCGATGCTGTCGACCCCCATCATCAACCCGCCGCAGTCGGCGATCCTGGGCATCCATGCGACCAAGGACCGCCCGGTGGTCGAGAACGGCCAGATCGTGATCCGCCCGATCAACTACCTCGCGATGTCCTACGATCACCGCATCATCGACGGGCGCGAAGCGGTGCTCGGCCTGGTGACGATGAAGGAAGCTCTCGAAGACCCGGCGCGCCTGATCCTCGACGTCTGAACCCGTGACGCGCGCCCGGCCGGGCCTGGAGCAAGGCCGAGGCGCGCGCGTCCCTATCCCCACGGAGCAAAAACAATGTCCAAGGAATTCGATGTACTCGTGATCGGCGGCGGTCCGGGCGGCTACGTCGCGGCCATCCGCGCCGCGCAACTCGGTTTCAAGACCGCCTGCTGCGAATCCAACCCCTATGCCGATCCCAAGGGCGAGCCGCGCCTGGGCGGCACCTGCCTCAACGTTGGCTGCATACCGTCCAAGGCGCTGCTGCATACCTCGCACCTGTTCGAGGAAGCCGGGCACGGTTTCGAGGCGCAAGGCATCAGTGTCGGCAAGCCCAGGATCGATGTGGCAACAATGGTCGCGCGCAAGAGCGGCATCGTCGATCAGCTCACCGGCGGCATCAAGGGGCTGTTCAAGAAGAACAAGGTCACCCTGCTCAACGGCCATGGCAGCTTTGTCGCGCACGCCGGCGAAGGCTGGCAGGTCAAGGTCGGCGACGAAGTCGTCACGGCGCGCCAGGTGATTGTCGCGACCGGCTCCAAGGCGCGTCATCTGCCCGGCATCGCGGTGGACAACAACATCGTGTGCGACAACGTCGGCGCACTCGACATCAATGCCGTGCCGAAGAAGCTCGCGGTGATCGGTGCCGGCGTGATCGGTCTGGAAATGGGCTCGGTGTGGCGCCGGCTCGGCTCGGAAGTGACGGTGCTGGAAGCGCTGCCCGACTTCCTGTCGCTGGCCGACGTCGATGTCGCGCGCGAGGCGCTCAAGGTGTTCAAGAAGCAGGGTCTGAACATCAACCTCGGCTGCACCATCGGCGACGTGACGGTGAGCAAGAAAGGCGTTTCGATCAACTACACCGACAAGGATGGCGCGGCGCAGAAGCTCGACGCGGACCGCCTGATCGTGTCGGTCGGCCGCGTGCCCAACACCGACGGCCTCAACGCCGAAGCGGTGGGGCTGAAGCTCAACGAGCGCGGCATGATCGAGATCGACGAGCATTGCCGTACCAACCTGCCGGGCGTGTGGGCGGTGGGTGACGTGGTGCGCGGTCCGATGCTGGCGCACAAGGCCATGGAAGAAGCCGTGATGGTCGCCGAGATCATGGCGGGGCAGTCCGGTCACTGCAATTTCGACACCATCCCGTGGGTCATCTACACCAGCCCCGAGATCGCGTGGGTCGGTCGTACCGAGCAACAGCTCAAGCGCGACGGCATCGCCTACCGCGTGGGCAAGATCCCGTTCCTGGCCAACGGCCGGGCGCTCGGCATGGGCGACCCGACCGGCTTCGTCAAGATGCTGGCCGACGCCAGCACCGATCGCATCCTTGGCGTGCACATCATTGGCGCCAACGCCTCGGAACTGATCTCCGAAGCTGTTGTGGCGATGGAGTTCGGTGCCGCGTCCGAAGACCTGGCCCGCATCTGCCACGCCCACCCGACGCTGTCCGAAGTGGTGCACGAAGCCGCGCTGGCGGTGGACAAGCGCTCGCTGCATTTCTGAGGCGCGCGGTACGCCGGCGCGGGCACATTCATTCCCGCACCGGCGTACCGACACCGGACCTGCCTATTCCATGACCGATAGCGCCCCCAGCGATCCCCGACACGGGATGATCGCAGCCTACGAGGCCCAGCTCGCCGCACGCGGTTACAAGGCCGATCCGGCACAGCGCGCGGCCGTGACCCGTCTGCAGCAACTATACGGCGCACTGATGGAGTTCAAGGAGGCGCGTGCCAGCACCTGGCGCAAACTATTCGCGCGTCCGCAGATGCCGCGCAGCGTCTATTTCTGGGGTGGGGTCGGGCGCGGCAAGAGCTTTCTGATGGACTGCTTCTTCGACGCCGTGCCCTACCGGCGCAAGCGCCGGGTGCACTTTCATGCCTTCATGCAGGAAGTGCAGAACGACCTGAAGAACAACAACCGCGAGCCCGATCCGCTGCAGAAGGTCGCCGACCGCATCGCAGCCGAGACGCGCTTGCTGTGCTTTGACGAATTCCACGTCTCCGACATCGCCGACGCGATGATCCTCGGACGGCTGCTCGACGCGCTGTTCGCCCGTGGCACCATCTTCGTCATGACCTCCAACTACCCGCCCGATGGCCTTTACCCGAACGGGCTGCAGCGCATCAATTTCGTGCCGACCATCGAAATGATGAAGCAGCGCTTCGACGTGTTCGAACTGGACAACGGTACCGACTATCGTTTGCGCACGCTAGAGAAGATCGAGATCTACCTGATCCCGGCCGACGCGGTGGCCGAGACCAAGATGCGCCAGGACTTCGTGCGCCTGGCCGGGGTGGAGCGGCAGGCCGGAGTGGTCGAAGTGCTGGGGCGGCAGTTTCCGGTGCTCGGGCATGCCGCCGAAATCATCTGGTTCGACTTCGACACCCTGTGCGGCGGCCCGCGCTCGCAGAATGACTACCTCGAGATCGCGCGCGAACACCACACCGTGCTGCTCACCGGGGTGCCGCGTCTGAGCGCTGAAAACGCCTCGGAGGCGCGCCGCTTCACCTGGCTGATCGATGTGCTCTACGACCACCGGGTCAAGCTCATCATGAGCGCCGAAGTCGAGGCCCACGCGCTGTACACCGAGGGGCACAACGCCCATGAATTCGCGCGCACCGTCAGCCGCCTGATCGAAATGCGCAGCCGCGACTATCTGGCCGAAGCCCACCGGGTCGAGTAGCCAGGGCGTGGTCAGCATCGAGGAAGTGTTCGCGTGTGACGGTCCGCTGGCCAGGGCGGTGCCGACCTTCAGGCCGCGCACCCAGCAGCGGGAGATGGCCACCAGCATCATGGAGGCGCTACGCGACAACCGCGTGCTGGTAGTGGAGGCGGGCACCGGCACCGGCAAGACCTTTGCCTATCTGGTGCCGGCGCTGCTGGCCGGCGGCAAGGTGATCCTGTCCACCGGCACCAAGACCCTGCAGGACCAGCTTTACAACCGCGATCTGCCGACCGTGCGGGCCGCGCTCGGGGTGCCGGTGCAGGTGGCGCTGCTCAAGGGGCGTGCCAACTACGTCTGCCCCTACCACCTGGAACGCAACGCGAGCGAAGGGCGCTTCCTGACCCCGCAGGACGCAGCCGATCTGCGCCTGATCGCGCGCTTCGCCAAGACCACGCGCACTGGCGACAAGGCCGAATGCACCTCGGTGCGCGAGGATTCGGGCGCGTGGCTGGCTGCAACGTCCACGCGCGACAACTGCCTGGGTCAGGACTGCCCCCACATCAAGGACTGCTTCGTCATGGCGGCGCGGCGCGCGGCGATGGAGGCGGACGTGGTGGTGGTGAACCACCACCTGTTCTTCGCCGACGTGATGCTGCGCGACGAAGGCATGGGCGAGCTGCTGCCGGCGTGCAACGCGGTGATCTTCGACGAGGCGCACCAGTTGCCGGAGACCGCCAGCCTGTTCTTCGGCGAGAGCGTATCGACCGCGCAGATACTGGAACTCGCGCGTGACACGCGGACCGAGACGCTGGCCGGCGCGCGCGACTGCCGCGACCTGATCGACGCGACGCGCGCGATCGAAAAGGCCGCACGCGATCTGCGGCTGGCCTTCGGCGCCGACGCGGCGCGACTGTCCTTCGCGCAAGCGAGCGACAGGGCTGAGTTCGAGCCTGCCGTGAGCGCGCTGGACAAGGAATTGAGCGGCTTTGCCGCCATCCTCGGCACCCAGGCTGAACGCAGCGAAGGGCTGGCCAACTGCGCGCAGCGTTGCGACGAGATGCGGGCGTGCCTGGCCCGCTGGCGTGGCACTGCCAGTGCCGAGCAGATCCGCTGGGTCGAGGTGTTTTCCCAGTCGGCGGCGCTCAACGCCACGCCGCTGCACGTTGCCAGCATTTTCCGCAAACAGCTCGAAGCGCAGCCGCGCGCGTGGGTGTTCACGTCGGCGACGCTGGCGGTAGGCAACGATTTCAGCCATTACTGCGACGAACTCGGCTTGTCCGCGCTGGAGCCACAAGCCCTCACGCAGGTCTGGGGCAGTCCTTTCGATTACGCCGAGCAGGCGCTGCTGTACGCTCCCACCGGCATGCCCGACCCGAACCACCCGGACTATGCGGAAGCGGTCGCGCGCATCGCCTTGCCGCTGATCCTCGCGGCGCGCGGGCGGACTTTCGTGCTGTGCACGTCGCTGCGCGCGATGCGGCGCATCCACGCGATGCTAGGCGAAGGCCTGCAGCACGCCGGCAGCGAATTGCCCCTGTTGTTGCAGGGTGAGGGTTCGCGCACCGAGTTGCTGGAGCGCTTCCGCCGCCTCGGCAACGCGGTGCTGGTGGCGAGCCAGAGCTTCTGGGAAGGGGTGGATGTGCCCGGTGACGCGCTGTCGCTAGTCATCATCGACAAGCTCCCGTTCGCGCCGCCCGACGATCCCATCCTCGCGGCGCGGGTCGAACATCTGCGGCAGTCCGGACGCAACCCCTTCATGCACTACCAGCTACCGCGCGCGGTGATCAACATGAAGCAGGGCGCCGGGCGCCTGATCCGCAGCGAACACGACCGGGGGGTGCTGTGCATCTGCGACCCGCGCATGATCGCCAAACCCTACGGCAAGATCATCTGGCGCAGCCTGCCGCCGATGCGCCGTACGCGCGAGCAGGCCGATGTCGAGCAATACCTCAAGGCGCTCGCCGCGCCGGTGTCGGCATGAGCGCATTGCCGTATCCATGGCCGACAGCGGCCGGTGGGATGTTGTATCCTGCCCCATCCAGACACACACGACAGGCATCATGATCGTATTCGGCATCGCGGGTTGGTCCGGCTCGGGCAAGACCACACTGATAGAGAAACTGATACCGCAGTTCACCGCCGACGGGTTGAGCGTGTCGGTGATCAAGCACGCACACCATGGCTTCGACCTGGACAAGCCGGGCAAGGACTCCTTCCGTCACCGCGAGGCCGGGGCGACGCGGGTGCTGATGCTGTCGGGCGACCGCTGGGTATTGATGAACGAGTTGCGCGGCGCGCCGGAACCGGATCTCGAAGCGCAGCTCGCGCTGCTCGCACCGTGTGACATCGTGCTGATCGAAGGTTTCAAGGCGGCGGCCGTGCCCAAGGTGGAAATCCACCGTCCGGCCAACGGCAAGGCGCCATTGTGGCCGGACAACCCGCACGTGGTGGCGGTGGCCTGCGACGA
Source organism: Rhodocyclales bacterium (assembly GCA_016177805.1). GTDB lineage: Bacteria > Pseudomonadota > Gammaproteobacteria > Burkholderiales > Rhodocyclaceae > JACOUN01. Next base: position 28,705 of record JACOUN010000069.1, read on the forward strand.
TGGCTACACCTGCCCGCTGCCGATGCTGCCGCTCAACGATGCGAAAGCCATCGCCGATTTCATCCGCAACTACCCGACCCCGCCATGACCGCCACCATGCTAGCTTTTGACGACGCGCTCACCATTCTGCTGGACAAGGCGAGGCCGGTGCATGAAGTCGAACTGGCCGACACCATGACGGCGCACGGGCGGGTGCTGGCCAGCGATCTGGTATCGACGCTGGCCATGCCGGCGCACGATACCTCGTCCATGGACGGCTACGCGCTGCGGGTCGCGGATGTCCCGGCGTCCGGCACGCTGCTGCCGGTGAGCCAGCGCATTCCGGCCGGATCGGTGGGGCACGCGCTGCAGCCGGGCACGGCGGCACGCATCTTCACCGGCGCTCCGTTGCCGGCCGGCGCCGATGCGGTGGTGATGCAGGAGCTGTGTGAGGTCGAAGGCGAGCGCGTGCGCATCAACCACGCACCGCGCGCGGGCGAGGCGGTGCGCGCGGCCGGTAGTGAAATGGCGGTGGGCGCGCGGGTGTTGCCCGCCGGCACGCGGCTCGGGCCGCAGGAGCTTGGCCTCGCGGCCTCCATCGGCCTGGCGCAGGTGCCGGTGCTGCGGCGCGTGCGGGTGGCGCTGTTCTCGACCGGTAGCGAACTGGTGATGCCGGGCGAGCCCCTGCCGCCGGGTGCCATCTACAACTCCAATCGCTTCCAGTTGCGCGCGCTGCTGGAGCAGCTCGGGTGCAACGTGACCGACTTCGGCATCGTCCCGGACCGTCTCGACGCAACGCGCGAGGCTTTGCGCGCGGCGTCGCAGGGCCATGACCTGATACTTACCAGCGGCGGGGTTTCGGTGGGAGAGGAAGATCACGTCAAACCTGCGGTCGAAGCCGAAGGCGCGCTCGCGATGTGGAAAGTCGCGATCAAGCCGGGCAAGCCGCTGGCGTTCGGCCGGGTCGGCGCCGCCGCATTCGTCGGGCTACCGGGCAACCCGGTGTCGGGCTTCGTGACCTTTCTGATGCTGGTGCGCCCTTACATCCTGGCGACCCAGGGGGTGACCGGGGTGAGGCCGCGCCGCTTGCTGCTGCGCGCCGATTTCGACTGGCCGCGCCCCGATCAACGACGTGAATTCCTGCGAGCGCGCAGCAACGAGACCGGCGGGGTGGAGTTGCATGCGCACCAGGGGCCGGCGGCGCTGTCTTCCATCGTGTGGGCCGACGGGCTGGTCGACGTGCCCGCCGGTACGCCGGTCGCGCGTGGCGACATGATCCGATTCATTTCCTATGGCGAACTGCTGCACTGAACCGATGACCATCAAGATCCTGTATTTCGCGGCCCTGCGCGACGCGCTGGGGTGTGCCGAAGAGTCCATTGCGCTGCCCGCCGGGGTCGCGACGATAGGCGAACTGCGTGCCTACCTGGCCGGGCGGGGCGAGGGTTGGGAAGCGCTGCAGAGCGGGCGCAATATCCGCGCCGCGCGCAATCAGCGCATGGCGCAGCCGGGCGAAGCGGTACAGCCGGGCGACGAGATCGCGTTCTTTCCGCCGGTGACGGGGGGCTGAAGCATGTCAGTGAGCGTACGCGAGGCCGATTTCGACGTTGCCGAGGAGATCGCCGCATTGTCGCGCGATCAACGCGCGGTCGGCGCGGTAGCGACCTTCGTCGGGCTGGTGCGCGACATTCATGAGGGCACGGGCGTGTCGGCGATGACGCTGGAACACTATCCGGGCATGACCGAGCGGGCGCTGGAAGAGATCGTTGCAGAAGCGCGCCAGCGCTGGAAGCTGGAGGCACTGCGGGTGGTGCACCGGGTCGGGCGGCTGGAGCCGGGCGACCGTATCGTGTTCGTCGGAGTCGCGAGCGCGCACCGGGGCGAGGCCTTCGCCGCGTGTGAGTTCGTGATGGATTACCTCAAGACCCGCGCGCCATTCTGGAAGCGCGAGGAAACGCCCGAGGGCGCGCGCTGGGTGGATGCCCGCGACAGCGACGACAGCGCCGCCGCGCGCTGGAACGAAACCCCGGAGGCGTAGGCCCGCTCCGGGGGGCGCTATGAGCCCCGTTCGACCCGCGAGGCTGCTCGGTGGCTGTGAAAAGTTCCGCGCCGTGGTGGTTGTAGGAGGGGCTTTAGCCCCGAACGCCGCTGTTGTCGCGGCTGAAGCCGCTCCTACGGGGACATTCCGGCCCGCTTGTGGCAGATGCGGTATTTGTTCACAAGCTTTCAGGTGGCGAAGAAATCCTTGACCTTGTCCATCCACGACTTGGCCTTGGGGTTGTGCCGTTCGGCGTCGCTGCTGGAGACTTCCTCGAACTCGCGCAGCAGTTCCTTCTGACGCTCTGTGAGCCTGACCGGGGTCTCGACCACCACGTGGCACATCAGGTCGCCGTGGTGGTGCGAGCGCACGTTGCGTATGCCCTTGCCGCGCAGGCGGAATACCTTGCCGCTCTGCGTCTCGTGCGGAATCTTCAGGCGTGCCATGCCTTCCAGGGTCGGAATCTCGATCTCTCCGCCCAGCGCCGCGACGGCGAAGCTGACCGGCATTTCGCAGTGCAGGTCGTCGCCCTGGCGCTGGAACACCGAGTGCGGGCGGATGTGGATCTCGACGTACAGATCGCCGGCCGGGCCGCCATTGACGCCCGGTTCACCATGCCCGGCGTGGCGCAGGCGCATGCCTTCGTCGATGCCGGCGGGTATCTTCACTTCCAGGGTCTTGTTGCTCTTGACCCGGCCCGCGCCGCCGCAACTGGTGCACGGGGTCGAGACGTAGCGTCCCGAACCATGGCATTTGGGGCAGGTTTGCTGGATGGAGAAGAACCCTTGCTGGATGCGTACCTGGCCCGCGCCGCCGCAGGTCGGGCAGGTCTGCGGATGGGTGCCAGGCTTGGCGCCATTGCCGTGACAGGTGCCGCACTCTTCCACCGTGGGGATGCGGATGGTCTTGTCCGCGCCGCGCGCCGCTTCTTCGAGCGAGATTTCGAGGTTGTAGCGCAGATCCGCGCCGCGATACACGTTGGAGCGTCCGCCACGACCACCGCCGCCACCGAAGATGTCGCCGAAGATGTCGGAGAACGCGTCGGAGAAACCATCGAACCCCTGTGCGCCCGCGCCGCCCATGGACGGATCGACCCCGGCGTGACCGTGGCGGTCATACGCAGTGCGCTTTTGCGCATCCGACAGTACCTCGTAGGCCTCGCTCAGCTCCTTGAACTTCTCGCCGCTGTCCTTGCTGTCCGGGTTGCGGTCGGGATGGTGCTTCATCGCCAGGCGGCGATAGGCCTTCTTGATTTCGTCGGCGGACGCATCGCGGTTGATGCCGAGTACGTCGTAATAGTCGCGTTTTGCCATTCTTCAATCCTGAATCAACCATCCTGGTAGCGGCAAAAAGTCGGGAACCCGCCTTGCGGCGCGGTGCCCGACTTTCTGAGCCCGACTCACGCACGGATGGTGTGGTGCGAGTCGTGTGATCCTGTCGCATTGTACGGACAGGATCGGTGGTGCGTTGCTTACTTGTGGTCCTTGACTTCGGTGAACTCGGCATCCACCACGTCGGCTTCATCGGCCTTATTGCCCGCCTCGGCGCCGTGAGCCTGGCTACCCTGAGCACCTTCCGCACTTTGTTGCTGCGCGTACATCTGCTCACCCAGTTTCTGGCTGGCAGCGGCCAGCGCGGCGCTTTTCTCGTCTATCTGCGCCTTGTCGTTGGACTTGAGCGCCACTTCGGCTTCGCCGATGGCGGTCTCGATCTTGCCCTTGGTCTCGGCGTCGACCTTGTCGCCGTGCTCTTCCAGCGCCTTCTTGACCGAGTGGATCAGCGCGTCGCACTGGTTGCGTGCGTCCACCAGCTCGCGCGCCTTGTGGTCTTCTTCGGCGTGCGCGGCGGCGTCCTGCACCATGCGCTCGACTTCCTCGTCCGACAGGCCCGAGTTGGCCTTGATGGTGATCTTGTTTTCCTTGCCGGTGGCCTTGTCCTTGGCCGAGACATGCAGGATGCCGTTGGCGTCGATGTCGAAGGTGACCTCGATCTGCGGCATGCCGCGCGGTGCCGGCGGGATGTCGGACAGGTTGAACTGCCCCAGGCTCTTGTTGCCGGCGGTCATCTCGCGCTCACCCTGCAGCACGTGGATGGTCACTGCGGATTGACGATCTTCGGCGGTCGAGAATACCTGGCTGGCCTTGGTCGGGATGGTGGTGTTCTTCTGGATCAGCTTGGTCATCACGCCGCCCAGGGTCTCGATGCCCAGCGATAGCGGGGTCACGTCGAGCAGCAGCACGTCCTTGACTTCGCCCTGCAGCACCCCGCCCTGGATCGAGGCGCCGATGGCGACGGCTTCATCCGGGTTTACATCGCGGCGTGCCTCCTGGCCGAAGAACTCCTTGACCTTGTCCTGCACCTTGGGCATGCGGGTCTGGCCGCCGACCAGGATCACGTCGTCGATGTCACTGACCTTGATCCCGGCGTCCTTGATCGCGACGCGACACGGCTCGATGGTGCGGGCGATCAGGTCTTCGACCAGGGATTCGAACTTGGCGCGGGTGATCTTGATCGCGAGGTGCTTCGGCCCCGTCGCGTCGGCGGTGATGTAGGGCAGGTTGACTTCGGTCTGGCTACCCGAGGACAGCTCGATCTTGGCCTTCTCGGCGGCTTCCTTCAGGCGCTGCAGGGCAAGGCGGTCCGAGCGCAGATCGATGCCCTGGTCCTTTTTGAACTCGGCGGCCAGATAGTCGATGATGCGGGCCGCCGAGGTCGAACACCGCGATCTTGGAGTCACCCGGCTTCTTGTCCATGCCGAAGGCCAGCGCGGCTGCGGTCGGTTCGTTGATGATGCGCTTGACTTCGAGGCCGGCGATCCTGCCTGCGTCCTTGGTGGCCTGGCGCTGGCTGTCGTTGAAGTAGGCCGGCACCGTGATGACGGCTTCGGTGACTTCTTCGCCGAGGTAGTCCTCGGCGGTCTTCTTCATCTTGCGCAGCACTTCGGCGGAAACCTGCGGCGGGGCGATCTTCTTGCCACGCACTTCGACCCACGCGTCGCCGTTGTCGGCCTTGCAGATCGAGAACGGCATCAGGTCGATGTCCTTCTGCACTTCCTTCTCGTCAAAGCGGCGTCCGATCAGGCGTTTGACCGCGTACAGGGTGTTCTTGGCGTTGGTCACCGCCTGGCGCTTGGCCGGGGCTCCGGTGAGGATCTCGCCGTCTTCGGCGTAGGCGACCACCGACGGGGTGGTGCGCGCGCCTTCGGAGTTTTCGATGACCTTGGGCTTGCCGCTTTCCATGACGGAGACGCAGCTATTGGTGGTGCCCAGGTCGATGCCTATGATCTTTCCCATTTTCCTGTCCTTGTATCTGTGTAAGTCCGTTGCGCCGTTGCCGGGCGATTCTTTCCTGATGCTGTATATGGGGCGTGCGTGCCTGCTTTCAAGCGCCGCGTGCTCTCGACACCACCACGAGGGCCGGCCGTATCACCCGCTCGTGCAACAGGTAACCCTTCTGCAGCACGTTGATCACGGTGTTGGGTTCGCACTCGGCCTCGATTGCGCTGATGGCCTGGTGGCGGTGCGGATCGAAGCGCTGATCAACGGGGTTTTCCTCGCGCAGTCTGGCCTGTTCGAACGCTGCGGTCAGTTGCTTGAGGGTCAGTTCGACGCCCTCGCGCAGCTTTTCGTATGACTGGTTGTCGACCGCCAGCGCGGCTTCGATGCTGTCCTTCACCGGCAGCATGGCGGTGGCGAACTGCTCGGCCGCAAACCTGGATGCCTTGGCGATGTCCTCCTGCGCGCGGCGGCGCACGTTCTCGGTTTCCGCCTTGGCGCGCAGCCACGCGTCATGATGTTCGCTGGCCTTGAGTTCGGCGATGCGCAATGACTCCTGAATGCTGGGCATGCTGTCCTGGGCCGGCTCCGCGCTCTGCGTTTCAGCCGGTGCGGGGCTATCCGTGGTGTTGATGTCTTCGGCAAGCTCACATTGGGCTTGCGGGGTCTGATTCTTGTCCGGCATTGATTGCAACTCCGTCAATTCTGAAATACCTTGCCGATCTGGGGGCGGGGGGCGGCATTTCAAGGTGTGGCGCGAATTATTTTCCGGCATGGTGGTCACTACCTGCCGGAGTGCGCGCGGACCGCCCGGTATCGTGCAAGAATGACCGTTCAGGACGTGGCCGGGGAGTGCCGTGGAAGGTTGGGGGAGTGGGAACTGGTATGAGTGACATACCCGAGAAGATCGGCAAGTACCGGATCAAGAAGGAGCTGGGGCGCGGCGCGACCGCGACCGTGTATCTGGCCGAGAATCCGCACTATCCCGAGCCGGTGGCGCTCAAGTACGTCCGCTTCAAGGACAAGGCGCTGGACGAGGCGAAATGGAACCGGCGTCTGCTCAAGCTGTTCAAGGCCGAAGGTAGCGTCGCGGGGCGCCTGGATCATCCGAACATCATCCGCATCTTCGATGCGGTGCTCGATAACGACGAAGCCTACGTCGTGATGGAGTATTTCCCCGGCGAGACGCTGGAGCGGTTCTGCAGCTTCGAGCACCAGTTGCCGGTGCATCGCACCATAGGCATCATCTTCAAGTGTTGTCTGGCGCTGGACTATGCCTATCGTCAGGGCATCGTGCACCGCGACATCAAGCCGGCCAACATCATGGTCGATGCCGAAGACAACGTGAAGATCACCGACTTCGGCCTGGCGCTCAATATCGGCAAGAAGATGCAGTCCGATTCGACCTTCGTCATGGGGGTGGGGTCGCCGGCCTACATGAGCCCGGAGCAGATCAAGAACTACCCGCTCAACCAGAAGACCGATCTGTACTCGCTCGGTGTGGTGCTGTTTCACATGCTCACCGGGCGTTTGCCGTTTCGCGCCGCGAATCCGGCGCAGTTGATCTACAAGATACTCAACGCCGACCCGCCGTCGGCATCGCAACTCAATCCGGACCTGCCGGAGTTGATGGACTCGGTGCTGCGCAAGGCGCTGGAAAAGGATCTGTACTCGCGCTACAAGAACGGCGCCGAGTTCGCCAAGGACTTGTCGGCGGTGCGTTACAAGATCGTCGATGACCTGTACGTGCCGCCCGACACGAGCCGCTTCGCGGTGCTGCGCAAGCTCGGATTCTTCAGCGAATTCGACGATATCGAGCTGTGGGAGGTGCTGCGCATTTCTTCCTGGCGCCGGGTCGGCGGCGAAACCCTGCTGTTTCGCGAAGGCGACGCGGACCAGCGCTTCGGCATCGTGATCGAAGGGCTGGTCGAATGCTCGATCGAGGGGCGGCGGGTGGCGCGCTTCGAGCCGGGCGAGGTGTTCGGCGAACTGGCGTGGCTGGATGGCGAGAACCACCGCCACATTTCCAGCAGCGTGGCGGTGGTGCCGACGATTTATCTGGAGATCAGCCCGGCGGCGCTGGCGCTGGCGACCGAGGAGGTGCAGGCGCGCTTTCGCGACGATCTGGCAACCGTGGTGGTCAGGCGTTTTGCCGCCGCGATGCGCGAGGCGGCCAAGACCGGCGAGCCGGCGGTGCGCGGCGATTTCACCGCCAGCGGAGGGCTGGATCTGCAGTTGGTTGACGACTGACCATGCGGGCAGGCCTTCGCCGGTCAGACGCTCAGGTCGATCTGGCTGAGCGTGCCCACCGAGCCGTTTTCACGCAGATAGACGCCGCTGCTGCGTACCACCCCGAGGGTTTCGTTGTTCGCGCCGCGCAACTCGAACGGTGTGGCGGCATGTCCGAGATACAGCGCACCGACCCCGGCTTGAGTCAGCGTCTGCACGTTTCCGTCGCCTTCGGCGGAGGGTTGCCAGACGCGCAATTGGGCGTAGGCGGCGTCCGCTTCGTCGATCCAGCCATTGCCGTCGGAGTCGAGCGCGGCCAGCTCGGCGAAGCCCGCCCCGGTGGTCGGGCCGAAGAGTTCGTTGCCGTCGTCGATGCGCCCGTTGTCGTTGCGGTCGATGGCGAGGAAGCCGCTGCCGCCGCTCAGCATCGGGGTCTGATCGAGTTCTCCGTCGGCGTCCAGGTCGAATTCGAAGCGGGTGTTCGACAGCGCGGCGGTGGGGCCGCCAAAGTCCAGCACGATCGGGTCCTTGAGCCGTGCATCGCCGGCGCGAAACTGGATGTTCACCGATTCGGAGTAGCTGCGCTCCATGGCGAAGGCAACCTCGAAGTTGATCTCCTGTCCGTCCGCGGTCTTCACCACCCCTTGGGCGGCGAAGGTGGTGCGTTCATGTTCGGTGTAAGTCGAGCTGTAGTCGTACTCGATGCCGAATCCCGCGCGCTCGCGGACGTTTCCGTTGCCGTTGCCCGGCGGTGGCGCCTGGGGCGGTGGCGCGGGGGTGGCGTGCGGATCGGGAATATCGCCCAGGCGCAGCATGCGCAGTGGCCTGCCGGTGAGCAATTCGATCAAGTTCTTCAGTAGCGCGATGCGGGGGTCGGAGTCCAGCGGGTCGGCTTCCGCTTCAACCGCTTCGGCCTCGTTGGCGGCGAGCGCCTGTTCGGACAGGTCGACACGCAGCCCCGCGAGGGCGTTGATGTTGGGTGGTGCGCTGCGTGCCTGGGAAGGGTTGCGCTCGCCAACCCACATTTCGAACCGCTCGGATACTTCGGAACGCGTGGATGTGACGTGCGACGACTGCAATGCGATATTGGATGAGGAAATGATCATGGCTGTCCCTCCGGACGTACCTTTGCACTGCAATTAACGGCAGGTACGCCGGAAAGTTGAGCCCTATCCGGCAGATCCCCGGAGGCGGGGCAGATCCGTCACTTCCAGCGCCTGTCGATCACGACGCTGATGCGTTTTTCGCGCGGGTCGGCCAGCGCGATGTTGACCAGCCAGGTCAGCAGGCTGTAGAGCAGGGCACTCCAGAACGCGGTCGAGAAATCCGGGACATGTACGCCCGACACCAGCTTCGCGACCCCCCAGAACAGGAAGGCGTTGATCACCAGGGTGAACAAGCCCAGCGACAGCAACGTGATCGGCAGCGTGATGAGAATCAGGATGGGGCGGATCAGGGCGTTGATCAGCCCCAGCAGCAGCGCCGTGATCAGCGCGGCGGCGTAGCTTTCGACCTGGAAGGACGAGATGACTTCAGGCAGCAACATCAACGCGACCGCGTTGAGGAGCCATTGCAGGGCGAGTTTCAGGCGGGGGTCGAGTTTCACCGGACGGCTCCGATCTTGAGCGCGCGCTGACGTGCCTGTTCCAGTTCGGTGGCGGCAGGTTGCGCTATTTGCAGCCAGTGGCCGAGATGGGTGGCAGTGATCTCGCGCAGTGCGTTGATCCAGTCATGCCTTTCGTTGAGGCACGGGATGTAGTGGAAGGTTTGGCCGCCAGCCGCGAGAAACGCCGATTTACACTCGATCGCGATCTCTTCCAGGGTTTCGAGGCAGTCGGCGACGAAGCCCGGACAGACGACATCGACACTGCGCAACCCCTTGCGCGCCAGCGCGTCGAGCGTCGGCTGGGTGTAGGGCTTGAGCCATTCGGCGCGGCCGAAGCGCGACTGGAAGGTGAGCTGCCAGCGCTCTTCCGGCAGCCCCAGCGCCTCGGCGAGCAGGCGTCCGGTCTTGTGGCATTCGCAATGGTAGGGGTCGCCCAGATCGCGCGCGCGCGCCGGCAAGCCGTGAAAGCTCATCACCAGCTTGTCGCTCTGACCGTTGAGCTTCCAGTGCTCGCGCACACTGTTGGCCAGCGCCGCGATGTATCCGGGATGGTCATGGAAATCGCGCACCTGGCGGATCTCGGGCTGGTTGCGCCAGTGCGTGAGGCAGTGGGCGACTTCGTCGATGATGCTGGCGGTGGTGTGTGCCGCGTACTGGGGGTAGAGCGGCAGCACCAGGATGCGCGTGCAGCCTTGGGCCTTCATGCGGTTGAGCACGTCCGGTATCGACGGCGCGCCATAGCGCATGGCCCAGTCCACGCACAGATCCGGCTGCCCCGCGTGTACGAAATAGCCCGCCAGCAGGTTGGCCTGGCGCGCGGTATGTACCTGCAGCGGTGAGCCTTCGTCGGTCCAGATGCTGGCATACTTGGCCGCCGACTTGGCGGGGCGGGTGTTGAGGATGATCCCGTTCAGGATGGGCCACCAGACCAGGCGCGGGATTTCGACCACGCGCGGATCCGACAGGAATTGCTTGAGATAGCCGCGCACGGCGGTCGCGGTGGGGGCTGACGGGGTGCCGAGGTTGACGAGCACTATCCCGGTCCGGGCCGGCGTGCCGTGCGCATGTGCGGGTTCGGGCCAGTAACGGGCCATGGGGGTCCTTGTGCGTGTGGGGTGTCGCGCGTCAGATGTTGGTCGACAGCGCGTTCGACAGCAGTCGCGCGGTGATGTCGACGATAGGGATGATGCGGTCGTAGGCCATGCGGGTCGGCCCGATCACCCCGACCGAGCCGACGAGCTTGCCGTTGACCTCGTAGCCGGAGGTGATCACGCTGCACCCGTCCAGTTCGGTCAGGCCCGATTCGCCCCCGATGAAGATCTGCACGCCGTCGGCGCGGTTGGACAGGTTGAGTAACTGCATCAGGCTGGTCTTGCGCTCGAACAGTTTGAACAGTTCGCGGATCTGCTTCATGTTGGAAGACAAGTCCTCGATGTCCAGCAGATTCATCTCGCCCGACATCACATACTGGTCCGCGCTGTCCTGCATCGCTTCGCTGCCGGCTGCGGCTGCGGCGCTCATCAGTTCGGTGATGTCGCTGCGCAACTGTTGCAGCTCACCCTGCAGGCGCTTGTGCATTTCGTCGAGCGCGTGACCGGCGAAATGGGCGGTGAGGTAGTTGCCGGCCTCGGTCAGCTCGGAAGGTGAGTAGCGCCGCTTGGTGGTGAGGATGCGGTTCTGCACGTCGCCGTCGGCCGTCACGATGATCAGCAGGATGCGCGAATCGGACAGGCTGATGAACTCGATCTGGCGAATGCGCACCGTATCATGACGGGAGGTGACCACAACGCCGGCGAAATGCGTCAGGTCGGAGAGCAGATGCGAGGCCGAGCTGATCAGGCGCTGGGGCTGGTCCGGTTGCAATTGGCCGCGCAACTCTTGCACGCGCGAGTGGTCGAGCGGCTGAACCGTGAGCAGTGAATCGATGAACAGGCGGTATCCACGCGGTGTCGGCATGCGTCCGGCGGAAGTGTGCGGACTGGTGATGAACCCCATTTCCTCGAGGTCGCTCATGACGTTGCGCACCGTGGCGGGCGAAAGCTCCAGGCCCGAATGGCGCGACAGCGAGCGCGAGCCGACGGGCTGGCCTTCGACGATGTAGCGCTCGATCAGGGTCTTGAGCAGTATCCGGGAGCGGGTGTCGAGCGTAGTCATCATCTCAGTGGGTCGTGGTTCGGGCAGGCGTGCGGCGGTGGCGCGATATCGATCAGCGGGTGTCCCGAATGTAGAGCGATCGGACGCGTTTGTGAAGGCATGGGTACGCGATAGCCCGCTTGGCGAGCCGATACTCCCGACGTATGGCGTGCGCGCGATATCGCCGCGGGGCATCACAAGCGCGCCCGCGAATATGGTTTAATCCGCCGCATGGCTCACAGTTTCCAGACTATTGCACTCATAGGCAAATACCAAAGCCCGGATGTGGCCGAGGCGGTGTTGCGGATCGCCGACTATCTGCGCGAGCGCAATCACACCGTATGGATCGAACAGGGTACGGCGAGTTCCATCGGCGGCTACGGCAGCTACAGTGCCGCGACCTACGACGAGATCGGCGCGGGCGGTGATCTGGCGATCGTGCTCGGTGGCGACGGCACCATGCTCAATGCGGCGCGGCGCCTTGGCGAGCACGGTGTGTGTCTGGTTGGCGTCAATCAAGGGCGGCTGGGTTTCCTCACCGACATCGGGCGCGAAGACGCGATTACCCATCTGGGGCGCATTCTGGACGGCCACTACGTCGAGGAAAAACGCTTCATGCTGGCAGTTGATGTACTGCGTGGTGACAGTCGCGTTTTTCATGCCCTGGTGCTCAACGACGTGGTGTTGAGCAAGGGTGATATCGGCCGCATGATCGAGTTCGATCTGTGCATCGACGACGAGTATGTGTATACGCAACGTTCGGACGGCATGATCGTCGCGACCCCGACCGGATCCACCGCGTACGCGTTGTCCGCCAATGGCCCGATCCTGCATCCGACGGTCGGGGGCATCGCATTGGTGCCGCTGTGCCCGCACGCGCTGACCGCCCGGCCGGTGACCTTGCCCGATAGCTGCCGCATCGACATTACCCTGCTGCCTCCCCACGATGCGCGCGTGCACCTGGACGGACAGACGCGCTTTGACGCGCGCGCCGGAGATTGCGTGCGCATTACGCGTTCGCCGCACGGCATACGCCTGCTCCATCCCGAAGGCTATAGCTACTTCGCGATGCTGCGCGAGAAACTGCACTGGAGTGCCGCGCCGCGGCACCCCTGAACCACCCACGCCGAAGGTATCCAAGCGCCATGCTTCGACGTCTGACCATACGGGACTTCGTGATTGTCGATCGGCTGGAACTGGAATTCCGGTCCGGGTTCGGCACGCTGACCGGCGAGACCGGCGCCGGAAAATCCATCCTGCTCGACGCCTTGGGCCTGGCCTTGGGTGGACGCGCCGATGCGGCATCGGTGCGCCATGGATGCGACAAGGCCGATATCGCCGCCGAATTCGACGTGATGCCAGCCAGCCCCATGCGCGCCTGGCTGAGCGAACAGGACATACCGCTGGACGAGGACACCGCGCTGTTGCGGCGGCTGGTCGATGCAGGCGGCCGCTCGCGCGGCTGGATCAACGGCGTGCCGGTGACGCTGGCGCAGTTGCGCGAGGCCGGCGACTGGCTCGCCGACATTCACGGACAGCACGCCCACCACGCCCTGCTTAAGACCGACACGCAACGCGCGCTGCTCGATGCCCAAGCCAACTGCGTCGCGCTCGCGGCCGAAGTGGCGGGCTTGTATCGGGAGTGGCAGCGCGTCGCACAACTGCGTCGCGCGGCGGAGCAGGACTCGGCAAGCATGGTGCGCCAGCGCGAGCTGCTCGAATGGCAGATCAATGAACTTACCGAACTCGCCTTCGATGCCGACGAGTGGGCCGAGATCAATGCCGAGCAGGGCCGTCTGGCGCACGCTTCCGGACTGATAGGCGGGGCGGAAGATGCGCTGGCCTCGCTTGACGAGGGGGATGGTGCCGTCGTCGCTGTGCTCGATCGCGTCAGCTCGCGCATTGATGCGCTGGTGCAGCTTGATCCGGCGCTGGGTGAGGCGCGTGAACTGCTGGCCAGCGCCGCCATCCAGGCCGACGAGGCGTTGCATGCGCTACGTCGCTACCGCGACCGACTGGAACTGGACCCGCAACGGCTGGCCGAGATCGATCGGCGCATCAGCGAGGTTACCGACGTTGCGCGCAAGCACCGGGTTGCGCCCGAGGAGCTGGGTGAATTGCGCCGGACGTGGCTGGGCGAGCTGGAACAACTCGGCGCGCGCTCGGACCCGGCGCGACTGGCGCAACAGGAGGCGCTCGCCCGGAGCCAGTACGACGAGGCGGCGCGAAACCTGGGCAAGCTGCGCCGGCCGGCGGCCGAGGCATTGTCGCGGCGCGTCAGCGAGGCGATGCAGACCCTGGCGATGAGCGGCGGACGTTTTGAAGTGGCGCTGGAGCCGGTCGAGGGTGGTGCGGCGCACGGACTGGAAGACGTCGCGTTCCTCGTTGCCGCCAATCCCAACCAGCCGCTGCGCCCGCTGGCCAAGGTGGCATCGGGGGGCGAGCTGTCGCGTATCGGGCTGGCCATCCAGGTCATGACCAGCCGCGATGCCACCACCCCGACGCTGATCTTCGACGAGGTCGATGTCGGCATCGGCGGCGGTGTGGCGGAAATCGTCGGGAAAATGCTGCATCGGCTCGGTGCGGAACGCCAGGTCATGTGCGTGACGCATCTGCCGCAGGTCGCGGCCTGCGCCGACTGGCAGTGGAGCATCGCCAAGGTTCAGCGTGGCGGTGATGTGGTGAGCGTGGTGCGAAGTCTGGATGCGGAAGGGCGGGTCGAAGAAATCGCGCGCATGCTGGGCGGCGTCAGCATTACCGACACCACCCGTCGTCACGCCACGGAGATGCTGGGAATGGCAGTCGCCCCCGGAGTCTGAATCGCGGGGGCGGTGCGTCAGTCCTCTTTCGGGCGATTGGGGCAGTCTTTCCTGAGGCAGTCGGCGTAGAGATAGAGCGCGTGCTCGCGTACTTCGAAGCCGCGCTCGGTGGCGATGCGCGTCTGGCGTTTTTCGATTTCCGGGTCGAAGAATTCCTCGACCATGCCGCACTGCAGACAGACGAGGTGGTCGTGGTGCCCGCCTTTCTTGAGTTCGAACACGGCTTTGCCGGCTTCGAAGAAATGCCGTTCGAGCAGTCCCGCGTGTTCGAATTGCGTCAGCACGCGGTACACCGTGGCCAGTCCGATATCCATGCCTTCGGCCATCAGCGCGCGATAGACATCTTCGGCGGTGAGGTGGCGTTGATCGGAGTGCTGGAACAGGTCCAGTATCTTCAGTCGCGGGTAAGTGGCCTTGAGGCCGATGTTTTTCAGGTTTTTTGAATTGTCGGACATTGTGACCCCGGTCGTATGGGAGTGGCAGGGTGTGAAGCGCGCGCGCGCGGCGGGATACTTCGCTACGCCGCTTGCACTGACTGCCAGGTGCAAGCGTGTTGTTGCCCGGAGGTGGCCGTGTTGGGGGTGCCCGTACTCCGGAGGGCCGCTTCGGCGGCGCGGTCCTTGCGGGCATATGATATATTTTTTGCCTTTATTTGAGAACGATTCGCCGTCAGGCGCCACCGCCATCCTCTGAGAGTGTCTATCTACCTCATGCAATCTCCAACTTTCTTGACCGTCCTCGCCGTTGTCGGCCTGCTGGCGGGTTGCTCTTTCGACAAGCTCGCCAGTGGCATACAGCCCTACCGTATCGATGTCCGCCAGGGCAACTACGTCGATCAGGAAATGGTCTCCCAGCTCAAGAAGGGCATGACCAGGGATCAAGTCAGGTTTGTGCTCGGCACGCCGCTGGTGGTCGACCCGTTCCGTACTGACCGCTGGGACTACGTCTACCTGTTTCGGCCGGGCAGGGGTGAGGGGCTCAAGCGCACCGTCAGCGTGTTCTTCGTCGCCGACCGGCTTGATCATGTCGATGGCGACGTGGCCGCCGCGACTGACGGTGCCAGCGAAGCCGCGCCGCAGCCGGTCGAGCGTAGCCGGGTGATCGAGATCAGCGCACCCGAGGAAAAGAAGTGAAGCCGGTACGTGTTGCGATCGCGGGCGCGAGTGGGCGCATGGGGCGGATGCTGGTCGAAACGTCGCTGGGAGACGCGGGGGTCACGCTGGCGGCGGCTTTCGATCGGGTTGGCGCGCCGGGGGTAGGACGTGATGCCGGAGAGTGGGCGGGTATGCCCTGTGGCGTGGTGGTGGGCGACGACGCGCGTAGTGCAATCGCCGCGGCCGATTGCGTGATCGATTTCACCCGCCCGGAAGGGGCGCTGCTGCATCTGCAGCTCGCGTGCGAGATGGGCAAGGCGGCGGTGATCGGGACGACCGGGTTCTCGTCCGCCGAGAAGGCGCGGATCGCGGACGTGGCCCGGACCATCCCGGTGGTGTTCGCGCCGAACATGGCGGTCGGTGTGAATGCGGTGTTCAAGCTGCTGGAGGTCGCCGCCCGCATTCTTGATGAAGGCTACGATGTCGAGGTGATAGAGACCCATCACCGGCACAAGATCGATGCGCCGTCGGGCACCGCGCTGCGCATGGGCGAGATCGTGGCGCATGAGCTGGGGAGGGATCTGAAGGAATGCGCAATCTACGGGCGCGAAGGTGTCACGGGTGAGCGCAAGGCCGAAACGATAGGGTTCTCGACCATACGTGGCGGAGACGTGATAGGCGATCACACGGTGTTGTTCGCCGGCCTGGGCGAGCGCATTGAAATCACGCACAAGTCGGCAAGTCGCATGCCCTACGCGACCGGCGCGCTACGCGCCGCGCGCTTTCTGGCCGGGCACCAGCATGGCCTGTTCGACATGCAGGATGTGCTGGGCCTGCGCTGAAGTGGCCGCGACTGGCGCAATTGCCTTGCCTGCGGGAGCTTGACCCGGTCTGCTTGGGGCCGGGCGCGTTTGCGCGCGATCTCGCCAAGCGCTATAATCAGCCGAATTAGATAGCGGGATTGGCCGGTCAGGCTCGTCCCGTTTTTTCACATATGGGGCGAGCGCCTGCTCGCACCCCCATTCGGTTGAACTCAGGAGTTTGTCTTGTCTGCTTCCCCGTCCGCAATACTGGCATTGGCCGACGGTACGGTCTTTTTTGGCAAGGGTATCGGTGCGATCGGCAGCACGGTCGGCGAGGTGGTATTCAATACCTCGATGTCCGGCTACCAGGAAATACTGACCGATCCGAGCTATAGCAGCCAGATCGTGACGCTGACCTATCCTCACATTGGCAGCACCGGCGTCAATGACGAAGATGTCGAGTCGGATCGTGTCCACGCCGCCGGTCTGGTGATACGCGATCTGCCGATACTGGCGTCGAATTTTCGCCAGAGCCAGACCCTCGATGGCTGGCTCAAGGCCGCCAACATCGTGGCGATCGCCGGCATCGATACGCGCCGGCTGACGCGCGTGCTGCGCGAAAAGGGCGCCCAGGCGGGGTGCATCGTGACCTCGGCGCCCGGCGTGGCGCCGGATGTCGATGCGGCCATCGCCGCCGCCCGCACGTTTCCGGGGCTGACCGGCATGGATCTGGCCAAGGTGGTCAGCGTGCGCGAGTCCTACCCGTGGGCTGAAGGCGAGTGGGTGCTCGGGGCAGGCTATCGCCCGCAGCGGGCCGCACCGCATCATGTCGTGGCGTATGACTACGGCGTCAAGCGCAACATCCTGCGCATGCTGGCCGAGCGTGGGTGCCGTCTGACCGTGGTGCCAGCCCAGACCCCGGCGGCCGAGGTGCTGGCGCTGCAGCCGGACGGGGTCTTCCTGTCCAACGGCCCGGGTGACCCGGAGCCATGCGAGTACGCGATCGCGGCGATCCGCGAGTTTCTCGCGCGGCGCCTTCCGGTTTTCGGCATCTGTCTCGGTCATCAGTTGCTGGCGCTGGCGTCCGGCGCACGCACCGTCAAGATGAAATTTGGCCATCACGGCGCCAACCATCCGGTCAAGGACCTGGATACCGGGCAGGTGTTGATCACCAGCCAGAACCACGGCTTCGCCGTCGACGGCGATACGCTCCCGGCAACGTTACGCGTCACCCATGTGTCGCTGTTCGACGGCAGCCTGCAGGGGGTTGAGCGTACCGATGTGCCGGCCTTCAGCTTCCAGGGGCACCCCGAGGCGAGTCCCGGACCGCACGATGTTGCGTACCTGTTCGACCGCTTCGTGCGCATGCTCAACGCGGGCAAATGAGCGGTCACGCAGTGCCGTGTCCGCCAATCACAGTAATTCGAGGTTAGGCAATGCCTAAGCGTACAGATATACACAGCATACTCATCATCGGCGCCGGCCCCATCATCATTGGCCAGGCGTGCGAGTTCGACTACTCCGGCGCGCAGGCGTGCAAGGCGCTGCGCGAGGAGGGCTACAAGGTCATCCTGGTCAACTCCAACCCCGCCACCATCATGACGGATCCGGAGACGGCCGACGTTACCTACATCGAGCCGATCGCCTGGCAGGTGGTCGAGCGCATCATCGAGAAGGAGCGCCCGGACGCGCTGTTGCCCACCATGGGCGGCCAGACCGCTCTGAACTGCGCGCTCGATCTGGCCAGGAACGGCGTGCTGGAAAAGTACGGCGTCGAGCTGATCGGTGCGTCGCGCGATGCGATCGACAAGGCCGAGGACAGGCTCAAGTTCAAGGATGCGATGACCCGCATCGGGCTCGGTTCGGCACGCTCGGCCATTGCCCACAGCATGGAAGAGGCGCAGCAGGTGCAGGGCGGCATCGGCTTTCCGGTCATCATCCGTCCGTCGTTCACCATGGGCGGCACGGGCGGCGGCATCGCCTACAACATGGAAGAGTTCGCCGACATCTGCAAGCGCGGCCTGGAGGCCAGCCCGACCAACGAACTGTTGATCGAAGAGTCGCTGATCGGGTGGAAGGAATACGAGATGGAGGTGGTTCGCGACCGCGCGGATAACTGCATCATCGTGTGTTCCATCGAGAACCTCGATCCTATGGGGGTGCATACCGGTGACTCGATCACGGTCGCGCCGTCGCAGACCCTGACCGACAAGGAATACCAGATCCTGCGCAATGCCTCGATCGCGGTGTTGCGCGAAATCGGGGTGGATACCGGCGGCTCCAACGTACAGTTCGCGATCAACCCCGACGACGGGCGCATGATCGTGATCGAGATGAATCCGCGCGTGTCGCGTTCGTCGGCGCTCGCATCGAAGGCCACCGGTTTCCCGATTGCCAAGGTGGCGGCCAAGCTGGCGGTCGGGTTCACGCTGGACGAACTCAGGAACGACATCACCGGTGGTGCCACACCGGCTTCGTTCGAGCCGTCGATCGACTACGTCGTTACCAAGATTCCGCGTTTTGCCTTCGAGAAATTCCCGCAGGCCAACGATCGCCTCACCACCCAGATGAAGTCGGTCGGCGAAGTCATGGCGATGGGCCGCACCTTCCAGGAATCGTTCCAGAAGGCCTTGCGCGGGCTGGAAGTCGGCGCGTACGGGCTGGACGAGGTCGAGGTCGATCGCGAGGATCTGGAGCACGAGCTTGCCAACCCCGGCGCGCAGCGCATCTGGTACGTGGGGCAGGCGTTCCGTGAAGGCTACACCCAGGAGCAGGTGTTCAACCTGACCAAGATCGATCCGTGGTTCCTCGCCCAGATCGAGGACATCGTGCTGACCGAGAAGGCGGTGGCCGGGCGCTCGCTGAAGGCACTGCAAGCGCCCGAACTGCGCGACCTCAAGCGCAAGGGTTTCTCCGACCGTCGGCTGGCGAAGCTGCTGGGGGTCGATGAGACCTCGGTACGTCTGCACCGCCACGCCAACGGCGTGCGCCCGGTGTTCAAGCGCGTCGATACCTGCGCCGCCGAGTTCGCGACCTCGACCGCCTACATGTACTCGTCGTACGAAGAAGAATGCGAGTCGCGCCCGACCGACAAGAAGAAGATCATGGTGCTGGGCGGTGGACCCAACCGCATCGGGCAGGGCATAGAGTTCGATTACTGCTGCGTGCATGCGGCGCTGGCGCTGCGTGATGACGGTTACGAAACCATCATGGTCAATTGCAACCCCGAGACCGTGTCGACCGACTATGACACCTCGGACCGGCTGTACTTCGAACCGATCACGCTCGAAGACATCCTCGAAATCGTGCATGTCGAACGCCCGGTCGGCGTGATCGTGCAGTTCGGCGGCCAGACGCCGCTCAAGCGTGCCCGCGCGCTGGAAGAAAACGGGGTGCCGATCATCGGCACCAGCCCGGACATGATCGACGCCGCCGAGGACCGCGAGCGCTTCCAGCAACTGCTCAACGACCTGAACCTGCGCCAGCCGCCCAACCGCACCGCGCGCACGCCCGAGGCCGCCGTGCGGCTGGCGGCCGAGATCGGCTATCCGCTGGTGGTCCGCCCCAGTTACGTGCTGGGTGGTCGCGCGATGGAAATCGTGCATGAGCAGAAGGATCTCGAACGCTACATGCGCGAAGCGGTCAAGGTGTCGAACGAATCGCCGGTGCTGCTGGACCGCTTCCTCAACGACGCGACCGAAGTCGATGTCGACGCGCTCTCCGATGGCGTGCAGGTCATCATCGGCGGCATCATGGAGCACATCGAACAGGCCGGAGTGCATTCGGGAGATTCGGCGTGCTCGCTGCCGCCCTACACCCTGTCGGCCGCGCTGCAGGACGAACTGCGCCGCCAGACCGAGGCGATGGCGCGGGCGCTCAACGTGGTCGGCCTGATGAACGTCAAGTTCGCGATCCAGTGCGAGGGCGACAACGCCAAGGTGTATGTGCTGGAAGTGAACCCGCGCGCTTCGCGTACCGTGCCCTTCGTCTCCAAGGCCTGCGGCCTGCAACTGGCCAAGATTGCCGCGCGCTGCATGGCCGGGCAGAGCCTGGCGAGCCAGGGGATCACCTCCGAAGTGGTGCCGGAATACTATTCGGTGAAGGAGGCGGTGCTCCCGTTCGTCAAGTTCCCCGGCGTCGACACCATACTCGGACCGGAAATGAAGTCGACCGGCGAAGTGATGGGGGTCGGGCGCAGCTTCGCCGAAGCCTTCGTCAAGTCGCAGCTCGCGGCGGGCGTGCGCCTGCCCAGTTCGGGGGTGGCGTTCATCAGCGTCAAGCCGACCGACCGGCCGGCGGCAGTTGAAGTGGCGACCACCCTGCACGAACTCGGCTTCGGACTGGTCGCCACGCGTGGCACCGCCTCGGCGATCGAGGCGGCGGGGGTACCGGTGAAAGTGATCAACAAGGTTACCGAAGGCCGGCCGCACATCGTCGACATGATCAAGAACAACGAGATCCGCCTCGTCATCAACACCGTCGAGGAAAAGCGCCAGGCGATCATAGACTCGCGCTCCATCCGGACCAGCGCGCTGGGCGCCCGAGTGACCGTATTCACCACCATAGAGGGTGCGCGCGCCGCATGCATGGGCATACGCCATCTGGAAGGACTCGAGGTCTATAGCCTCCAGTCCCTGCACGCCGAACTGAATCCGACAGCATGAACAAGACTCCACTTACGGTGCATGGCGCCGAGCGCCTGCGCGCTGAACTGCACAAGATGAAAACGGTCGAGCGCCCGTCGGTGATCGCCGCGATCGCGGAAGCGCGCGCTCATGGCGACCTGTCGGAAAACGCCGAGTACGATGCCGCGAAGGACAGGCAGGGCTTTGTCGAGGGGCGGATTCGCGAACTGGAAAGCAAACTCTCCAACGCGCAGATCATAGACCCGAAGCTGCTTGACGCGGATGGGCGCTGCGTTTTTGGCGCCACCGTCGAGCTGGAGGACATGGACTCCGAAGTCAAGGTGGTCTACCAGATCGTCGGTGAAGACGAGGCCGACGTGAAAGAGGGCAAGATCTCGATCAGCTCACCGATCGCTCGTGCCCTGATCGGCAAGTACGCGGGCGATGTCGCCGAGGTCAAGGCGCCCGGCGGCGTGCGCGAGTACGAGATCGTGGACGTGCGTTACGTTTGATAGACGTGCCATCGATCGCGGCGGCAAGCGCGCCGCGATCGTCATCACCACTGCCGGTGTGCAAGCGTGCTAATCGTCGCGTCCGGAAGTCTTCTTCCCCGCGCCTCGGGGGCCTCGGGGCGGGCGACGTTTCTTGGCGGCCGCCGCCTGGACCAGCGCCGTGCGCCGCGCCGCCGCGGAAAACGCGCGCGCGGATTTTGTTTTCGACGGGCGTTTGTCACCCACGAGTCGATCGGCTTTTTGTGCCGGGACGCGGGTTTGTTCTTCTTCACGCCGCTTGCGCCACACCACGAGGATGGTGCCGATATGCTGAACCGGCGTGGCGCCCAGCGCGGCGCATACTTCGGTCATCAGTTCCTCGCGCTGATCGCGCTCGGCACCGTGCACCTTGATCTTGATGAGTTCATGGGCCTGCAGTGATCGTTCGATTTCCTCGACCACGGGGGGCGTCAAGCCGTTGCCGGCGATAGTGACCACCGGCTGCAGATGGTGGGCGGTGGCGCGCATTTCGCGCCGTTGCGCCGGGGTAAGCTCAGTCATTGATTTTTCTCAACCTTTCGGGGCAAGGATTCTACTCCGATGAAGCGTACCAAGACCAGCAAGGCGTGGATGTGCGAGCACGTCAATGACGCATATGTGCAACGTGCCAAGGCCGAAGGCTACCGTTCGCGCGCCGCTTTCAAGCTCATGGAGATCGATGAGCGGGACAAGCTGCTGCTTGCCGGCATGGTCGTGGTCGATCTCGGCGCGGCGCCCGGTTCCTGGTCGCAAGTCGCGGTGCGGCGTGCCGGAGCGCACGGGCGCGTGATCGCGCTCGATCTGTTGCCGGTGGCCCCCATGCCCGGCCTGACCGTGATCGAGGGCGATTTTCTCGAAGCGGAAGTGCTGGAGCAACTGGAAACCAGCCTGGGCGGCGCGCGCGTGGATGTGGTGCTGTCCGACATGGCGCCCAACATGTCGGGCATAGAACTGGTCGATCAGGCCCGAGGCATGCACTTGGCTGAACTGGCGCTGGAGTTCTGCGTGGCCAATCTCAAGCCGGGCGGCAAGTTCCTGGTCAAGGTGTTCCAGGGGCAGGGCTTCATGGAGTATCGCAAGGCCATGCAGCAGCAGTTCCGCATCTTGCAGGTGCGCAAGCCCAAGGCGTCGCGCGACCGCAGCGCCGAGGTGTATCTGCTCGGCTGTGATTTCGTGGGTGGATCGTGAGTTGGATCGTCGCGGGTGATGGCGATATCGATGTGCCGATGAGTGGGGGCGGTTGCGCAGCGGTGCGTGAACCGTAACCAATTGTTTGACTTCATCGGCGCCATAGGTTTGCCCATGGGAACGTTCACCAATAGAATGGGTCAGTTAATTGCGCCCGTGACAGGGATAACAAGGAAGAGAAGTTGAATAATCTTTTCAAGAATCTTGCGATCTGGATGGTTATCGGTGTTGTGCTGATGACGGTGTTCAACCAGTTCAACACGCGTCAGGCTGCGGCCAGCACCATGGAGTATTCGCAGTTCATGGAAGAGGCACGCGCCGGTCGCGTATCCAAGGCCGCCATCGATGGATCCGTGGTCAAGGCCACGACCATCGACGGGCGCCAGATCACCGTGTACACCCCCGGCTTTCAGGATATCTGGATGGTGTCGGACCTGATGAAGGCCGGCGTGGCGGTCACGGCGGCCAAGCCCGAGGAAGAGCAGTCCTTCCTGATGAGCATCTTCGTGTCATGGTTCCCGATGTTGCTGCTGATCGGCGTGTGGGTGTTCTTCATGCGCCAGATGCAGGGCGGTGGGCGTGGCGGGGCGTTCTCGTTCGGCAAGTCCAAGGCGCGCATGCTCGACGAATCGGCCAATTCGATCACCTTCGCCGATGTTGCCGGTTGCGATGAAGCCAAGGAGGAAGTGGCCGAACTGGTCGAGTTCCTGCGCGATCCGTCCAAGTTCCAGAAACTGGGCGGACACATCCCCAAGGGGGTGCTGATGGTCGGCTCTCCGGGTACCGGCAAGACCTTGCTCGCCAAGGCGATCGCGGGGGAGGCCAAGGTGCCGTTCTTCTCGATTTCCGGTTCGGACTTCGTCGAGATGTTCGTCGGCGTGGGCGCGGCGCGGGTGCGCGACATGTTCGAGCAGGGCAAGAAGCATGCGCCCTGCATCATCTTCATCGATGAGATCGACGCGGTCGGCCGCCAGCGTGGCGCCGGCATGGGTGGCGGCAATGATGAACGTGAGCAGACGCTGAACCAGTTGCTGGTGGAAATGGATGGTTTCGAGGGCACGACCGGGGTGATCGTGATCGCCGCGACCAACCGGCCCGACGTACTCGATCCGGCGCTGCTGCGCCCCGGTCGTTTCGACCGCCAGGTGGTGGTGCCGTTGCCGGACATACGCGGACGCGAGCAAATCCTGAAAGTGCATATGCGGAAGGTGCCGATCGCGCCCGATGTCGAGCCGATGGTGCTGGCGCGTGGTACGCCGGGGTTCTCCGGCGCGGATCTGGCCAACCTGGTGAATGAGGCGGCGCTGTTTGCCGCGCGCGGCAGCAAGCGCCTGGTCGACATGGAGGATTTCGAGCGCGCCAAGGACAAGATCATGATGGGCTCGGAGCGCCGGTCGATGGTCATGCCCGAGGAAGAGCGCCGCAACACCGCCTATCATGAGTCAGGCCACGTGCTGGTGGCGCGCCTGCTCGACAAGACCGACCCGGTGCACAAGGTCACCATCATTCCGCGCGGTCGCGCGCTGGGCGTGACCATGCAGTTGCCCGAGACGGACCGTTACAGCCAGGACCGCGAGCGCTTGCTGCAGACCATCGCGGTGCTGTTCGGCGGGCGGATCTGCGAAGAAATCTTCATGCACCAGATGACTACCGGGGCGTCCAACGACTTCTCGCGCGCGACCGATCTAGCGCGCCGCATGGTGACGCAGTGGGGCATGTCCGACAATCTCGGACCCATGGTATATGGCGAGGAAGAGGGCGAGATCTTCCTCGGTCGCCAGGTCACGACCCACCGCAACGTGTCCGAGGCCACCATGCAGAAGGTCGATGCCGAGATCCGTCGCATCATCGATCAGCAATACGCGCTCGCGCGTCGCTTGATCGAAGAGAACAAGGACAAGATCGAAGCCATGACCCAAGCCCTGCTGGAGTGGGAAACGCTGGACGCCGAGCAGATCGGCGACATCATGGAAGGGCGCGAGCCGCGTGCGCCCAAGCAGGTCGTGCCGCCGACCCGCAAGCCCAAGGACGGTGATGCTCCGGGCGCGGCGCCAAGCGCTACGGCACCGGCCGCCTGAAACCGCCGGCTTGTAACGGAAAGACCGGCGATCGCCGGTCTTTCCGTTTCTACCGCACGCATACCGATGCGTTCAACACCACCCCGATATCGCGCCCCCAATGACCGCTACCTGCCCCCCAACGCTGACCTGCGGCCGCTTCGATCTGGATTTGTCGCGGCCTCGGGTCATGGCCATCATCAATCTGACGCCCGATTCGTTTTCCGGCGATGGCCTGGGCAACAACCTCGATCGCGCGCTGGCGCAGGCACGCCAGGCGCTCGATGACGGTGCCGACCTGCTCGATGTTGGCGGTGAGTCATCGCGTCCAGGCGCGGAACCGGTGTCCGTACAAGAGGAGATCGATCGTGTCATGCCGCTGGTCGAGCGGCTGGTGGCGTGGTCGGTGCCGGTGTCGGTCGATACCGTCAAACCGGCCGTGATGCGTGCCGCGCTCGCGGTGGGCGCGGACCTGATCAACGACATCAACGCCTTCCGTGCCGACGGGGCGCTGGAGGTGGTCCGGTCCGGACGGGCGGCGCTGTGCGTGATGCACATGCGCGGGCAGCCGCGCACCATGCAGGTCGAACCCCGCTACGACGACGTGACGGCGGAGGTCGGCGCGTTTCTCGACGAGCGCACCCGCGCCCTGCTCGCGGCGGGCGTGGCGGCCGAGCGCATTGTGCTCGATCCCGGTTTTGGCTTCGGCAAGACCCTGGAGCACAACCTGACGTTGCTGCGCTCGCTCGACCGCCTCGCTGCATCGGGTTATCCGGTGCTGGCCGGGATGTCGCGCAAGTCCATGCTGGGGCAGATCACTGGCCGTCCGGTGGGCGAGCGCGGCGCCGCCAGCGTCGCGGCGGCCTTGCTCGCGGTGCAGGCCGGGGCGCGTATCGTCAGGGTGCACGATGTCGCCGCGACACGCGATGCGCTGGCGGTGTGGGAGGCGTTGCGCGCCGGGGGCCCCACAGGCGTACAGTGATTTGAATCGAACAAGCAATGTAGCGCTCAGGAATCTCATATGGCACGAAAGTACTTTGGCACCGATGGGGTGCGCGGGCTGGTTGGACAGTCTCCGATCACGCCCGAGTTTGTAATGAGACTGGGCTACGCCGCCGGACTGGCGCTGGTGCGCCGCGAGCATCTGCCCCATGGTGAGCATCCGGCCGTGTTGATCGGCAAGGACACGCGGATTTCCGGTTACATGCTGGAAGCCGCGCTGGAAGCGGGTTTCGCCGCGGCCGGCGTGGACGTCATGCTCGCCGGTCCGATCCCGACTCCGGCCGTGGCCTATCTGACGCGCGCCTTGCGGTTGCAGGCGGGGGTGGTGATTTCGGCCTCGCACAACCCGTTCTTCGACAACGGCATCAAGTTTTTTTCCGCCGATGGGGCCAAGTTGCCCGACAGCGTCGAAACCGAGATCGAAGAGTGGGTCGATCGCCCCATGGGGTGCGTGGAGTCGGCGCGTCTGGGCAAGGCAAGGCGGGTTCAGGACGCGGCGGGGCGCTACATCGAGTTCTGCAAGAGCACCTTCCCCAACGAACTGGACTTGCGCGGCATGCGCATTGTGGTCGATTGCGCGCATGGCGCGGCCTACAGCATCGCTCCCAGTGTGTTCCACGAACTCGGCGCCGAGGTGCTGGCGGTGGGGGTCGAGCCGAACGGCCTGAACATCAACGACGGCGTCGGCGCGACCTTGCCCGAGCATCTGCGTGGTGCGGTGCTCGCCAACAAGGCGGACATCGGCATCGCGCTCGATGGTGATGGCGATCGGCTGATCATGGTGGACGCCGACGGCCAGACCTACGATGGCGACAAGCTGCTGTACGTGATCGCGGCCGCGCGCAAGGCTGCGGGGCGGCTCAACGGGGTGGTCGGCACGTTGATGAGCAACCTGGGGCTGGAGCATGCCGTGGGTCGCCTCGGGGTGCCGTTCGAGCGTGCCAGGGTCGGCGATCGCTACGTGCTTGAACTGCTGCAGGAGCGCGGCTGGAAGCTCGGTGGCGAGAACTCCGGCCACATCATCTGTCTCGATCGCCACACCACTGGCGATGGCATCGTGTCGGCGCTGCAGGTGTTGTCGGCGCTGAAACGCCAGCGCCAAACGCTGGCTCAGGCATGTGCGGATCTGGTGTTCTATCCGCAACGTCTGATCAACGTGGAACTGCGTCTCGGCTTTGACTGGCGCACTGATGCCGCGATCGAAAACGCGCGTGGACGCGCGGTTGCCGAGCTTGGCGACAGTGGCCGGGTGCTGCTGCGCCCGTCGGGCACCGAGCCGTTGCTGCGGGTCATGGTCGAAGGGCGCGACGGCGCACTGGTCGACCGCCTTGCACACATGATCGCGGATACGGTGACGCGACAGATTTCCTGAGCCCACCGCAAAGGGCCTTGGTCCTTGTTTGGAGACCTTTAACAGAACTGTCATCTTCGGTCGTGATAATGCCCTGGTTCCCGACGCTACGGGAGCGTCTGCCGAATTGGGGCAATGCACTTAACTGGAGATACTGGACATGTTCAAGAAGAGTCTCATCGCAACGGCCGTACTGGCGACCATGGCATCGTTTGGCGCGCATGCGCAGGTGCAGGTCGATCCCGCGCTGCCCGACTACAAGGCGGTCAGTGGTGTTTCCGGGAGCTTGAAGTCGATCGGCTCGGATACCCTCAATAACCTGATGACGCTTTGGGCCGAAGGCTACAACGGCATGTATCCGAACGTGAAGATCGAGATCGAAGGCAAGGGTTCCTCCACCGCGCCCCCGGCATTGATCGCGGGCACTTCGCAGTTCGGGCCGATGTCGCGCCCGATGAAGTCGAAGGAAATCGACCAGTTCGAAAAAAAATACGGCTACAAGCCGCTGGCGGTGCGCTCGGCCATCGATGCGCTGGCGGTGTACGTCCATAAGGACAACCCGATCGAGTGCCTGACGCTGCAGCAGGTCGATGCGGTTTTCTCCAAGACGCGCAACGGCGGATCGGACAAGGACATCGCCAGTTGGGGTGACGCCGGGCTCAAGGGCGACTGGGCTGCCCGTCCGATATCGATTTACGGGCGCAACTCGGCTTCCGGCACCTATGGCTACTTCAAGGAAGTTGGGCTGTTCAACGGTGACTATAAGGACAGCGTGAAGGAGCAGCCAGGTTCGTCGACCGTGGTGCAGGGCGTGGCCTCGGATATTTCTGGTATCGGCTACTCGGGCGTCGGCTACAAGACCGCCGACGTCAAGTTCGTGGCGCTGTCCGCCGGTCCGGGCCAGCCGTGCTATGCCCCGACGGCCGAGCACGCCTCCAGCGGCGCCTACCCGATCTCGCGTTTCCTCTACATCTATGTGAATAAGAACCCCAACCAGGCCATGGATCCGCTGCGTGGTGAGTTCGTCAAGTTCATCTACTCCAAGCAGGGCCAGCAGGCGGTGGTCAAGGATGGTTACTTCCCGGTGATCAAGGCGCTGGCCGACGACGACCTGAAGCGCTTCGGTCTGTAGTGATGCGACGGGGTGATTGCCTCGGCAATCACCCCGAGCCCCGCCGCGCAGGCTTTGCGCGGCGGGGCCTGAATGTTCACCGAACAATGCGGCCGGTGGCGCTGGACGTGCCAGCTCGCCGTCGGCACGCCGCAGGAATGAAATCAAATCGTGGCCGAGCGGATGCGTATTACGCGCCGATCGTTACGAACAACCTGGATATTCCTCGATGAGTGGTCCTTCCTCCACACCTTCGCAGTCAGCTACCGGAGGCTACAAGCGCCTGCTTCCGGCGGACCGGAAAACACGCAAATCAGTGTTGGTTGCCGATCGGTGCGCAAATGCGGTCATTACCGTCGGCGGTCTGCTGGTCATCTTCGCGGTGCTCGGGATCCTGCTGTTCCTGGGCAAGGAGGCGATGCCGTTGTTCGGCAGCGGCGAGGTTCAGGAGCGCGAGAACGCCGTCCTGGCCCCGATGCCGGGATTGCTGATCACCGGTGCCGATGAGTATCAGACCGTGGGCATGCGGATCAACGCTTCGGGTCGCGTCAGCACCTTTCATATCGACACCGGGCGCTCGCTGGACAGCGGCCAGCTCGACTTCGGTGATGCTGTGGCGAGCGCCGCCGGCGCCACCGTGTCGCGTCGCGACGTGGCGTTCGGCTTTGCCGATGGTAGCGTGCGCTTCGCCCATGTCGAGTTCGTCACCACGGTGCTTCCGGCCGACGGCATGCCGCAGGGGCTGAGCCAGTTGTCGGAGAGCGACTTCACCGATGGCAAGGTGGTGTATCGCAAGATCGCGGGCGACCAGATCCGCCGTATCGCGCTTCAGACCACGGTCAAGCCACCGGTCCAGATCGCCAATCCAGGCGTGGCGATCAAGGCCATCGCGTTTGCCCTTGGTGGCACGGTGGAACGTCCGACCCTGTCGTATGTGACCTTCGATGCGAACGGTGTTGGAAGGTTGAGCCGCGCCGATACGCGCATCAACCTGATGACCGGGCAGGAGAGCGTGACCGTCCGGTCGGCCACGCTGCCGGGCTTGCCCGATGGCACCCGGGTGGCCAAGGTGCTGTTGTCCACCCAGGCCGACCAGGTCTATGTTGCGATTGCCGATGGCACCGTGCATCGCTTCGATACGCGCGACTTCGACAAGCCGATGCTGGCCGAGTCGGCGAAATTGACGCCCGACGGAGAGAGCCTGGGGATCTTTGCGTTCTTGCTGGGCAATCAGACACTGGTCGTGGGTGGTAGCGACGGTTCGCTCAACATGTTCTTCCGCCTGCAGGTCGAGAATGCCCCGACTAGTGACGGATTCCAGATGGTCAAGGCGCGCGAACTGGAAAAACAGCCGGCCGGCATCGTCGCCTACGATGTGTCGCAACGGCGCAAGACGCTGATGACGCTGGACCGCGACGGTAACCTGTGGTTTCGCTATGCCACCAGCGAGCAGACACTGCTCAAGCTCAACGTGGACCGCGCCAGTGTCGAGGCGGGTGCGCAGGTGCTGATGATGCCGCGCGATGATGGCGCAATGGTGCTCGGCCCCGGCGGCAAGGTCGATCGCTGGCGCTACAACGTTCCCCATCCGGAGACCACCTTCAAGGCCATCTTCGGCAAACTCTGGTACGAGGGCTACTCCGAGCCCGGTTACACGTGGCAATCGTCGTCGGGCACGGACGTGTTCGAGCCCAAGTTCTCACTCGTGCCGCTCATCTTCGGCACATTCAAGGCCACGCTGTTCTCGCTGATATTCGCAATACCGATCGCGTTGCTGGCCGCCATCTATACCTCCGAGTTCGTACACCGGCGCGTGCGCGGCACCGTCAAGCCCGTGATGGAGATGATGGAGTCCCTGCCCACGGTCGTGCTCGGCTTCATCGCGGCGCTGATCCTGGCCCCCATCGTCGAGAGCTGGATCGCATCGGTGCTGCTCGGCTTCATCGCGCTGCCGCTGGGGCTGATGGTCGCGGCCTACGCCTGGCAGATGCTGCCGCCGGAGCTGGCGCTACGCCTGAACGGCTTTCCCAAGTTCAGCCTGATGTTCGTGGTGCTGGCGCTGTTCGCCTGGTTGTCTTACGCGCTTGGGCCGTGGTTTGAACAGACTTTGTTCTATGGTGATTTCAAGGCCTGGGTCAATCGTGATATCGGCTCCGGCACGCCGTTCATGGGGCTGGTGTTGTGGCCGCTTGCCTATCTGCTGTGCAGCATGGTGTTCGGCCGTTTCCTCGGCACCGGCTACCGCATGCATCTGCGCAGCCTGGGGCGTGAGCAGGCCGGACGTATCGATGCGTTGCGCTGGTTGGCCATGGCGTTGGTGTCGGGGTTGCTGAGCTTCGGCTTTGCGCTGCTGCTGACAGGCATCGGCTACGACCCGCGCGGTGGCGTCATCGACACCTATGTGCAACGCAACGCGCTGGTGGTCGGCATGGTGATGGGTTTTGCCGTGATCCCCAACATCTACACCCTGGCCGAGGATGCACTGAACGCGGTGCCTTCGCAGTTGCGCGCCGCAAGCCTGGCCGCCGGCGCCACACCGTGGCAGACCGCGATTTGGGTGGTGCTGCCGACCGCGATGTCGGGCGTATTCGCGGCGGTCATGATAGGCATGGGGCGCGCGGTCGGTGAAACCATGATCGTGGTCATGGCGGCCGGCAATACACCGGTGCTCGAATGGAACGTGTTCAACGGGCTGCGTACATTGTCGGCCAACATCGCGGTCGAGCTACCCGAGGCGGTGGTGGGTGGAACGCTCTATCGCATGCTCTTTCTCGCCGCCTTGGCGCTGTTCGTGATGACCTTCGTCATCAACACGGTTGCCGAAGTGATACGCCAGCGCTTTCGCAAACGCGCTTTCCAGCTTTGACCAAGAGGTTGTTTCCGCATGTCGACACTTAACACAAGTACGCTGGCGCTGGCTCAGGATGAGAGCCCGGCGCGTCCGGTGCGCCGCTTCACGGCCGACCTGTCGGCGGTCGGGGAGCCGGCCCTGTGGGGCTTCGGCGGTGCGCTTGCGCTTGGCATCATCCTCATCTGCGGATTCCTGTTGTTCATCTTCTGGAACGGCGTGACGACCTTCTGGCCCAGGCCGGTGGCGGTGGTCACGCTCACCAGCGGTGCGAAGGTGGCAGGCGAGGCGTCACGTCACAATGTCTTCCGCCCCGACTCAAGCCTGCTTGAATCACTCAAGCCGGCCGAACGCGAGCAGATCAGGGCCGCCGACGGATACGTCAACCGCACCATGTATCGCATCGGCAACTACGATCTGTACAACGAGGACTTCCGCTGGGTCAGCGACTACGAAGTGCAGTCCCAGGATTGGCCGCGCGACATGTTCTTCATCGAGCGCCAGGAGTGGGGTGCCTTCGTCGGGCACATCCGCAAGCTCATCCTGGACAACGAGGAGCACGCGTTTGCGTCATTGCCGCGCGCGCGGCTCGATGACGAACAGGCAGCCGCGCGCGAGCGGTTCGACGAGATCCGGCGCATCGAGCGCGACGAGATCGGCAAGATCAACCATCAGATCGAGGCGCAGCGGCTCGCCGTGCGCAAGGCCGAACTCGCACACGGGCTGGAAAGCACGGAGTACCGGGATCAGGTCAACGCGGCGCAATTGCGTATTGCCGAACTGCAGAAGGACTACGAAGTCCTGCAGGCCAAGGCGAACCAGATCAAGGATACCGATGCGCGCTATCGCGTGGTGCTGGAGGAGATCGGCGGCGGCACCAAGGAGACCGGCCTTTCCCAGGTGGTGCGCTTCTATGCCGCGAACGATCTCGGCTTCTTCGCCAAGCTCGGCATCTACCTGTCGCGCTGGGGCGAGTTCCTGAGCAGCGAGCCGCGCGAGGCCAATACCGAAGGCGGGATACTGCCGGCGATTTTCGGTACCGTCACGATGACGTTGTTGATGGTGCTGGTGGTGGCGCCGTTCGGCGTCATCACCGCGCTCTACCTGCGCGAGTATGCGAAACAGGGACGGCTGGTGGCCGTGGTGCGGATCGCGGTCAACAACCTCGCCGGCGTGCCTTCGATCGTGTACGGCGTTTTCGGCCTCGGCTTCTTTGCCTATACGCTGGGCGGGGGTATAGATGCTTTGTTCTTCCCCGAGCGCCTGCCCAGCCCGACCTTCGGGACCGGCGGCATCCTTTGGTCTGCATTGACGCTGGCGCTTCTGACCGTGCCGGTGGTGATCGTCGCCTCGGAGGAAGCGCTCGCCGCGGTACCGCGCTCGATCCGCGAAGGGTCGCTGGCCTGCGGCGCGTCCAAGTGGCAGACCATACGTTCGGTGGTGCTGCCCCACGCCCTGCCGGGCGTCATGACCGGGCTGATACTCGCGATGGCGCGTGGCGCGGGCGAAGTGGCGCCGCTGATGCTCGTCGGCGTGGTCAAGCTTGCTCCGGAACTTCCGGTGGACGGCTTTTTCCCCTTTGTTCACCTGGAACGCAGCTTCATGCATCTGGGCTTTCACATCTTCGACGTCGGTTTCCAGTCACGCAACTCCGAAGCCGGCAAGCCGATGGTGTTCGTCACCACCTTGCTGCTGCTCGGCCTGATCGTGCTGATGAACTCGTCCGCCATCTACATCCGTAACCGGCTCAAGAAGAAATTCGTCGGCAATCAATTCTAGGAGTCACAAGAGTGAGCATTGCAACTCTGAACCATCGCCCCACCGAGATCACGGGCGGCTCGCGCACGACCTATCACTTCGAGAGATCGTCCGAGGGGACGGCCATCGGCATCTCGGACTTCAATCTGTTCTACGGCAACGTGCAGGCGCTGTTCGACGTCAACATGGATATCCAGCGAGGGGTGGTGACCGCGTTGATCGGGCCATCCGGGTGCGGCAAATCGACCTTGCTGCGTTCGCTCAATCGCATGAACGACCTCATCGACGGGCTGCGCGTGCGCGGCATGGTGAAGGTGTCGAGCAAGGGAAATTCGCAGGATCTGGATATCTACAAGCCCGGCACCGACGTTATTGCGCTGCGCAAACGCATGGGCATGGTGTTCCAGAAACCCAACCCCTTTCCCAAGTCGATCTATGAGAACGTGATCTTTCCGCTGCGCGTGGAAGGTATCAGCGACCGCAGGATGCTCGAAGAAGCATGCGAACGCGCGTTGCGCGGCGCGGCGTTGTGGGACGAGGTCAAGGACCGTCTTCAGGAAAGCGCGCTGGGGTTGTCCGGCGGGCAGCAGCAGCGGCTGTGCATCGCGCGTGCGATTGCGGCCGAACCGGAGATCCTGTTGATGGACGAGCCATGCTCGGCGCTCGACCCGATCGCAACCGCCAAGGTCGAGGATCTGATGTTCCAGTTGCGTGGCCAGTTCACCATCGTCATCGTCACCCATTCGATGCAGCAGGCCGCGCGCGTCTCGGACAATACCGCCTTCATGTATCTGGGAAAACTGATCGAATACGGCGCGACCGATGTGATGTTCACCAATCCCAAGGTTCAGCAGACCAACGATTACGTTACCGGCCGATTTGGCTGACAGCCTGTTGAACCTGGATCCCTCGGTTGGACGTGCCCGAGTGTGCGGTTTTGGGGCTGTCTGGCAAGGCGCGACGACGCGGCATGGTTGTTCCCTGCAAGGAGGAGCAACGAAGCCAGGCGGTCCCAAAATCGTGCAATCGGGCACGTAGCGCGCTTACCTGTTCGGTGAGAGCGAACGAAGCCCGAAATGTCAGTATTCATACGCAATCCAGACCAGCAACTAGCGGTCAACCGAGGAATCCAGGTTGAAGCCGGGCCTCATCCTGCATTCCGGAGGGTGAGGCTGTCCTCCTCGCCAGCGTGCAATATCTGCACAGCCTTTGCCCTGCTTACCCGACCGCGCTACAATCCACCGATTTGGTCGTCGCACACGGATGAGCAGCAAACTGGTCGTTGGTAACTGGAAGATGCATGGCGCGGCGCAAGCCAATCAGGCGCTGCTGTCTGCGCTCGTCGCGGCGGTGCCGGACCGGGTTGATGTCGCGGTGTGTGTACCCTACCCCTATCTCGCGCAGGCGCATGGGCTGTTGAGCGGGTCGCCGATTGCTCTGGGTGCGCAGAATGTCAGCGAGTACGCGCAGGGTGCGTATACCGGCGAGGTCGGCGCGGCCATGCTCCGCGACTTCGACTGCCGCTATGTCATCGTCGGGCACTCCGAGCGGCGCACCCTGTGTGGCGAAAGCGATGCGACGGTGGCGCGCAAGGCTGCTGCCGTACTGCACGCCGGCATGGTGCCTGTCGTCTGCATTGGTGAAACGCTGGCGCAGCGCGAGGCTGGGCAGGTCGAAAGTGTATTGAATCAGCAGCTTGATGCGCTCGCGAGCGTGTTGGGCGCTGATCAGCTCGGCGCGCTGGTCGTGGCTTACGAACCGGTCTGGGCGATAGGCACAGGTCGCTCCGCGACGGCGCGGCAGGTCCAGGAGGCACTGGGCCTGGTGCGTGGCTGGTTGCGGGAGCGGGTCCGCAACGCGGACGCGGTGAGGATTTTGTATGGTGGCAGCGTCAAGGCCGCGACCGCAGGGGAGTTGTTCAGCCTGCCGGACGCGGATGGTGGCTTGATCGGCGGAGCATCGCTGGTGGCCGCCGAGTTTCTCGCGATATGTGAAGCAGCACGCGACGCATCGCAAAGTGGTTTGATCAGGGAGTGATGATTTCAAATGGGTAGCTACTTGTTTTCTGTGGTGCTGACGATACATGTACTCGTCGGTCTGGCCGTCATCGGTCTGGTATTGATGCAGCACGGCAAAGGCGCTGATGCGGGCGCGGCTTTTGGCGGCGGGGGCGGGGGCGCTTCGGGGAGCGTGTTCGGCTCATCCGGGTCGGCCAACTTCCTCAGTCGTACCACTGCGGTGCTGGCCGCAACCTTTTTCGTGACCAGCCTGGGGTTGGCGTATCTTTCCAGCAACACCTCGAATCGCGAAACCAGCGTCATGGAAGGTGCGGCAACTTCCACTGCGCCCGCGGCAGTGGAAACCGAGCGCTCGGTCGAGCCGCTTCCGGCGGATGATTCAAAGGCGCGCGACATCCCGAAATAATTTGTTCCGGGATTTGCGCAGTGCGGGATTTCCCGTATAATTTACAAGCTGTAACGGACGTGCCGACGTGGTGAAATTGGTAGACACGCCATCTTGAGGGGGTGGTGGCGCAAGCCGTGTGAGTTCGAGTCTCACCGTCGGCACCATAATAAGAATGTCGCCCGCTAATGCGGGCGAGTTCATGTTGCGCAGCACAAAATGATGCTGCGTGCTGGCTTTTCAAGGGGCCCGAGATGCTGGAAAACTACTTTCCTGTTCTGGTATTCATTCTCGTGGGCCTCGGCTTCGGTTTCGTTCCGATGATCCTGGGGCGCCTGCTGGCGCCGTACCGGCCCGATAGCGAAAAGACCTCTCCGTACGAATGTGGCTTCGAGCCATTCGAAAGTGCGCGCATGAAGTTCGATGTGCGCTATTACCTGATTGCAATTCTCTTCATTCTGTTCGATCTGGAAATTGCTTTCCTCTTTCCGTGGGCGACCGTGTTCCAGGAGTTCATCGCGGCCGGAGAGGTGGCGTGGTTCGTGTTCGGATCGGTGATGGTCTTTCTGGCGGTGCTGGTCATCGGCTATGTCGTCGAGTGGAAGAACGGTGCGCTCGACTGGGAGTGAAGCATGAGTATCGAAGGCGTTTTTCGCGAAGGCTTTGTCACGACTTCGCTCGACGCGGTCATCAACTGGACGCGTACCGGCTCTTTGTGGCCGATGACGTTCGGTCTGGCCTGTTGCGCGGTCGAGATGATCCATGCGGGCTGTTCGCGCTATGACCTCGACCGTTTTGGCGTCGTCTTCCGCCCCAGCCCGCGCCAGTCCGATCTGATGATCGTCGCCGGCACCCTGTGCAACAAGATGGCGCCGGCCCTGCGCAAGGTGTACGACCAGATGGCCGAGCCGCGCTGGGTGATCTCGATGGGGTCGTGTGCCAACGGTGGCGGCTACTATCACTATTCGTATTCGGTGGTTCGGGGGTGTGACCGGATCGTCCCTGTGGATGTTTATGTGCCGGGCTGTCCGCCCACGGCGGAAGCGCTGCTGTACGGCATCATCCAGTTGCAGAACAAGATCAAGCGCACCAACACCATTGCGCGCTGACGGGTAGCCATACATGAGTGCCAAGCTGGAACGTCTGAGTCAGGCCCTGCGGGACATCCTCGGTGACAGGGTGCAATCGCTGGTGCTGGCCTGTGGGGAAGTCACGATCGAGGTCGCCGCCGCGGATTATCTGCAGGTTGCCCTGCTATTGAGGGATCACGCCGGGTTGCGCTTCGAGTCACTGATGGATGTGTCGGGGCTGGACTACTCGACCTACGGCAACGGCGGGCGCAGCGGCAAGCGCAAGCGCTTTGCGGTTGCCACCCATCTGTTGTCGGTCAGCCACAACTGGCGGGTGCGGCTGCGCGCCTTTGCCGAGGACGACGCGTTCCCGGTGCTCGATTCGCTGGTACCGCTGTGGCCGGGTGCGAACTGGTTCGAGCGCGAGGCGTTCGATCTGTACGGCATCATGTTCGAGGGGCATCCCGATCTGCGCCGTATCCTGACTGACTATGGCTTTGTCGGCCACCCGTTCCGCAAGGACTTCCCGGTCTCGGGCTACGTCGAGATGCGCTACGACCCGGAGCAGGGCAGGGTGGTGTACCAACCCGTCAGCATCGAGCCGCGCGAAATCACGCCGCGCATCGTGCGCGAGGAAAACTACGGGAACGTCGGCCATGGCTGAGATCCGCAACTATACGATCAACTTCGGGCCGCAACACCCTTCCGCGCACGGCGTATTGCGCCTGGTGCTGGAACTGGCGGGTGAGGTCGTCGAGCGTGCCGATCCGCACGTCGGGCTGCTGCACCGGGGTACCGAAAAGCTCGCCGAGACCCGTACCTGGGTGCAGTCCGTGCCGTACATGGACCGCCTCGACTACGTGTCGATGATGTGCAACGAGCACGCCTACTGCATGGCCATCGAGCGCCTGCTGGGGGTACAGGTGCCGGAGCGCGCGCAGTACATCCGCGTCATGTTCGACGAAATCACGCGCATCCTCAACCACTTGCTCAACATCGGCACCCACGCGCTGGACATCGGCGCGATGACCATGGTGCTGTACACCTTCCGCGAGCGTGAAGATCTCATGGATGCGTACGAGGCGGTGTCCGGCGCGCGCATGCATGCGGCCTACTACCGGCCGGGCGGCGTCTATCGCGATCTGCCCGATCGCATGCCGCAGTACGAGGAAAACCGTTTCAAGAGCGCCAAGACGGTGCGTGAGCTGAACGAAAGCCGCCAGGGTTCGCTGCTGGACTTCCTGGAGGACTTCACCAATCGGTTCCCCAAGTACTGTGACGAATACGAAACCCTGCTGACCGACAACCGGATCTGGAAGCAGCGTACCGTCGGCATCGGCGTCGTTACGCCCGAGCAGGCGCTGGCGTGGGGCTTTTCCGGGCCGATGCTGCGGGGTTCGGGCGTCGCCTGGGATTTGCGCAAGAAACAGCCGTACGAGGTCTACGACAGGGTCGATTTCGACATTCCGGTGGGCAAGACCGGCGACTGTTACGACCGCTACCTTTGCCGCATGGAAGAGATGCGCCAGTCGAACCGCATCAT
Organism: Rhodocyclales bacterium; assembly: GCA_016177805.1. Taxonomy (GTDB): domain Bacteria; phylum Pseudomonadota; class Gammaproteobacteria; order Burkholderiales; family Rhodocyclaceae; genus JACOUN01. The sequence continues at coordinate 66,167 of JACOUN010000069.1, forward strand.
TCGCCAGTGCATCGAGTGGCTGCGCAAGAATCCCGGCCCGGTGATCGTGGACAACCACAAGGTCGCGCCGCCGTCGCGGGAGAAGATGAAGTCGAACATGGAAGAGCTGATCCACCACTTCAAGCTCTTCAGCGAAGGCATGCACGTTCCGGAAGGCGAGGTGTACGCCGCGATCGAACATCCCAAGGGCGAGTTTGGCGTCTATGCAGTGTCGGATGGGGCAAACAAGCCCTACCGGCTGAAACTGCGCGCGCCGGGGTTTGCACACCTGGCCGCGATGGACGAGATCTCGCGCGGCCACATGATCGCCGACGTGGTCGCGATCATCGGAACGATGGACGTTGTGTTCGGCGAGATTGACCGCTGATACGCGCACTACTGAGGCAGGTAACCGGGAAGACGGCAAGAAATGTTAAGCCAGGAATCGCTGAAACAGATCGATCGCGAGATCGCCAAGTATCCGCCGGATCAGAAGCAGTCGGCCGTGATGGCGGCCCTGCGGATCGCGCAGGTCGAGAAAGGGTGGCTGTCGTCCGAGACGATAAGCTATGTCGCCAGCTATCTTGAGATGCCGGCTGTCGCGGCCTACGAGGTAGCGAGCTTCTACAACATGTACGACCTTGAGCCGGTAGGCCGGCACAAGATCACGGTGTGTACCAATCTGCCCTGTGCGCTGTCCGGGGGGGTACATGCCGCGGACTACCTCAAGGAAAAGCTCGGGATCGGGTTCAACGAAACCACCGCCGATGGCAAGTTCACGCTCAAGGAAGGCGAGTGCATGGGCGCCTGCGGTGACGCACCGGTGCTGCTGGTGAACAATCACCAGATGTGCAGTTGGATGACCACGGAAAAGATCGACCAGTTTCTGGCCGAGCTGGACAGCAAATGAGCTCACACCCACTGATACTCGCCGGAGTCGATGGCGACCGCACCTGGCGGTTACAGGACTACGTGGCGCGCGGCGGCTACTCGGCGCTGAAGAAGATCATCGCGGAGAAGATTCCGGGCGAGACCATCATTGCCGAGTTGAAGGCATCGGTGCTGCGCGGTCGCGGCGGCGCGGGTTTCCCGACCGGTCTGAAGTGGAGCTTCATGCCGCGTTCGTTCCCGGGCGACAAGTACCTTGCGTGCAACTCGGACGAGGGCGAGCCGGGCACGTTCAAGGATCGCGACATCCTGCGCTACAACCCGCACAGCGTGATCGAGGGCATGACCATCGCGGCCTACGCGATGGGCGCGGCACGCGGCTACAACTACATTCACGGTGAAGTCTTCGAACTGTACGAGCGTTTCGAAGAGGCGCTCGCCGAGGCGCGCGAAGCCGGGTTGCTGGGGCAGAACATCCTCGGCAGCGACTTCTCCTTCGAACTGTTCGCGCACCACGGCTATGGCGCCTACATCTGCGGTGAAGAAACCGCGCTGCTCGAATCGATAGAGGGCAAGAAGGGTCAGCCACGCTTCAAGCCGCCTTTCCCGGCGAGCTACGGCCTGTACGGCAAGCCCACCACGATCAACAACACCGAGACCTTCGCCTCGGTGCCGTTCATCATGAACATGGGCGGTGAAGCCTTTCTCGGGCTGGGCAAGCCGAACAACGGCGGCACCAAGCTGTTCTCGATTTCGGGGCACGTCAACAAGCCGGGCAACTACGAAATCGAACTGGGCACGCCGTTCCCTGAACTGCTGGAAATGGCGGGAGGCATGCGCGGCGGGCGCAAGCTCAAGGGCGTGATACCGGGCGGCTCGTCGTCGCCGGTGTTGCCCGCCGACATCATCATGGACTGCACCCTCGACTTCGATTCCCTGTCCAAGGCCGGCTCCATGCTCGGTTCGGGCGCGGTGATCGTCATGGACGAGACCGTGTGCATGGTCAAGGCGCTGGAGCGGCTGTCCTACTTCTACTTCGAAGAATCCTGTGGTCAATGCACACCGTGTCGTGAAGGCACGGGCTGGCTGTACCGGATCGTGCATCGTATCGAGAACGGGCTGGGTCGCCCGGACGATCTCGATCTGCTCAGATCACTGACCGGCAACATCATGGGGCGCACCATCTGCGCGCTGGGCGATGCGGCCTCGATGCCGGTGCTGGGGTTCATGAAACACTTTGGTTCCGAGTTCGAGTACCACATCGAGCACCGGAAATGTCTCGTGCCGCCTGAAGTTCAATACGAAGGCAGCAAAATCTACGTGAGCCCGTCATGCTAGAGATTGAAATCGACGGCAAGCCGGTATCGGTCGACGATGGCAGCACCGTCATGGATGCCGCGACCAAGGCCGGCATCTACATTCCGCATTTCTGCTATCACAAGAAACTGTCGATAGCGGCCAACTGCCGCATGTGCCTGGTGCAGGTCGAGAAAGCGCCCAAGCCCTTGCCCGCCTGTGCCACGCCGGTGACGGGCGGCATGAAGGTCATGACCCATTCGACTTCGGCGGTCAACGCCCAGAAAGGCGTCATGGAGTTCCTGCTGATCAATCACCCGCTCGATTGCCCGATCTGCGATCAGGGCGGCGAGTGCCAGTTGCAGGATCTGGCGGTCGGCTATGGCTGCGGCCAGTCGCGCTATCAGGAAGAAAAACGCGTCGTGGTCAACAAGAACCTCGGCCCGCTGGTGTCCACCGACATGACGCGCTGCATCCATTGCACGCGCTGCATCCGCTTCACGCAGGAAATCGCCGGTGACATGGAGCTGGGCCAGGCCTTCCGTGGCGAACACGCCGAGGTCATGCCGTTCATCGAGAAGACCGTCGATTCGGAGCTGTCGGGCAACATCATCGACCTGTGCCCGGTTGGCGCGCTGACCTCCAAGCCGTTCCGCTTCGCCGCGCGCACCTGGGAGCTGGCCAGGCGCAAGTCGGTCAGCCCGCACGACTCGCTTGGTTCGAATCTCATCGTCCAGGTCAAGAACGAGACGGTCAAGCGCGTGCTGCCGCTGGAAAACGAAGCCATCAATGAATGCTGGCTGTCGGACAAGGACCGCTTCTCGTACGAGGCGCTGGGCAGCGATGCGCGGCTGACCACGCCGATGATCAAGCAGTGCGGCCAGTGGAAGGAAGTCGACTGGCAGGCGGCGCTGGAATTCGCCGCCAGCGGTTTGCAATCGGTGGTGCGCGAGCATGGGCCGAGCGCGCTGGGCGCTCTGGCGTCGCCGCACGCAACCGTTGAAGAGCTGTATCTGCTGCAGAAACTGACGCGCGCGCTGGGCAGCAACAACGTCGATTTCCGCCTGCGTCAGGCCGATTTCCGCGCCGATGCGGGGCGCGCCGGTGCGCCATGGCTGGGCATGCCGATTGCCGATGTTGACCAGCTCGACAGCCTGCTCGTGATCGGCAGCTTCCTGCGCAAGGATACGCCGCTGCTGGCGCAGCGCGTGCGCCAGGCGGTCAAGCGCAATGGCTTGCAGGTGAACGTGGTCGGGCCTAACGCCGAGGACTGGCTGCTCAAAGTGCGCAATCGCGCGCTCGTCGCGCCGTCGGCCATGGTCGCGACTTTGCTGGAAATCGCGTCGGCGCTGGCCGAAGAAAAGGGTGCGGCACCGTCCGAGTCGCTGGGCGCCGCGCGTCCGGCTGCGGTTTCGGATGCGGCGCGTGCGATTGCGCGCAGTCTGGCGGGTGGCGAACAGGTGGCGGTGTGGCTGGGTAACCTGGCCGTGCAGTCGGCTCAGGCGAGTGAGTTGCAGATGCTGGCGCTGGAAATCGCGCGTCTGAGCGGTGGCCGTTTCGGCGTCATCGGCGAGGCCGCCAACAGCGTGGGCGGGTATCTCGCCGGCGCGGTGCCAGGAGCCGAGGGTTTGAACGCACGCCAGATGGTGGAACAGCCAAGACAAGCCTACGTGTTGCTCAACGCGGAACCCGATCTCGATTTCGCCGACCCGGTGGCCGCGCAGGCGGCAGTGGGGAGCGCGCAACTGGTGGTCGGCATGGCGGCGTTCGTGTCGCCGGCGCTGCTGGATGCGGCGCAGGTGCTGCTGCCGATCGCGCCCTTTACCGAGACGTCCGGCACTTTCGTGAACTGCGAAGGCACGCGGCAGACCTTTACCGCCGTGGCGCGGCCGAATGGCAATACGCGTCCGGGGTGGAAAGTGCTGCGGGTGCTGGGCAATCTGCTCGAACTGAACGGATTCGATTACAACGATAGCGACGCGGTTGCGACGGACGCGCTGGGGGGAGATTACTCCGCGCGTCTGGGCAACGGCGTGACCGGTGTGGCCATTGGCGGTAACACGTTGAGCGGCGCCGGCCTGGAGCGGGTTGCCGACGTTCCGATCTACTTTGCCGATCCGCTGGTGCGCCAGGCATCGTCGCTGCAACGTACGCGTGACGCGGCGGCACCGGTGGCTCGCGCCGCCGCTGCGACACTGGCCGCCGCAGGCATAGCGTCGGGCGAGCGGGTGCGCTTGCGTAGCGCGGCGGGTGTCATAGAACTGGCATTGGTGAGCGACGATGGCGTGGCTCCCGACTGCATCCGGGTCCCGGCCGCGCATGCCGCGACCGTCGCGCTCGGTCCGATGCACGGCCAAATCACTGTGGAGCGACTCTGATGGAAGCACTGCTGCAACCGGTCGCGCAGCTCTTCGGGCCGCTTTGGCCGCTGGTCTGGTCGTTGGTCAAGATCGTCGCCATCATCGCGCCGCTGATGCTGTGCGTGGCCTATCTGACGCTGGCCGAGCGCAAGGTCATCGGCTACATGCAGGTCCGTATTGGGCCGAACCGCGTCGGACCGCTCGGGCTGCTGCAGCCCATCGCCGACGGCATGAAGCTGTTGTTCAAGGAAATCATCGTCCCGTCGGGGGCGAACAAGGGGCTGTTCATCCTCGGGCCGGTGCTGGCGCTGGCGCCCGCGCTGGTGTCGTGGGCGGTGATCCCGTTCAGTGACGGATTGGTGCTGGCCAACCTCAACGCGGGGTTGCTGTTCCTGCTGGCCGTGACATCGCTGGAAGTCTACGGCGTGATCATCGCGGGCTGGGCATCCAACTCGAAGTACCCGTTTCTCGGCGCGATGCGCGCCGCCGCGCAAATGGTGTCGTACGAAGTGGCGATGGGTTTTGCGCTGATCTGCGTGCTGCTGATTTCCGCGAGCCTGAATCTGAGCGAGATCGTGCACTCGCAGGGGCAGGGCTGGGGCCACGATACTGGGCTGTCGTTTGTGTCGTGGAACTTCATTCCGCTGTTTCCGATGTTCGTTGTGTTCGTGATCTCCGGCATCGCCGAGACCAACCGCGCGCCGTTCGACGTGGTGGAAGGCGAAGCCGAAGTCGTCGCGGGCCACATGGTTGAATACTCGGGCATGGCGTTTGCGCTGTTCTTCCTTGGTGAATACGCCAACATGATCCTGGTGTCGGCGATGACCTCGGTGCTGTTCCTCGGCGGCTGGCTGTCGCCGGTCGGCTTCCTGCCCGACGGCTTCCACTGGCTGGCGTTCAAGACCGCTTTCATCCTGTTCCTGTTCCTGTGGGCGCGCGCGACGTTCCCGCGTTTCCGCTACGACCACATCATGCGGCTGGGCTGGAAAGTGTTCATTCCGATCACCCTGGTGTGGGTCATAGTCGTGGCAGTGTGGATGATGACCCCGCTGTCGATCTGGAGGTAAGGCCGAAGATGGGCGCTAAAGAATACATCGCGAGCCTGTTCCTCAAGGAACTGGTCAAGGGCATGGCGGTCACCGGCCGCCACCTGTTCGCACGCAAGATCACGGTGCAATACCCGGAAGAGAAAACGCCGCAGAGCCACCGCTTTCGTGGTCTGCACGCACTGCGCCGCTACCCGAACGGCGAGGAACGCTGCATCGCGTGCAAGTTGTGCGAGGCGGTATGCCCGGCCATGGCGATCACGATTGAATCGGATCAGCGCGACGACGGTTCGCGGCGCACGACGCGCTACGACATCGATCTGACCAAGTGCATATTCTGCGGCTTCTGCGAGGAAGCCTGTCCAGTCGATGCCATCGTCGAGACGCGCGAGCTGGAATATCACGGCGAACAGCGCGGTGATCTGTATTACACCAAACAGATGCTGCTCGCCGTGGGCGATCGGCATGAAGCGCAGATCGCAGCCGACCGCGACGCCGACGCGAAGTACCGTTAAGGGAGAGTGCTTGCGGGCACTGACTGACAGATCATGGAATTCAAGACTTTCGTTTTCTACGTGATGGCCGCCATCCTGCTGTTCGCAGCAGTACGTGTGATCACGGCGCGCAACCCGGTGCATGCGGCGCTGTTTCTGGTGCTGTCGTTTTTCTCCGGCGCGGGCATCTGGCTGCTGCTGGAAGCCGAGTTTCTCGCGATCACGCTGATCCTGGTGTATGTCGGGGCGGTGATGGTGCTGTTCCTCTTCGTCGTGATGATGCTGGATATCGACATCGAGCGCTTGCGCGAGGGGTTCTGGAGCCATCTGCCGGTGGGTGGGCTGGTCGGCGCGCTGCTGGCAGTGCAGATGGCGCTGGTGCTGGGCGGCAGTTATTTCGGCGCCGACGTGATGCCGACACCCCCGGCCGCGCAGGAAAGCTACAGCAACACGCGCGAGATCGGGCGGGTGCTGTACACCGATTATGCCTATCCGTTCGAGCTGGCGTCGCTGATCCTGCTGGTGGCGATGATCGCCGCGGTGACGCTGACGCTGCGCAAGCGCAAGGGACTCAAGAACGTGAATCCGTCCGAGCAGGTCATGGTCCATCGCGCCGATCGGGTGCGGATGGTGTCGATGCCGGCCGAGAAGGAATAAGAACTGTGTGGGGCATGGCACTCGCGCAATCAGGGAGTAATTGATGCATTGGCTTACGCTTTCGCTTTCCCACTACCTCATCCTGGGCGCGATCCTGTTCGCGATCAGCGTGGTGGGCATCTTCCTGAACCGGAAGAATCTGATCGTGCTGTTGATGGCGATCGAGTTGATGCTGCTCGCGGTGAATCTGAATTTCGTCGCCTTTTCCCATTACCTCGGTGACCTGGCGGGGCAGATTTTTGTTTTCTTCATTCTCACGGTCGCAGCGGCCGAATCCGCGATAGGTCTCGCGATTCTGGTGGTGCTGTTCCGCAACCTGCGGACGATCAATGTGGATGACCTGGACAGCCTCAAGGGTTGACGATGACGGACATGCAAAACCTCTACCTGCTGGTACCCCTCGCGCCGCTGGCCGGCGCCTTGATCGCGGGGCTTTTCGGCAAGACCATAGGGCGCAACGGCGCGCACCTGGTGACCATCCTCGGGGTGCTGGTCGCCTTTGTCGCGTCGGTGGTGATCTTCCAGGACGTGCGCAACGGCCACCTGTTCAACGGCACGGTCTATACCTGGATGCAAAGTGGTGGCTTGACCTTCAATGTCGGCTTCCTGATCGACCCGCTGACCACCATGATGATGCTGGTGGTGACTTTCGTTTCGCTGATGGTGCATATCTACACCATCGGCTACATGCATGACGATCCGGGCTATCAGCGCTTCTTCAGCTACATCTCGCTGTTCACCTTCTCGATGCTGATGCTGGTGATGTCGAACAACTTCCTGCAGTTGTTCTTCGGCTGGGAAGCGGTGGGCCTGGTGTCCTATCTGCTGATCGGCTTCTGGCACGAACGCCCGACCGCAATCTACGCCAACCTCAAGGCTTTTCTGGTCAACCGCGTGGGGGATTTCGGCTTTCTGCTCGGCATCGGACTGATCGCGGCCTACGCCGGCAGCCTCGACTACGCCGAAGTGTTCGCCAAGGCCGGTTACCTGGCCAGCATGGACATGCCGGGCACCGGCTGGCCGCTGATCACCGCGATCTGCATCTGTCTGTTCATCGGCGCGATGGGCAAATCCGCCCAGGTGCCGCTGCACGTGTGGCTGCCCGACTCCATGGAGGGTCCGACCCCGATCTCGGCGCTGATCCACGCGGCAACCATGGTGACCGCCGGCATCTTCATGGTGGCGCGCATGTCGCCGCTGTTCGAGCTGTCTGATGTGGCGCTGTCCTTCGTGCTGGTGATCGGCGCGACCACCGCGCTGTTCATGGGCTTCCTCGGCATCGTGCAGAACGACATCAAGCGCGTGGTGGCCTATTCGACGCTGTCGCAACTGGGCTACATGACCGTGGCGCTGGGCGTGTCGGCCTATTCGGCGGCGGTGTTCCACCTGATGACCCACGCCTTCTTCAAGGCGCTGCTGTTCCTCGGTGCCGGTTCAGTGATCATCGGCATGCATCACGTGCAGGACATGCGCGAGATGGGCGGGTTGCGCAAGTACATGCCGATCACCTGGATCACGTCGCTGATCGGCTCGCTGGCGCTGATTGGCACGCCGCTGTTCTCGGGCTTCTATTCCAAGGACTCGATCATCGAGGCCGTGCATGCGTCGACCATCCCTGGTGCAGGCTATGCGCTGGTGTGCGTGCTGGCGGGCGTGTTCGTCACCGCCTTCTACTCGTTCCGCATGTACTTCCTGGTGTTCCACGGCAAGGAGCGCTTCGGCAACAGCCACGGCCATGCCGGACATCATGGCGATCATGACGACGAGGAGCCGTCGACCGATCATCACCATGGCCTGGCGCCGGGGCAGAAACCGCATGAGTCGCCGTGGGTGGTGACGGTGCCGCTGATCCTGTTGGCTATTCCATCATTGTTCATCGGCTACTTCACCATCGATCCGATGCTGTTCGGCGGCTGGTTCGACAGCGCGATCCTGGTCGGTGCCAACCATGTCGGTTTGGCGGAGCTGAAGGAAGGCTTCCATGGCGCGTGGGGCATGGCCGGCCATGCTTTCTTTACCGCGCCGTTCTGGCTGGCGGCAACCGGGGTGTTCGTGGCCTGGTTCTTCTACATGGTGCGCCCGGACATTCCGGCGGCGATCCAGCGCATTTTCAGCCCCATCCATACCCTGCTCGACAACAAGTATTACTTCGACCGCTTCAATGAAGTGGTGTTTGCCGCCGGTGCGCGCATGCTCGGCACCGGGCTGTGGAAGGGTGGCGATCGCGCCCTGATCGACGGCGTGGCGGTCAATGGCTCGGCGCGGCTGGTTGGCTGGGTGGCGCAGATGGCGCGCCTGTTCCAGAGCGGACATCTGTACCAGTATGCGTTTGCGATGATCATAGGGGTCTTCGTGCTGCTCACGTTCTGGTTCAAGCCGGTCTGAGCGACGAACGCCACCATGCTGAATCCTGAATACCGAAAAACGCGCGTCGGTGAAGACGCCATGAACGGAAAGCAACAATGACGGGTATGCCATTCCTTAGCCTTGCGATTTGGGTGCCGATCCTGGGCGGACTGCTCGTGCTGGCCACGGGTTCGGATCGCAACGCGCCGCTTGCGCGTGCATTTGCACTTGCCGTCGCGATCGTCGGCTTCGTCGTGACGCTGCCGTTGTTCGGCCTGTTCGACACCACCACCAGCGCGATGCAGTTCTCCGAGTACGCGTTGTGGATCCCGCGCTTCAACATCAACTACCACCTGGGCGTCGATGGCATCTCGATGCTGTTCATCCTGCTCAACGCGTTCATCACGATCATCGTGGTGGTCGCTGGCTGGAAGGTGATACAGGACAAGGTCGCCCAGTATATGGGGGCCTTCCTGATCATGTCGGGGTTGATGAACGGCATCTTCTCGGCGCTCGACGGGGTCCTGTTCTACGTGTTCTTCGAGGCCTCGCTGATACCGCTGTACATCATCATCGGTGTGTGGGGTGGGGCGAACCGCGTCTATGCGGCGTTCAAGTTCTTCCTGTTCACGCTGGCCGGCTCGCTGCTGATGCTGATCGCGCTGCTGTATCTGTTCATGAAATCCGGGGGCAGCTTCAGCATCCTTGAATGGCACCGCCTGCCGCTGAGCATGGCGGAACAGACCCTGCTGTTCTGGGCCTTTTTGATTGCGTTCGCGGTGAAGGTGCCGATGTGGCCGGTGCATACCTGGTTGCCCGACGCCCACGTCGAGGCGCCGACCGGCGGCTCGGTGGTGCTGGCCGCGATCGCGCTGAAGCTCGGCGCCTACGGCTTCCTGCGTTTCTCGCTGCCCATCGTGCCCGATGCTTCCAACGAGATGGCGCCGCTGGTGATCGCGCTGTCGCTGATCGCGGTGGTGTACATCGGTCTGGTGGCGCTGGTGCAGACCGACATGAAGAAACTGGTCGCGTATTCGTCGATCGCGCACATGGGTTTCGTCACCCTCGGCTTCTTCATGTTCAACACGGTCGGGCTGGAAGGGGCGCTGGTGCAGATGATTTCGCACGGCTTCGTATCCGGCGCGATGTTCCTGTGCATCGGCGTGCTGTACGACCGCATGCATTCGCGCAATATCGCCGACTACGGCGGCGTGGTGCGCACCATGCCCAAGTTCGCCGCGTTCTTCCTGCTGTTCGGCATGGCCAATGCCGGCTTGCCCGGCACCAGCGGCTTCGTCGGCGAGTTCATGGTGATACTCGGTGCGGTGCAGTTCAACTTCTGGATCGCCTTCCTTGCCGCGACCACCCTGATCACCGGCGCGGCCTACACGCTGTGGATGTACAAGCGCGTGGTGTTCGGCAAGATCGCCAACGATCACGTCGCGCAGTTGCAGGACCTCAACACGCGGGAGTTCGCCTTCCTCGCGGTACTCGCGCTGTGCGTGCTGGCGATGGGCCTCTACCCGTACCCCTTCACCGAGGTGATGCATGCCTCGGTCAATGAACTCCTGCGGCATGTCGCCGTAAGCAAGCTCTGAACGAGCGGCTGATAGACTTTTTCGGACTGGTCAGAAGATGAATTTCGTTGTCCCCGACTTCTACCCCGCTGCGGCCGAGATTTTCGTCGCCGTGATGGCCCTCGTGATCATGCTGGTGTCGACGTTCATGCGCCGCGTTGCGCGTGGCCTTGCCTACAACCTGACACAAGCGACTTTGTTGCTGGCCGCCGCGATAACCATCGCTGTGAGCCCGCATCTCCTCGCCGCGGTGGTAAGTGTTGTTGGGGGGATACCACTTTTTGGGAATGGGTTGGCGAGACTGCTGACTGAGTGGCTCGGTGGTTTGACTGCCGACGGAACGATTCTGACTTTTGGTGGAATGTACGTTGCAGACCTGATGGGGGGGCTGCTCAAGCTGATCATCTACGCATCGGTCGCGATCGGCCTGCTCTACGGACGCAGCTACCTGGCCGACCGCAACATGGACCGGCCCGAGTTCTTCCTGCTGGCGTTGCTGATGACGCTGGGCATGATGGTGATGGTGACGGCCAACCATATGCTGACCATGTACATCGGCCTGGAGATGATGTCTCTGGCGCTGTACGCCATGGTCGCGTTCGACCGCGACACGGTGCGTTCGACCGAAGCGGCCATGAAGTATTTCGTGTTGGGCGCGCTGGCCTCCGGGTTGTTGCTGTACGGTATGTCCATGCTCTATGGCGCGACCGGCGCGATGGAATTCTCGGCGATCGCGCAGTCCATCTACCATCAGGCGGCCAACAAGTCGGTGCTGCTGTTCGGTCTGGTGTTCATCGTCGCCGGCCTCGCGTTCAAGCTCGGGGTGGTGCCATTCCACATGTGGGTGCCCGATGTGTATCACGGCGCGCCCACTGCGGTGACCCTGCTGATTTCGTCGGCGCCCAAGCTTGCGGCGTTCGCCATGGCGATGCGGTTGCTGGTGTTCGGCATGTTCGAAGTGGCGGAGCAGTGGCAGGCGATGCTGATGTTCCTCGCAGTGCTGTCCATCATCTTGGGTAACGTCGCGGCGATTGCGCAGACCAGCATCAAGCGCATGCTGGCCTATTCGGGCATCTCGCACATGGGCTTCGTGCTGCTTGGGCTGCTCTCCGGGGTGGTCGACGGTGACCGGCATTTCGCCCTCAACGCCTACAGCTCGGCGATGTACTACGCCGTCTCCTACGTGATCATGAGTATGGCCGGCTTCGGCATGGTCATCCTGCTGTCGCGCGCCGGTCATGAAGCCGAGAACATCAACGACTTCAAGGGCCTGAACAAGCGCAGCCCATGGTTTGCCGCGCTGATGATGATCGTGATGTTCTCGATGGCCGGGGTGCCGTTCTTCATTGGCTTCTTCGCCAAGTTCGCGGTGTTGCAGTCGGTGGTTGCGGCCGGTTACATCAAGCTGGCGGTCGCGGCGGTGGCGATGTCGCTGGTAGGAGCCTATTACTACCTGCGGGTGGTCAAGGTCATGTACTTCGATGAGCCGGAAGACACCTCGCCCATCCATGCGCCGGCCGACGTGCGGGTCATGCTGTCGGCCAACGGCCTGGCGATTGCCGGCCTCGGCCTGCTGCCGCAGAGCCTGATGTCGCTGTGCGCGACGGCGCTGATGGCATCGTTGTAAGGCGATGACCGCCCAGCAGGACGCAGGCGTCCATATCCTGCTTGCGTTCGCGCTGGTGGCGGCCAATCTGCCCTTTTTGTCCGAAAAGATACTGCTGGTCATGAATTCGCGCGGCGCTGCCAAATCCTTCGGCTGGCGAGTCCTGGAACTGTTGCTGCTGTATTTCGCCATGGGCGGACTGGCGCTGGTGCTTGAAACCCGCGCCCACGGCAGCGTCTATCAGCAGGGCTGGGCCTTCTACGCCGCGACCCTGTGTTTGTTCATCGTGTTCGCCTTTCCCGGCTTCGTCTATCGCCAGTTGTGGCGGCGACGGGGTGGGGCGGGCGTGCATTCGTCCACGCTCGATGCGTCATGAACAAGTCCGGGCCTGATCCACTCGCCGAAACCGAACTCGATTCCGAGTGTGTGTTCGAGGGAGGATTTCTCAAGGTGTTGCGCGACCGTGTCCGCTTGCCGGACGGCAGTGTCACCACGCGCGAATACATCCGCCATCCCGGCGCGGTGGTCGTCATCGCGCTCGACGCGGACGGGCGGTTGATCGTCGAACGGCAGTTCCGCTACCCGTTGCGCCGTGCCTTCATCGAACTGCCGGCGGGCAAGATCGATCCCGGCGAGGACGAGCTGGTGTGCGCGCAGCGCGAACTGCGCGAGGAGACCGGTTACGTCGCGGCGCGCTGGCAGCACCTGGGCACCATGCACACCTGCATCGGCTACTCGGACGAGCGCATCGAAGTCTATCTCGCCCGCGATCTGACTCACGTCGGCGACGACCTGGACGAGGGCGAATTCCTCGAAATCCTGCGCATGCACCCCTCGGACATGCAGCAAGCTATCCACGCCGGCGGGATCACCGACGCCAAGACCATCAGCGCGCTGTTCTTCGGCCTGCCGCATCTGAGCTGATGGCGCTGCCGTGATGCTCGCGCGGCGCTACGACGGCTTGGCGCATTCCCTGCGGGCAACCCTGGTGATGCGGGTGATGAAGGCGGTCTTGGCCTTGGCGTAGGCCAGCCGGTCGTCGCCGTGCGCGACGGCGCTGCGGTATTTCAGGGCCGCGTACTCCCTGGCAACTTCGGGGTGTGCGATCAGGTAGTCGCGAAACAGCAACCTCTCCCACTCGGGCGCACCGACTTCCAGCATGTGGATGTGATGGGTGCGGCGGCCCTGCGCGTCGCGCTTGATGAACCAGGCGTAGCTCGGCACGTTGGCGTCGGCCCATGACGGCCGGGCGAAATACTCATACCCCTGCCTGACCAGCAGCGGCGCGATGGTGGCGTTCACCGCGCGCAGGCTGGGTATCTCGACCAGGATGTCGACCACCGGCTTGGCCGCCAGCCCCGGCACCGCGGTGCTGCCGAAATGCTCTATGCGGCCGGTGATGTGGAGGGCGAGGCAGGCCAGCAGGTGACGCCGCTCCTCCTCGAAGCGCTGGGGCCAAGCCGGGTCGTACGCAACGATCTCGACGTGTTCGCTGGCGGCCCTGTGCACGCGTTGCTCATTTGTCACCATCACCCCGGTTCCTGCTGGTTGGACATCCGGATCAGATTATTGCGCGCTCGCAATGACCGTGCAAAGGCCGTGGTAGTGAGGGGGAGGGGTTCGCTTACGGCAAATAGTCAGCATCTATTGAGTGTATAACAACAATATGTTGGGACTATTTTAGCGCCGCGCCTAGACTGCATGCATCCACAGACGAATTGTCTGGATAGCCAGGAGCGAGAGCATGAACACCTTTGCCGACACCCGCGTAGCGGTCGGACTATGGGTCGAACTTCTGGCCCTCATTGCCGCATCCCACTGACGCTGAACAGGAGCCATCGACATGGACGCAAGAAAACTCACGACCGCCGCCGGCAGCCCGGTTGCCGACAACCAGAACACCATGACCGCCGGACCGCGCGGCCCGGTGCTGTTGCAGGATGTATGGCTGCTGGAAAAGCTCGCCCACTTCGATCGCGAAGTGATCCCGGAGCGGCGCATGCATGCCAAGGGCTCGGGCGCCTACGGCACGTTCACCGTGACCCATGACATCACGCGGTTCACCCGCGCCAAAATCTTCAGCCAGATCGGCAAGAAGACCGATCTGTTCGCGCGTTTCACCACCGTGGCGGGCGAGCGTGGCGCGGCCGACGCCGAGCGCGACATCCGTGGCTTCGCGGTCAAGTTCTATACCGAGGAAGGCAACTGGGATCTGGTCGGCAACAACACGCCGGTGTTCTTCCTGCGCGATCCGCTCAAGTTTCCCGACCTGAACCACGCGGTCAAGCGCGACCCGCGCACCAACATGCGCAGCGCCAGAAACAACTGGGACTTCTGGACCTCGTTGCCCGAGGCGCTGCACCAGATCACCATCGTCATGAGTGATCGCGGTCTGCCGGCCACCTATCGCCACATGCACGGCTTCGGTTCGCACACCTTCAGCTTCATCAACGCGAACAACGAGCGCCACTGGGTCAAGTTCCACTTCAGGTCGCAACAGGGGATCAAGAACCTGACCGACGCCGAAGCCGAGGCCATCGTGGGCAAGGATCGCGAGAGCCATCAACGCGACCTGCTGGAAAGCATAGACAACGGCGATTTCCCGAAATGGACCTTGTACGTGCAGATCATGCCCGAGCGCGACGCCTCGAAAGTCCCGTACAACCCGTTCGACCTGACCAAGGTGTGGCCGCACGGTGACTACCCGTTGATCGAAGTCGGGGTGATGGAGCTGAACCGCAACCCGGAGAACTTCTTTGCCGAAGTCGAGCAATCGGCTTTCAATCCTGCCGCCGTGGTGCCCGGCATCGGCTTCTCGCCGGACAGGATGCTGCAGGCGCGGCTGTTCTCCTACGGCGACGCGCAGCGCTACCGGCTCGGGGTCAATCACCACCAGATCCCGGTGAATGCGCCGCGCTGCCCGGTGCACAGCTATCACCGTGACGGTGCCATGCGTGTCGATGGCAACCATGGCGGCACGCTCGGATACGAGCCCAACAGCTACCAGCAGTGGCGCGAACAGCCTGATTTCCGCGAACCGCCGTTGTCGGTGGAAGGTGCCGCCGATCACTGGAACCACCGCGAAGATGGCGACTACTACTCGCAGCCGGGGGCGCTGTTCCGTCTCATGAGTCCGGCGCAGCAGCAGGTGCTATTCGACAACACCGCGCGCTCGCTGGGTGGCGCACCGCGCGAAATCCAGCTTCGCCACATCGCCAACTGCACCCAGGCCGATACGGCCTACGGCGCCGGAGTGGCCAAGGCGTTGGGCATCGCCTGAAGGCGGGGGGCAAAGCACGCCTGGAGGTAGAATCGCGTATCCGGGGCGACCGTCGCCCCGGATACGCGCATGTTCAGACCTCCTTACCAGGCCCCCCCCATGGCAGGCACGCAAGCCAACAATCCGCTGCACGGCGTCACCCTCGAACAGATCATCAACGAACTGGTGGCATGCCACGGTTGGGACGGACTGGGGCAGGCGGTGCGCATCCGCTGCTTCACCCATGACCCCAGCGTCGCCTCCAGCCTCAAGTTCCTGCGCCGCACGCCGTGGGCGCGGGCGCAGGTCGAGGCGCTTTACGTCGCCATGCTCGATCGGCGCGACCGCTGAAGCCGTGCCGCCAACACCAACACCGCAAGGACACCGCATGACCTACGAAGAATACCTCGACGAAGTCACGACCCTGATCACCGAAAAGTATGACGTTGCCGATCAGGCCGCGATCGGCATGGTGATGCGCGCCCAGGCGGATGACTTCTTCAGCGGCCACGACGACGATCCGTCCATCTGCACCCTGGACCGGGCGCACCTGGACGCCAAGGCGGTGTTCAAGAAGTACAAGTAGGCGGCAGGTTTACCGGCAAGTGATGGCGTGCGCCTGTGCCACGTAGCCGCGCAGGTGCTTGGCCGCGACATCCGCGAGCGAATGAAGTTTGATGTGGCGCCGCAACTTGCCGTTGCCTTCCAGCACCCCATGCGTGTCGGCGAGATCACACCCCCGCCCGAACTCGACCGACACGTGGTCCTTGTACGCAAAAACGCCGCAGAACTGCGCGGTGTCGGCGAACATGAAGCCGCCGTACATGACACGCTCCGTCGCCGCCGGCGCTACCGCACGGATCGTCTGGCGCGCTGCTAGCGCAAGTTCATGACCACCAGGGTTGGTCAGTGCAAGGTCGCTCAGCAGTTGGGTTATCTTGTCGTCACTCATGGTTCGGGTCTCGTCGAGCAGAAAATGGGTTCAGGCGGACAGGGGGCGCTCCCAGGATGCTACCTCTCCGGGGCAGATCCGGAACAGCGGATGCGACTCGGGGGCCTCGGCATTTCCCCACCGTTGATGTTGCTCAGGATTGCGCGCGCGCAACTTCGCCATCAGGTGCCCCCATTCGTAGTCCATCTGGCCGCTTGTGACCGGGATCACCAGTCCCCGAGAGGTGGCCGCGAACTTGCTGCGATCGAAACGGTAGCCGCGCGCCTCGGCCTCGTCGTGCACCGCCTGCGCCAGCAGCGCTTCACGCCATAGCGCAACCAATCCTTGTGGATCGAGATAGCGGGGGTGTAGTGACCATAACCGCATGAGTGTTGGCCTTTCCTGATGCTGATCGGTGTGCGATCGTACGAAATAGCGCGCGGGCGAGCGGCTATGCCGCCGCACTCGCGGACCACTGCCGGATCTGCTCCATGGTGGCGGTCGCGCCGCCGCACACGACCACCAGCAGGGTGCCGAACGGCTCCAGCACCGCTGCCTGATCGTAGACCAGCGCCAGACTCGCACCGCATGCCGGTTCGACCAGCACCCGGTGATCGTCGACAAAGCGCTCGCACGCGGCGAGCGCGGCGCGGTCGGTGACCAGCGCGCTCAGCACCGGGCGGGTTTTCGCCCACATCACCGACTGATCGCACACCCGTTTGGCGCCCAGCGAGGTCGCGACGCTGTCGATGCGCTCAAGCTGGACCGGGTGGCCGGCCAGCAGCGCCGCGTGGAACGACGCCGCGCCCCCGGTTTCCACCGCCACGATGGGCACATCGTCCCAGCCGTTGCGCCGCATGCCTTCCGCCACCCCGGAGAGCAAGCCGCCACCCCCCACCGACAGCACCACCGCGTCGGGTCGGAGTCCCGATTGCGCGATTTCGTCGATCAGCGTGGCATGTCCGTGCCACAACAGTGGGTCATCGAACGGATGCAGAAACGCGTCCTGCGGCCCCACCCGCGATAGCGCCAGCTCATTCGCCTCCTGCCAGCTCGGGCCGTGCACCACGACCTCCGCGCCCTCCTGGCGCAACAGGCCGATCGCCCGGGCCGTGGTGGTCTCCGGCACCACCACCGTCACCGCAACCCCCAGCCGCCGTCCCGCATAGGCGACCGCCAGCCCCGCGTTGCCCCCGGATGACGCGACCAACCGCCGCGCCCCGCGCCCGACGTGGATCTCGCAGGCGTGGCCGATACCCCGGATCTTGAACGACCCGGACGGCTGCAACGCCTCCAGCTTCAACCAGATTTCGCGACCGGCGGCGAGGCTGAGCGGGCGGGAGTGGATCAGGGGGGTGATGTCGTGGAGGGGCATCTCAGGGTCGTCCTGTCGTAGTTGCTGGTTCCGGCTCCGCAGCCTGTCTCGCGTCGTCCGGTGCGACTTCGCCCAGTTCCTGTTCCAGGATCAGGATCAGTTCCTCGCTGGCTTCGCGCGAGCTTTGGATCAGCTGGTTCTCGTCGTGGTACAGCGCCTGCTCGCGCGCCAGCAGCGCGACATCGTGGGTGGCGAAGCGGTCGACGATCTGTTGCGCCTTTTCCGGGGTCTTGCCCAGCGCTTCGAACACCATGCCGGCCATTTCCAGGCTGGAGCGGAAGGTTTCGCGCATGATCAGTTCCACCCCCAGGTCCATCAGGCGGTAGGCGTGGAAGCGGTTGCGCGCGCGGGCGATCAGGGTGACGTGGGGGAAGTGCTTGCGTACCAGTTCGGCACAGCGTAGCGAAGTCTCGATGTCGTCGATGGCGAGTACGAACACCTTGGCGTCGCCGACCCGCGCCGCGTGCAGCACGTCGAGGTGGGCGGCGTTGCCGTAGTAGGCCTGGATGCCGAAGCGCTTGATGGTCTTGACCTCTTCGTGGTCGATGTCGAGCGCGGTGAAGGGCACCTTGCGCGCCAGCAGCACCCGGCCGATGATCTGCCCGACCCGCCCGAAACCGGCCATCACCACCGGGTTGGGGGCGTCGGGCATGTCGTCGGCCGGGGGCTCCGAAGGCGGGTTGGCGGCGGAGTCGCGCCGGTTGAGGCGGTCGGCGAGGATGAACAGCAGCGGCGCCACCGCCATCGACAGCGCCACCGACAGGTTGAGCTGCGCGACCACCTCGGCTTCGAGCAGGCGGTTGGCCTGCGCCGCGCCGAACAGCACGAAGGCGAATTCACCGCACTGCGCCAGCGCCAGCGCCTGCATGCGCGATATCTGGCGGCTGCCGCGCACCAGACGGCGCAGGCCATACAGGCCGCAACCCTTGACCGCCACCAGCGCCAGCATCAGCCCCAGCACGTTGAGGGGGTGTTCGACGATCATGCCCAGATCGATGGTCATGCCCACCGCGATGAAGAAGAACCCCATCAACAGCCCCTGAAACGGCGAGATCGCCGCTTCCAGTTCGTGGCGGAAGTCCGAGTCCGACAACAGCACCCCGGCCACGAACGCCCCCAGCGACATCGACAGGCCGCTCGCCTGCAGCAGCAGCGCCAGCCCCAGCGCCGTGGCCAGTGCGGCGGCGGTGAACATCTCGCGGCTGTTGATGCGCGTGACGTGGCGGAACACCGCGTCGAGGATGGGCCGGCCCACCATCAACGCCAGCGCCAGCACCGTCAGCCCCACCAGCGGCGAGACTGCCCCGTCGGCCCGCGTCGTGCCGAGCAGGGGCAAGGCCGCCAGCAGCGGGATCACCATCAGATCCTGGAACAGCAGCATCGCAAAGGTTTCGCGCCCGTAGCGGCTGTGCAGCTCGTGCCGCTCGGCCAGGGTCGGCAGCACGAACGCGGTCGATGACAAGGCCAGCGTCAGCCCGATCACGATCGCCAGCGGCCAGTCGAATCCGAGTGCCACCGCACCGAGCACCAGCAAGGCGCCGACGCCGAAGAACTGCAAGCCGCCCAGCCCGAACACCGGCTTGCGCAACGCCCACAGGCGCGACGGCTGCAGCTCCAGACCGACGACGAACAGCAGCAACACCACCCCCAGTTCGGCGGTGTGCAACAGGTTCTCGGCGTCGTGCACCACGCCGAACCCGGACGGCCCGATCAACACCCCGGCCGCCAGGTATCCGAGCACCGTGCCCAGCCCGGCCCGTTTGAACAACGGCACCAGCAACACCGCCACGGCGAGCAGGGCCGCGAAGGTCGCAACCGATTGCATGCAGCTTCCTCATGATTCAAGTTGAAATCGCCCCGATGGCCATATGCGTGAGCACGAGCGGTCGGGGCGGCAGGGGGCATGATCCCATAATCCGCGTTTGTGGGCGGGGTCCCATAGCGCATGTCGGGCTAGCCAGTTAGCAGGTTCCTCCCCGTTGAAGGGGAGGGAGCCCGTATCCCCGTCCAACGGTAGGTCAAGAAATCCGACGAGGCAGGACCGACCCGGCAATCAATTACCGCCTACGACCCTGCCCAGGCTCTTCTTCCAGCGCCGGATCGTAGCAACGAAAACCTGGTCGGCCCGAGCGCTGACCAACGAGACCGGGGAGTAGCCCAGTCTGGCGGCGCGCATCATGGCTGCCGCGAGCAGTATTGCGGTGATGGTCATGTTCTGCCAGCCGACCAGCGGCCATTGGAGCGACCAGGAAAACTGAGGCGTCATCGATAGCGGCGTGAGGTAGTAGATCGGCCAGATGTCGTCGACCGTCGAACCTCGCGAGCCGATCAGGTCGCACAGGAAATGCAGGTGGATGCACACGAAGGACGATAGCGCGACCCGGCGGCGCTCGATCGAAATGGCTGCGGCCAGCAGCGATAGCAGTAGCGCGAACGGCAACCCGTGTCCCAATAGCCGGTGATAGTCCTGGTAATAGTTGGTTTCCGCCAGGCCGAGCGTGCGGGTCATGAAGTCGATGACGATGCCGATTCCGTCGATGTCGGGTGCAAGCCCCGCGAACACGACGATAGCCTTGTCGCGGTTGGAGGCGTGGAAGCGCTCGAGCACGGTCCAGCCGACCAGGAAGTGGGTTATCGGGCTCATGGGTTTCCTGTGACCTCTGCAGAGAAGACGCCAGCCGGGTCAGCGCCGGCACAAGGGCCCGCATCCGGTACCCGTGCCGCATCGCTGGCATTGTCATCGGCATTGTAGTTGACAGTGCCCCTGCCGCCCTTCCAGAATGCGTCATGCCTTCCACATTCAACACCTCGTATCCCGCCCGTTACCGTGCGCTGCGCGCATGGCGCGCCGTGTCGGGATGCGGGGCCGGGTGGGTGATGAAGCGCTAGATCGAATACCGTCATCACTGCATTTCACGGGCCGCGTATCCACAGGATGCGCGGCCTTTTTCGTTGTGCCTTCCCATCCGGAAGGTGGCAACGCCCGTTGTACCTACCGGAGACCACAACATGTCCGTGCCCGCCGCCTTTCTCACCGTCATCGCCATCTGGGCGACCACGCCGCTCGCCATCAAGTGGAGCGCCATCGGCACGGGTTACGCCTTCGCCGTCATGACGCGCATGATGATCGGGGTCGTGCTGGCGCTGCTGCTGATCGCGCTATGGCGCGTCGGACTGCCGCTGCATGCGCGCGCCCGGCGCAGCTATCTGGTGGCGGGGGTGGGGTTGTTCGGCGGGATGTATTGCACCTACTGGGGCGCCCAGTACATCAACTCGGGGATGGTGTCGGTGCTGTTCGGCCTGTCGCCGCTGATCACCAGCCTGTTCGCCGCGCTGTGGCTGGGCGAATCCGCGCTGCGCCCGGCGCGTATCGCGGGCATGTTGTTGGGCCTGGCCGGGCTGGTGGTGATATTTGCCACCGGCGGCACCCTGGAAGGCACCCGCACGCTGGCTGGCATGGCGGCGCTGCTGGTGGCGGTGACGATCTACTCGATCACGCTGGTGTGGGTGAAGCATATCGGCGACGACAGCCCGCCGCTCGCGACCACCGCCGGCAGCCTGTTGGTTGCAACGCCGCTATTCACCCTGATGTGGTGGCTGACCGGGGGTGCGGTGCCGGTGGACGCGCCGCCGCGCGCGCTCGCGGCTGTCGTGTATCTGGGGGTCTTCGGTTCGGTGCTTGGTTTCGCGTTGTATTACTACGTGATCAAGCACACCGAAGCGGCGCGGGTGGCACTGATCAGCCTCGTCACCCCGGTGCTGGCGCTGATGCTCGGCAGTGTGCTCAATGGCGAGCAGGTCACCGCCCGGATCTGGATCGGGACCAGCCTGATCTGCCTGGGGTTGGCGCTGCACCAGTGGGAGATGCTGGCCAGCGGGCGCATCAGGCTGCGTCGCTGAGCGCTCGGGCCGGTAGGTTACTCGTGTAATGTACCGGTTTCGCGCGCCACGCCGCGCTTGCCTGCTCCGGAGTCCCGATGTCCACCGAATTGCTCTCTTGCGTCGAAATCGAAACCGCCCCCAACCCCAGCCATGCCGTGATCTGGCTGCATGGCCTGGGGGCCGACGGGCACGACTTCGAACCCGTCGTCGAAGCCTTCGACCAAACCGCACTGCCGCCGACCCGCTTCGTCTTCCCCCACGCACCGATGCGGGCGGTGACGATCAACGGCGGCTACGTGATGCGCGCCTGGTACGACATCCTGTCGCAGGATTTCTCCAAACGGCGGGAAGACGCGGCCGGGGTGCACCAATCCGCGGGTCAGCTCGAAGCGCTCATCGCGCGCGAGAACGCCCGTGGCATCCCCGACCAGCGCATCGTGCTGGCCGGGTTCTCGCAGGGCGGGGCGATCGCGTTGCACACCGCGCTGCGCCACCCCCGGCGGCTGGCCGGGGTGCTGGCGCTGTCGACCTATCTGCCGCTGGCCGAAACCCTCGAACTCGACGCCCACCACGCCAACCGCGACGTGCCCATCTTCATGGCCCACGGGCGCGACGACGGCGTGATTCCGCACGACTTCGCGCAGAAAACCTACAACCAGCTCAAGGCCGCTCGCTACCCCATCACCTGGCACACCTATTTCGTCGAACACGGCATCGTGATGGAAGAAATACGGGATATCGAGCAATGGCTGGTGAGCGTGCTGCGGTCTTAGGGTCCGTAAGGAAATAACCTGGACTATTAGCCGGTGACGGCCTGCCAGGCACCCGTCAGTAAAGTATCCGGCAGCGTATCGTGCCGTCGATGCTCGCAAGCTGGTCGAGCGCGACCTTGCTCGCCTCGGTATCGACATCGATCACCACGTAGCCGATCTCCGCGCTGGTCTGCAGGTACTGGGCGGCGATGTTGATGCCGGCGGCCGAGAAGCGCTCGTTGATCCGCGCCAGCACCCCCGGAATGTTCCTGTGGATGTGCAGCAGGCGGCACTTGCCGGTGTGCTCCGGCAGCGAGACCTCGGGAAAGTTGACCGCCGAATTGGTTGAGCCGTTGTTGCTGTAGCGGATCAGCTTGGCCGCGACCTCGACCCCGATGCTGGCCTGCGCTTCGGCGGTCGAGCCGCCGATGTGCGGCGTCAGGATGACGTTGTCGAAGCGTAGCAGCGGCGAGACGAACGGGTCGTCGTTGCCCTTCGGCTCGACCGGGAACACGTCGATCGCCGCCCCTTGCAGGTGCTTGGCATCGAGCGCCGCCACCAGCGCGTCGATATCCACCACCGTACCGCGCGAAGCGTTGATCAGGTAGCTGCCGGAGCGCATCAGAGCCAGTTGCGCGGCGCCGATCATGTTCCTGGTTTCGGCGGTTTCCGGCACGTGCAGGCTGACCACGTCGGCCGCGCCGAGCAGTTCATCGAGGCTGCCGAGCGGTTGGGCATTGCCGAGCGCCAGCTTGGCCTCGATGTCGTAATACACGACCGACATCCCGAGATGTTCGGCCAGCACCCCGATCTGGGTGCCGATATGCCCGTAGCCGACGATCCCCAGCGTCTTGCCGCGAGCTTCATAGGAATGGGCGGCGCTCTTGATCCAGCCGCCCCGGTGCTGCGCGGCGTTCTTGTGCGGTATGCCGCGCAGCAGCATGATGATCTCGCCCAGCACCAGCTCGGCGACGCTGCGCGTATTCGAGAACGGCGCGTTGAACACCGGTATGCCCAGCGCCGCCGCCGCCGGCAGATCGACCTGGTTGGTGCCGATGCAAAAGCACCCCACGGCCACCAGCTTCGGTGCCTGGCGCAACACCTCCGCCGTCAGGCGCGTGCGCGAGCGCAGGCCGACGAAATGCGCATCGCCGATCGCCGCAATCAACTCCTCGCCCACCAGCGCCTGGGCATGCGTCTCCACCTGCCGATAGCCGTCACGCTGCAACACCTCGACAGCGGACGGATGGATGCCTTCAAGCAGCAGGAACTTCAGCTTGGCCTTGTCGTGTGATAGCCGTGGCGGCATGGTGGAATCTCCATTCTGTACGCTGGTCCGTGTCCGGATCGCATGGTGGTAACGTTCAGAGCTTGACACGGAAAGCGGCATCCGTGCGATCGACGACCCGCCTCGACCTCACCCCGCATCTGCTCGCTCGACCCTCGCCACGCGGGAACACGCCGCGCCCAGGAGCAACCTTGAATATAGCTGGTGAAAACCCTGCAATGCATGAAAGGCCAGGCCCATGCGCCGCTCGCCGTCCCCGGCGCGCGCGAGTGGCACCACTGCCGAGCCAAAATGGAGCCGCGTGCGCACCCCCGCGCCGGCATCCATTGCCGGCGCCACCATCAACCACGACTTGGTCCTGCCGGTGAAATCACCCAGCAGCAACTGATCGCCCGCCCGCCCCTCCACCCGCCACGCCGCAAACGAATCGAGCGTTCCACCGGCCAGCCGCCTGGCCTCGACATCGGACGAAGGCCGCGCAACGCACCACCGGAGGATCGCGCGCTCGACCTTGAACAGCGGTGTCGTATAAAAAGCCTCGACAAACTCGGGCAGGGAGACGGTACCGTCGACCTCGGCGGCGTAGCAGTCGGTATACGCCCCTTGATCCACGTATCTGCGCAGCAAGGCCGTCGCCGGCAGCGCGACCGGGTGTATCGCGATCATGCGGGCGTGGCCCGGCGGACGCGCGCAGCCAGTCCGCGCCTCATCGGTTCAAGGGCGGGGTAGCGCGGGGCAGCGTAGCGCCCGCGCGGACTATCGTTCAAGCGGCGTCCCTCCGACAGCAAAGTCTCGCGTCAACGTGCATTTTTGCCCGCGCGCCCGGACAACGCGCATGACACTTTCGGAAGTCAGGGAAACGGACGGCGAAATCTCCACCCCCGCGCTCAGCAGTCCTTTGGCGGTCCATTTGTTGCAGGTGTTCAGCAAGTAATAGCGTCCTTCGCCGTCGTAGAACTGGCTGTTGCCGTAGATGCCATTCTTGCGCCGGATCGCCAGCCCGGCGGAGTCATGAGCAAAACTGTCGGATACGAAGGTCGCGAGTGCTGACATCTCGCCAGCGGTGAGGCAGGTGCCGACGATCTCGCTCTCGCCGAAAAACTCACCGGGGGAACCGGGAATGGCAACAACGTGCATCACCGCGCCTTCGGACCAGAACATGGCTTGCAGGGTCAGGCCGGTGGTGATCTCCTGGGCCTGATAAAAGCCTTTGTCACCCCAGCCGATCTCATAGTAGGCCGCATCGCCGAACCGCTCCCCGAGACCCGGCACGGCCCGATCGAGAAAGTCCGCCGGAATGATCAATCCGGTATGCCACCCATGACTCACGACGAATACCGGGTGCGACCGGACCGCGTCGGGCGGCTCGGGCGCCGGTTTCACAACATAGGGGTTGCCCGAGCAGGCAGACACAAGCAGCGCTACAAGAATGATTCCAGCCAGCTTCATCGCGATATCCACGCTTGGAGCAAGGGTTCAGACTTCCATGGTTCGCCCTGAGGCAAGAAGTCACGCAGCGTGTCACGGGTTGAACCAGTCCGCCCCACGCAGACTACCTTGAGCCTGCTTTCGCAAACAAGCCGCGCACTTCGGCGAGCAACTCACTCAAGCTGCCACGATACAGCCACACGACCCCGCACATGCCGTAGAGCGAGAGCGACGCGGGGAAGTTGACGTCACGCATGAGCGCAAGCGCGTAAGGGTCGACAAAATACCAATAAAGCGCATAACAACCATCGACGGTGAACCACGTGGCAAACAGCATCGCCGGCCAGAGCCGCCATCGGCGTTCCAGAATGACGCGCAAGCTCCACGGCGCCGTCAGGTAGGCAAGCGCCGCCATGATCAAGCTGATCGGAATATCCCAGTCGGGCGCCGGAGTGACAAACGAGCCGACGATCAGCAGGGTAATGCCAAGGAGCAGGGTGGCGAGCTTCCAGGGGCGCAGGTACTCGGGCAGGTCGTACAGAAAGATCATGAGAGGGCGGGCTGGCGAACAGGTTGATCCTTCACGGGGCACAGCGTTGTCCGGCACCCGGAGAATCCGGGTTGCCTGAGATTGCACGCTGTTGGCGCATTTCATGCAAGCGTGGTGAGGTCAGCGCCGGTGCTCCGGAAACAGTGCCGGCCACGCATCCCCGGCGCCGGCGAACAGCCGCAGGACGTCGGGCGAGGGGCGTCCGCACGGCACCGCACCCAGGCCCTTGGCCAGCGCCGCCGAAGCCGGCGAGAAATACGCGAACACCTCGCAATGCAGCCGCCCTTCCGACTGATGGCTGATGAACACCGCCATGTCCGTCGGACGGCCGGCCCGGCGGTACTCGACGCGAAAGAGGTCTTCGATCCGGTCCAGCGGCTCCGAAGCCGTCAGGCCGTCACCGAGATCCAGCGTGAACCAGGTGCCGGTCATGCAGTCATCCCTTCGCCAACGCGGCGTTTCGCGGGTTGTCGGATCACCGCCATTGGGGGGGTCCCGCTGTCTGTATCAGCCGCAACAGGCCTGGGGCGACGTTCCACTGATGGCCGTCATCGGTCGCGACGCTGATGGTTTTCTTGTTCAGGCGCAGCACCAGACCCTCCAGCGCCCGGCCGTCCGGGGTCTGGAAGCCGACGCGGTCGCCCTTGGTGAAGCTGGTCATCAACGTGGTCGCGCGGGCCTGGGATATGAGCTGGAGCCGCTCGACGATCAGCCGGTTGAGGAACAGCAGATCCTCTTCCCCAAGACGCTTGATGGCCTCGACGGCCGAGACGCGGTCGACGATCTTGACGCTGCCGGGCTTCATGATCTGGCCTCGTTCCTCAGCGCTTGCAACAGCGGCAACGGCAGATTGCGCAATGTGGCGTCATAGACCAATCCGCTCGTTGTGAAACCGGCCTGATCAAGTCCGCCGGTGTAGGCGAGCACCTTCCCGGCGAAGTCGATCATGTCATCGAGATAGAAGCGCCATTCGCGCTGGCAGGCCTCAGACATTGACCCGTTCCTGTTCGACAAATGGCCGCAACTCCGGCCGCAAGGCCTTTTCGGTGACCAGATCGACCGGACAGCCGAGCAGGTTTTCGAGGTAGAACTGCACGCCGAAATAACGCCTCGAAGTGGCCGGGCCGTCAAAGGCGACCAGCACATCCACATCGCTGTCGCTGTTTGCGGTGTCGCGGGCGGTGGAGCCGAACAAGGCCAACCGGGTCACGCCAAAACGGGCCTGCAACTCGGGCTTGCTGCGGCTCAGCAGATCAAGCGCGCGCCGTTTATTCATGGGTAGCCTCGTGGGAGTGTGTTCATTCCGGGCTCATGTGCACCAGTCGTCCTGGGGCGGCACTCCGGCCGGTCAAGACAGCACCTCAATATAACAAACAGGCAACCAAAGCGATAACGAGTCATTCCGGCGCAAGCCGGAATCCATGTGGTTCGGGCCGGGCCGCGAGAAGTTCAGGCTTGAATCCGCCTCTATCCCGCCATGTCGAGAAAACTGCCAGGGTCACGACGGCAACGCCAGCATCAACGCCGCGTCGCACGCACGCGCCAGCGCGCGGCCCACCGGTGTCACCGCGCCGGCATAGGCGTGCGACGGCCCCGGCAGCAGCGCGACCGTTACGGTATCGGTGCTGGTGCCGGTGGCCGGATGGCCGTCCGGCGTGAGCCGCCCGGCGAGGCGGCGCGCCTTGACTTCGGTGATGATCTGCACGGTTTCCACCAGTGCCGCGTCGGGCAGGTCGGCCGCGACCAGTGCGAAGACATTGATCGTTCCGGGCAATGCCGGCACCAGCGGACTAAGCCCCGGCGCGGCCAGATTGCTCAGCCCGGCGGTCACGTACACCGTGGCGCACACGTCCTCCTCAACCGCCCGCGCGTGCCGGTAGTGTTCGACCTTGACCGCCGTCAGCGCGCAGGTCACCGCCTTGCCCGCCAGTCCGTGACGGTCCAGCACCGCGTGTATCGTCGTGTCGACGTCGCCATCGAAATCCCCCGGCACGGTGCTGTTCACCAGATAACGGCTCATGACCAGCCCACCCCCAAACGGCGCGCTCGACAACACGCGCCGCGGTTGCATCAGGTCGATGACCAGCGCGCCGGGGTGCAGCGCCACCGTCGGCGCTGCTTCGCGCGGGTCTGCATGGGGGGGAGTGATGCGCATGGGTATGGGGGCTCGAATGGCTACGTCGCAAGATGCATGCACTCCGTCACCACGATCGCCTGCGTCGGAACGAGTGGTGCGGAATAGCACAGCGTATTCCGCCGTATGGAACTATCTGGCACCGCCAGCAAGGCCGGAAATCGTGGCCTGCCGCCTATTGTCGCTATTGTTCGTCCAGATTGACAGCCTCCGGGAATTGTATCAAGCTGGTCATCTAAGTGGTCAGATGAGTGACATCATGCATACATGGCAAGTTCAGGATGCGAAGGCACGGTTCAGTGAGTTTCTGGATGCGTGTTTGCAGGAGGGACCGCAGATGGTGACCAGGCGAGGCGCTGAGACCGCGGTGCTGGTGCCTGTGCAGGAGTGGCGTCGCCTGCAGTCGACCGCACGTCCCTCGTTGAAACAGTTGCTGCTCTCGGACCAGGCCCGTGCCGATATGGTGGAGCCTGTGCGCGGGCGCGCAAGGCGCCGTGCCGTGGAGCCCATGCGGTGACGAGC
Source organism: Rhodocyclales bacterium (assembly GCA_016177805.1). GTDB lineage: Bacteria > Pseudomonadota > Gammaproteobacteria > Burkholderiales > Rhodocyclaceae > JACOUN01. Next base: position 94,537 of record JACOUN010000069.1, read on the forward strand.
GGGTACCTGCTTGATACGAATGTGGTCTCGGAACTTCGCAAGCCGCGTCCCCACGGAGGCGTTGTTGCCTGGTTGGAATCGCTCAATGATGCCCAGCTCTACCTGTCCGTCGTGACGCTTGGCGAGATCCAGGCAGGTATCGAATTGACTCGGGAGCAAGACCCCGGCAAAGCCAGCGAACTAGAGGCCTGGCTGGAACAGGTGGCCGCGAGCTACAACATTCTGCCGATGGATGCGGCAAGCTTCAGGGTGTGGGCACGCTTGATGCACAGGAAGTCCGATACGCTTTACGAGGACGCCATGATTGCCGCCACGGCGAAGGTGCACGGGCTGACCGTTGCAACGCGCAACGTGGCTGACTTTGACGCGCTTGGGGCAAACGTCTTCAATCCATTTGCATCGGCCTAGGCAGTCGGTCGCAAAACCGCAATACCAGCAAAATCAGCAAAACCAGGGACAGATCCCGGCTTTCTCGCGCTCGTCTTCTACTGAGAGCGCGTCGCGAAAAAGGTGTGGCCGGAAAGACCCGCTGGTCGCATGCGAGCGTGGTCATGTCAGCGATCGTACTTCGGGAACAGTGCCGGCCACGCCTCCTCGGCGTCGGCGAACAGACGCAATACGTCGGGCGAGGGGCGCCCGCACGGCACGGCATCCATTGCCTTTGCCAGCGCCGCCGACGCAGGCGAGAAATACGCGAACACCTTGCAGTGCAGCCGGCCTTCCGACTGATGGCTGATGAATACCGCCATCTCTCTGGGGCGGCCAGCCCGGATATGCTCGATGCGGAAGAGATCCTCGATCCGGTCCAGCGGCTCCGAAGCCGTCAATCCGTCACCGAGATCCTTCGTGAACCAGACGTTCATCATGGCGCTATCCCATGGTTGAGTGAGCCGGCAATGGAGCACGGCTTATGCGGATGCCCGCACGAAGCGGAGCCGGGTCGCCCGGTTGTGAGTCTGCGGCAGAAGCCGCGCTGGGGTTTTTGGAAGGCCATGCGAAGCTCAGACTCGACCGTCACGATCGGCATCTGACTCTGCGGGTTTGCGACCACCGCGAATCACGCCCGCGATGAACCCCGCCACAGCGCCCAGCGGCCCGAGCACGAAGATGCTGGTCATTGCTGCCTCGATCTCACGATCATGCTGATTGGGCGAGAACTGTCCGATCAGAAAATAGCCCACCAAGGCCGCCATAATAAAGCCGATAACCGCGAACAGCAGGCCGAATCCAAAACGCCTCATGGACGGGCTCCCGCAAAAACCGTGATCTGCAACCTGGTATCCCAAGTTTCCTATTGCAATCTGCTGAAGTACTCTCGGAATTGCCATCTTGTGACAAGCGTATAAATCCGATCGCCCTCGCAGAACCACTTGGACGTTAGACTCTCACCCAGCATGTCTGTGCGAATAACGGCATACGTTTCGCCAGAGTCGATAACGTCATGCGCATCAAGTCGAAGATCATTTCTGTTTTCTTCCCCGAGGTACGCTCCGCCATACCGTGAGCCAAAAATTAGAACGAGACGCCCAAAAAAACATACTCAAAAAGCAGTCGTGCCTGCTCCGTCACTTCTGGATGCCTTCGCATATCGTCTAACGTGAGGGCTTCATCGGACTTCTAGAGCCCAACAAGGCATGAGGGCAACTCGGCCGCCTTGGCATTCAGGCTCAGCAGTAGAACAGCAACCCGAAGAAGTGCGCGGATCATGACGCTCAACTTGAAGGTAACCGACTTCCCCCCGCACGGCTTCATTGCGCAGCGTCCTGTTGACTGTCGGGCTGGGCGCTTGTATGGACGCGCACTATAGCTACGATATAGGCGATCAACAGAAATGGCGACGCCATAAACGAGAACATTGAAAGCAGAAACACCACCCCGTAAGCTGAATCGTTCGGGCTGCGATCTTCCTCTCGAATGCCGCTCATCAAGCTGAAAACAACATGTTCCAGGTTGAGCATGGAGAGCACGATGATGATTATTGCCAGCGGAAGCAGCGACGCGACAACAACCATTCCCGGCGACAGCCCCGCCACTCGGTGAAGAAACGCAATAAATAGAGCAATCCGCCATGTTGCAACAACTATGAGAAACCAAGCGTTGGCAGTCTGTGCGGCTTCGGCCGCCATAAATTGTTCTACAGGAATTGCATAGAGCACTGCGGGTGGAGCGGTTAATGTAATGAAAAGCAGAACATTCCGGTATGACCAGTTCTTTGGCTTGAGTGGCGCAAGTAAGATCCAAACGATCAAAGCCAGCACGAATACATAGGCAACAGAACCTAAGCCGAGGTATTGCCACAGATGTGCTTTTGGATTGTCCCAGTACCGGCCAATACCGGCCAGCCAGGTAAAAGCCAGCCCGAATGCCAAGAAAGCCTTCCATTCGACATGCATTGTCGAGCCAGGCCGTCGAAACGTCAGCAATCGAAACTCGTCAGAGAGAATGCGCCGAATCATTCAGATGCCCAACGAATAGCATTTATCCGTCGTAGCAGGTGCACGGAGTGAGTGGAAGCGGTCATGACGGCGGATAAACCTCGTTGGACTAAATCGGGTGATGACGGCGGCTATGGGGATTGTAAGCGTCGAGCGGCGCATTGCAAGCAAATGGAATGCTCGTGGGGGTCGGGGTGTGACCCAGAGCGCATGTGGCGGGGAGCCGAACGCGCCGAGCGTGGCCCGAGACGAGCATGGGCGGTGGCGTGATAATGGCTTGTGAGACATGCGGCGCACAGGTGCCCCTGCTGCGGTCGGACGGCATGGTGCACGGGCGTCGGTGCGTGATCGAGGTCATGGTGGCGGTCCACGTGAGGCCACCGCGGGCGGGGGAACGGGTGCGAGCGGGGCCGTCACCACGAAGTGACCACGGCCGCAGAGCGGATGGACGAGCCAGTCGGCGCGCTCGATGCGCGCGAGGAAGGCGGCGACCGATTCGATCACGGCTGGATCGGGGGCTGGCAGATCTATAGGGGCAGTGTCATTGATTCTTGGCGATACCGGACTTGGTCCTGCAAATCAATGACTCCGACCCTATGCCCCTATTGATCTGGCCGCTCCAAGCCCGGAGACGCCCCCTCGGGGGCAGCGCCGGGCCGACAGGCCCAGGCGTGGGTGTCCTGCCTCTCAGTCGTTCTCGCCCTTGATGCCGCGGGCCAGGCCCTTGGCGCCGTCGCGCGCCGCGTGGCCGATCTTCACCCCCGCATCGCGCGCGAAGTGGCCGACCGCCTTGCCGGCGCTGACCACGCCGTGCCCCACGGCCTTGCCGGCGTCGCGTGCGCCTTCGCCAATGTCGCGCATCGTCGAGCCGACTGCATGGCCGGCTTCAGCGGCGGGGGATTGCGTGCCGCCGGCGCTGGTGGGCGCTTCGGCGTGCGCCGCAAACGACAGCGCGCACATCGCCAGCACGCACAGCAAGGTGGCGCGGCGCAGCACACCGGCCGGACTCATACTCCGTCCGCTTTGAACTGGCATGGTATTCATGATCGCTCCTGGGCTGGCTGGTTCGTCACAGCCTCAAGCCTAACGCCGCACGGCAGGGAGCGCGGTAACCAGGCGTAATCCGCAGAACCGGGGACACGCAAAACCGGTGACAGACCCCGGTCTTGCGGTCATCGGGCTCCACGCCGAACTGCTCCCGCATCCGTGAACTCGGACCGCAAAGGGCATAGCGTCCGCACATGGTGGGCCTCATTCACCGCGGAGCCGCCAAAAATCACGCCGTAATCATGTTCGGGTCGTCGGGTGGCGGGTTGTTGCGAAGGTAGTCCCGCGCCTCGCCTATGATCTGCTCGGCGGTTTCCGCGCGAGGTTGGCATCTGTCCGCCCAGGGGCGCCCCGGATGAAGAACGTCCCAGCGTGGCCGGAGTCCTTCATGCCGACCCTTGCCGGGGTCGTGGTTGCCAAAGCCATCGATCAGCCGGTTCCATAGCGGATCGCATTTGGCGATGAGCAGGGATTCACCGAGCGGTATCCAGATGTCGTCAACGATCAGGTAGCGACAGAAAAAATCGGCGATGTCGAGGTTGCTGGCCTCTTCGATGCTGCGCTTGTGCTGCGCGAGGCGGTTGCACAGCACCTTGCCGGGGCTGGCCTCCAGGTCGCCGCCCTTGCGCGCGCCTTTCGGCACCGCCTTGCCCACGTAAATGGGCGCGATGAAATCCTGGCCCCGGTTCTTTACCGCAATGGCTTCGTATGCCGGGAAATCGCCCCGATAGTAAATCGCGTAGATTCCCGCGCCCTCGAAACTCGTCAAGTCGGCCATGGCGACCACCGGTTGCCGAAGCATCGCCTGGCCCACGCTTTCCCCGAGATGGCGTTTGTCCAGCGGGTTGAAGGGGATGATCCTGGCGCCCGTCATGCAAACCTCGACGCGCGGAAACACGCGCGCTTGCGCAATTCGGATTCCGCGAGACGCGCCGCCACGGATGCCGCCACGCGCCGGCCAAGCGCGACCGGCACGGCGTTGCCCAGTTGCCGCATGGTTTCGGTCCACGAACCATGAAACACATAGCCGTCGGGGAAGGTCTGCAGGCGCGCGGACTCCCGCACGCTGAAATAGCGGACATCCCCATTCGCCAGAACCATCATGTTCTCGCCGCCGGGCACGCCGTGGTCGCCCGCCTTGAGTGTTTTCGCGGGCAGGTCCAGCGGACTCCCGGTATGCCCCGGATAAACCTTCGCCCCGCCCTGGAACACGTGGTTCAGGAAGCCGCCCGCCGCGCGCTGGCGGGGATTGGGCATGTCCACCAGCGCGTCGCGCACCGTTCGCCAGGGCTTTTCACCGAAAAGGGCGAAACTGGAAGCCAGGTTGCGCACCCGCGCCTCGAACCGCGCGGGAAGCGTGGGGCGCTGACGCTGGCTCACGCCATGGCGGTCCCAATACTCGCCAGTCACCCACTGCGAATGCAACAGGGCATCCAGGCCATGCGTCGGCCGGGGGAAGGACCATTCAACCCCCAGGTCGGAGCGGAAGCCCACGATGAAGACGCGCTCGCGCTTCTGCGGCACGCCATGATCGGCCGCGTTCACCAACGTCGGAACAACGTTGTAGGCCAGCCCCGACGCGTGAAGCGCGCCCGAGGTCTTTTCCGCCTGCAGGCGCTTCAGGTGATCGAGCCAGCATTCATCCTTGCGCGGCGTGACTTCGGGAAACTCCAGCTGCAGCAGGATGTACTGGTAGTAATTGGCGAAACTCGAACGCGTCAGCCCCTTCACGTTTTCGATGATGAAGGACTTGGGCCGCAGCGTTCTGACCACCTCGACGGTCGCGGGGAACATGTCGCGCGTGTCCCCATGCGCCCTGTGCTTGCCCCCCATCGAGAAAGGCTGGCATGGCGGCCCGCCGGCCAGAAGGTCGATGCCTTCGGGAATCGACGACCAGTCGAAGCCGCGCACGTCGCCTTCCCACAACGGCCAACCGGCCACCACCGGATAACCCCGTTTCTGGTTCTCCCTGATGGTGTCGCAAGCCCAGCGGTCCCATTCAACAACCGCGAGCGACTCGAAACCCGCGAGCGACACCCCCATGGCGAGCCCGCCAGCCCCCGCGAAAAGTTCAACCGATTTCATCCTGTTCGCCTCCACTTCCCCCGGCAAGGAATCGCCTCACCCTGATCGACACTTCGTTCAAGTCACCACCCCGCATCTGGCACTCCCACACCACCAGCACGCGCCATCCCAGCGCCTTCAACCGCCCCGCGACATCCTCGTCCCGCCGCCGGTTGCCCTCCAGCTTCGCCCGCCAGAACGCGACCCGCGATTTCGGCAGCCGCGCCAACCGGCAATCGCGATGCCGGTGCCAGAAACAGCCGTGCATGAAAATGACGGCCCTTCTCGACGGAAAAACCATGTCCGGCCTGCCCGGCAAGGTGCCCACGTGCAGCCGGTACCGGTACCCCATGCCATGTATCAAACGCCGAAGCCGCATCTCCGCGACCGAACCCTTGCCACGGACCCTCGACATCCGCTCGCTACGCTCGGAGCGCGTGAGTGTGTCGGTCAATTCATCTCCGCGTGTTCGACATGTCGCGCAGCGAGTGCGGAACGTGTCGTTTGAGGTTCCATGGTCAAGTCAATGGGTGAGTAAGCATGCGGAAAGAGTGCTGACCTCATTTCCACCCCATTTCCCCCCCACATGCGCCACAGAGGTGACACTCATCAGCACGAGTAACAGCGTTGGTATGATCAGTTTGAAATATGTCATAGAGTCGGATGTGATTGCGAAATTAAGGTCTGCGTGAACCGATTATTCGAGCTTGGCCCTATTAACTGAGAATCGTAGTCTGTCCCTCATAATTCCATTTTTGATCCTTGGTATCGATTAGCTATGTGGGGCTAGTGCCGCTTTGCTTGCGAAATTCCAGACAGCATCGTAGTAGAAAGACAGTGCGAAAACTGCCGCAACTGCTCCGACGAAAAAATACCTGTAGGTGCCTAGCTTAAGAAGCATGGCTGCATAGTCATGGTTAAAGAAAACAACTATCGATCCACATGCTGCTGCGAGTACGAACAAAAACATTTCAGCTAATAACAGCATCGAAATAGCCTTCGGCCATGATCCGAAAGGCACCCCTTTAGAAGTGGTCTCAATTAGGAGCCATGCAGCAACTACACCCATCGATAGCGAAAACATGTGTTCTGAAATTTTAATGGCTGGAAGAACGATTTTATTCCGAGTCAACGTCGTTATGGCGGAAGGCTCAAATACGAGCGTTACGCAGAGTAGAAAACCGTTAATCATAAAAAATGCGAGTATAGCGTGAATTGCATGTCCGTAATGAATCAATAGTTCTACGGCAGCGTCAAACGCAGTGCCGTGCCCCTCGATCTTGAACATTATGTTACCAATAATTTTGGCAATGAGAGTAATGCCAAATGCACTGAAAGCAGCTACTGGTATCGGGAGAATTGCTTCTATATATCTATTGGGCCATGGTTGGGTCATTTTGTGTCAGTCCAGCGGGAATCGGTGTTCATGAGGGGAAATTGAGGATAGACCACGATCAATATAGGGGGCGGACTGTCCCCTATCATTGCTAGTACTCATCGCCATCCGTTAGAATAGCCTGTTCAACTCAACTGCATTCAAGGCAGGAAATAATATATCATGTAGCAACAAGTTAATACGTGCAGTTCGCGTAGTATGGGGGTTTCGGCATCGGTAATGAAAATAGGAATTATTGGTCTGTCCCCTATTTTTGCTCTCCGCTCGCTACGCTCGGAGCGCGTGAGTGTGTCCGTCAATTCAGCTCCGTCGGTTCAACATGTCGCGTGGCGAGTTCGGAACGTGTCGTTTGAGGTTCCATGGTCAAGTTAATCGGTGAGCAAGCATGCGGAAAGGGTGCTGACCACATTTCCGCGTCTCAGCGCTGCGAATCAATCACTCCGACGCTATTGATCCTTTATTTGCCCACAGCCCCGAACTCGGTAGTAATTCTTTGCTCCAAGATACTTGTAACGAATTCAAAAGAACTGTCTGTATCTTCGGCCTCGCGTTGATCGAGTAGGTGATACTCAAAAGGTAGTTCTTGAGACATTTTGGATGCGTAGAACTCACCAAGCTGACGACGCCAAGGGTATGATTTGTACTCTGGGGTATATACGTGAAAAAGGACGACTTTTTCATAGGGTCGATATTGGTTTAACAGCCAGTATTTGCCGACATTAGTGTCAGGGTGAGCTTGCTTGACCTCAATCTCTAGCGCCAGAACAACCTTGCCATTTGTGAGAAGGCCATCTGCACGAAAGCCATCGGATGGAAATCCTGGAATCGCCTGAAAGCCATTAGTGAATGTGAGATTTTCATTCGCAAACTGTTTCATCCAGTCCGCTAATTTTGATTCGTATTGAAGCCAAGGTGATTTCAATGGTTGTGACTCCTTGTACGCCTAAGGAAGCTCTGATCTTCCAAATCCGGTAAGCAAATCGTGGTCTGTCCTCTATTTCTTTTCACTATTTCTTTTCAATTTGGCTCTGACCCTATTGATCTCATACACCGGATCTGCGCGGCTTTTCGCGCAGGTCCGGTGGAATGATGCGTTAGCCGGCTTTTTGCGCAAGGGGCGCCAGTAAAAGGCGTTCAAAATCTGCGTGGTGCGATGTCGTTGCTTCAAGCAGTGTGACTATCTTCTCAGCGAGGTCGTTTTTGCTGTACTCAACGCCTCCACGTGACACCCGATCGCCAGCAATATTGAGTTCTCCGGAACCGGGAAATATCTTGTCGACCAGTACGGGTGGATAGAAGTGTTCAATACCGTTCAACGGCCACTTGATTATGTTCTCACGAAGAACTCCCATCTTCTCCAGTTGCTCCGGAAGCGAAGCAGAATGAACTGAGTCGAGAACTACGAATATGCGATCTCGATAGGGGCTCCGCTGGATGTCCGTTAGCAGGCCGCCAGCAACTGTGAGAACTTCTTTGATTCGAGAATCTGAGTTGGCCGAAATGACGCTTAACTGGGAGTTTGGAAATCTGAGATTTGCCGCTCGCTCAATGAAGCGATGATCGCACTTTCCCTCCACTAGGAGGATGGCAGACGGGAGGTAGAGTGTCTCGAAGCGATTGCCCAAAAGAAAAAAGTGAACCTTGTTCAGTTCACCCAGCGTGGAAACAGGCTTCAAGTCGATCTCGTCACCCTGCTTTGAGACAACATAGTTGTTGCTGATATGCCGCCGGTCCAAGAATACAGTTGAATGTGTTGCGAAAACTATGGTTCGAATGTGGGGGAAGTACTTGGCTCGATGCTCGCGATCAAAGAGAAAGTCGGCGAGTACTCCCTGTGCTTCTGGACTGACGCCTAGTTCGGGCTCGTCGATTAGGAAAGTGTCACAGTCGTTGCTAAGTAAACTGGTCAGCAGAGTTGCGATCAAGCGGAACCCAGAGCTTGTGTAGGAGATGTTGTGCTCGTTGCAGGAGATGTATTTCTGGGACATCGAGTTGCCAGGAACTGTCTCCTTAATTTCCATCCGCGTCCCGAGAAGTAGTTCAACGATCTCGACCAGCGTATCGCGCTGAGAATCGGTCAACTCAGCAATCGCTTGCTGCAGGTTGACGGGCGAGTTGTCGATGTTCTGTTGCTGCTGGTTCCACTGGTTCAGGAACTCGTTATAGCGCTGATTTCTTTTATTTCTATTCGGGGTGAAATAGCCAAGGAGGTTAAAGTTCTGATAGCGCGCCGGACCAAGATACGAGGCGGTCACTCCCCACTGTTGAGTGAGCGTCTTGAGTAGGAATGATTTTCCGCAATTATTGCGGCCGACCAATACGGCGTACTCGCTCTCTCGAATTTTTGCTAGCAAAGCCTGGGCGCCTTCGGTGAAACGAGTGCTTGGACGCTGATCATATTGGTACATGGAGTATCCCTGATGCTTGTGGGCTGGCTAACGTGGAGTTGAGGCGCCTGCGCGGCTTTTCGCGCAGGTCGCCTCGAACGTAATTAGAGAACTTCACGGATTGGCTGCCTTCCACGCCTTTGCCTCTGTGATGACCTTGTGCAAGGTTTCGAATGCTGCGTGGGAACGGCCCAGGTACGCCTTAAATGTCCGAGCCGCCATGTGGACTGTGTTTCGATCATCGCGGAGAGAGTCAAGGCGTTTGATCGTTGGGGCAGAAATGATGTTCTCTTCTTCCGCCACAGCGATTTGCCAGAAAAATGTTTGACGTGTCACTTGGCCTTGAATGTCTTTGACGGCCCAGTTGATTGGCCGTTGTAGCTTCTTTACGTCTTTGAACTTGTAACGCGCCCCAGTCATGTGGCTTCGTGTGATGCTATGGGCAATTAGATCAACCAACAGCCCTTCGCACACAGCACCATAGTCGATGAGTTGGGCGCGGACGTGAGCCATTTGTTCTTCGTCTTTAACGAGCAGGGCGAGGCCGAGTTTGTATATCCATCTCGCCCCGTAGAGCGTCTCTGCAAGAGTTGCGCGGAGCGTCGAGTCCGTGACATGAGAAAACAGGGTGCCGGAGAGGGTTGCTACATCCTCAAGATCTTTCCGCGCAAACTCAGCAACGGAATTGATGATCGCTTGGCCGAACTGTTCTTGGATGGGCTTACCGGACATGGGATGAGTTCTCTAACGTCTGAGTTCAGGGGCGCTGCGCGGCTTCATCGCGCAGCGTCCCCTGGAACGATGGGTTGAACGAAGCCGCTACGCGGAGAGGTCGCCCCATCAGCTCGCACGAACTATCCTGCATGACGGCTCCATCACGGTGATGGTCCTGATTCTGCATGACTTCGTGAGGGGTGACCAGCATGACATCGATTTTTCCCGTGCACTTTTCCCGGCAGTACGACAGCCATCTCAAGCACCTGAAGTTGAAGGGGCTGCAACCCAAGACGATTGACGCCTACGCGCGTGCCATCCGACGCCTGGGCGGGTATTTCGACTACCGCCTCGATGATCTGTCGGAAGTCCAACTGACCGAGTACTTCAGCGACCTGATCGGCACCCACTCGTGGAGCGCGGTCAAGCTCGATCTGTACGGACTGAAGTTCTTCACCGTGCATGTGCTCAAGAAGCCGTGGGCGATGCCGAACCTGATCAAGCCGCCCAGGACGCAGCGCCTGCCCGACATCGTGACCGTCGACGAGGCGCAGCGCCTGTTCATGGCCACCCGCGTGCTCAGCTACCGGGTGTTCTACTTCACCCTCTACAGCCTGGGGTTGCGTCTGGGCGAAGGGCTGGCGCTGACGGTGGCCGACATCGACGCCGAGCGCATGCGCGTGCAGGTGCGCGATGCCAAGGGCAACCGCGACCGGCTGGTGCCACTGCCGCAGGCCACGCTCGCGGTGCTGCGCCGCTTCTGGCACACGCATCGCCATCCCGAACTGTTGTTTCCCAACCGCAGCGCGGGCCTGAAAGGCGCGCGGCGGGCGAATTCTGCACTCGATCGCGGCGGCGTGCAGACGACACTGCGCAAGGTGGCGACCGAGTGTGGTCTAAAAAAAAGATCACCCCACATAGCCTGAGGCACAGCTATGCCACACACCTGATCGAACAGGGCGTCGATCTGCTCGAAGTGCAGAAGATCCTCGGCCACCACTCGATCCTCACCACCGCCCGCTACACCCACCTCACCAGCCATACCAACGCCTCGGCACGCGAGCGCATCGACGCCCTGATGCGGCGATTCACGCTCGATTGGGGGGCGATCCGATGATCGCGCTGGCCGACGTCATCGCCCGCTTCGAGGCCGACTACCGCGCCCGCCATGGCCACACCCTGTGCCCGGAACGTGCGCAGGCGCTTTCGGCGATGCAGCACTGCCGCAGCCGGATGGCGCCGCAACTGCTGGCCGCCTGCCCCGACTGCGCCGAACAACGGCTCATCCCGCATTCGTGCGGGCACCGGCTGTGTCCGCACTGCCAGCACCATGAGAGCGAACGCTGGCTCGAACGCCAGCGCCGCCTGCAGGTGCCGGCCGAGTACTTCCTGCTCACCTTCACGCTTCCGGGTGAACTGCGGCCCCTGGCCTTGCACCACGCCAGAGGCGTCTACGCCGCGCTCTTCAGTGCCGCCTGGGCAACGGTGCAGCGCTTCTGCCGCAACGACCGCCAACTCCAGGGCGAGGCCGGCGCGGTGGCGGTGCTGCACACCCACTCGCGCCGACTCGATCTGCATCCGCATGTGCATCTGATCATGCCTGGCGCAAGCCTGGATGCGCGCAGCCGGCGCTGGCGCACCAAGACCGGCTACCTCTTCAGCCACAAGGCGCTGGCCAAGGTGTTTCGCGCCAAGCTGCTCGCCGCCTTGAAGCAGCAAGGGCTGGGCTTGCCAGCAACACTGCCGCACAAGTGGGTGGTCGATTGCAAGAATGTCGGCAACGGTGACAAGGCCCTGGTCTATCTGGGGCGCTACCTCTATCGCGGGGTGATCCGCGAGGCCGACATCGTCGCCTGCGATCAGGACAGCAGCGGCCAGGTCAGCTTCCGCTACCGCGACAGCCAGAGCGCAGAAATGAAGATCCGTACGCTGCCCGGCGCCGACTTCCTGCATCTGCTGCTGCAACACGTTCTGCCCAAGGGCTTGCGGCGGGCGAGAAACTACGGCTTCCTGCATCCGAACAAGAAGGGGCTGATCGCGCTGTTGCATCTGGTGCTCAGGATCGCCCCGCGTCCGCCGGTGCCGGAAAAACTCCGACCGGCGTTTCCTTGTCCCTGCTGTGGCAAGCCGATGCTGGTAATCCGGCGGCGGATTCCGCCCTCGGCGGTCAGACGACGAGAGCCGGTCCTGGTTGCGGAGACGCTCGTGTAAGCCAGCCAACCGACAAGACGGCGCGCCCATCGGCGCCACGGTCGCGCTCGGCCAAAAAAATGCCGGGAAAACCGGACGTTGCGCGGGAAAATCAGCACGTGGCCGGCTACAGGCGCTGATTCGGTCATCACCAGCCCCGAGGGCGGGCGACCTTACCCATTTCCGGGCCGGGCCACAAAAAGCTATTTCCAGAGAAACGAACCGGGCTTGTTCAACAACCGGTTCATGTCGTGGCTCGCTTCGCGATCACGACATAACCTTAATCGTTAGCGATCACTTGGCCTCCAAGAATTTCTTAACCGCAAGCCCCATTTCAAAATCAATGTACTTGCTTAGCATAACGCTAGAGCCGTCCTTCAATGTGACACGACATAACGCAAGAAATGGCCCGTAAGCAGTCGTCTTGACGCCAATGAGGTCGCCGACCTTTGAGCCAACGTAGACTTTGTTGTGCCAATACTGCCCGAAAAAGAATTCGGCCTTCTCTACATCGCCGTACTCTTTGCTCTTGTGGCGGATTAGATAAATGAAAATGTCGTACTCTTGCCCTTCACTTCTCGAAGGCTCAAGCACATGCGCGATGAAAAAGCCGTGGTTTTGCTTATAAATATCAGTGCGCGTTGATATCCAGTCTTCCGCTGTTGTTGCTGTAACACCGGAGACGCCATTTGCCGAGGGAGAGGCAAACTCAAGCCGATCAAGTTCGGGCTTCGCCGTTTCAAGAAAATGCTCTTCGTTCTTGAAATCAGACGGGGCATACAACTTCTTGGGCTCTTTTGAAAAACGAGTGGGTTATCCAGCATGCTGGTTGAGTTTTCCGAAGTCCAGTTTGCCGGCGAGGAGGAACACGACGGCACGGATCGTGGAAAAGGTCGCGTAGCCGCGAGCCTTGCGCTTGGCTGCCTGGAA
>JACOUN010000070.1 GCA_016177805.1 Rhodocyclales bacterium
ACATCAACATCCTGGCGGTCGACTACAACCACATCGATCTGAACGATCAGAACACCGAGGGAAAGTGCTACGCCAAGGTCAAGCGCGCCCTGGTGGTGCGGGGCGTGACCTTCCCGCAGTTCGATGACCGCAACATCTTGACCTGGCGGCGCGAGAAGACCCCGATCACCCCCGAACTGCTGCGCCGCCACGGCGCCGACGACGACACGGTGCGCCGCGTCATGAAGTGGTACGAGGACGAGATCCTGCTGCCGCCCGAGTTCCGCGATCAATGAACACGCTTGCCCTTGTCCGAGTGGGAAATAGGGGCCGCACCACGTTTCCCACCGATCCGATCAATCGACTTGAAACTTGAGCCGAGGACCCACCCGACGCGCATCCGCGATGCGCACTCTTGCAAACAGGTACTGTATGGACAGCACATCCAAGACCCCGGCGTCGGGCAACCCGCGCCGCGTACGGCTCGACTATGCGATCGCCCGTTTCGAGCCACCTGGCAGAGCGCCTTACCTGGCTTGCACGATCAAGCGCAAGAAGGTCGTGTATTACAAGAAGTTCGCCCTCTCCAGTTTCGCGAGCGAGGAGCAGGCGCTGGCCGCCGTGCAGCGCTGGCGCGACGACTTGCTGGCCCGTTTGCGACCGATGACGCGCGCGGAGTTCGCAAGCCAGATCCGGCCCAACAACAAGTCCGGCGTGCCAGGGGTGCGTCGCGTGAACTTAGTTCAGACACGCTCGGGCAAGCGATACACTTACGCGTGCTGGACCGCGGAGACACCCAAAGGTATGGAGCCGCGACAGAGCCGGTTGTTCTCGATCATGCGCTATGGGGAGAAAGAGGCGTTTGCGCGAGCTGTGGCGGCGCGCGAGGCTTTTCTTTCGAAATTTCAGGGTTACAAACTCACCAACGTTCCCGACGAGTTCACTGACCGCTATCAGGAGCCGCCGCGCCATGGGCTCGATCGTTAGCCGGGCGCCGCCGGGTGCGTAAGGCATGCGCGCACGCCGCAATCGCGCCTGCGCGCATCGAATCCATACAGGCGGCGCTGGCCCTGCGCGACGAAGTCGACCGCGAGACCCCGCTCTTGAGCAAGCGCGAATGGTGCGCCACGCTGCGCACGACCAACACCAGCGGCGTGCCGGGCGTGAGGCGCGTGAGCGATCGCACCGGCGAGCACTGGATCAAGGACAAGCGCCCCAGGCCAGACGGCAGCTACCGGGTGAGGCCCTACTGGACCGCAGTGATCGAGCGCGAAGACGGTGCCCCCTTGCGGCGCTACTTCTCGGTGCCGCGCCACGGCGACTCGGAAGCCAGACGCCTGGCAATCGCGCAACGGCAGGCGTGGGAAGCACAGCGGGCGCGGGGCGAACCTTATACGGTGCAGCGCATCGATGCGGCCGGGCGCGCAGTCGAGTTCGGCCATGACCGCGCTGGCGACCTCGCCGCGCTGCATGAATGATTCGTGCGTTTGCTCGCGGGTGCGTTGGACGCCGGCGGGATGTGTGCTAAAAGGGCCGGTTGAGTCCTGTTTTCCGGCAATCACGAAATGAGTCCTGCTGACATCCGCACCGACCCTTCGGCCGACGGTGCGGGGGAGTGTTACCACTGCGGCCTGCCGGTTGCGCCGGCGAGCGAGCACGTCGTCGAGATCGACGGTACGCCACGGCGCATGTGCTGCGTGGGCTGCGAGGCGGTGGCGCGCGCGATCGTGGACAACGGGCTGGTGCAGTATTACCGCCACCGCGACGCGCTGCCCGAGCCACGCAAGGAAGCCTTGCCGCCCGAATTGCGGGAACTGGGGCTGTTCGACAACGCCGATTTCCAGCAATCGTTCGTGCAGTCCACCGGTGAGCACGAGCGCGAGGCGTCGCTGATTCTGGAAGGCATCACCTGTGCCGCGTGCGTGTGGCTGAATGAACGCCACGTGGCGCGCCTGCCGGGGGTGTCGCTGGTCGAGGTGAATTACGCGACACACCGCGCGCGGGTGCGCTGGGACGAGCGCGTCACGCGGCTGTCGGTGATCCTGGGCGCGATCCAGGCCATCGGCTACCGCGCCTACCCCTATGATGCCGAGCGCTCCGAGCAGGTCGCGGGGCGCGAGCGGCGCTCGATGCTGTGGCGTTTGTTCGTGGCCGGCTTCGGCATGATGCAGGTGATGATGTACGCCTTTCCCGCCTACATCGCGCCCGAGGGCGACCTGTCGGCCGACGCCGAGCTGTTGATGCGCTGGGCGAGCCTGATCCTGACCCTGCCGGTGGTGTTGTATTCCGCCGCGCCGTTTTTCCGCCGCGCCGCGCGCGACGTGCGCCTGCGTTCGCTGGGCATGGATGTGCCGGTGGCGCTGGGAGTGGGCAGCGCCTTTGCCGCGAGCGTGTGGGCGACGCTCACGCACGGGCCGCAGGTCTATTTCGATTCGGTCACGATGTTTGTATTCCTGCTGCTGTGCGGCCGCTATCTGGAAATGCTGGCGCGCCAGCGCGCCGCGCGCGGGGTGCAAGCGCTGGCCAGGATCGTGCCGATGTTCGCCGAACGCCTGGACCCGCGGGACGGCTCCGGTTGTCAGGTGGCGGTGGTCAGCCTGGCGCCCGGCGAGCGGGTGAGGGTGCGCCCTGGGGCGGTGATCCCGGTCGACGGCGTGGTCGTCGAGGGCGAGAGCCAGGTCGATGAAGCCTTGCTCACCGGCGAGAGCCGGCCGGTGGCCAAGGCGGTGGGCGCCGAAGTGACGGGGGGCAGTCTCAACCTTGCCAGCCCGCTGGTGCTGCGGGTGAGCGCCGTGGGCGATGCGACGCGGCTCGCGGTGATGCGGCGGCTGATGGAGCAGGCGGCCACCTACCGCCCGGCCGTCGCGACCCAGTCGGACCAGGCGGCGCGCGTGTTCATCGTGGCGCTGCTGGTGCTGGCCGCGGCTACGTGGATCGCATGGCGGTTCATCGATCCCGATCGGGCCCTGTGGGTGTTCGTGTCGGTGCTGGTGGTCGCGTGCCCGTGCGCGTTGTCACTGGCCACGCCGACGGCGCTGACCGTGGCTACCGACACGCTGGCGCGCATCGGGGTGCTGGTGACGCGCGGCCATGCCATCGAGGCGCTGGCGAGCGCCAACCGCTACGTGTTCGACAAGACCGGCACGCTGACCCAGGGCGCGATGCAGGTCGAGGCCGTGTGTGTGCTGGATGATTGCGGCGAGGAGCTGCTGCGCCGCCGCGCCGCCGCGCTCGAACAGGCCTCGGAACACGCGGTTGCGGCGGGGGTGCGCCTTGCGGCGGGCGGGCTGACGCTGCCGGCGGTGGACGGGCTGCGCGCGACCGTCGGGCAGGGGGTGGAGGGTTATGTCGATGGCATGCGCATGCGCATGCGCATCGGGCGCCCC
Organism: Rhodocyclales bacterium; assembly: GCA_016177805.1. GTDB lineage: Bacteria > Pseudomonadota > Gammaproteobacteria > Burkholderiales > Rhodocyclaceae > JACOUN01. Next base: position 3,366 of record JACOUN010000070.1, read on the forward strand.
GATTACGTCGCCCGGCTCACCGGCCGCACGCTGCCCGCCGAGGTGGGCATGCTGGAGCGGGACGGCGCGACCGTGGTGGCGCTGGGCAGCGAGGCGGGCTGGTGCGGGCTGTTCGCGCTGGGCGACCGGGTCCGTGACGATGCGCCGGAGTTGGTGGCGCGTCTGGCGCGGGAAGGCGTGCCGGTGGCGATCATCAGTGGCGATGCGCGCGCGGCGGTCGATGCGCTGGCGCGCCACCTCGCGGTGACGGAGGCGCACGCCGCCATGTCGCCGCAGGACAAGCTGCGCTGGGTCGAGCGCGAGCAGGCGCGTGCGGGAACCATCGTCGCGATGGTGGGCGATGGGGCCAACGACGGTCCGGTGCTCGCGCAGGCGCAGGTGTCGATTGCGATGGGCGGGGGCACCGATCTGGCGCGCAATCAGGCCGACATGGTGCTCATGGCGGACAGTCTGGACGCCCTGTCACGCGCGATCTCGTTGTGTCGCAAGACGTTGCGCGTGATCCGGCAGAACCTGTGGTGGTCGCTGGCGTACAACTTCACCTCGGTGCCGCTGGCCATGGCCGGGCTGATCACGCCCTGGATGGCGGGGCTTGGCATGGCCGCAAGCTCGTTGCTGGTGGTGTTGAACGCGCTGCGGCTGCAACGCGAGTCGCGGCGGAGGGGGTGAGATGGGCCTGTACATACTGATTCCGCTGTCGGTGCTGCTGGTGTTCGTGATCGGCATCATCTTCTGGTGGTCGGTCCGCTCCGGCCAGTACGACGACCTGGAGGGGCCGTCCGTGCGGCTGCTGATGGATGACGAGGATGAAGCACCGCGCGCCGCGAAACCGGAGGTCCCCGGCCAGACCGCGTCGGGTCCGGAACAGGCCGCGATGGATCGGCGCGACCGCTGAAGCCCATGCCCTCGGCCAGGCGCCGGGCAAGGGAGTCGATACCGGAGAAAAGTTGCAAATGAGGTGCATTCGCATTTAGTATTGCGGGATATTCAGCCCCTCATGCATCAGCCAGCGTACGCCAGCCAGTGCTTTCCCGGATCGAGAGGAACAGGAAATGGCGCACGCGCCCTGCACGACTCAGTCCTTCGCATCGGCGCGTGCCGACCACGACACGCTCGTCGGGGTCCTCTACGGCGAGCACCACGCCTGGCTCATGGCCTGGTTGCGGCGCAAGCTCGGCTGCCCGCACAACGCGGCCGACCTGGCGCACGACACCTTCGTGCGCCTGCTTGGCTCGCGCGATGGCGAGCGGCGCCGCGAAAACCTGCGCGAGCCGCGTGCTTACCTGGCGACAATCGCGCGCGGCCTGGTGATTGACCACTGGCGGCGGCAGGAACTGGAGCGCGCCTATCTCGATGCGCTGGCGCGATTGCCCGAGGCCGAGGCGCCGTCGGCGGAGGAGCAGGCGCTGCTGCTGGAGCTGCTGGTGCGCATCGACACCGTGCTCGACGGGCTGCGCGCCCCGGTGCGCACCGCTTTCGTGCTGGCGCGGATCGAAGACCTGCCGCATGCCGAGATCGCGCGGCGCATGGGCGTGTCGCAGCGCAGCGTGGAGCGCTACGTGGCCGAGGCGCTGCTGCATTGCTACCGCCTGCGCTTTGTGGCCGGCGAGACCGACGTTGACGGCGCCGCAGGCGTTGCTGAGTCGTGGCGCGAAGGCTGCGGACTGCAGGCCTGAGCGGCTCGTCCCACCCCCATGAGCGCGCACTCGCGGCAACCCGCGTCAGGACCGGCCATCGATCCCGCCATCGTCCGGCAGGCCGTGGCGTGGCTTGTCCGGCTGCAATCGGGCCAGCCCGATCAACGCGCGCAAGCGGGCTGCCGCGCCTGGCG
>JACOUN010000071.1 GCA_016177805.1 Rhodocyclales bacterium
CAGGAGTATTACAACAAGGTGCATTGGTCCGAGGCCGGGCGCATCCGCCGCGATCTCGAGTTCATCGCGGCGCACACCGGCGCCCCCGACCTGATCATCGTCGATTCGAATTTCGGCATGTTCAAGCAGGACCTCGATACCTGCCATGTCCTGGCGGAACTGCAGCAAAGCCGGGGCTGGCCCAGTCACATCCATGTGTCGGCCGGCAAGAACCGCAAGGAGCGGGTCATCGAGGCGGCCTCGATTGTCAACGGCGCGATCAACCTGTCGGCCACCATCCAGTCCATGGATCTCCAGGTGCTGGAGAACGTCAAGCGCAGGAACATCTCGCTCGACGACATCGTGATGGTCGGCAAGGAGGCCGAGAAGCTGGGCGCCAACAGCTATTCCGAGATCATCCTGTGCCTGCCGGGCGACACCCGCGAGGCCCATTTCAACAGCGTTGCAACGATGGTGGATGTCGGGATCAACGTGTTGCGCATGTACCAGTTGATGATGTTGCCTGGCTCGGAGATGTCCAGCGTCGAGGTCAGGCGGCAGCACGAAATGCAGACCCGCTACCGGGTGCTGCCGCGCTGCTTCGGCAACTACGCGATGTGGGACAGGCAGGTGCCGGTGTATGAGATCGAGGAAATCTGCGTGGCGAATTCGACCATGAGCTATCACGACTACCTCGATTGCCGCGAACTGAACCTGTCCAGCGAGCTGTTCTACAACAGCGGGGTGTTCCGCGAGGTCATCAGCCTGCTGACTCACTACGGCATTGCGCCGTCGCGCTTCCTGCTGGCGGCGCATGAGGCCGCGTCGGCAACGCGCGGCGGGGTGGCCGAGGTGTACGACGGGTTCCGCCGTGAAACGCATGAGAGTCTATGGACGGAGCGCGCCGAACTGGAGGCCTTTCTCGCTCAGCCGGGGGTGGTGGACCAGTATCTCGACGGCACGCTCGGCAGCAACGAGTTGTTCAAGTACCGCGCGGCCGGTTTCTTCCATCACCAGGACGATCTGCATGACCTCGCGTTCGAAGTCGCCGCCCGGTTGCTGGAAGAGGCGGGGCTCATGGACGAGGCGGTCGCGGACTACCTCGCCGAACTCAAGCGCTACAGTTGTTATCGCAAGACCAAACTGCTCGATACGGCGCGAGCCTTCGAAGCACCGTTCGTGCATGATTTCAAACTGCACGAGGCGCACGGTTTCGACGGCATCGCGCCGCGTTTCGCGACCCCGCAGATCCTGAGCTTCTCGCACGAATCCGGTCAGGCCAGCCTGATCGCGTCCTACATCCGCCAGTACGGCACCAGCCTCAACGGCCTGGGCCGCATCCTGCTACGCAGCCACGTCAACAAGCTGTACCGCCAGGCCAGCGTCGTACCCGAACTTTGATCGCACTACGGAGAGCATTGCCCGTGAGCCAGAAACAACGCATTCTTTTCATCTCCGAGCAACCCTGGGAGCGCCAGGCCAAGCTGGCCCACGCGTTGCGTGACGCGGGGGTGTCGGTGATGCTGCTGCACATCGCGCTACCGACCTTCGATGCGTCGAAGTACTTCGACTACGTGCTGCCCTGCGCCAGCCCGTGGGAGGTCCTGGACGTGGCGATGCGCCTGAACCCCGACATCATCCATCTGTTCTCGATGGCGAGCGACCGCACGGCGGTGGTGATTGCGCAGAATACCCGCGCCAAGCTCGTCTACGACTACAAGGATATGTTCGAGAACGTGATCGTCGATCCGCCCGACAGGTGGCGCTGGGAGACGCAGCGCTACCTGGTGGAGCGGGCCGATGGGATCTGCGCGCGCGACGGGCAGATCGACAACTACTGTCGCGTGAACAACGTCGAACTGAAGAAGCCGGTGCTGCGTTTTCCGGACTACTGCCACGGCATGAATTTCGGCCGCAAGCAGAAGCTGGGTCTGGGCGATGACCTGCACGTGGTGATGGTCGGCACCTTCATTCCGGAGGATGTGTTTCCGCAATGGGCGTCGCACGGGTTGTACATGATCGCGCAGGCGATGGCCGAGCAGCGGATTTACCTGCACGTCTATCCGACCGCATGGACCTTCAACGCGATGTACACGCGCAACGAATCAATCTACGTCGATCTGGCGGGCAAGACCGAGTATTTCACGCTGCACCAGACGGTTCCGATCGAGCGCCTGATCGAGGAGATCTCGCGCTATGACTTCGGCGCCATCCTGTATCAGGGCGAGATCGCCGGCATGCCGGAGAACTTCCTGTTGAACCGGCATTATGAATACGGCACCGCCACGCGCATGTTCGACTACCTCGAAGCCGGTCTGGACGTGATCGTGCAAGGCTGCCTGAAGAATCAGGCCTCGTTCCTCGCCGAACACGACTTCGGCAGCATCGTGGACAAGAACTTCATCCACGGCGACATGCGCGCGCAGTTGCTGCAGTGGAAGCGCGATCCGGCACGCAAGATGGCGCTGGCGCGGGCGCGCGAGGAACTCACGGTCGGGCGCCACGTGTCCGAATTGCTGGAGTTGTACCGGTCGTTGTAGCGCGGGTCAGGCGCGCCCGCGCAGCCACGCCAGCAGTTCATGCTCCGGCATGGGCCTGGCGTACAGGTAGCCTTGGGCGCCGTCGCATCCTTCGTTGATCAGGAAGGTCCATTGCGCTTCGGTTTCGACCCCCTCGGCGATGGCCGGCAGGCCGAGGCTGCGGCCGAGGGCGATGATGGCGCGGCAGATCGCGGCGTCGTTGGGGTCGACGAGAATGTCACGGACGAAGGATTGGTCGATCTTGAGTTGGTCCAGCGGCAAGCGCTTGACGTAGTACAGCGAGGAATAGCCGGTGCCGAAGTCGTCGAGCGCGAAGGTGACGCCTGCCTGCTTGAGCGCCAGCATCGTGTCTATGGTCTGTTCGATGTCTTCGAGCAGCATGCTTTCGGTGATCTCGATCTTGAGCCGTCCGGCGCCGATGTTGCCGGCCTTGAGCCGGGTGTGTATGTCGGGCACGAAGCCCGCCTCGCGAAACTGGCGCACGCTGACGTTGACCGCTACGTCGAGGCGCGCGGTGAGCGGGTTGGCCTGCCATGCGGCGAGCGTGCGGCACGCTTCGTCCAGCACCCATTGGCCCATGGGCAGGATCAGGCCGGTTTCTTCCGCGAGTGGAATGAACTCGCCCGGCGGCACCAGCCCGCGTTTGGGGTGGTGCCAGCGGATCAGGGCTTCGACGCCCGAGCAACGGCCATCGCGATCGACCTGCGGCTGGTAGTGGAGAACGAATTCGCCGCGCTTGAGGGCATTGCGCAGTTCATGCTCCAGGGTCGTGCGCGCGGTGATGCGGGCCTGCATGGCCGGGTCGAAGAAACGCACCGTGTTGCGCCCGGCCGCCTTGGCCTGGTACATGGCCAGATCGGCGCGCTTGAGCACCTCGTCGACGGTGATGCCGTGGCCGCTGAAGAGTGTCACGCCTATGCTGGCCGACCCCTGGTGGATGGTCGGCCCCAGGTCGACCGGTTCGGATAGATGGGTGATGATCTTGTCCGCTATCACACTCACCTGGGCGATGGCGGATTCGACCTTGGTCGCCAGTTGCTGAACCAGCACCACGAACTCGTCACCGCCCAGCCGCGCCACCGTGTCGCCTTCACGCACGCAGCCACGCAGCTTGCGCGCCGTGTCCTGCAGCAAACGGTCGCCGACTTCGTGGCCCTGAGTGTCGTTGAGGTTCTTGAAGTGGTCCAGATCGAGATAGAGCAGTGCCCGGTTCCTGCCGCTGCGCGAGCTGCTGGCCATGCTCTGCTGCAGGCGGTCGATCAGCAGGCGGCGGTTGGGCAGTCCGGTCAGCGGGTCGAAGAAGGCCAGTTTGTAGACTTCCTCCTCGGCGTGCTTGCGATCGGTGATGTCGCGCCAGACGCAGTAGAGGATGTCGTGGTCCTGCAGTTCGATGCGCGCGAGGGTGACTTCGACCGGAAAGCAACTGCCGTCGGCGCGCCGGTGCTCCCACTCGAAACGCGTCATGCCGTCGCGCATGGCGTTGGCCATCATCTGCTCGGCCTTCTCGAACGAGGGCCGGCCGTCGGGCTGGAATTCGGGTGAGATGCGCGATGGGTGCTGAAGGATGTCGTCGCGATGGGCATGGCCCAGGATCCGGATCGCGGCGCGGTTGCAGTCGGTGAATACCCCCTTGTCGATCAGCCAGCACGGGTCGGGGGAGCATTCGAACAGGTCGCGGAAGCGCTTTTCGCTCAGGCGCAACTCTTGCGCGTGCTCTTCCATGCGCTCGGCGATCGCGACCAGGCGTCGCGCGTCAAGGACATGCGCGAGTGTTGCGCAGAACTGCCGCAATGGGCGCGCGACCGGCGCGAAGGCGGCGGCATCGCTGAGCCGGACATGCAGCGTTCCGTGAGAGGTGGCACTCGCCTCGACGGGTATGCATACATCCGCATCTCCGGATGTGTGTTCGGGGCTGCGGCGGAACTCGACCGAACTCACGCCGGGCAGTAGCGCCAGTGCATCCGTGACGATGGATTCGATGCCGTCGCTGGGCGTACTCGTCACCTGGTGCAACAGATCAAGCAACCGTCCTGGAACCGCTGCATGATCGTGTTCATCAGGTGTCATCGATTGCCCGTGCATGCCGCGCCGCTCGCGTGGGTTCAGGCCGCTGGCGGTGCGGGTTTGCCCACCACCTTGTTCCTGCCCGATTGCTTGGCTTCGTACATGGCCTTGTCGGCCCTTTCTATCACGCTGTCCAGGGGCGCGCCATGAGGCCACGGGCTGACGCCGGCGCTGAAGGTGATGAGTATCTTTTGGTCGTCGGCCAGGAAATAGGCCTTGGTCAGCTCCCGTTGCAGGCGCACCAAAGCGGCTGCCGATTGCTCCAGGTCGGACTCCGGGTACAGGATGATGAATTCCTCGCCCCCGAGCCGGGCGACCACGTCGTTGGGACGCAGGTTCCGGCGTATCACGCTGATCAGGTGGATCAGCGCGTCGTCACCGGTCTGGTGGCCGTAGGTGTCGTTGAGTTTCTTGAAGTTGTCGATGTCGAGCAGCGCCACGCACAGCGACACCTTGCGCCGCAACGCGCGTGCTGATTCCTTCTCGAAGGTTTCCTCCAGCCCGCGCCGGTTCAGCGCCCCGGTCAGTTGGTCGTGGCGCATCAGGCGGCTGGTTTCTTCGAGTTCCTTCTGCAGTTCGACAATGCGTTGCTCGGCCAGGTTGGCTTTGTCGCGCGCCGCCTGCAGCTCGTCGCGCGAGCGGCGCGCCTCTTCCTGGATCACCCTGGTGTCGCGCATCACTTCGTCCAGCAGCCCGCCGATTTCGGCGATGTCGCGCGCCTTGCCGATCTTGACCGCGTTGTTGGCGATCTTGTCGTGGTAGCTGCTGGTGCTTTCGGAGAAGCTCGCGAGGTGGTCGATGAATCCGGCCAGCATGCTGCGCAGGGTGTTCTGCGCTTCCTTGAGGTTGAGCTTGATCTGGCTCTGCTTGTAGATGACTTCCTTGATGCGCCGCTCGGCGTCGTCGATCATGCGCACGTCGGCGGGCTTGTTGACCACGTCGCGCAGCACTTCGACCTGGCCGTGCAGCCACTGGTCGTCAATCACGATTTCCTCGATGTTCTCCAGCAGCAGGCGCAGCAGATTGTGCAGCCCGGCGCGCACTTCGGCGGTGTCGCCGGCGATCAGTTCGAGCCGGTAGGCGAATTTGCGCAGTTGCTTGGCCACGCCGAGCAGTTGCGCGGAGGTGGCGCTCGCCTTGACCGAGGCGGACAGTCGTTCGGCCTCCTTGACCAGCTCGGGATGTTCGCCCAGTGATGCCGGAACGACGGTTTCGAGCGCCACCACCAGCAGTTCGCGCAGGCTGGTGATGAGTTCGCCGGCCTCGCCGGAGGCTACCAGATGTACCTCGGGTGGCAGCACCGGCTGAGGCGGCGCGGCCGCCGTGGCAGGTGCTTCGGCGTCACCGTCCCTGGTGGTCGGTGCTTCCGGGTCGACCGGCGCCTGACTCCAGGCACGCACCAGCCCTTGAAGGCGCGAATACAGCGTGGTGGGGTCGTTGGCCGCCAGCACGCGCTCCAGCGAGTCGCGTTTGCGCGCGGTGGTCCAGCCGATCTGGCGGTTGTCCCATTGCTTGAGCAGCGTGCCGATCAGGGCGTTCCAGGTCGGTGCGTCTTCGAGCTGCAGTCCGTCGACATAGCTGAACAGCGCCGTTTCCACCGCGTCGGCCTTGCCCGCCGCCAGCGCCTGGTCGAGCTGCCGGGCCAGGCGTGCGCGTTCGGCGCTGTCGCGCGGCAGCTTCTTTGCGAGCGTGCGGACCAGCGCATCGGGGGCGCCGTCACCGTCATCGGCGATGCCGGCGACTTCGTTGTACAGCACGCGAAAGTTGTCGGGTGTGGGGGGCATGCGTCGCGCCGCGAGCAGCCGCAGGGCTTCGCGCGTGATGACGGAAGGGTTGGTGGGGGCGGGCATGACCTACGGGCGTTCCTCGATCGGGAGCTGGGATTATCCTAGAAACCGCAGTTGGACGCGCCCGAGTGTGTGACTGGCGCGTTGTCTGGCAAGGCGCGACGAGGCCGCATGGTCACTCCCTGCAACGAGGAGCAACGCCGCCAGGCAGCGCGCCAGGCGTGCAATCGGGTGCGTAGCGCGCTCACCAATTGGGTGAATTTTTTCGAAGGCAAGAACCTCAGTGCTGATGATGCATCCAGACACAAAAAAAGCGGTCAACTGCGGTTTCTAGGATTATAGGCGCCGGTCGCGGGCGCGTGTCAGGCCGTGCCGTGGCGGGGTTTCAACTGGAGATGAACACCCGATTCTTGCCCGCCCGCTTGGCCGCATACATGGCCCGGTCGGCTCGGTCGATGGCCTTGCCGGGGGGTTCGTCGCTGGCCAGCCGGGCGATGCCCGCGCTGAAGGTGATCAGGATGCGCTGGTTGTCGGTAAGGAAGAAGCGCTTGGTCAGTGCCCGTTGCAGCCGTTCTATGGCCAGGGTGCTCTCGTTTTCGTCGGTGTCGGGCATCAGGATGATGAACTCCTCGCCGCCGTAGCGCCCGGCCAGATCCTGCGGGCGCAGGGCCTCGCGCATCACCTTCGCGATGTGGCGCAGCGCGTCGTCGCCGGCGATGTGGCCGAAAGTATCGTTGAGGGTCTTGAAGTCGTCGATGTCGAGCAAGGCGATGCACAACACCGTGCCGCGCCGCTGCGCCAGCGCCAGTTCGCGCTCGATGGCCTCGTCCAGCCCCTTGCGGTTGAGTACCCCGGTGAGCGGGTCGTGGCGCAGCAGCTCGCTGGTCTGGTCGAGGTCGCGTTGCAGGTGCGCGATGCGTTCGTTGGCGGCTTCAACTTCACGCTGCATCGCTTCGAGATCCTCGGTCGAGCGTTTCGCGCTCTGATGTCGCCCAACTGGGCGGCGTCGGCGGTCTGCGCTAGTTGCGTCACGCATTGCGTCAGCGTGTCATGGTAGTTGCCGGTGGAATGGGTGAATTCGGACAGGCGCCCGACAAAACTGGCGAACATGTCGTTCAGGCGCGCCCGTGCGTCGATGAGCTGGTGCTTCAGCTCACGCTGCTTGCCGATGACATCGCCCAGGCGGTGCTTGACGTCTTCCAGTTGCCGCACGTCGGGATGATCTTCGAGTAGCTTGGCCAGCAGGCCGAGTTGGCCGCTCAGCCAGTTGTCGTCGAGCACGATGTCGCTGATATTGCGCACGATCAGCGTCAGCAGCTCGTGCAGCGAAGCGCGTACCGCCCGCTGGTCCTGGGCGGTGCCCTCGACCTTGTTGGTGAGGGTGTGGATGCGCGCGCCCAGGTTGGCCGGGGGCGTCGCATCGGTGAGCATGACCGTCTTCGCCAGATCGCGGGCCTCCAGCGCGAGTGTGTCGTTTTCGACAAAGGCGCGCGCTATTCCGTCGCGCAGCAGGTGCGCGAACAGCGGCGGCAGGTGCGTGACCGCGCTGCCGTTGAGCTTGGTCGCCGGCGCTTCGCCCGCGCACAGATCAACGATGCACAGTTTGATCAGGGGCCAGTCGTGCGCCGCGATGCCGTGCTCCAGTTGCTGGACCAGCGTCGCGCGTCTTTCCGTGTCGCGCGGCAAGGTGCCGGCGATGAGCTTGAGTTCCTTGTCCGGGAAGGGAGCATCGGCGGGCTTCCCCGAGATTTGTTCGTAGTAGGCGCGGAAATTGTCCGGCGTCGGCGGTACGCGTTCGAGCGCAAGTCGCAGCAGGGTCTGGCGGGCAATCTCGGGGGGCCGTTGGCCGTGATCTGTCATGGTTTGATGCGACAAGACCGGCAATTTGAGCATGCATGGGTGTTCCAAATCAGTATAGCGCCGGCGGCAGGCGTCGTTGGAGCGATTTTTGGCGCCGCCCCGGCGGGGTGCGATCCGTTATCCTGTGCGTTTGTTTTCATCTGGACGCGACCTTGGGTAGTAGCGAGTCGGTTGACGATCTTTCCGAGTTTGAAGCGCGCTGGCTCGCTGAAGCGATGCGTTTGCACGGGCAGGGCTACCCGGTCGTCGAGGACGAGCAGGCCGTGCGCTTCGCCTGTGCCGCGGCGCGGGATGTCGAACAGCGCATCTGCTGGCGCGCGCGATGGCTCGGTGCGCGCAACGGGATGCTGGCGGTGCTTGTCGCGTGGCGCGCAAGAGCCGCTTGGGCCATGGCGCTGCTGGCGCTGGTGGCGGCCCTCAGTGGGGCGGGCGCGGCGCTGGCGGTGCTGGGCGATGGCGGGCGTCCGGCCAATGTGGCGTGGGTGCTGGGCAGCCTGCTCGGCGCGCATTTCGCCAGCCTTGCGGCATGGTTTGCGCTGATGTGGGTACGCGGGCGGGAATCCGGCGGGGTGGTGGGCCGATGCTGGCTGTGGCTGACCGCACGCATGGCGGGGCGGGGCGTGTCGCCGCGGATTGCCCAGGCATTGACGGGTCTGCTTGAGCGCGCCGGTGCGCTGCGCTGGCTGCTCGGCGCGATCAGTCATGGGGTGTGGCTGGTGGCGCTGCTGGCGGCGGTGGCGGGCTTGCTGGTGGCGTTGTCGCTGCGCCGCTACGGCTTCGTCTGGGAGACCACCATACTGCCCGCGGAAGTGTTCGTGCGTTTCGTCGAAGTATCGGGGTGGCTGCCCGGCGTGCTCGGGTTTGCCACCCCCGATGCCGATGCCGTGCGCCTGAGCGGGGTGGAGGCGGTGGCTGACGGTGCGGTGCGGCGGGTGTGGGCGTCGTGGTTGATCGGGTGCGTGGTGGCGTACGGCATCCTGCCGCGCGCGCTGGCGTGGCTGGTGTGCATTGCGCTGTTTCGCCTCGGCCAGCGTCGTGTCAGGCTGGACTTGAATTTGCCGGCCTACGCGATGCTGGTGCATCGGCTGGCCCCGATGGGGGAGCGCATCGGCATCATCGATCCGGCCCCGTCCGGGTTGCCGCACGCCCACGTGCGGGGTAGGCACCCGGTCCAGGGGCATGCCGCGCTGCTGGTGGGGCTGGAGTTGCGCGACGATATCGATTGGCCGCCGCCGCTGCCGGCCACCGTGCGTGACGGCGGGGTGGTCGACAGTCGCGCCCAACGGCAGGGGCTGGTCGCACGCCTCGCCGCCGATCCGCCGCAGCGCCTGCTGATCGCTTGCGATCCGCGCTTGTCGCCCGATCGCGGCAGCCTCGAATACATTGCCGAGTTGTCGCGCCATGCGGGAACATGCCGGGTGTGGCTGGCTGGAGCCGGCTCGCAGGTCGAGTCGGCCCGGACCGGGTATTGGCGGGAGGCGCTGCTGGAGCTGGGCCTGCCGCGTCACGACATCATGGAGCGGCGCGACGCGGCGCTCGGGTGGCTGGAGGGAGCATCATCATGAGCGTTCACGGTCGCGAAGGCGCCGCGGTACGAATTGCCGTCGTCGGTCATACCAACACCGGCAAGACTTCGCTGATGCGCACGCTGACGCGTGACACCGGCTTTGGCGAGGTGTCGAGCCGCCCCAGCACCACCCGCCATGTCGAAGGCGCGCGCCTGATCGCGGACGGGGTGGCGTGTGTGGAGTTGTTCGATACGCCCGGCATGGAAGATCCGATCGCCTTGCTTGAGGCGCTGGAGGCGATTCCGTCCCCCGATGAGGAGCGGCTGGATGGTCCGGCGCGGGTCGAGTTGTTCCTGCAGTCGCATGCGGCGCGCGGCCGCTTCGAGCAGGAGGCCAAGGTGCTGCGCCAGATGCTGTTGAGCGAAGCCGCGCTGTACGTGATCGACGTGCGCGATCCGGTCTTGTCCAAGCACCGCGATGAACTGGCGATCCTGGGCAGTTGCGCGATCCCGCTGCTGCCGGTGCTCAACTTCGCCCGTGCCGCCAGCGCCAACGAGTCGCAGTGGCGCGAAGCGTTGTCGCGTCTTGGGTTGCATGCGGTGGTGCGCTTCGACACGGTCGCGCCGGAGCGTGATGGCGAGCGCCGTTTGTACGCGACCCTGGCGACCTTGCTCGACGTGCATCGCGCGGCGCTGGAAAAGCTCATCGCGGCGCGCGAGCGCGAAGCGCTGGCACGTCATGAAGCGGCGCTCCGGCTGGTGGCGGAATTGCTCATCGACGTTGCGGCGGCGGTGGTGTTCGTGCCAGGCGAGCCGTCGACCGCGCTGGAAGAGGCGGTGGCGGATCTGAACGAGCGCGTGCGCGAGCGCGAGCACGCCTGCGTGCATGCGCTGCTGGCGCTGTACCGGTTCCGCAAGGACGATGTCGATGCGGACAACCTGCCGCTGATGGAAAACCGCTGGGAAAACGATCTGTTCGATCCGGAAACCTTGCGCGCGATGGGCTTGAAGCTGGGGGCCAGCGCGGTTGCCGGCGCGGTCGCCGGGGCGGGCATCGATCTGATGGTGGGCGGCATCACACTGGGCGCGGCGGCGGCCATCGGTGCGCTTGCGGGGGGTGGCTTGCAGGCCATGCGGCAGTTCGGTGGCCGTCTGCGCGGCTCCCTGACCGGGCAGCAGAAGCTGGTGGTCAATGACGCCATCCTGCGCCTGCTGGCGCTGCGCCAGACGCATCTGATTGACGCTCTGGAACGCCGGGGGCACGCGGCGGTGGTGCCGATCGAGCGCTTCGTCGCCGAAGCCTCCCTGTGGCGCGAGGGCGCGCTACCGCGCGCGTTGCGCAAGGCACGCTCGCATGCCGATTGGTCAGCGCTGTACTCCCCGCTGGAAGACGAGGCGCGACGCGTGCCGGCGATCGCGTCGCTGGTTGATGAACTCACCGCTCAAGCCGCTGCGGGAGCGCCTGCGCAGAGCTGATCCGGCAGGCCGATGGTCGCGGCTGAAGCCGCTCCTGCGGGGACGCGGTACAGCCGCTTCGCAGGAGGGGCTTCAGCCCCGAATGACGGGCTTCACAGCCTCTCAGTCGTGACCACGCAGGCGCTTGATCGTATCCAGCAGCCCGTTGCCCGATCCGTCGGAGTGGCGGGTAACGGTGCGATTCGCGACGCTGGACTCGGGACTTCCATTGGTTGATGAGGCCACCGGCCCGAGCGGCTTGGCGCTCAGGATGCGATACCAGTTTTCGCCGATCTCGGTGATGTACCAGAAGTCACCGATCTGGTACCCGCCAGAGCTGCGCGGTGTGCTGGTGGGATAGATGAAGGCCACCTGGATGCCGAAGTCGACCAGCGTCTGGCTGCCGCCGCAATGATGGCGCTCGGCCCAGTTGCCGTCGGCCATCGAGGTGCCTACCACCACGACGTAGGCCTGGGTGCCGGTTGGCGCACCGGGGATGATCTCGCGTATCTCGATCAAGGCCTGGGTCTGATCGCCCGGTAGGTAGGGTCCGAACAGCCATCCGCCGGTGGAGCCGCCGGAAAGGGAGACGTTGGTGCCACATATCGCACCCCAGTCACCGCGCAGCGCGGCCGGCAGCGGCGGCCAGTCGGATACCGGCAGGAAGGTACCCCCCATCCACGGATTGGCCGAAGCGGGCAGGCCATACACTCGCGCAGGGCCGGTGCGCGGCCCGAGCGAGTACTCTTCGAATGAAAAATCATAGATCAGGACGCCGCTGCTGCTGATCAAGGATTTCAACGTTCCGGTCGATTGGGCATGCGCCGGCATGAAAGCCAGGAACATGCTGAGGCATAGCATTCTGAGCAGGGTAATCATCGGGCGCCTCCATCGCTGCGGGAAAGGAAGGCGGATCACTGCGAAGCAGACCTTTGCGCGGCGGTTGCGAGCACCGCAGCCACGCATGGCGTCGGGTTTCAGCACGGCAGTGGCCGCAGGGCTGATTCAAGCTCCCCGATTCCAGTCTAGTTCGCTCAAAGGCTATAGCAAGGACCTGCCCGATCTGCCTGCTTGCCAGCGTGGCGACGTGTAGGTGATGTTGACCACGGGTCGAGCGCAAGCCTCGGCAGTCATGCCGGCGGGACTCACCATGTTGCGTTCGGGGCCGGTGCCGTGGAAGCAATAGCACCCGCCACCCTTGGCCTTGGCCTGGTACATGGCTTGGTCGGCCCTTTCCAGCAGATCCTGCATGGACGTACCGTCATCGGGAAACAGCGCGATGCCGACGCTGGCGGTGATCTTGCGGCCGGCTTCGTATTGCGGGAGTTCGAGGGACAGCGCCGCGACCACTTTTCGCGCGACCAGACCGGTGTCGGCTTGCGTACCCACGTTGTTCAGTATCATGACGAATTCGTCGCCGGCGATCCTCGCGGCAGTGTCCGATTCGCGTATCGTGCCTCGCATGCGCCGTGCCGCTTCGATCAGCAGGCAGTCGCCGGCGCGGTGTCCAAGTTGATCATTGACCTGCTTGAAGCCATCCAGATCGATGAACAACACCGCGAAGCGCGTGCGTGACCGGCGCGCGTGCACCATCGCCTGGTTGATCCGGTCGTGAAACAGTTGCCGGTTGGGCAGTCCGGTGAGTGGGTCATGGTAGGCGAGGCGGTACAATTCGTCGTGCCCTGGGGCGGGGCGCGCGTGGTCGGACAACACCGCTACATAGCCGTACACCCGGCCCTGGGCGTCGTGCATCGCGTCGATGTGCATCCATGCTGGATGAGCCGCGTGTTCATGTCGTCGAGCTTCGAACCACCCGCGCCACTTGCCGCTGGCACTTAGTGATCGCGAGACCAAGCGAAAGAAAGCGTGGTCACGTTTGCACGAGCCCAGTATCGATGGCGGGTGCCCGACGATTTCGCCGAGGCTGCGGCCGGTCGTGGCGAGAAACGCATCGTTGGCGAAAACGATCCGTAGCAGATGGTCGGTCACCATGATGCCAAGGCTTGTGCATCCGGGCGCGCGGGTCAGTGTGCCGGTGACTGTTTTGTGTCGACCTCTCATGTCGTTGTGCCTCGCGCTCGTGGTCGGCCGGAGCCTGCACGCATTCAGTGGTCCAGAAAGATGGCAATCAGGCTGGAATGCAGCGTCCCGGCTGGTGTTCTGCCGATGTTGAACAGCGGAGCAATGCGCGCGTTGATGTCGTGAGCATGCTCCGCGATCGAAGTATAAACCCTATGGTTTTCAATTACAACGCAACGGTTCTCGCAATGCCGCAGGCATCCACCACACTGCGATGATGGCAATTGACGAGAAACAAGCGTTCGCCGAGCGACTCAAGCTCGCCTTGACGCGTAGTCCAAAACCGATCGATACCTCGGCGGAGTTGGCCGTGCAGTTCAATCTGCGCCATGCGGGCACACCAGTCACGCAGCAAGCCGTGCACAAGTGGCTGAATGGCAAAGCCAGCCCGACGCCTGACAAGATCGCAACGCTCGCCGCGTGGCTGGGCGTGTCGACGCACTGGCTGCGTTTCGGACTTCCGGACGGGGGGGTGGAGGTGCAACGCCTGTCGACTGCGGAGCCGGCGGCTCGCCGTTATGCGGGAGGCGCCGCCGTGCGGGCCGATGAACAACACTTGCTGGACTCGATGCGCAGGCTTAGCCCGCATCAGCAGCGCCTGATCATCGAACTGGTCGACCAGTTGTTGCTGGAGCGTCAGGGGCAATAGCGAGTCGTGCGTGAACAGAAAAGGGGGCGCGCGCGCCCCCTGTGTATTTCCGCCGTTGGCGGGTTTATTTCTTGCGCACCGCCGGCAGGTCGGTGCAACTGCCGTGGGCGACTTCGGCGGTGAGGCCGACGGTTTCGCCCAGGGTCGGGTGCGGGTGGATGGTCTTGCCGATGTCGACGGCGTCGCAGCCCATCTCGATGGCCAGGCACACTTCGCCGATCATGTCGCCGGCCGACGGCCCGACGATGGCGCCGCCGATGACGCGGTGGGTTTCGGCATCGAAGATCAGCTTGGTGAAGCCGTAGTCGGCGCCGTTGGCGATCGCGCGGCCAGAGGCCGCCCACGGGAACCTGGCGGTTTCGACCTTGCGCCCTTCCTTCTTCGCCTGTTCCTCGGTGTAGCCGACCCACGCCACTTCGGGGTGGGTGTAGGCCACGCCGGGGATCACGGTGGCGTCGAAGGCGGACTTCTGCCCGGCCGCGACTTCGGCCGCGACGTGGGCCTCATGCACTGCCTTGTGCGCGAGCATGGGGTTGCCGACGATGTCGCCGATGGCGAAGATGTTGGGCACGTTGGTGCGCATCTGGGCGTCGACCGGGATGAAGCCGCGTTCGGTGACCACCACGCCGGCCTTGTCGGCGGCGATCTTCTTGCCGTTGGGCGAGCGGCCGGCGGCTTGCAGGATCATGTCGTAGCGCTGCAGTCCCTCGGGGGCCTTGTCACCTTCGAAGGTGACCCACAGCCCGTCGTCCCTGGCCTCGACCGCGACGGTCTTGGTCTTGAGCATGATGTTGTCGAAGCGGTGGGTGTTCTGTTTTTCCCACACCTTGACTGCGTCGCGGTCCGGGCCCTGCATCAGCGCGTCGAGCATTTCGACCACATCGACGCGCGCGCCGAGGGTCGAATACACCGTGGCCATTTCCAGACCGATGATGCCGCCGCCGATGACCAGCATCTTCTGCGGTACCTGACGCAGTTCCAGCGCCCCGGTCGAATCGACGATGCGCGGGTCGCGCGGGATGAAGGGCAGATGCACCGCCGCCGAGCCGGCGGCGATGATGCACTGCTTGAACTTGATGACCTTCTTCTCGCCGGTCTTGTCCTGGCTGGTGCCGTTGGTGACTTCGACCTCGACGTGATTGGGGTCGAGGAAGCTGCCGTAGCCGCGCACGACGTCAACCTTGCGCCCCTTGGCCATGCCGGCCAGGCCGCCGGTGAGCTTGCCCACTACCTTGTCCTTGTGCGCGCGCAGCGCGTCGATGTCGACGGCGGGTTTGGCGAAGGTGATACCGGCCGCCGACATGTGCTCGGCCTCGTCCATCACCGCCGCGACGTGCAGCAGCGCCTTGGACGGGATGCAACCGACGTTCAGGCACACCCCGCCCAGCGTCGCATAGCGTTCGACCATCACGGTTTTCAGACCGAGATCGGCGCTGCGGAAGGCGGCCGAGTAGCCGCCAGGGCCGGCGCCGAGGACCAGCATGTCGCACTCGATGTCGGCGCTGCCTGCGTGCGATGCGGCCTGGGGTTGGGTTCCTCCCCCTTCAAGGGGGAGGACAGGTGGGGGATGGGTTTTGCCGGTCGACTGCCGAGAACCATCCCCACCCTGACCCTCCCCTTGAAGGGGAGGGGACCCTGCGTTAGCAGCATCAACCTTGATCAGCACCGCGCCTTCGCCGACCCGTTCGCCGACCTTGACCAGCACTTCGGAAACCATGCCGGCGACGCTGGATGGCACATCCATGGTGGCCTTGTCGGACTCCAGGGTGCAGATCGAGTCGTCGACCTCGATGCTGTCGCCGACCTTGACGAACAGCTCGATGACCGGCACGTCGGCGAAATCACCGATGTCCGGGACTTTGACTTCAACTTGGCTCATGTCGCGGTCTCCTTAAAGCATGACCCGACGGAAGTCGGCCAGCAGTTGGGCGAGGTACACGTTGAAGCGGGTCGCCAGCGCGCCGTCGATCACGCGGTGGTCGGCGGTCAGCGACATCGGCAGGGTCAGGCGCGGCACGAACTGCTTGCCGTCCCACACCGGCTTCATGACGGACTTGTTGACCCCGAGGATGGCCACTTCGGGCGCATTGACGATGGGCGCGAAGTAGGTGCCGCCGATGCCGCCCAGCGACGAGATGGTGAAGCATGCGCCGGACATGTCGCCCGGACCGATCTTGCCGTCGCGCGCTTTCTTGGCCAGCGCGCCGGAT
Source organism: Rhodocyclales bacterium (assembly GCA_016177805.1). GTDB lineage: Bacteria > Pseudomonadota > Gammaproteobacteria > Burkholderiales > Rhodocyclaceae > JACOUN01. The sequence goes on from JACOUN010000071.1 coordinate 16,131, forward strand.
TCGGCCGCGATCTCGAACACGCTCTTCTGGTCGGCGTTCTTGATCACCGGCACGACCAGGCCGTTGGGTGTGTCGGCCGCGAAGGCGATGTTGAAGTACTTCTTGTACACCAGATTGTCGCCGTCGAGCGAGGTGTTGAACTCGGGGAACTCCTGCAGCGCGCGCACCGAGGCCTTGATGATGAAGGCGAGCATGGTGAGCTTCTTGCCGGACTTCTCGTGCTCCTTGTTCATCGCCACGCGGAAGGCTTCGAGGTCGGTGATGTCGGCGTCCTCGTGATAGGTCACGGCCGGGATCATGACCCAGTTGCGCGCGAGGTTCTGACCGGAGATCTTCTTGATGCGCGACAGCGGCTTGGTTTCGATTTCGCCGAACTTGGAGAAGTCGACCTTGGGCCACGGCAGCAGATCGAGACCACCGCCGAGGCTGGCGCCGGCAGCGACAGGCGCGGCCTTGCCCGGCACGACACCGGTCTGCATCGCGCCCTTGACGAAGGCGGTGACGTCGGCCTGGATCACCCGGTTCTTGGGGCCGGTGGCTTTGACCTGGGCCAGGTCCACGCCCAGTTCGCGCGCGTAGGCGCGCACCGACGGACTGGCGTGCACCTTGCCACCGAGGGTGATGGCGGATGGCGCGCCACTTGCGGTTTGCGGCGGGGCGGCCAGTTTGGATTGTTCAAACGCGGCCGGGGCATCGGCCGGGGTGGTATCGGTGGTGGTACGTGCGGCGGTGGCTGGCGCCGGGGCGCTGGTCGCGACCGGGGCGGCACTGGCGCCGCCCGCGCTGTCGATGATCAACAGCAGCGAACCCTGCGACACGGTATCGCCGATCGCGACCTTGACCTCGCGTACTACCCCGGCGGCCGACGACGGCACGTCCATGGTGGCCTTGTCGGATTCCAGCGTCGCGATCGAGTCGTCGACCTTGATCGTGTCGCCAGCCTTGACGAACAGTTCGATGACCGGCACGTTGGAGAAGTCACCGATGTCCGGGACCCGGACTTCGACCGGGCCGTTGCTTGCCGCCGCTGCGGGAGTGGTTGGTGCCGCGGGTGCGGACGGGGCGGGGGCTGCGGCAGGTTGCGCCGCGGCAGGGGCGAGCGCAGCCGCGCCTGCCGCTTCGAGCTTGATCAGCACCGCGCCTTCGGCGACCTTGTCACCGACCTGCACCTGCACTTCCCTGACCACGCCGGCGGCCGACGATGGCACGTCCATGGTGGCCTTGTCGGATTCCAGGGTCGCGATCGCGTCGTCGACCTTGATCGTGTCGCCGACCTTGACGAACAGTTCGATCACCGGTACGTCGGAGTAATCGCCGATGTCCGGGACTTTTACTTCTATGAGTTGGCTCATGTTGTTGTCTCCCTTGCGGCTCAGACGGTCATCGGGTTGGGCTTGTTCGGGTCGAGCTTGTACTTGAGCAGCGCGGCGGCCACCTTGTCACGCTCGATCGCGCCATCATCGGCGAGCGCTTTGAGCGCCGCGACCGTGATCCAGTGCCGATCGACCTCGAAGAAATGACGCAGCGCTTCGCGCGTGTCCGAGCGGCCGAAACCGTCGGTGCCCAGCGTCACGTAGGTGCGCTTGACGAACGGGCGGATCTGCTCGGCGAACAGCCGGATGTAGTCGGTCGCGGCGATCACCGGGCCGCTCGTGTCCTTGAGGCAGGCTTCGACATGGCTGGCGCGCGGCGCCTCGACCGGGTGCAGCATGTTCCAGCGTTCGGCATCCTGGCCGTCGCGCGCGAGTTCGTTGAAGCTCGGGCAGCCCCAGAGGTCGGACTCGACACCCCAGTCGGCCTTGAGCAGCTCGGAGGCGGCGATGACTTCGCGGAAGATGGTGCCGGAACCGAGCAACTGCACCCTCGGCTTGCCCTTGCCGCCTTTGCTGAACGCGTACATGCCCTTGATGATGTCGGCCGCTGTGTCAGACCCTTCGCCGGCCGGCATCTCGGGGTGCTCGTAGTTCTCGTTCATCACCGTGACGTAGTAATAGACGTCTTCCTGCTCGGCGAACATGCGGCGCATGCCGTCCTGCACGATCACCGCCACTTCGTACTGGAAGGTCGGATCGTAGCTGACGCAGTTGGGAATCATGTTGGCGAGCAGCAGGCTGTGGCCGTCTTCGTGCTGCAGGCCTTCGCCGTTGAGGGTGGTGCGCCCGGCGGTGCCGCCGATCAGGAAGCCGCGCGTGCGCTGGTCGCCCGCTGCCCAGCACAGGTCCATGGTGCGCTGCAGGCCGAACATCGAGTAGAAGATGTAAAACGGAATCATCTGCACGCCATGCACCGAGTAGGCGGTGCCGGCGGCGATCCAGTCGGCCATCGCGCCGGCTTCGTTGATGCCTTCCTGCAGCACCTGGCCGGTCTGCGATTCCTTGTAGAACATCAACTGGTCATGGTCTTCGGGCACGTAGTTCTGGCCCTGCTGGTTCCAGATGCCGTACTGGCGGAACATGCCTTCCATGCCGAAGGTGCGCGACTCGTCCGGCACGATGGGTACCACGTGGCGCCCGATCTGCTTGTCCTTGAGCAGGGTGTTCATCATGCGCACCACCGCCATGGTGGTCGACAGTTCGCGCCCTTCGCCTGAGGCTTTCAGCAGCGCGGCGAAGGCCTCCAGCGGCGGCACCGCCAGCGGCTCGGCCTTGGTGCGGCGGCTGGGGAGGAAGCCGCCCAGCGCCATGCGCCGCTCCAGCATGTACTTGTGTTCGGGCGAGTTTTCCTCGAAGTTGATGTAGGGGATCTCGGCCAGCTTGTCGTCCGGGATCGGGACGCCGAAGCGGTCGCGGAAGCGGCGCACCGCCTCGGTGTCGAGCTTCTTCTGCTGGTGCGAGATGTTCATCGCCTCGCCCGCCTGACCCATGCCGAAGCCCTTGATGGTCTTGGCCAGGATCAGGGTCGGCTGGCCCTTGTGTTCGGTGGCGGCCTTGTAGGCGGCGAAGATCTTGAACAGGTCGTGACCGCCGCGATTCAGCGCCCAGATCTCGTCGTCGGTCCAGTCGGCGACCATGGCCTTCAGTTCGGGGGTGTTGAAGAAGTGCTCGCGCACGTACGCGCCGTTCTTGGCCTTGAAGGTCTGGTATTCGCCGTCGACCGCTTCCATCATGCGTTTCTTCAGCAGCCCCTTCTTGTCCTGGGCCAGCAGCGCGTCCCAGTGGGTGCCCCACACCAGTTTGATGACGTTCCAGCCGGCGCCACGGAACTCGGCTTCCAGTTCCTGGATGATCTTGCCGTTGCCGCGCACCGGTCCGTCCAGACGCTGCAGGTTGCAGTTGATGACGAAGATCAGGTTGTCGAGCTTTTCGCGTCCGGCCATGCCGATTGCGCCCAGCGATTCGACTTCGTCGGTCTCGCCGTCACCGAGGAAGGCCCACACCTTGCGATCCTTGGCCTCGATGATGCCGCGCGAGTCGAGATACTTCATGAAGCGCGCCGAATAGATCGCGCACAGCGGGCCGAGGCCCATCGAAACGGTGGGGAACTGCCAGAAGTCCGGCATCAGCCACGGATGCGGGTAGGACGACAGGCCCTTGCCGCCGACTTCCTGGCGATAGCCGTCCAGTTGAGCTTCGGTGAGGCGGCCCAGCATGTAGGCACGCGCATAAACACCGGGAATCGAGTGCCCCTGGAAAAAGATCAGGTCGCCGCCGCTGGCGTCGCTCGGAGCGCGCCAGAAGTGCGAGAAGCCGACATCGTAGAGGGCGGCGGCGGAGGCGAACGAGGCGATATGGCCGCCGACGTTGGTGTGCTTGTTGGCGCGCACCACCATCGCCATCGCGTTCCAGCGGATGTAGGAGTGCAGCTTGATCTCCATGTCCGGATTGCCGGGGTAGGCGGGCTGCTGGTCGGCGGGGATGGTGTTGATGTACTGGGTGGTGGCCGAGTAGGGGATGTCGATCCCTTCTTCGCGTGCGGCTTCGATCAGTTTTTCGATCAGGTAATGCGCCCGTTGCGGGCCTTCGTTGTCGATGACGCCTGCAAGCGCATCGAGCCATTCATTGGTTTCCTGCGTGTCCGGGTCGGGTAGCAGGGTGGGTTCTTGTTTTCCGGTCATGGCTTGTCTCCTCATGACTTGCCGTTGTCGAAACCCGCTGTCTACTGGGCGGGCAGCTCATCTGAAACTGAAACGCACATAGCCGAACCTGCCGCACGGCCGGCTCTGATTTCGCAATATAAAACGTTATTTCGTTCTGTGCAATAGAAAAGTGTCAGGCGTAACAGGTGGTGTGCTCCATGATGGCGCTGCAGTGCGTAGGCGTGCCCTCGCGGCGGCCGGATTCCGGCGCTGCCTGGGCAGATGGTATTTGAGGATGATCAGGCTGCGTCCGCCGCAGTGCTATCGAGGGCGGACAATAAAAAAAATCGGTCGGGGATGAGGGAGGGAGGGAGAGTATCCCCGACCGATTGTGAAGACTGAAGTGCGCTGGCCCGCGTCGCTCACTGGCGTGAGGCGCGGCGCCGGTCTTCCGGGTACGCGAACACAACGGCACCGTTGCGGACTTCGCCCATGAATATATCGTGAGCGCTCGAAATAGTCTCATGATTATCCCGCGTATAGGGGCGAACGTAGGTCATGATAACGCCTTCGACCGGCTCTCGAAGGTCTTCCAGCGCTTCGCGGATGCGGTCACCGTTGGCGCTGCCGGCCTGTTTGAGCGCGGCGGCGAGCAAGTGTAGCGAGTCGTAACCTTGCGCCGCGGCGGGCGGCACCGGGATGCGCGCGCTGCCCGTGCGTTCCCGCCACGCGTCGAGAAAGGCCTTGCGCCGTGGCGTGGTGGGTTCGGGGATGAAGGTCTGCGGCATGCGCGCGCCTTCCGCGTTGGGGCCGGCATCGTCGATGAAGTTGGACATCGCCAGGGTCCAACTGCCGATCAGCGGCACGCGCCAGTTCATCTTGACCATGCCGTTGGCGATCTGCGCCAGTTCCGGGCCGATGCCGTAGGTCAGGATGGCCTGCGCGCCGTGGTCGCGCGCCCGCTTGAGTTGCTCGGACATGTCGGCCTGGCGGATCTGGAAGCGCTCGACCGTCACCGGTGACATGCCGCGCGCCGCGAGCGCCGTTTCGAGATCTTCAGCCCCGAGCAGACCGTAATTGGTCGCGTCGTGAAAGATCGCCACGCGGTTGAGCTTGCGCCGGTCGATCGCTTCGACCACGATCATCGCGGCCTGGATCGTGTCGTTGGCGGAGACGCGGAACACGAAGTTGTCGGGGTGCTCGGGGGGCAGGAACTGACGCGTGACCAGGGTGCCGGTGGCTACCGAAGTGACGATGGGAATGCGTGCCTGCTGGTAGTAGCGCTGGCTGGCCAGCGCCACCCCGGTGTTGACGATGCCCAGCGCGGCCACGATGCGCTCGTTGTTAATCAGGTCCTGCACCACCTGCGCGCCCATCTCGTTGCGCGCTTCGTCGTCACGCTCGACCAGTTCTATCGGGCGTCCGAGTATTCCGCCGCCGGCATTGATCTCGGCGGCCGCAATGCGTATGCCGTCGCGCATCGACAGCCCCATGGGGCTGGAGCCGCCCGTGAACGGCCCGGACACGCCTATCCGTATGGCGGAGTCAGCCATGACGGGCAGTGCGACGAGGCACAGGACGGCAAACAGGAAACGCAGCACGCGTGAATACTCCGCGGACAGTATCGGCATCTGCGCAATGTAGGCGGCGCCGGCTGGGAATATAATTGCCGAAAACCCGCAGCCGGGATCGAATTTCGCAGCTTGGGCAAGACGCGGAGAGTCTGGATGAGGGTGTGCCCGGATTAGGGTAAGACCGGATGCCGGTTTGCCGGTGTTAGGGGCAAAATCGGGCGGGGAGGCGTGACGCCGTTGATTCTGGTCTTGCCGGCGACGAGTCGAGCGCAAGTCCTGTCCTTCAGGGCGGGGTGACTGCCGCAGGCCGGAGCGGCTCGCGGATGGGGTTGGGGGAGGTTCCGCGCGCGGGGTGTGGCGCTGCCATCGGCGGCGTCGCACGAGATCAACATGACATTCGCGCGGCGCGGAAACACTGGGTGAGGCTGGATGATAGACACCGGACCGCGTGGCGGATCCAGATTTGTACGCTGGTACTGGACCGCGCCCTATGTCGCGGTGGGGGTGTTCGCGCTGACCATGCTGGCGCTGGTGTGGTTGCTGCAGACGCGCGAGGCCGAAGGGCAGCGCAACGCGGTGGCGCGCGACGTGCAGTGGGCGGAGCAGACGATACGCTTGCACATGCAGGGCACCGAGGAATTCCTCGGGCAACTGGCGCGCGACTTTGCCGCGCATTCCCTTGATCCGGACGGTTTTCAGCTCCGTGCCAACCAGCACATCGCCAACAACAGCGAGCTGGTGAACGTCGTGTGGGTCGGGCCGAGCGAAACGGTGCAGTGGTCGGCGCCGTTCGACACCACCGACTGGCTGGCCGGCGACATACTGTCGCCTGCTCAGACCGCGCCGTTCTATCGCGCCCGTGAGCTGGGGCGTCCGAGTTACGGCGAGGCCTACACCAACGCGCGCGGTAGCACGGTGCTGGAGCTTTACGTGCCGGTGCGGCGTGGGCGTGAATTCGTCGGCGCGATCGTCGGTGTCTATTCCATCGATCGCATGGTGCGGCACCTGGTGCCGAGCTGGTTTGCCGAGAAGTACCGCCTGGCGCTGGTGAGCGGCAAGGGCGATCTGCTCGCGGTCAATTCCAGCGTGCTGGAACTGGACGAGAGCATTTCGTTCGAAATCGCGCTCGACCCGCCGGGCAACGGGCTGACCCTGCGCGCGACCGCGTTCCGGACCGAGGGCGAGCTGCCCAAGGCCTTGCCCACCGCGATGATCCTGGGGCTGTCGATCATCATTCTGTGGAGCCTGGTGCTGCTGCGCACCCATGTCAGGCGGCGCGTGCAGGTGGAAAAGGAACGCGACCGGCTGTTCAACATGTCGCTCGACCTGCTGTGCATCGTCGGCATGGATGGCACCTTCCGCCGCTGCAATCCTGCGTTTGCCCGCATCCTCGGCTACGATCCGGTACCGCTGCCGGGGCGTGCGCTGATTGACATCGTGCATAGCGACGACATCCCCGACACGCTGGAGCAGATGCGCCAGCTCGCGGCCGGGCGCCCGGCGAGTTTCGAGAACCGCTGCCGCTGTGCCGACGGCACTTTCAAGTGGCTGGCGTGGAGCATCAACCCGGTTCTGGAAGAGAAGCTCGTGTATGCGGTCGCCCATGACATTACCGGGCGCAAGGCGACCGAGGACGCGTTGCGCGCCGAGTCGGCGTTCCGCAAGGCGATGGAAGAGTCGGTGATTACCGGCATGCGCGCGATCGATCTGTCCGGGCGCATCATCTATGTGAATAGCGCGTTCTGCCGCATGGTCGGGTTCGGCGAGGATGAACTGGTCGGGGCGGTGCCGCCTTTCCCCTACTGGCCGGACGAGGAACTGGATGTCTGCGGGCGCAACCTGGACCGCACCCTGGCCGGGCATGCGCCGACGAGCGGGTTCGAGATGCGCATCCGGCGCAAGAACGGCGAGCACCTGGATGCGCGCTTCTATCTGTCGCCGCTGATCGACCTGGCGGGCAAGCAGACCGGCTGGATGGCCTCGGTGACCGACATCACCGAGCCGAAGCGGGTGCGCGCCGCGCTCGAAGAAGCCCAGGTGCGTTTCGAGGCGGTGCTGGACGGGCTGGACGCGGCGGTGTTCGTGGCCGACACGACTTCGGATGAAATCCTGTTCGCCAACCGCACCTTCAAGAACATCTACGGCTTCGACGCGGTGGGGCAGACCGTGCGCGGGGTGGCGGTGGCGCAGCCCGACAGCGACGACTACCGGGTCGATCTGCTGGGCCTGGATGTCGCGCAATTGCCCATGGAACTGTTCGATGGCGAAGTCCAGCATCCGCTGTCGGGGCGCTGGTATCACGTGCGCGAGCACGCCACGCGCTGGGTCGATGGACGGGTGGTGCGCATGGGCATTGCCACCGACATCACCGACCGCAAGCAGAACGCCGAGGTATCGCGTCAGCAGGCCGAGCGCCTGCAGCACACGTCGCGACTGATCACGATGGGCGAGATGGCTTCCACGCTGGCGCACGAACTGAATCAGCCGCTGTCCGCGATTGCCAATTACTGCATGGGCTGCGTGACGCGCATCCAGTCGGGCAAGTACCGTCAGGAAGACCTGCTCGCGGCGATGCAGAAGGCGAGTTTCCAGGCTGAACGGGCGGGCAAGATCATCCGCCGGGTGCGCGAGTTCGTGAAGAAGAGCGAGCCGCGCCGCGGCGCGGTGCAGATCGCCGAGGTGCTGGACGATGCAATCGGTTTCGCCGACATCGACGCGCGGCGTGTGAGCGGGCGCATCGTGCTGGAGGTCACGCCGGGGCTGCCGCCGGTGCACGCCGACCGCATCATGATCGAGCAGGTCGTGATCAACCTGGTCAAGAACGGACTCGATTCGATGGCCGAACTGCCGCGCAACGAACGGGTGCTGATCGTGCGCGCGCGCGCCGAGGGCGCGCGCTGGGTGGAAGTGTCGGTCATCGATCGCGGCCACGGCATCGGCGAGGAGGAGCGCAAGCAGTTGTTCACCCCGTTCTATACCACCAAGGCCGAAGGGATGGGGATGGGGCTCAACATCTGCCGTTCCATCGTCGAATTCCACGATGGACGTTTGACTGTCGATGCCAACCCGGAAGGCGGTACCATCTTCTCCTTCACATTGCCCACGGAGGTCGTGAGTGAGCACGTCGCACGAAGAGCCTGATCAGTGCATATACATCGTCGATGACGATGAGGCCCTGCGCGATTCCCTGGTGTGGTTGCTCGAATCGAGTGGTTACCGGGTGTGTGCCTATGATTCGTCGGAGTCCTTTCTGGCCGCCTACCAGCCGCGCATGACCGGCTGCCTGGTGCTGGATGTGCGCATGCCGGGGATGAGCGGGCTGGAGTTGTTCGAGGAGCTGCGTCTGCGCCACTGCTCCCTGCCGGTGATTTTCATCACCGGGCATGGCGACGTGCCGATGGCGGTGTCGGCGGTCAAGCGCGGCGCGGTGGACTTCATCGAAAAGCCGTTCGGCGATCGCGACATGCTCGGGCTGATCGAGGAAAGCCTGGAGCGCGAGCGCAACAGCCGCCAGCAGCGCCAGGTGGAAGCGGAGATCGTGCGGCGCCTGGGGGATCTGACGCAGCGCGAGCGCGAAGTGCTCGATCTCATCATCGCGGGCAAGCTCAACAAGCAGATTGCCGACGTGCTGGGCATCAGTATCAAGACGGTTGAAGTGCATCGCGCCCGAGTCATGGAGAAGATGGGGGCCAACTCGCTGGCCGAGCTGGTGCAGTGCGTGATGACGGGCGAGCCGGGCGCGCTGCGGGGCTGAATCTGATACAGAAAGGGCATTGCGGCACCGCTTGATCTGGATCAACGGGGGGGTGGCGACCGATCGGTACACTCGTCCCTCCTCATCAACGGGACCGATCCGATGTCTGCATCCCAGCTTGTGCCGGCCGCCGCCCGGCTCTTTCTTTCGGGTAACGAGGCTGTCGCGCGCGCGGTGTGGGAGGCGGGCGTGCGTGTCGCGGCGGCCTATCCCGGCACGCCGTCGACCGAGATCCTTGAAGTGCTGGCCAACTACCCGGATCTGTATACCGAGTGGTCGGTGAACGAGAAAGTGTCGCTGGAAGTGGCGCTGGGTGCCTCGATGGTGGGCGCGCGCGCGTTCTGCGCGATGAAGCACGTCGGGCTCAACGTCGCCTCCGACGCACTGATGACGATGACGGTCACCGGGGTCGAGGGCGGACTGGTGATCGCGGTGGCCGACGATGTCGGCATGTCGTCGTCGCAGAACGAGCAGGATTCGCGCTTCTGGGGGCGCTTCGCGCATCTGCCGGTGTTCGAGCCGGCAGATTCACAGGAGGCCTATGCGATGACGCTGGCCGCCTTCGAGCTGTCCGAGCGCCACGACACCCCCGTCATCCTGCGGCTCACCACGCGCATCTGCCACGTCAAGGGGGTGGTGTCGACCGGTGAGCGCAGCGAAGTCGAGCAGGGCGGTTTCACCAAGGACGCGCGCCGCTGGGTGATGGTGCCGGGGCACGCCAAGCCGCGCGTGCCGCTGATGTTCGAACGCGAGGCGGCGATACGCGCCGAGGCCGAGACTTCGCCTTTCAATGTGTCGGTTGACGGCACTGACCGGCGCGTAGGCTTCGTCACCTCCGGACCGGCCTATATGCACGTGCGCGAGGCCTTTCCCGATGCCCCGGTGTTCAAGCTGGGCCTGGCCTATCCGGCACCGCTGGAAGCCGTGCGCCGCTTTGCCGCGAGCGTTGAGGCGCTGCTGGTGGTGGAGGAAACCGAGCCGTTGCTGGAAAACGAACTCAAGGCCGCCGGTATCGCCTGCCACGGCAAGGATGTGTTGCCGCGCTGGGGCGAGCTGGCGCCCGAAGTGCTGCTGCCGGGGCTTGCCCGGTTGCGCGGCGAGCCTGTTGCCGAACCTGAACACCTGGAGCCGCAGCAGGTGTTTCCGCGCCCGCCCACGCTGTGCTCGGCCTGTCCGCACCTGGGGGTGTATTACACGCTGTCGCAACTGCGCAACATCGTGATCTCGGGCGATATCGGCTGCTACACCCTGGGGGCGGGCCATCCGTGGAACGCGCTGGATAGCTGCATTTCCATGGGCGCCTCGATGGGGGTGGCGCTCGGCATGGACAAGGGGCGCGGCGAGGCCGACAAGAACAAGAAAGTGCTGGCGGTGATCGGCGATTCGACCTTCATGCACATGGGCATGCAAGGGTTGCTCGACATCACCTGGAACCGTGGCAACGTCACGATACTGCTGCTCGACAACCGCACCGTCGGCATGACCGGCGGCCAGGAGAATCCGGGCAGCGGGCGCGACATTCATGGCGACGAGGCGCCGCGTATCGACTTCGCCAAGCTGTGCGAGGCGCTGGGGGTGAAGAAGGAGCGCATCCGCGTGGTCGACCCCTACCAGTTGCCGGTGCTGTTCAAGGCGCTGCGCGAGGAAACCAAGATCGAGGAGCCGTCGGTGATCATCACCGATCGCCCCTGCGTGCTGATCGACCGCTACGAGCCGACGCTGCCGTATCTGGTCAAGGAAGATGCGTGCACCGGCTGTGGCAACTGCATCGACGTCGGCTGTCCGGCGATCCACGTGACGCGGCGTGACAAGGAGGTGAAGGCCTCGGGCAAGGAAGTGGATCTGGCCTTCGTGCGCATCGACACCTCGGCCTGTACCGGCTGCGGTCTGTGCGTGCAGCCGTGCGCCCCCGAGGCCATCGTGCACGTCAAACCGCTCAGGCCGGTGCAACCACTCAAATTCCTCAGGACCTGATGACGATGGCCAAGGTGACCAACATACTGGTGTGCGGCATAGGCGGGCAAGGGGTGATGACCGCCACCGAGATCCTGGCCGAAGCGGCGCTGTCGCTCGGCTTCGACGTGAAGAAGACCGAGGTGGCGGGCATGAGCCAGCGCGGCGGTGTGGTGACCTCGCACCTGCGCTTCGGCGAGCAGGTGCTGTCGCCGCAGATTCGCACCGGCGAGGCCGATCTGCTGGTCGGCTTCGAAGCGGCCGAAGCGCTGCGCTGGGGGCATATGCTGCGGCCGGGCGGGGTGGCGCTGGTCAATGCCGGGCGCATCGTCCCGCCCATCGTCAACATCGGATTGTTCGACTATCCGGAAGACCCGGTGGCGCAGATGCGCGCGCTCGGTATCGAGCTGTATGCGTTTGACGCGACCACCCTGGCGCAGCAACGGGGCAACATCCGCCTGGGCAACACCGTGATGCTGGGGGCGATGGCCGATCGCCTGCCGTTCCCGGCCGAAGTGCTGCTGGAGGCGGTGCTGGCGCGCTTTCGCAGCCGCAAGCCGGCGCTTGTGGAGGTCAATCGCGAAGCGTTCGAGCTGGGGCGCGCCGCCGTTGCCGGCAACGCCACGCTGCCCTGAAGGGCTGTGAAAGGCGCCTATTGCGAGCGCGGCTGATCCACTACAGCAGCGTTGCAAGTCTGAGAGGCTGTGAAAAAATGTCGCACCTACTGCGATCGCACCTGAACGCCCCCTGCTGCGTTGCGGGGACCCCCGAAATCGGGTTACGTAGCCCGCTACGCGCCCCGATTTCGTGCGCCCCCGCGCCTTGCCGGGAGCGCCCAGTCGCGCTCTCGCTACGGTGCGAAATTTTTCACAGCCTCTGACATCAACCGGAGAAGGGCATGGCAGTGATTACCTGCGTTGAAGACCTGCGCCGATTGGCACGCAAGCGGGTGCCGAAGATGTTCTACGACTACGCCGACTCCGGCTCCTGGACCGAATCCACTTACCGCGCCAACGCGCGCGATTTCGAGCCGATCAAGCTGCGCCAGCGCGTGGCGGTGAACATGGAAGGGCGCAGCCTGCGCACCACCATGGCCGGGCAGGCGGTCGCGATGCCGGTGGCGATCGCGCCGACCGGGCTCACCGGCATGCAGCACGCCGACGGCGAAATCCTGGCGGCGCGCGCCGCTGAGGCTTTCGGCATTCCGTTTACGTTGTCGACCATGAGCATCTGCTCGATCGAGGATATCGCCGCGCATACCACCGCGCCGTTCTGGTTCCAGCTCTACGTGATGCGCGACCGTGATTTCATCGAGCGTCTGATCGACCGCGCCCGCGCCGCGAAGTGCTCGGCGCTGATGCTGACGCTGGATCTGCAGATCGTCGGGCAGCGGCACAAGGATCTCAAGAACGGGCTGAGCGTGCCGCCGAAGCCGACGCTGGCCAGTCTCATCAACATGGCGAGCAAGCCGCGCTGGTGCCTGGGCATGCTCGGCACACAGCGGCGCACCTTCGGCAACGTCATGGGGCACGCCAAGGGCGTCAGCGACATGTCGTCGCTGTCGGCGTGGACCGCCGAACAGTTCGATCCGACCTTGAGCTGGGCCGACGTGGAATGGATCAAGAAACGCTGGGGCGGGCCGCTGATCCTCAAGGGCATCCTCGACGCCGAAGATGCGCGCCTGGCCGCCGACTGTGGCGCGACCGCGCTGGTGGTGTCGAATCACGGCGGGCGCCAGCTCGACGGCGCGCTGTCGTCGATCGCGGCCTTGCCCGCCATCGTGGAGGCGGTCGGCAACGACATCGAGGTGTGGCTGGACGGCGGCATCACCACCGGGCAGGACGTGCTCAAGGCGATCGCGCTGGGCGCGCGTGGCACCATGATAGGACGTGCCTTCCTCTACGGACTCGGCGCGATGGGGGAGGCGGGGGTGACCAAGTGCCTGGAACTGATCGCGCGTGAGCTGGACCTGAGCATGGCCTTTTGCGGCCGTACGGACATCCGTACCGTCGATCGCGGCATCCTGGTGCCGGGCACCGTCCCCAGGTGTTATTGACCACGGGTCGAGCACAAGCCCCGGCAATCACACGTCGCACCGGCGAAAGCCGGTGCCCGATTCCACCGCATTGATTCCGGCTTGCGCCGGAATGACCAGCAATCTGTTGGATTGCCGTTTATTGGCGCCGCAAGGCGCCTGAGCGGCTATCGCGCACTGTTCCAAAGTGGAGCAGGTGTTCCATGTTGGAACAGTGCCCGGCTCTTAACCTGGCACGGCGAGGCGGGGTATGCCAGATCCCGCAATGTTCATCAAGTGTATGAATTAACGTGAGAATATCGTACGGCTTCGCTCGCCTTTGGTCTCTGGCATGCGTCCTGCAATCATGACAGGCGACGCACCTGTGTGCGCATCCAGACAAATCCAAAGGAGAACTTCGATGATCTATGATATGCCCGGCAGCGCTGGTGCCAAGGTTCAGTTCAAGAGCCGTTACGACAACTTCATCGGTGGCAAGTGGGTGGCGCCGGTCAAGGGGCAATACTTCGATGTGGTGACGCCGATCTCCGGCAAGCCCTACACGCAGGTCGCCCGCTCGACCGCCGAGGACATCGAGCTGGCGCTCGACGCCGCCCATGCCGCCTTCCCGAAGTGGGGCAAGGCCGACGCCACCACCCGCTCCAACGTTCTGCTGAAGATCGCCGATCGCCTAGAAGCCAACCTCGAGCTGCTCGCCTACGCCGAGACCGTCGATAACGGCAAGCCGATCCGCGAGACGCTCAACGCCGACATCCCGCTGGCGATCGATCATTTCCGCTACTTTGCCGGTTGCCTGCGCTCGCAGGAAGGCGGCATCTCGGAGATCGACGAGAACACCATGGCCTATCACATCCACGAGCCGCTGGGCGTCGTCGGCCAGATCATCCCGTGGAACTTCCCGATCCTGATGGCCGCCTGGAAACTGGCCCCCGCCCTGGGCGCCGGCAACTGCGTGGTGCTCAAGCCGGCCGAGTCGACGCCGGTGTCGATCCTGCTGGTGGCCGAACTGATCGCCGATCTGCTCCCGCCGGGCGTGCTCAACATCGTCAACGGCTTTGGCCGCGAAGCCGGCTTGCCGCTGGCCAACAGCAAGCGCATCGCCAAGATCGCCTTCACCGGCTCGACCACCACCGGTCGCGTCATCGCCCAAGCCGCCGCCAACAACCTGATCCCGGCGACGCTGGAACTGGGCGGCAAGTCGCCCAACATCTTCTTCGAGGATGTGATGGCGAAGGATGACGGCTTCCTCGACAAGGCCATCGAAGGCCTGGTGCTGTTCGCCTTCAACCAGGGCGAAGTGTGCACCTGCCCGAGCCGTGCGCTGATCCAGGAGTCGATCTACGACAAATTCATGGACCGCGCGCTGGCGCGTGTGAAGGCCATCAAGCAGGGCAACCCGCTCGACACCGAAACCATGATGGGCGCCCAGGCCTCGCGTGAACAGATGACCAAGATCAGCTCCTACCTGGATCTGGGTCGTCAGGAAGGCGCTACCGTGCTGTGCGGTGGCAGCACGGCCCAGTTGGGCGGCGAACTGGCCGAGGGCTACTACGTTCAGCCGACGCTGTTCAAGGGCCACAACAAGATGCGCATCTTCCAGGAAGAGATCTTCGGCCCGGTGCTGGCCGTGACGACCTTCAAGGACGAGGCCGAAGCGCTGGCGATTGCCAACGACACGCTGTACGGCCTCGGCGCCGGGGTGTGGAGCCGCAACGGCAACGTCGCCTACCGCATGGGCCGCGCCATCCAGGCCGGCCGGGTGTGGACCAACTGCTACCATGCCTATCCGGCCCATGCCGCCTTCGGCGGCTACAAGGAGTCCGGCATCGGCCGCGAAACCCACAAGGTCATGCTCGACCACTATCAACAGACGAAGAACCTGCTGGTTTCGTACAGCGAGAGCAAGCTGGGCTTCTTCTGAACCGCGCACTCCTCCTCTGGCCGTAAATCCTGGGGGCGGGCGACCGCCCCCTTTTTTCATGGCGCTTCCAGGAGAATTTCATGGTCGATCGCGTCATCGCCACCCCCGCAACGCTGGAACTGATTCAGTACCTGAAACAGCAGTATGGCCCGGCGCTGTTGTTCCACCAGTCCGGCGGCTGTTGCGACAACAGCGCCGCCAACTGCTACCTGCCCACCGATCTCACCATCGGCCCCCACGACGTTTATCTCGGCGACATCGGCGGTGTGCCTTTCTACATCAGCGCCTCGCAGTACGAGTACTGGAAGCATACGCAGCTGATCATCGACGTCATTGACGGTCAGGGCGGCACTTTCTCGCTCGAAGGCGGCACCGGTAAGGCCTTTCATACCCGCTCACGCCTGTTTACCGACGATGAGTGGGCTGAACTGCAGCGTGAAGGGCGGGTATAGCCGCCTGCTGTTCCGCTTGTCATGAATGGCCGTGGTGGTAATGTATCGGTCGCGGCGCTGATGCGGGCGCCTGCCGCCGCGTCGATGTCCGGCCCGGCCATTCACGAGGAGCGCAGCTATGGAATTGTTCGCGGTATTTGCCGGCGTGGTTGTCCTGGTCGCCGTGGGCCTGGTGTTCGCCGGAGTCAAGACCGTGCCCCAGGGGGAGAAGTGGACGGTCGAGCGTTTCGGTCGCTACATTCGCACGCTGGAGTCCGGTTTCTGGGTCATCATCCCGTTTGTCGATCGCATCGGCCGGCGCCTCACCGTGATGGAGCAGGTGCTCGATGTGCCGGCCCAGACCGTGATCACCAAGGACAACGCCGCCGTGATCGCCGACGGGGTGGTGTTTTTCCGCATCGATGACGCGGCGCGCGCCGCCTACCAGGTGCGGCATCTGGAAGAAGCCATCGTCAACCTCACCACCACCAACCTGCGTTCGGTGATCGGCGCCATGGACCTGGACGACACGTTGTCGAACCGGCAGAAGATC
>JACOUN010000073.1 GCA_016177805.1 Rhodocyclales bacterium
ACGCTGAATTCGCTGACCATGCTGGCGCTGCTGCTGCTGATCGGCGTCGTCGTCGACGATGCCATCGTGGTATTGGAGAACATCTTCCGCCACCGCGAGGAGATCGATCCCGAGCCGGTCGCCGCCGCGGTCAATGGCAGCAAGGAAGTGGTGTTCGCCGTGATTGCCGCGACGCTGTCGCTGGTCTCGATCTTCGCCCCGGTGATTTTCCTGTCCGGCATCATCGGCCAGTTCTTCCGCTCGTTTGCCGTGGTGGTCACCTTCGGCGTGCTGGTCTCGCTGTTTGTCTCGCTGACCCTGACGCCGATGCTCTGCTCGCGCTACCTCAAGGTCGAAAAGCAGCACGGCCGCATCTACCACCTGTTCGACCGCGTGCTGGGCGGCCTCGACCGGCTCTACATCCGGCTGCTTGATCGCGCCCTGCGCCGCCGCTGGCAGGTCGTGGCACTGACCGTCGCGGTGGTCGGCTCCTCGGTATTTTTCTTCATGAACGTGGGCAAGACCTTCACCCCCGACGAAGACGAAGGCCGCTTCCGCATTTCGCTGCGCACGCCGCTGGGTTCCAGCATCGACTACACCGACGGCAAGCTGCGCGAAGTCGAGGAAGTGCTCAACCGCTATCCGGAGATACGCACGGAGTTCGCCCTGATCGGACTCGGTACCGCCGGCCAGGTGAACCAGGGCACGGTGGTGGTGCGCATGGCGCCGCGCGAGGAACGCACGCGCAGCCAGCACGAGGTGATCGCCGCGGTGCGCCGCGACCTCGCCGCGATTCCCGGCGCGCGCGCCTTCGCCGCGCCCTTCGCGGTGGTCGGCGGCCAGCGCGGCGAGCCGCTGCAGTTCGTGCTGTCCGGCGACAACATCGACGAGGTCGGCCGCCTCTCGCGCGAATTCCAGCAGAAGCTGGCCACCGTGCCCGGCATCGGCCGCATCGATACCGACGTCCAGCTCGACCTGCCGCAACTGGTGTTCATCCCCGACCGCCTGCGCATCGCGGCGGC
>JACOUN010000072.1 GCA_016177805.1 Rhodocyclales bacterium
GGTGCTGGTCCACGGCTTCGAAGTGGGCGAGATGAGCGAAATCACCCCGGTGCGCTACAAGGTCAAGGTGCGCTTCGAGCACGAAGTCAAACCATTCGACCTGCCCGACGGGCGCAAGGCCGAAGTGCCGCGCGGCTGGGTGGATACCGACCAGGAGTGGATCTGGATCGACGGTGACTGGCATGTCGTCTATCTCGATCTGATGCGCAAGCCTGTGTTGACGTACTGAGCGGGGGTGGCGCCAGCGCAATCGCACCGCAGACCTTTCGTAGGAGCGGCTTCAGCCGCGACCATCGCTGTGTTCGGGGCTAAAGCCCCTCCTACGAAGCGCATGACGCCGCGCGCGAGTACCGTAGATCCTATGAGCGAGGCGAGTCGGCCTCGACTCGACGGGCCAGGGCGACGGCATCGCGAAGGTTCAGCAGCAACATGGCCTGCCCGCCAACGTATCCGGCCAATGCGCTTGTGGCACGCTGCTCGATCTCGTCGGCGGTGGTCAGTCCAAGGCGCACCAGTGCGGCAATATCTTCCTTGTCGTTATCGGCAAAACGGGCAATCTTGCTGACTGCAAGATCAAGGGGAGAGAGAACATATAGCCTTATCTGCGCCACACCAAGGTCCAGCGGAATGGCGTCGTCGAGGTAGTCCTCGTGCATCAGCGCAAAAGTCGAGTTGTAGTTGGTGTCGAAATAGACTGACTCATGTGTTCCGTCTTCCAGCGTGACATCGACGATCAGATCATTCGGGATGAAAACACGACTTCCGAATTCCGCGTCGACGTCAGTGGTGACACGATTTGCTGTGTATAGGTGGACAGCCATACCGCCAGCCAGGAACACGTTGACCGGGCTGCGCAGCGCGAGTCGTTCTTGCAGTTGCCTGAGCAACTCCCGCAGACCTTCCGCAAGCGCGGTATGTGTATGAAGTATTAGCTCTTTTGACATGATGCGGCGCTCAAGACAGCCGTTGGCTCAGCATGTCGCGCAAGCGCGGCAGGCTTGTAATCCAGCCATTCCTGACAATCTCTCCCGAAACCAGCCTTTCATCCGGATGCGTGGCGAAATACGTCTCGCTCGCCGCCATCAGGTTGCCTGATTCGCGCGGAAACCGCGACTGCATGACGATTGCGGCCACCCGGAATACATTTGCCTCGCGTTGATCTTGGGCCTCTGGCGCGACGCTGCGCGCGACTGCGGCACACCGGGTAAGTAGTGCGGCTTCAACTTCTCGGGCAGTCATGGCTTTTAGCTCCGTTCGCATCAGGGCGCCAGGATACTGAGTCGGCAACCAAACAGATTACTCGTCATTCTGGCGAACGCCGGAATCCAGGCGGGTGAAACTGGGCACCGGCTTTCGCCGGTGCGACGGTGTGTTGCCGGGCTGGTTATTGACCGTGGAATTCACCGTCGAAGCGACCGTGGCATACGGTGAAAAGTGTAAGTCAACTCCACTATCCGCTGTCGATTTTCTCGGCGCTTCTCGTCGATCGAGGTGTGTCCGGGGTGGAGCGCAAGGATGCAGAAGGGGCTACGCTGGTGTGTTGGCTGAGCAGCATGTGCATCGCCATACGGGGGACTACGCCCGCGGCTCATCCTTCCTTCGGCGCTGCGGTGCTCAACGGTCTTTCGCCGTACGGATGCATGCCCTGCGTTTCAGGGGGCAAATATCTCGATACGGAGGTCATCAACAGGGGCGAAATGCTTTGCGTTGGCGGTAAATATCGTCAGGCCGTGTTCGAGCGCGGTGGCGGCAATCAGCGCATCGCCCACTTGCATGCCATGCGATAGCGCATAGGCGTCGATCAACTGCATGGCGCGGTCCGAGATCGCCGCGCCGAGGGGCAAAATTTCAGTCTGACATAACATCAGCCCCTTCTTGATGCGCTCCAGCTCCCGCTTGTTGCGGCATCCTTGCGCCAATTCCATGTAGGTCACCGCCGAGATGCGCCACGGCGTCATCGCCTGCAAGCGGGTGGCGGCGCCCGTGTGGCCGCGTGTCATCCAAATCAGTACGTCGGTGTCGATCAGCATTGCTCAGTCTTCGCGGCGCGAGCCGTCGACGGCATAGCGCGCCGAGCGCAGCCTACGTGCATAGGCGGTCGCGTCGGCCGTATCTTCCCGGTCTTGCCACATGCCGAACAGCGGGTTGTCCGTCAATTCGGTGTGCGTTTCCTGCTCGACGGTTTCCTCTTCGATGCGCACCGTCACCCGCGTGCCCGGCGCTGCAGGAAGTCGCGCGCGCCAAGCGGCGGGCAACTCATTGAGTGCGACATGTTCAATCACGACTGTGGTCATGGAGTGCTCATCCTTTGCTATCGAAATGGCCGAAAGTCCGTTCGATCCGGAGGTCTACGATGATTGCTGCGAGCGGCGCCTTGATAACACGCCGACGCCATCACTACCGCGCGCCATCTTGAATGGCAAACAGGCTCGGCTCAAGGGTCTGTGGTAGCTGACTGTCCAAAGTGTAAGTCAACGGCGAAAGCGGCTGTCGACTTCCTCGACGTAACCTCTTGTTAGCTTGACGGATCGTTGTTGCCAAACGCCAGGATCCTGTGTGGCTCGGCGCTGGCGCAGGCGCAGCCGGGAGGGGCCGTGTGTGTTAGAATTCGGCGCGATTGGCCGGGTGGCGGCGCCAGCCGCCCGAGCTGCCTTTCCGGTACGCGGCGACGCGACGCGGTGCGATGGCGGCTTTGGCCCGAGACCTGTCCGGAACTGGATTCTCCATCTGACTCATGCCTGTTGCCAAGATCCTGCGCTTACCGCTTCGGCTAGCCGTTCACGCCTGTAGTGGCCTGGTCGAACCGCTGCGCGCGTTGGCGAGGCACCGCAGTCTGTTCCTGCTGCTGCTGCGCCGCGATCTGGCGGATCGCACTTCGGGTACGGTGCTTGGTTTCTCCTGGTTGCTGGTGCAGCCGGCCTTGCAGATGCTGGCGTTCTGGTTTCTGCTGGAGCTGGTGTTGCAGGTGCGCTTTCCGGGTCGGATCGGGTTTCTCGATTACTTCCTGGTGGGCATGCTGCCGTGGTTGCTGATCAGCGAAGCGGTGATGCGCAGCACAGCGGTGCTCAACGACCTGTCGTCGCTGTACAGCCGCATGGCCTTTCCCATCGTGCTGCTGCCGCTGCTGCCTCTGGTCATGGCAGGGGCGATTTTTGGCATGGTGTATATCGTCCTGGTGGGGTTGCTGGCCGGGCCGCTGGCGGCGCTGTATGCGCCGTTGATCATTGCGGCGTTGCTGCTGTGGCTGTTGCCGCTGGCTTATCTGCTGTCGGTGGTGGGGCTGTTCGTGCGCGATTTTCGCCAGTTCCTGCCTTTCGTGCTGACGATGTTCATGTATCTGACGCCGTTTCTCTACATGCCGCAGATGTTGCCGGAGGCGATGCAGCCCTTCATGGTGCTGAACCCGCTGGCCGACATCCTGGCGGTGGTGCATCACCTGATTCTCGGTTTACCCGTGACCGCCGGTAACTGGATACGGCCGTGGTTGCTGTGGCTGGTGTTGCTGGGGCCGGCGTGGGTGATCTTCTACCGCGCGCAACCGCACATGCGGGAGGCGCTGTGAGTGTGATAGCGCTGCGAGGCGTGGGCAAGACCTACGTCCATTACGAGCATGTGCTGGACCGCTTGCGTGAAGTGGTCACCGGCCGCCGCTGCCATCGCGAGCACGTGGCACTGCATCCGCTCGATCTCGCCGTCGAGGCCGGCGAGGTGGTGGGGGTGGTGGGGTTGAACGGAGCGGGCAAGAGCACGCTGCTCAAGCTGCTCGCGAACACCCTGCAACCCAGCATGGGGCGGCTGGAGGTGCGCGGTCGGGTGTCGGCGCTGCTGGAGCTGGGGGCTGGCTTCCACCCCGAGATGAGCGGGCGCGACAACGTTTATCTGAGCGGCGCGGTGATGGGCCTGACGCGCGAACAGGTCGACGCGCTCTATGACAGCATCGTGGACTTCGCCGGGATCGCCGACTTCATGGGCGAGCCGGTCAAGAACTACTCGTCGGGCATGTTCGTGCGGCTCGCGTTTTCGGTGGCGACCTGCGTGACGCCCGACGTGTTGATCGTGGACGAGGCGTTGTCGGTGGGTGACGGGATCTTCGCGCGCAAGTCGTTTGATCGCATCATGCAGTTCAAGCAGGCGGGCAAGACCATATTCTTCTGCTCGCACTCGCTCTATCAGGTCGAGGCGCTGTGCGATCGCGCGGTGTGGATACACGAGGGGCGAGTACGCGAGGATGGTCCGGCCTCAGTGGTGGTGGCGGCGTACAACGGGTTCCTTGGCACACCGGGGGGAGCGGGCGCGATCGTCCCGGCGGACGCGGGCGCAGGTGCGGCGGCGGTGACGCATGCCGATCCAGTTGCCGCCGATGGCGCGGTACAGCCCGCGCCGGGTGCGATTACGGCGCGGCTGCTGAAGGTCGAGGTCGAGGTCGATGGCGTGGTTGGGCGCAGGCTGCAACTGACCACGCATCGCTCGAACCTGGCGGTGCGGATACGCTTTGTATCCGATGCGGCCAGCCCGGTGCCGACGGTCGCGGTGGCGCTCACCGGCACGGACGGGCGCATGATCACCAGCGCGGGCAGTCTCAACGACCAGCGCCAGTTGCTGCGCGATACGAACGGGGTCACCGAGGTGACGTTGAGCTTTCCACGGCTGGCGTTGCTCAAGGGGCGCTATGCGGTGAATATCTATTTGCTGTGCGAGCGTGGCATCCACTGTTACGAGGAGGCGGCCCAGATCGCTGAGATCGAAGTGAGTCAGGAAGGGCTGGAGCAGGGCGTGGTGTCGTTGCCGCACGAATGGGCGGGTAGCGTCGAGTCATGAAGACGGATGTCGATTTTTGCGCCGCCGAGCGCCCGGCCGTACGGACCGCGATACCGGCGGGGCCGCTCGCGCGCAGCCTGGAAGGGCTTTCCGGGCGAGTGCTGCTGGTGACTCCCCGCTCGTCGGAAGACGTATCACGCGCCGCTCCGGCGGGCATGTCCCTGGCGCATCGCGGCGCGACCGACATGGCGGCCCAGATGGCGCGTGCCCCGCAGCCGCATACCCCGTACGACGCCGTCGTGTTCGTCGGATGTGCCGGTCAGGTCGGCCAACTGGTGCTCGGCTCCTGGGCGCACGACTTGCTGACTGCGGATGGTGTGCTGGTGGTCATGGATCATCTGGTGTCGGATACGAGCGCGTATTTCGATGCGGGTGATTGCTACGTCGAGCGCTTCCTGGTGCACACGCTGGCGCGCTGTGGTTTTGAACTGAGCGGGCAGACGCCGATCGATGACGCGGAAAGCGCCCCCTGCGCGGCGCGTCACGAACTGCTGCAATTTCGTCGCGCAGAGCGGCGCTGGCGCATTGCCGATGCACAGTACGTCGAGCCTGCCGCGATGCAGAGCCTGTTCGGGCGGGTTTTCAACCACGACATCAGCGCGGAATTGTGGGACTGGAAGTATGGCGACGGACGCGGTGTCGGCGTGGTGGCCTGGGCTGCGGATGAAGTCATCGCGCACTACGGCTGCCTGACCCGGCGCATCATGCTGCGTGGAACCCCGGCGCGCGCGCTGCAGGTCTGTGACGTGATGGTAGCGACCCCGGAGCGCGGCACTCTGTCGCGCAAGGGGCCGTTCTTCATGACCGCCGCGAGCGCGGCGGAGCAGTTTCTGTTACATCACGACATCGGCTTCGGTTTCCCGAATCAGCGTGCGATGGCGGTTGCCGAGCGGCTGGGGCTGTATCAGAAAGTCGATCAACTGGTGTCCGTGCATTGGGGGCCGGGCGCGCATCGGCCGCTGCTGCGCACCCGGGTGCGCCCGCTGGATCTGGCGCGCGATGCCGCGACTGTGGACGCGCTATGGGCGCGGATGGCGGCAGATGCGGATGAGTTGCTGATCGGGGTGCGCGATGCTGCCTACGTGAAGCACCGCTACTTTGCACATCCGCGCCAACACTATCAGGCCTTTCTGATCAGCCAGCGCTTCAGTGGCAAGCCGCTGGGGGTGATCGTGATGCGCGCGGGCGAGGGCGATGCCTGCGAGCTTGTTGACCTGATCGGGCCGTTCGCACTGTTTCCGTACCTCGTCGCCCAGGCGCGCCGCGTGTGCGCGCGGCAGGGCGGGCGGTCGCTGTATTGCTGGATGTCGGAACACACCGCGCCATTGCTCAGCGGCCCGGATGGTGAGGTGCGGGCGCTGGATGTGTGCATTCCGACCAGCATCTGGGGGGCCGGGCCGGACGTCGCAACCATCACCGGGCGTTGGTGGTTGATGGGCGGCGATACGGATTTCCGCTAGTGAAAGGCTCAGGGACCCTGCCGGAGCGGAGCGTGCGGTTGCTGGTGGTGACGCGCGAGCGCAATGCCGACAAGCGTTACGGACTGGCCAAGAGCCTGATGCCGGTGCTGGAAGCTCTCGGCCAGCGCGGTGTGCACTGGCGCTACCTGTGTCAAGAGGAGGCGGGCGAGCGTGGCTGGGGGGTGGTGCGTCGCGTGCATGCCTGGCTGGTGCCGCCGCTGAAGTGGATATTTCGCGGCACCGACATGTACTCGCTGACCTGGGGCGTGCTGGAGCGGCTCAACATGGGCCGGCTGGCGGCGCGCATCGCGCGGCGCGATGGGTACTCCCACGTTCATTGTCACGACCCCATCATCGCAGCGGGGCTGCGCCTGGCGACGTTCGCTCGCCGAGGGGGGCTGCGCTGGGGGGTCACCGAGCACGGTTTCGGCAGCTATACCCAGGCGTTGCACGAGGATGGCGCGCGTCTGGGCGGCCACATGATGCGCATGCTGCGTGCGCGCGAACGCGCGATCCTGCATGCCGCGGACTGGGTCATCGCGCCGACTCGCGCCAGCCTCAAGCAGCTCGCGCGCGATCTGTGCGTGCCGGAGGTGCCGCCGCACTGGCATGCGATACCGCACCCGCTGCCGCCATTGCCACAGTTGGACCGCTGGCGTGCGCGCGCCGAGCTGGGCTGGGACCAGGGGCAGGTTGTCCTTGCCGTGGGGCGGTTGGTGCCGCTGAAGGGGTTTCCTGACGTGATCGCGGCTTTTGCCGCCGTTGCGCGACCGGATTCACTGCTGGTGATACTCGGTGATGGTGATGCCGCGCCGCTGCAGGCGCTCGCCGCGACGCTGGGGGTGGGCGGGCAGGTGCGCATCGCGTCGACTGACGCCATCTGGCCCTATTACGCTGGCGCCGACGTTTATGTCAGCGCCTCGGAAACCGAATCGTTCGGCATGGCGAACCTGGAGGCGCTCGCGATGGGCGTGCCGGCGGTGTGCACTGCCGTGGGCGGGGTGGGTGAAGTGGTCGGAGCCGCGGCCGTACTCGTGAGTGCGGGCGACCGGCAGGCTTTGACCGGGGCGCTGCGCAACCTGCTGAAGCAGCCCTCGGAGCGTGCCAGGCTGGCGGGGCTGGGGCGTGCGCGCGGCGCGGCCTGGCCCTCTGCCGCGACGATTGCCGATGCCTATCTGGCGGCGTACGGCGTGCTGCCCGCTGCGGCGGCGATCGCGCCCGCGCCTGAGCGCGCAGGTGATGCGCCCGATGCGCGTCCCGGTCTTTTCGTGCCGATACAGTTGCTGGAATGTCCGGCTGACGTGCGTGTGATGGTTCTTGCGCCGCACCCCGACGACGAAACCCTGGGGTGTGGCGCAACCATCGCCAGACTTGCGGCAGATGGTGCCCATGTCGTGGTGGTATTCGTGTCCGATGGTGGCATGGGTGATCCGCAGGGTTATTGCGGCGGTGACGTGGTGAGCACCCGCAAGGCCGAGGCCGAACGTGCGACTCGCGCGCTGGGGGTGGCCGAGGTGCGCTTTCTGGGCTTTCCGGATGGCGAACTCGTTGCCGATGCGGCGTTGGAGCGCGCAATCGCTGGGGTGTGGAAGGAGATGGAGCCGGACTGGGTGTTTACCACCGCGACCGTCGATGCACACCGCGACCACATGGTGGTCGGGCAGCTTGCGCGCGGCATACGCGACCGCGACCGGCCGGCGGTGCGATTGTTCGAGTACGAGACGTGGATGCCGGTGGCCGCCAATCGTCTTGTTGATGTGACGGAGAGCTATGCGCGCAAGTGCGACGCCATAGATGCCTATGAACTGCCGCTGCGCTATGTCGACTACCGCACCGCCGCCGAAGGCATGGCGCGCTACCGCGCCATCCATTTACCCGGTGGCAAAGGCTATGCGGAAGCGTTCCGTGAAGTCTCCAACGATTGAGCGTTCCGTGGTCTCGAAACACGTCGATGTCCGGTGACGTACCGCTTGGGTTAATAGCACTGTCAACCTGGCTGACTTAACAGCCGGGGGCGAAAGTGATAACCTCCGCAGTTTCGTGCCGAGCGGATGGGCTGTGTTGCGGGGGCGTTTGCGTGGCCCGCGCGACTTTCGCCGCATCCCGATCGATGGCATGGCGTCTCCTGGCAGGCCAGCCTGATTCATGAATCAACCTCTTGTCTCGATCATCATACGCAGCATGGATCGGCCAACACTGGCCGAAGCACTCGCGTCCGTGTCTGCGCAGGATTACCCGGCGATACAGGTGGTGTTGGTCAATGCGACGGGGGCGGTGCACTCGGTGCCGGCCGCAGTGCGTGCCGATTACAGCATCAAGCAGGTGGGCGGCGGCCAGCCGCTGCGCCGCAGCGCAGCGGCAAACCTGGGGCTGGATGCCGCCGACGGCGAGTTCGTCATGTTTCTTGATGACGATGACCGGATACTGCCAGGCCACGTGTCATCGCTGCAGCGGGTGCTGCAGGCGCCGCAAGCCGCCGATGCGGTCCTGGCCTACGCCGGGGTGCGCTGCGTCGATGACGCGTGGCAGCCGACGGGGCGTGAGTACCGCCAGCCGTTCAATCGCGCGCGGCTGTATACCGGCAACTATATTCCTATCCATGCGGCGTTGTTCCGTCGCAGCGCGCAGGCGGGCTGTTGTCGCTTTGATGAGTCGCTCGATATATACGAGGACTGGGATTTCTGGTTGCAGTTGATGCAGCGCGGGCGTTTCGTGTTCCTCGATGAAGTCAGTGCCGAGTATCGCATCGGTGGCCAGGGGCACGGTTTTGGTGTCAATTTCAGCGAGGATGCGGCTGCGGTTGCCCGCACCATCGCGCGCAGATGGTTGCCTCTCTGGAACGATGAGGATCGCCTGGATGCGCTCGCGGCGGCCATGGAGCGCGACGGCTACAAGATCGGGTTGGATCAGGCGATGCGTCACGTCGAGGACGCGGACCGGCAGTTGCGCAGCGCCGATACGCGGCTGCGCGAGTCCGATGCGCGTCTGGGCGAATATGAAGCGCTTTGCCGGTCGTATGTCGAGCGGATTGAACTGCTCGAAGGCGAGATCGCGGCTCGCGACGGCGAGATCGCGAAGATGCTGCAGTCCAAGAGCTGGCGCGTGACGGCGCCGCTGCGCTGGGCGGCCACGCGCTTGAAACAGGGGAGTTAGGCGTTGCAGAGTAAGCTGGTTTCGGTGCTCATTCCGACCAAGAATGGCGGGGTTCTGTTCGATGAAGTGCTGGGCGCGATCAGGCGCCAGAAGGATGTGGATGTCGATCTCGTGGTCGTCGATTCAGGTTCGCGCGATGAGACGCTGGACATTGCCGCCGCTCACGACGCGCGCATCGTGCGGATTGCGCCCGAAACGTTCAATCACGGTGCGACGCGCGACCTGGCGCTGCGCGAGGCGCGCGCCGATGTCGCGGTGCTGATGACGCAGGATGCCACGGCTGGCGATGAATCCATGCTGGCGCGTATGGCTGCGGCGTTCGACGATCCGGCGGTGGGCGGCGCCTACGTGCGGCAGGTGGCGCGGTCCGAAGCGGATGTGCTGACCCGGCGCAACCTGCAGATGGCGCTGACCGGCAGAAAACAGTCCGAGGTGCGCGGTTTGCCTTCGCCCGAACA
This sequence comes from Rhodocyclales bacterium, assembly GCA_016177805.1. Taxonomy (GTDB): domain Bacteria; phylum Pseudomonadota; class Gammaproteobacteria; order Burkholderiales; family Rhodocyclaceae; genus JACOUN01. The sequence goes on from JACOUN010000072.1 coordinate 9,890, forward strand.
CTGGGCGAGCCTGAAGCCATTCGAGCGCTACATGTTGTGCAACTTCGACAACGTGTGTTCGGCGCTGCGGCGGCGAAGCTGGGAAAACATCCCGTTTGGCAAGGTGGCATTTGCCGAGGATATCGTGTGGAGCCGCAAGGCCCTGATGGCCGGGTGGAAAATCGCGTATGTGGCGGACTCATTCGTCGTGCATTCGCACGATCGCCCGCTACGTTATGATTACCAGCGCACCTATCTGACGCACCGCAAACTGTATGAAGAGTACGAGTTGGCGCTGGTGCCGACCCTGGGGGTGGCGCTGAACGGAATTTCCGCGAGCATGGGTGAAGACATGCGCTATCTGCGCGTTCATGAACCCAGCCGTCGACGCAAGTTGAAGATGATGCTCAAGATTCCGTTCCTGAGCATGGCGTGCGTGCTCGGGCAATACATGGGCGCGCGGGACGAGCGTCTGGGCAAGGGTAAGGACATCCATGGCATCTGAAATGTCGCCGCACCGCGAAGGGAGTGTCGTTTGAAAGTCCTGCTGACCGTCCACCAGTTCTTCCCCGAGCACACTTCCGGGACCGAGGTGCTGACTCTGGAGACCGCCAAGGGTTTGATCGCGCTCGGCCATGATGTGAGGGTGGTAACGGGTTTTTACCGCCACGAACAGATCAGCGACACCGAGCGTTTCGATAGCTACGAGTACCAGGGCATCAAGATAGAGCGCTTCACGTTCTCCCCCAGCCCCATGGGCGGTGACGCCAACTTTACCCGCCTCGAACACCGCAACACCCTGTTCGATCAGCGTTTTGCCAGCGTTCTCGACGATTTCCGTCCGGATGTGGTGCATTTTTTCCATTTGATGCGGCTTTCGGCCTCGTTCGTCGATGTGTGCAAGTCGCGCGGGGTGCCCACGGTACTGACCCCCACCGATTTCTGGTTTGTCTGTCCCTACGCCCAGTTGATGCTGCCGGATCACTCGATATGCGATGGCCCCGATGCGGGGGCGCTGAACTGCATACGGCATTTCATGCAGGCCAACCGCAAGGTGTCCTTTCCCTATGCGTGGGCGGCGGCGGTTCCGGATGTCGCGTTGCGCACCGGGCTGGGGCTGGTGCGGCGCAATGTGCACCACCGCCTGCGCTTGCCCGGTGTGCTCAAGACCCTGGGCGAGAACGCCCGCGCGGTGGCCGACCGTTTGCCCTTCCTGAGTGACAAGCTCGGGGCGGTGGATCGCGTGCTGGTGCCGAATCAGTTCATGTGGAATGTGCTGTCGCGTTACGGCATGAATGTCGACCGCGCGGTGCTCCAGCCCTACGGCATCAATCTCGACTATCAGCACAATGTCGCGCGCAAGCCGTCGCCGGCCCTGCGGGTGGGCTTCATCGGCACGCTGGCCAAGCACAAGGGGGCGCATGTGCTGATCGAGGCGGTCAAGCGGCTGCCGGGTGTCGCGTGTGAGCTGAAGATCTACGGACGTTTCATCGACGATCCGTTTCATCGACGATCCGGAATACGGGCGCCAGATCCAGGCGCAGGCTGAAGGCGATGAACGCATCCGCTTCATGGGCGGCTTCCCCAACAGCGAGATCGGCACCGTATTGTCCGAGCTGGACGTGCTGGTGGTGCCGTCGATCTGGCTGGAGAACACCCCGCTCGTCATCTACTCGGCGCAGGCCAGCCACTGTCCGGTGATAGGGTCGGACGTCGGCGGTATCGGCAGCGCGGTGGTCGATGGCGAGAACGGACTGCTGTTCCCGCCCGGTGACGTCGCGGCACTGACCCAGTGCATCAAGCGCCTGGCCGATGATCGCGAGTTGCTGGCGCGGCTGTCGGCGGCGGCGCGTCCGCCGGTATCGATCCATGAATACTGTGCGGTGGTGGATAGTCATTACCAAGCGCTGGTGGGCGCGGCCTCATGAGATGCGCGGTGATAGGCGGGGCGGGGTTCATCGGCTCCAACCTGTGCCGGCACTTGCTCGCGCTCGGGCATCACGTGCGGGTGCTGGACCGGGCCGGGGCGAAACCGGCGGTCGATGGTTGTGATGTCGCGGCGGACGACTGGGTATCGGGGAGCTTTACTTCTGCCGATGATCTGGCGCGCGTGATGCAGGGGTGCGAGGTGGTGTTTCATCTGGCCAGCACCTCACTGCCGCATACCTCCAACGACGACCCGCTGGGTGACATGGAGAGCAACATCGGCGGGGCGCTGCGCCTGATGGCGCTGGCGCGCGAACTGGGGGTGAGGCGGGTGGTGTTCGCCTCCTCGGGCGGTACCGTGTACGGCCAGCCGGTGGCCATCCCCATCCACGAAGGGCATCCCACCGAGCCGATGTGCGCTTACGGCATCAGCAAGCTCGCGATAGAGAAATACCTCGCGCTGTACCAGGAATTGCACGGGCTGGATTACGCGGTGCTGCGCATTGCCAACCCCTATGGCCCCGGACAGTCGCCGTTCAGCAAGCAGGGTGCAATCGCGGTGTTCCTGCACAAGGCGCTTACGGGCGAGACCATAGAAGTGTGGGGCGACGGTAGTGTGATCCGCGACTATCTGCACGTGAGCGACGTGTGCGCCGCGTTCGCCAGGGCCGCCGACCACGACGGGCCGCACCGTGTATTCAATGTCGGCTCAGGCCGGGGCTATTCCATCAACGAGATCATCGAGACGATAGAGCGCGTCGTCGGGCGCCGCGTTGCTCACCGCTACCTGCCGGGGCGCCGTTTCGACGTGCCGTCCAACGTGCTTTGCATCGAGCGCGCCCGCGCTGAACTGGGCTGGTGCCCGGATATCGGCCTGGAGAGCGGCCTGCGCGAAACGGTGAGCTGGCAGTCGCGCTTTCTCTAGTGGTCTGTTTCGCAAATCAAGGAACATGACGAAAACGATGGCTTGAGGTGCAGGGCAAGGCGCGAACCGCAGCAATAGTCGTAACTATTGCGAGGATGAGCAACGCAGCCATGCGCCACAAGACGCGTTTTCGTGTTTCGGTATTTGCGAAGCAGACCACTAGCGACCTCAAGCCACTTGCGCACACTCTTGTCGTGACGCCATGGTTTCCTCCGGCGGGTTCGCGGCGCCCGCCTTCGGTTCGCCCTGCGGCACTATCCGTGCGACGATCGCGTCGCGCAACTGTGCGGCCAGTTCGCGCCGGTGCCGTCCGGTTGCGTCGGGCACGGGCGTTACGATGTCGGTGCGTGCAATGATGCGCGGTGCGGCGAGTATGCGGGCAAGGCTCTGTCCGAGCGTGACTTCACCGTCATAGACCGGGGCATGGCAGCGGGTGCCCGCCGGGGTCCGGTAACTCAAGGCGAGCGGCTGGACGATACGTCCCGACGTGATTGCCGGCTGCAACAGCGCCGCATGAAAGTGCAGTACCTGCGTGCCGTCGCTGGTGGTGCCTTCCGGAAATACCGTGACATTGCGTTCGCCCCCCAGCAGCGAGCCGATTTCACGATTGACGACGCCGGCGTGGCCACGGTTGCCACGCTGCAGGAACACCGTGTCGTTGCGCGCGGCGAGCCAGCCGATGAGCGGCCAGCGGCGCACCTCGGCCTTGGCGACAAAGGCGCTGGGAACCAGCGCGTTGATGACGAAAACGTCCAGCCACGACACATGGTTGGCGACGATCAGGCTGCCGGGTGGGACGGCGGCCCCCTGGGCCTGCAGTTCGACCCCCAGGCATCGCAGCAGCCGCCTTGACCAGCGCTGGCGCAGCTTGCCCCGGGTGGCTGTGGCGATGAACGGGTACACGCACAGCGTGACCAGGGCGCCTTCGACGACGTGCGCGGTCAGCCGCAACCCGCGCCAGGTGCGACGCAGGGGGTTGGTGACCGGCTCGGTGCATGCCAGGCTCGCGGCGCTCAATCTGCTTTTCCCATGAAGTGGCGGGCGTATTTGTTGCCGAGTTTGCTCATCGATAGCAGGACCGGCAGATCGGCGGTGTTGAAATCGGGGTCCCAGGCCGGCGCGCCGCAGATCCAGGCGCCGGCGCGCAGGTAGCCCTTGATCAGCGGGGGCGGGGTGGCTTCGAGATCGCCGCGCAGTTTGTCCAGCGGTAGCGCGTGGCGTGGGAATACGTGGTACTCGAGCGGGGCGGCGTGGGTGGTGCGCAGGCGATTGTACATACTGGCGGCGTGGTGCCCGCCGTCACGCATGCTGACCGAGGCGCAGCCGATCAGGTAATCGTGACCATGTTCCTGCATGTAGCGCGCGATGCCCGACCAGAGCAGGGCGATGACCGCGCCGCTGCGGTAGTCGGCGTCGATGCACGAGCGGCCGATTTCGACCATGCGGCTGCGCAGGTGCTGCAGCCGGGTCAGATCGAATTCGTTTTCCGAGTAGTAGCCGCCGACCTTGCGCGCCGCAGCCGGCGACAGGATGCGGTAGGTGCCGACGATGCGTCCGCGTGCTTCGTCGCGCACGATGAGGTGCTCGCAGTGCGGGTCGTAGATGTCGCGATCAACGCCCGGCGTGCGCGTCGGCAGGCGCGCCCCCATTTCGTCGGCGAACACGCGGTAGCGCAGTTTCTGCGCTTCCAGCACTTCGCTGTCGCAAGTGGCAAGGGCGACGTGCAGACGCGGGGCGGTGCGCACGAATGTCCGGGTGAGCTTGTGCAGCATGGCGTGTCCTTGGGTGGTTGGTTCGCGCCATTGTCGAAACCGCACGTTGCAACGGCGTTACGCCGTGGTTACGATCGGGTGACCGTTATCTGGAAGGGGAGTGAGGATGAATGACTGTGTGTTTTGCCGCATCGTGCGCGGTGATCTGCCAGCGGCCAGGGTGTATGAGGATGAAGCGACGCTGGCCTTCATGGACCTGCAGTCGGTCAACCCAGGGCATCTGCTGGTGACGTTGAAGCAGCATCATGCCGACATCTATACGCTGGACGATGCTGCCGCGGGGGCGGCGTTTCGCACCGTGGCGCGCATGGCGCGCACCCTCAAGCGGGAACTGGGGTGCGACGGTGTGACGGTGCTGCAGGCCAATGAAGTAGCCGGCGGGCAGACGGTGTTCCACTTTCATGCGCATGTGGTGCCGCGCTGGAAGGACGATGGCGCGGGGCTGATCTGGCCAGTGAAGAATCCGCCGCGCGAGGCGCTCGACGAGATGGCGGCACGCCTGCGCAAGGCGATTGCCTGCTAGTGGTCTGCTTCGCAAATCAAGGACCATGACGAAAACGATGGTTTGAGGTGCAGGGCAAGGCGCGAACCGCAGCAATAGTCGTAACTATTGCGAGGATGAGCAACGCCGCCATGCGCCACAAGACGCGTTTTCGTGTTTCGGTATTTGCGAAGCAGACCACTAGCAGCCTGAATACGTGATAATCCCGCTCTTTGCTCCAGGAAGTCATACATGTCGACGCTGATCTGCGGTTCCATCGCCTACGACACCATCATGGTGTTTCGCGACCACTTCAAGAACCACATCCTGCCCGAGCAGATCCATATCCTGAACGTCGCGTTCCTGGTGCCCGACATGCGGCGCGAGTTCGGCGGGTGTGCGGGCAACATCGCGTACAACCTCAAGCTGCTCGGCGGCGAGCCGCTTGCAATGGCGACGGTGGGCGACGATGCGGGGGCCTATCTGGCGCACATGGATGCGCTGGGGCTGATGCGCGAACATGTGCGCATGGTGCCGGGCGCGTATACCGCCCAGGCTTTTGTCACGACCGATCTGGACGACAACCAGATCACCGCCTTTCATCCCGGTGCGATGGACTATTCGCATCTGAACGAGATCGGCGCCGCCTCCGGTGTCGAGCTGGGCATCGTGGCGCCGGATGGGCGTGACGGCATGCTCGCCCATGTCGAGCAATTCGCCGCCGCGGGGATTCCGTTCGTGTTCGATCCGGGGCAGGGGCTGCCGATGTTCAATGGCGACGAGCTGCTGCAATGCCTCAGGCTGGCGACTTATTGCACCGTCAACGACTACGAAGCCCGGCTGTTGTGTGACCGGACCGGGCGTTCGCTGTCCGGTCTCGCACAGGAAGTCGAGGCCCTGGTCGTGACGCTGGGTGGCGAGGGCTCGCATATCTATGTCGACGGGCAGCGTCTGGAAATTCCGGCGGTGCAGCCGGATGCGCTCCAGGACCCCACAGGGTGTGGTGACGCCTATCGCGCGGGATTGCTGTACGGCATCGCCAATGGCTACGACTGGCTGCGCGCGGGGCGTCTGGCGTCGGTCATGGGGGCGATCAAGATCGCCAGCCGTGGCGGGCAGAATCACCGCCCGAGCCGCGATGACATCGCGGCGCGCTTCGCGCTGGCGTTCGACGCGCCGCTGTGGTGATGGGGGCGGCGAGCGCGGTGGGCCGGCGTTACGGGTAGAAGGCGTAGACGCGGTAGCCGACCGCGCTGACCGGGCCGGTTGCCGCGAAAGGCACGCTGGCTTCGACTTCCGCGCGCGGTGAGATACCGGACTCTTCTGCCCCGCCCGGCACCCATTCGTCAGGCGCGATGACGCGCCGCACCACCGGGCGATCGCGTCCGTCGGTCAGGGTTAGTTCGAGGTGCGGGTACTGCTGCGGATGCGGTGCCTGGTTGCGCACCCTGGCGCTGAGGATGAACTGCCTGGGGTCGTGTGGATCGGATTCGAGGTTGGAGCTTTCGATGGTGATCGCACTCGCCACGCGAGGCAGCGGCACCGTGCACCCGAGGTGGACGCATAGTTCCAGGTACCAGGGGCGTGTTTGTGGCCACTTGCGCGCGATGTCCTCGCGGAACAGATAGGCCGCCTGAACCGCGAGCGTGCCGGCCAGCATGCCGGTCATCAGACCCCACAGCCAGCGGTGCGTGCTCGGCGGCTCGGCGTGGTAGAGAAAGGCGGGGGTGTCATCGACGCCGTCGTCCGGATCGTGCGGGTCGTGCGGATCGATCGGCGGCGGATCTTCGTCGCGCACGACAAAAGGCGATGGGGCGTCGGGCTCGATTGCAGGGGGGGAGGGCGGCTCTTGGGCGACCGGCAAGGTGATGGGTTCTTCTTGCGCCGGCGTGGGTTCGGTCGGCGGCTCGGCACTCCATCCGGGCGCGCCGTGCCCGGTTGGCGGGCGGGTTGCGGCCATCCCTTTGGGCGCGAACAGGTCGGGCGGTGGTGGGGCTGGCCGGGGCGGAACGTAGGGCCGATGCTCGGTGCGGGATGGTTCGCTGCCAGGTTCCAGCGCCGGCCAGGTCGATGTCTGGCCGGCCGGGGTGGCGTGCGCGGGCACGTTGCCGGCAGGAGTGGAACGTTCCGGCCGGGGTAGGGGGGGCATCGTGGGGGGCGCCGTGGGGCGGGTTTCGGGTATGCCGAAATCAAGCTTGTCGAGCGGGCCGGGGTCGAGGCGGGCGGACGGGCGTGGCGTGGGCGAAGGCGCGCTCGCCACGCTTGGCGTTTTTCCCGGTTTCTCGGCGAGCGCATCGGCGTCAGCGATGCGCTCCTGGTCCATCAGGTGTTCAACTGCATTGAATGCGCCATGGCAGTTGCCGCAACGCACCCGCCCGCCGTGCGCGCGCAACTGCTCCGGGCGGACGCGAAAGACCGTGTGGCAGGCCGGGCAGCGAACGATCAGCATGCGTGGGGCGCGTCGCCGGCCGGGCGCATGCCTTCGAGGCGAGCCCAGCCTTCGCGCGTGGCGCCGGTGGTCAGGGTGAGAAACGGAGCGTAGGCGGCGATTACCTGGTCGGTCTGGGATTCGAGTACCCCGGACAGGACCAGCCGCCCACCGTTGGCTACGCGCGCCGACAGCAGCGGCGCAAGTACACATAGCGGGTTGGTCAGGATATTGGCGACGACGACGTCGAAACAACGGTCGAGCGACTTGCGCGAGTGCTGCAGGCGCAAGTCCACGCCGTTACGGCTTGCGTTGTAGCGCGCCGACTCCAGTGCTTTGTCGTCGATATCGACCCCGAGGACTTCCGCCGCGCCGAGTTTGGCTGCCGCGATGCCGAGGATGCCCGAGCCGCAGCCGTAGTCCAGCACCGACTGCGAGCGCTGTGGCGCGACTTCCGCACATAGCCATTCCAGGCACAAACGGGTGGTGGGATGGGAGCCGGTGCCGAACGCCATGCCCGGATCGAGTTCGATGTTGATCGCGTGCTCGTCCGGCGCGGTGTGCCAGGAAGGCACGATCCACAACCGGTCGGTGATTTCGATGGGGTCGAACTGGCTCTGCGTGAGCTGTACCCAGTTCTGCTCGGCCACTTCTTCGGTGGTGAATGGCGGCGGTGCCAGTCCGGCGAGTGTTGCGGCGTGTGCCACGGACTTGCCGATGTCGGCGTCGGCATCGAACAGCGCGATGACCCGGCTGTGATCCCACAACGAGGCGGGGTGGTGGCCGGGCTCACCGAACTGGGCCTTCTCGGCCTCGGTGCCGGCGTCGGCGTCCTCGATCGCCACCGACAGCGCGCCCGCTTCCATCAGCGCGTCCGAGAGTGTTTCGGCGCGCTGTGCCTGGGCGTGCAGGGTGACCGAGATCCACATGGCGAGGTGTCCGTTGTCAGCCGGGTTTCAGTTCGCTGCGATCGGCGAGCAGGTGCTCCAGATAGTGGATGCTGGTCCCGCCTTCGACGAAACGGCCGTCCAGCATCAGTTCCTGATGCAGCGGCACGTTGGTCTTGATGCCGTCTACCGCCATTTCCGACAGCGCGATGCGCATGCGCCGGATGGCCTGCTCGCGCGTGTCGCCGTAGGCGATGAGCTTGCCTATCATCGAGTCGTAATACTGCGGAATGGTGTAGCCGTTGTAAACATGCGAGTCCACGCGTATGCCGGGTCCGCCGGGCATGTGCCAGTTGGTGATCTTGCCCGGCGACGGGGTGAAGCGAAACGGATCTTCGGCGTTGATGCGACACTCGATGGCATGTCCGCGAAACTCGACGTCGCGCTGCTTGAACCAGAGCGTTTCACCCGCCGCGATGCGGATCTGGGCCTGCACGATATCCACCCCGGTGATGAACTCGGTGACCGGATGCTCGACCTGCACGCGCGTGTTCATTTCAATGAAGTAGAACTCGTCGTTCTCGAACAGGAACTCGAAGGTGCCGGCGCCGCGGTAGCCGATCTTGCGGCAAGCCTCGGCGCAGCGTTCGCCGACTTTCTCGATCAGTTTGCGCTCGATACCGGGGGCCGGCGCCTCTTCGATGACCTTCTGGTGGCGGCGTTGCATCGAGCAATCGCGCTCACCCAGGTGCACGGCGTTGCCGTGGTGGTCCGCGAGCACCTGGATTTCGACGTGACGCGGATTCTCCAGGAATTTCTCCATGTACACGGTCGCGTTGCCGAAGGCGGCCTGTGCTTCGGACTGTGTCGTCGCGACCGCGTTGAGCAGCGCCGCTTCGGTGTGCACCACGCGCATCCCGCGTCCGCCCCCGCCGCCCGCCGCCTTGATGATGACCGGGTAGCCTACCGAGCGCGCGATGGCGAGTATCTGCTTGGGGTTGTCGGGCAGGGCGCCGTCCGAACCGGGCACGCACGGCACCTTTGAGGCCTTCATCATGTCCTTGGCGCTGACCTTGTCGCCCATCAGGCGTATGGTCTCGGCTTTCGGTCCAATGAAGACGAAACCGGACTGCTCCACCCGCTCGGCGAAATCGGCATTCTCGGAGAGAAAGCCATAGCCCGGATGGATGGCCTCGGCATCGGTGACTTCGGCCGCCGAGATGATGGCCGGCACGTTCAGATAGCTCAGGTTGGACGCCGCCGGGCCGATGCAGACCGACTCGTCGGCGAGCTTGACGTATTTGGCTTCGGTGTCGGCGGTGGAGTGCACCGCCACGGTGCGTATGCCCAGCTCGCGGCAGGCGCGCAGTATCCTTAATGCGATCTCTCCGCGGTTGGCGATCAGTATCTTTTCAAACATGGGTACTCCACGCGGAGAGATCGCGCTTGCACCCTTCGGGTGCCGTGCGATGTGGCTGCGCCGCTGCGCCGCCCAGGGGCGGCTGGTCGCCTCGGTTGGCGATCAGTATCTTCTCGAACATGCTGTGCTTAACCGATGACGAACAGGGGTTGACCGTATTCCACCGGCTGGCCGTTCTCGACCAGGATCGCCTTGATGACGCCCTCCTTGTCGGATTCGATTTCGTTCATCAGCTTCATCGCTTCGATCAGGCACAGGCGCTCGCCTGATGCGACGGTTTGACCCACTTCCACGAACGGTGTCGCTCCCGGTGACGCCGCGCGATAAAAGGTGCCGACCATGGGTGACCTGACGATGTGGCCGTCGGGTATGTCGTCGGCTGCGGCGACGACTTCGGTCGCGATGGTGGGGGCGGGTGCGTGGGGGGCGGGGTAGGCGGCGTAGGTGGGTTGGGGGTGATAGCCGGCCGGTGCTGCCGAGGGGTATTTGGCGATGCGGACTTTTTCCTCGCCTTCAGTGACTTCCAGTTCGGATATGCCCGACTCCTGGACGAGGTCGATCAGTTTCTTCAGCTTGCGCAAATCCATCTTGTTCTCCGGGCAATACGGCACCGCTCGGGCTGTGAAGCCAGGGGTGCCGCGCGGTTGTTTCAGTGATCTCGAAGGCGCGAGAGGGTGAACTCGAGCGCGGCGATGTAGCCGTAGGCGCCGAGTCCGCAGATGACGCCCGCGGCGCGATCCGAAAAATAGGAGTGCTGCCGGAAGGGCTCTCTCGCGTGGATGTTCGACAGGTGTACCTCGACGTACGGTATTGCTACCGCGGCCAGTGCATCGCGCAATGCAACACTGGTATGGGTGTAACCCGCCGGATTGATGATGATGAACCGGACGTCCTCGGCGGCTGCCGCCTGGATCCGGTCTATGAGCTGACCTTCATGGTTGCTCTGGAACGACTCGACCAGCACGCCGTCGGCGCGGCCGCGCGCTTCCATGGCCTGATGAACATCGGTGAGCGTGGTGTGACCGTAGATTTCGGGCTCACGCGTGCCGAGCAGGTTCAGGTTGGGGCCATGAAGCACCAGTATCCGCGTTGCTGGGGGCGGTGGTGTTTCGGAGGATTTACTGCGAGTTGAGCGCTTCATGGCTGCAAGTTTGCCGCAAATCGCAACAACTTGTCCAGTGCGGCGCTCCTCCGGATGGGCGGGTCCGGAGGCTGTTCAGGGCAGCAAGGCGTCGATTTTGCCCTCAAGTTCGCTTTCACTCAAGGTGCCGAGCTTGGCGTGCCGGATCGCGCCCTTGGGGTCGACGATGAGCGTGAACGGGAGGGCCTGGGCCTCGTTTCCGAGTTCTGCGGTAATCTCCAGCGCGTCAAGGGTGGCGATCAGCAGCGGGTAGGGAACGTCGTACTGGTCACGAAACGCCTTGACCTTGTCCGCATCGTCGATGCTGATGCCGACAAACTGTACTGGCTGGTCGGCGTAACGCCGGCTGACCGACGAGAATTCGGGTATCTCCTTGATGCACGGCGGGCACCAGGTGGCCCAGTAGTTGACGACCATGACCTTGCCTCGCCATTGCTCCAATCCTTGCTCGACGCCTTGCAGGTCGGGTAGGCGCACCGCCATCAGCGCCTCGCTCGCGTCGGCCTTGGCGGCCGCCGGCTGCATGCCTTTCTGGGTCAGGTAGCCGGTGAGGGTTGCCGCGCCGGCAACGATGATGAACAGGGTGATGCGGATGCTGCGTTTCATTCCGAGGCTCTCTGGCTGTTTTCAAGCAAGGCTTCGACCGCCTGCAGGCGGGCCCGTTCCGTGGCGCGGCGTCCGGCGCGCTCGGCGTTCTGGTCGAAGATCGCCAGGCGTACCGGCACGTCATCCCAGTCGAAACACAGTATGGCTTCGGGCGGGTGCGCCATCGCGCGCCGGGGTTCGCGGTGCTCGTAGGCCAGACTCTGGTTGAGGAAAAAGATCTCCACCTCCTTGGCGCTTTCCGGGTAGATCTCGATCTCCACTTCCGAATAGCGGCCCGCCGTGCCGTCGAGCGCACCCCCGGTCAGATAGGGGTGAAACTGCTCCAGCATCTCCATGATCCCGACTGCCGCGACGCGCATCTCGTAGATGCGCTCATCCTGTTCCTCGTCCTGGTACAGGGCTTGCCAAGCGCGCAGCTCGGCTTCGATTTCGGCGTTGGTGGGGAGTGACTCCGATTCGGTCACCCCCAGTTGCCGGGCGGCCTTGCGCTTGGCGAAGCCGAAATCGCTGATGCCGTCCTCGGCCATCATGCGTGCGGCAATCGACGCAATTTCGCGCCTCAGGGTGCCGGCTTTGAGAGCGTGGGCGCGGGGGCTCATGGGCGGGGCGGGCAGGGTAGAATGGCGCCTATTTTACACAGGCCGGCCTGCCCGGGCGTTTTCATGCACATCCACATCCTCGGCATATGCGGCACCTTCATGGGCGGGGTTGCGCTGCTCGCGCGGGCGGCCGGGCACACGGTGAGCGGCTGCGATGCCAACGTGTACCCTCCCATGAGCACCCAACTGGCCGAGCAGGGCATCGCCCTGACCGACGGCTACGACGCATCCCAGGCGGACATCGCCGCTGACATGTTCGTGGTCGGCAATGCTGTGTCGCGCGGCAATCCGCTGCTGGAAGCGATCCTGGAACGGGGGCTGCCATATACGTCGGGTCCACAGTGGTTGTCGGAGCATGTGTTGCAGGGGCGGTGGGTGCTGGCGGTGGCGGGCACTCACGGCAAGACCACCACGACCTCGATGCTGGCGTGGATGCTGGAGGATGCCGGGTTGAATCCGGGCTTTCTGATTGGTGGCGTGCCGGGCAATTTCGGTGTTTCGGCGCGGCTGACCGAGTCACCGTTCTTCGTCATCGAGGCCGACGAGTACGACACGGCGTTTTGCGACAAGCGCTCCAAGTTCGTGCACTACCGACCCCGCACCGTGATCCTGAATAATCTCGAATTCGATCATGCGGACATCTTCGCCGATCTGGCGGCGATCGAGACGCAGTTTCACCACCTGGTCCGGACCGTGCCGGGGCAAGGGCGGATCGTCGCGAATGGCGGTGAGGACAGCCTGCGGCGGGTGCTGGCGCGTGGCTGCTGGTCGGAACTGGAGTGGTTCGGCCCGGATGAGGTCTGGCAGGTCAGTCCGCTTGACGAGGATGCAGCCGCCTCGTTCAGCCTCGCGGGACGTGAGGTGGGGCAGGTCGCCATGCCGATGTCGGGCAGCCACAACCGCATGAATGCGCTGGCGGCGGTTGCGGCGGCCCGCCACGTGGGCGTAACCGCCGAAATGGCGATTGCGAGCCTGGCGGGGTTTCGCGGCATCAAACGGCGCATGGAAGTGCGTGGCACGGTGCGCGGCGTCACGGTGTATGACGACTTCGCCCACCATCCGACCGCCATTGCCCTGACCGTGGCGGGGCTGCGCCAGCGCGAGCCGCAGGGGCGCATTCTGGCGGTGCTCGAACCCCGCTCCAACACCATGAAGCTGGGGGTGATGAAAAACCGCCTGCCCGAGAGCCTGGCGCGCGCCGACGCGGTGTTCTGCTACGCGCAAGGGCTGGGCTGGGACGCGGCCGAGGCGTTGGCGCCACTCGGTGACAAGGGGCGCTGCTATGCTGACCTGGCGGCGCTGGTGGCCGACGTGGCGGCGGTGGCGCGGCCGGGCGACCACGTGCTGGTAATGAGCAATGGCGGCTTTGGCGGCGTGCACGAGCGGCTGCTGGCCGCGCTGGCCTCTTGCCCCGGCAATTAAAGGCATGAGCGTTGTCGGCACTTGGTTCCTCCCCCTTCAAGGGGGGGCGTAGCCGGGGTTTCAGCGAGCACTGCTCGCTGCCGGCGTAGCGGCGAGGCATCGCCGAGACTACCGGTCAGGAGGGGGATGGGTTACTTCGATGTACTCAAACCCATCCCCACCCCAGCCCAGGAGTCTCCGCTTCGCTCCGCCGTTCCGCAGGCGCTGAGCGGTGCTCCGCGAAAACCCTGCTTCACCCCCTTGAAGGGGAGGGAGCTACCGTGCCACTCTCCACCCTCCGTCATCTAATTGATTGTCGGGTCAATAGTTCCGCTTGATGGTGGATGCGGCCACGGACGGGCTCCCGCAGAAGGATGCAGGGACGTGGTCTTACTGCTGCTTCTTGCCGCCGGTGAGGCGGTTGTCCAGGAGTTTCGCGTCGTCTTCGCTGACATACTCGAATACCCGAACCACTTTCTGCACCCCGCTGGTGGTGCGCGCGACGTCCGTGGCCGAGTCGGCTTCGCGTCGCGTCACGATGCCCAACAGGAACACGGTGCCGTTTTCGGTGACCACCTTGACGTGGTGCGCGCCAAAGGTTTGATTGTCGACAAAGCGGGCCTTGACCCGTGATGTGATCAGGGTGTCGTTGCTGCGCGATGTCAGCGAGCTGATGCCGCCGATTTCGATCTCGTTGATGATGCCGTTGACGTTTTCGACGCCGGTCGCGATGCGCCCTGCTTCGGCGCGGGCGGCCTCGTTGGGCACCTGCCCGGTCAGCAGCACGTTGCGGTTGTAGGAGGTGACGCTGAGGTTCGCGCTGCTGCCGAAGCGTTCCTGCAGGCGGTTGCGGGTCCGCCATTCGATGCCTTCGTCTTCAACGAAGGCGCCTGAGGTGCGGCGGTCCGCGAACATGATGGCGCCGGCAGCGGCGCCTCCTGCCACGAGCGGGAAGCACCCCTGCAGCGCCGGCAGTGCCGCCAGTGCGCACAGCCCGGTCAGCAAGGTTCTGCGTGTGTCTTGATGTTTGGTGTTCATTCGTCTTCAACTCCCAGGAGCATGCAGTCTATGCCGTCGCACAGGCAGTGGAGCACCAGCAGGTGTACTTCCTGGATGCGGGCGGTGCGATCGGTCGGAACGCAGATATGGATATCGGCGGGGCGCAGTTGGTCGGCAATATGGCCGCCGCCCTTGCCGGTGAGTGCGACGACGCGCATTTCGCGCTCGTGCGCGGCGCTGATCGCGTCGATCACGTTGGCGGAATTCCCGCTGGTGGAGATCGCAAGCAGGATGTCGCCCGGTTGTCCCAGCGCGCGGACCTGTTTGCTGAACACCTGGACGTAGTCGTAGTCGTTGGCGATCGAGGTCAGGACGGAGCTGTCGGTGGTCAGGGCGATGGCCGCTAGTGGCGGGCGCTCCATTTCAAAACGGTTGACCAGCTCGGCCGCGAAATGCTGGGCGTCGGCCGCCGAACCGCCGTTGCCGCAGGCGAGGATCTTGCCGTTGCTGAGCAGGCTCGCGGTCATCAACTCAACCGCGCCGGCGACCGGCGCGGCCAGCGCTTCGAGCGCGTCCAGCTTGGTGCGGGCACTGTCTTCGAACTGGCGTGCAATACGTTGAATCAGGTCCATGGGGTCTTTCTGGATCGCGTGGTAAGGGGCGAAAAGTCTAGCACGTGGCGCGTTAGATCAGCCTCAAGCCGGACAGACCGCTGATACTAGTATGCAAGCGCGCTGGGGTTCGCGGGGGCGGCATTACATCAATTTACGATCCGTCCGCGTCGAAGGCGCCTCTTATCCAGTCGAGGCTGCGCGGATCGAGCCGGTCAAGCAGGATCGCATCGAAGCGGCAGGCGCGCCGCGCGTGCGCCATTCCCGCGCCGCCCAGCCACCATTGCGCCGCGTGCACGATGCGCCGTTGCTTGTGCCCGGTGATGCTCGCGCCCGCGCCACCGTAGCGGTCGCCGCTGCGCAAACGCACTTCGACGAACACTACAGTGCCGCGCTCCAGACAGATCAAGTCGATTTCGCCGCCCCGGCATCGGACGTTGCGCGCGATTATCCCGAGCCCTTGTCGCGCGAGATAGGCGGCGGCGAGCGCCTCTGCCTGCTCGCCTCGCCCTTGCGCGCCCGCGCCGCTGGAGCGGACAATGGCTTCCTTGTCCCCAAGTGGCTTGCCCTTCATGACACCGGATACCTCCCCGCTCCACGCATCGGCGTCATTGTATGTCGTCGCCACGCCTCTCGGAAATCTCAAAGACATAACCCTGCGGGCTCTCGAAGTGCTCGCCAGGGTCGACGTCATCGCGGCCGAGGACACCCGGCACAGCAAACGCCTGCTCGATGCGCACGGGATACAGACGCGACTGGTCGCGCTGCACAAGCACAACGAGCAAAGCGCGGCGGCGCAGATCATACGCATGCTGGAGCAAGGCGAGCAGGTGGCGCTGATCTCGGATGCGGGCACCCCCGGCATATCCGATCCCGGCACGCGTGCCGTGGCGCGGGTGCGCGAGGCCGGCTTCGCGGTGGTGCCGGTGCCCGGTGCGTGTGCCGCGATCGCGGCGTTGTGTGTGTCCGGATTCGGCGAGTCTGGGTTTCATTTCGCCGGCTTTCTGCCCGCTAGGCCGGCCGCACGCACGGCCGCGATCATGGCGCTGCGTACCGCCCAGGTGCCGTGGGTGCTGTACGAGGCGCCGCATCGCATCGCGGCATGCCTGGCAGATCTGGCCGCCGTGCTTGAGCCGGAACGCGAGATCGTGATTGCGCGTGAAATGACCAAGATGTTCGAGCAGATCGCGCGCATGCCGCTGGGGCAGGTCGAGGCGTGGCTGGTCGAAGACCCCAACCGCTTGCGCGGCGAGTTCGTCCTGGTGGTGGATGCCGCCCCGGTGCAGGAGGGGTTGTCGCCGGAGACGAAGCGGGTGCTCGCTTTGCTGGTCGCGGAACTGCCGCTCAAGAGCGCGGCGCGCCTCGCGGCGGAAATCACCCAGGCGCCGCGCAACGCGCTGTATGAGCATGCGCTCGCGCTCAAGGCATGAGACGCTTCATAATGCGATTACTGCCTTCCTTGATTCGACCATGCAAACACTGACTCTTGTACGCCCCGACGACTGGCATTTGCATGTGCGTGATGGCGCGGCGCTGGCGGCCGTGGTGCCGCATACGGCACGCCGCTTCGGTCGCGCGCTGATCATGCCCAATTTGCGCCCGCCGGTCACGACCACCGCCCAGGCGCTGGAGTACCGCGCGCGCATCCTTGCGGCAGTGCCGTCCGGACTGGAGTTCCAGCCGCTGATGGCGCTGTACCTGACCGACAACATGGCGCCGGGCGAGATCGATCTGGCCAAGGATAGCGCCGTGGTCGTCGCGGCCAAGCTCTATCCGGCCGGAGCGACGACCAACTCGGACGCCGGCGTGACCGACATCGCCCGGATATACGCGGTGCTGGAGCGCATGCAGGCACGCGACATGGTGCTGTGTGTGCATGGCGAGGTGACCGCCGCCGACGTCGATGTGTTCGATCGCGAGCGGGCCTTCATCGAGCGCGTGCTGGCGCCGCTGGCGCAGCGTTTTCCGGCGCTGCGGGTGGTGTTCGAACACATCACCACCGCCGACGCGGTCGACTTCGTGCGCACCGCCGGGCCGAGGGTGGGCGCCTCCGTGACCGCGCATCATCTGCTGCTCAACCGCAACGCGATCTTCGCCGGCGGCATCCGCCCGCATCACTACTGTCTGCCGGTACTCAAGCGCGAGACCCACCGCCAGGCGCTGGTGCGGGCGGTGACCTCGGGTGAGGCGAGGTTTTTCCTCGGCACCGATTCGGCGCCGCACGCACGCGCCGCCAAGGAGAGTAGTTGCGGCTGTGCCGGCTGCTATACGGCGCATGCGGGGATAGAACTGTACGCGGAAGCGTTCGATCAGGCGGGCGCGCTCGACCGGCTCGAAGCCTTCGCCAGCCTCAACGGCCCCGCCTTTTACCACCTTGCCCCCAATCCGGGCACGCTCACCTTGCGGCGCGAGGCATGGCGCGTGCCGGATGCGTACCCGTATCTCGATGGGGATGCGCTGGTGCCGCTGCGCGCGGGCGAACCGGTGGGTTGGCGTGTGGTTGATGGAGAGCAGGGATGAAGACAAACGGGCTGCTGCGGGTCTTGCTGCTGGTCGCGGTCGTTCCCGCACTGGTCGCGTGTGAGAACAGCGCCACGGCCTACTCGATGGAAACCAGCCAACACGCCTTGGTGCTGATCCGGGAGCAGTCCTATTTCTGGGACCGCGAGGTCGAACAGTTCGTGGTGGCGGCGCGCCTGCCGCATTGCCAGCGCAAGGTCAAGATCCATCCCGGCGGCACCGAGTTGACCGAAATGGAAGTGTACGAGGCGGGCGATCGGCTGTGGGCCTTGCACCAGGGAGCGCGCTGGTATCTTGCCAGCACCGAGAAGTGCCTGGTGCAGGACTGGGACAACAAGGACGGTCAGCTGCCTGGCGCCAAAGTGGGCAGTTTCCGCCTCAAGGATGGCGTGCCCGCATTTGTCGCCAGTCAGTGACCGGCGCGCGCGTATAATCGGCGGCGGAAGTTCGCCAGGCAGTCGCTGCACATTTCGGTGTGTGGAGGAAAGTCCGGGCCCCGCAGAGCAGGATGCCGGCTAACGGCCGGGCGCCGTGAGGCGACGGAAAGTGCAACAGAGAACAGACCGCCGATGGCCTCGCAAGAGGATCAGGCAAGGGTGAAACGGTGCGGGATCGCGCGCAAGCGCGATTCCGGGCGGCGCGCAAGAGCCAACGGGTAAGAGCCCACCGCAGGACCGGTAACGGGACTGGCACGGCAAACCCCATCCGGGGCAAGGCCAAATAGGGGAGCAATGGCGTGGCTCGCGCTGCTCCCGGGTAGGCTGCTTGAGCGCTGCGGTAACGCAGCGCCCAGAGGAATGACTGCCCGGCGACCCCGGCTCGCGCCGGAGTCGCTCGACAGAACCCGGCTTATCGGCGAACTTCCAACTTCTTGTTTTCGCGCCGCAATGTCGCGCATTGCGCGCTGTCGGCGACGCGTTCTCGCGCACCTGTCCGCCGTGGCAGTGTTATCCGCCTGTTCCGTCGCGTTCCTCATCCCGAATCTCATCATTGCGCGCTATCTGCATTGATTTTTCAGGGTTTCCCCCGGATTCGGCAAGGCTACATAAGTCATTGTGTCAGAACGAAAAAGCCGGTTAGCCCAGCTTGACCATGACAATTCTTTGCTCTAGAGTGGGGATTAGTGGAAAAAAGTGGGTAGAAGTGTCGTTTTTCGACGCCTATCCGGAAAATACAGGGGGGTGAATGTTCCAGGGAACCGTCGCGCTGAGTCTGGATGCCAAGGGGCGCATTGCGATCCCCGCGCGGCATCGTGACGCGCTGGTTCCGGACGGAGCGCCGCTGGTGATCACCGCCCACCCCCACCGCTGCCTGCTGGTCTATCCGCAGGCGGTCTGGGCGCCGATCAGGGAAAAGGTCGCGGCCATGCCGGGGCTGGACCCCGCCACCGCCACGGTGAAGCGGCTGCTGGTCGGCTATGCCCAGGAAGAAGAACTCGACGCGGCCGGGCGGGTGCTGGTCGCGCCGTCACTGCGTCAGTGGGCGGCGCTGGAAAAACAGTTGTGGCTGGTCGGCGTCGGGTCGCACTACGAGTTGTGGTCGGATGCCGGGTGGCAGCAACAGCAGGCCGCCATGCTGGCGCTGGACAGTGGCGCGCTCCCGGCCGGGTTCGAGAGTCTTGCGCTATGACCACGGCGCAGGAACACGTCAGCGTCCTGCTCAACGCGGCAGTCGATGCGCTGGCGATACGCCCGCATGGCATCTACGTCGATGGCACGTTCGGGCGCGGTGGGCACACACGGGCGATTCTGGCGCGACTGGGCGAGCGCGGGCGGGTGATCGCGTTCGACCGCGATCCCGATGCGATCACAGCCGGGGCCATGCTGGGTGACGAGCGCCTGACACTGGTGCACGCCGCCTTCAGCCGGATGGACGAAGAGCTGGACGATCTCGGGGTGAGCGGATTGGATGGCGTGCTGCTGGACCTGGGCGTGTCCTCCCCGCAGTTTGACGAGCCGCAACGCGGCATGAGTTTTCGATTCGACGCACCGCTCGACATGCGTATGGATACGACGCGCGGGCAAACGGTGGCGCAGTGGCTGGCAGAGGCATCTGTCGATCAAATCAGGGAGGTGCTGAAAGATTATGGCGAAGAACGGTTTGCTCATGCGATTGCAAAGGCGATTGCAGTTGCTCGGACGGGGGGGGCTGTCGCAACCACTGGACAACTTGCCGAGATCGTGGAAAAAGCGGTCAGGACACGTGAGCCGGGCCAGCACCCGGCGACACGGACCTTCCAGGCTCTTCGGATTTTCATCAATCAGGAGCTTGAGGAGCTGTCGCTAGTCCTGCCCGTGAGCGTCAAACGGCTCAATCCGGGCGGACGCCTGGCCGTGATCAGTTTCCATTCCCTTGAAGACCGCATCGTCAAGCGCTTCATGCGGGACGAGTCGCGCCCGGTCCGGTTGCCGAGCCGCCTGCCCTTGCGTGCCGACGAATTGCCCCCGCCGCGGGTGCGACTGGTGGGCCACCAGCAGCGTCCCGCCGAGGACGAGGTTCGTGCCAATCCGCGTGCCCGCAGTGCCGTGATGCGCGTGTGCGAGCGCGCCGGAGCGGTGTCGTGATACGTGCCGACGCTTTTCTCGTTTCGCTTGCGGTGATCAGCGCCCTGGGGGTGGTGGCGGCACAGCACCAGTCGCGCAAGCTGTTCTCCGAGCTGGAGCGCGAGCAGTCGCGTACCCACGAGCTTGAAGTCGAGTGGGGGCAGTTGCAACTGGAGCAAAGTACCTGGGCGGCGCTCAGTCGCGTGGAAAAGCTGGCGCAAACCAATCTCGGCATGAAGGCGCCGGCACCGGGGCGCATCGTCGTGGTGGAGGGGGCGCAATGACACGCAAGCGTCCGGTCACGTTCAACCACAACCCGTTGCTGGTCAAGGGCATGCCGGCGTGGCGGCCGCGCCTGGTGTTGCTGGTGCTGCTCGGTTGTTCGTTGACGCTGGTGGCGCGGGCGGGCTATTTGCAGGGCTTCAACAAGGACTTTCTCCAGGCCAAGGGTGAGTCGCGCTATTCGCGCGTGATCCCGGTGCCGGCCACGCGCGGACGCATCACCGATCGCAATGGCGACGTGGTGGCGGTCAGCACCCCGGTGCGTTCGATATGGGCGATACCGGCCGATGCGCGCCTGTCGCCGGCGGACACGCGCAAGCTCGCGGCATTGCTGGAGCTGGACGTGCCCGAGTTGAACCTGCGCCTGGACAGCGAGCGTGACTTCGTCTATCTGCGCCGCCAACTGTCGCCCGAAGTGGCGCGCAAGGTGGC
This sequence comes from Rhodocyclales bacterium, assembly GCA_016177805.1. Lineage (GTDB taxonomy): Bacteria > Pseudomonadota > Gammaproteobacteria > Burkholderiales > Rhodocyclaceae > JACOUN01. Next base: position 30,842 of record JACOUN010000072.1, read on the forward strand.
CGAACTGGGGCTGCCCGGCATACACCAGAACCAGGAGTATCGGCGCTACTACCCCGGCGGCGAGGTGATGGCCCACGTGGTCGGTTTCACCGGGGCGGATGATGAGGGCCAGGAAGGTATGGAGCTTGCCTTCGACGAGCAGTTGAAGGGGCGCCCCGGCTCGCGCCGGGTGATCCGTGACCGGCGCGGCAAGATCGTCGAGGACGTCGAGTCCATCCGTCCGCCGCATGACGGTCAGGATATCGCCCTGGCCATGGACAACAAGATCCAGTTTCTCGCGTACTCGGCGTTGCGCCACGCGATCCAGCTTCATCAGGCCAAGGCCGGCGCGGTGGTGGTGCTCGACGCGCGCACCGGCGAGGTACTGGCGCTGGTGAATGCGCCGACCTTCAATCCGAACAACCGGGCCAGCCTGAGTGGCGCGCAATTGCGCAACCGCGTCCTGACCGATGTCTTTGAGCCCGGCTCCACCATGAAGCCCTTCATCGGCGCGCTGGCGCTGGAGAGCGGCAAGTTTCGCCCGGACACCGTGATCGACACCGACCCCGGACGCATGGCGATAGGACGGGCCGTGATTTCCGACGTGCGCCCGCATGGCGTCCTGACCGTGTCACAGGTGATACAGAAATCGTCCAACGTCGGCACGGTCAAGATGGCGATGAACTTCGCCCCGGCCGACATGTGGCGCATGTTCGATACGCTCGGATTCGGCGCGCCGCTCGACCTCGGTTTTCCCGGTGAAGTCGGCGGGCATCTGCGTCCGGCCAAATCGTGGAAGCCGATCGAGCAGGCCACCATGGCCTTCGGCCACGGCATATCCGCCACGCTGGTGCAGATGGCGCGTGCCTATCTGGCGTTTGCGCGCGACGGCGAATTGCTGCCGCTGTCGCTGACCCGCGTCGAGGCAGTGCCGCCCCAGGGGGTGCGCGTGTTTTCCGCCGCAACCGCGCGCGCGATGCGCGCGATGCTGGAACTCGCCGCTGGACCGGGGGGGACCGCGCCGAAAGCACAGATCACCGGTTACCGGGTTGCGGGCAAGACCGGCACCGCACACAAGCTCGAAGGTGGCCGCTATGCCAACAAATACGTTTCATCGTTTGTGGGGCTTGCACCGGCGTCGAACCCGCGTCTGGTGGTGGCGGTGATGATCGATGAGCCGTCCGCGGGTCAGCACTACGGCGGTGCGGTGGCGGCGCCGGTCTTTGCACGGATCATGGAAGGGGCGCTGCACGCACTGGGGGTGGCGCCGGATGGGCCGCTCGTGCCGTTGCAGGTGGCGGACACGATAGAACGCGAAGAACCGACAAAGGGCAGCATGTGAGTAGCGCAATGGCTAGCGAAATACTGGCGCGCCTGAACGCGGCGGGAGTGCATCCCAAAGGCATTACGGCGGATACGCGCAAACTCGTCGCGGGTGACGTGTTTGCCGCCTGGCCGGGTTACGCGACGGACGGACGGCGCTACATTCCCGACGCCATCGCGCGTGGTGCGAGCGCGGTGCTGTGGGACAACGCCGACGGCTATCAGGTTGATGCGCTGCCGGTGCCGGCGATCGGCGTGGCGCATTTGCGCGAACTGGGAGGCTATCTCGCGCACCAGATTTATGCCCGCCCGTCCGAGTCGCTGTGGACCGCCGGCGTCACCGGTACCAACGGCAAGACCACGGTGAGCCAGTGGCTGGCCAGTGCCATGTCGGAGTTGGGCGAGCGTTGCGGCGTGATCGGCACGCTGGGGCGGGGCTATCCGGGTGGCGCGTTGATCGATGCGGGCAATACCACCCCCGACGCGCTTGAAGTGCATCGGGTGCTGGCGGGCTTCGTCGCCGACGGGGCGAAGGGCGTGGCGATGGAGGTGTCGTCCATCGGACTGGAACAGGGGCGGGTCAACGGTGTGCGCTTCGATGTCGCGATCTATACCAACCTGAGCCGCGATCATCTCGACTACCACGGCACCATGGATGCCTATGCCGCGTCCAAGGCGATGTTGTTCGACATGCCGCACGTCGGCCATGCGGTCATCAACCTCGATGATGCCTTTGGCCTCGGCCAGGCTCGCCGCGTGAACACGCTCGGCGTACCGCTGATCGGATATACGCGTGTTGCGAGCAATGCCACGGCGGTCGCCGGCGCGCGCGTGCTGGTGGCGGATGACCTCCAGGCCTCGGCGGCGGGGTTGCGTTTCTCGGTCGTATGGGAAGGCGAGCGCGCCGATCTCCAGGTCAGGATGGTGGCGCCCTTCAACGTGTCCAATCTGCTGGCGGTGATGGCGAGCCTGCTCACGCGTGGCATGGCGCTGGAAGACGTGGTACGGGTGGCGGCCAGACTGACGCCGCCCGAGGGGCGCATGCAACTGGTCGGGGGCATTGCCGAGCCGCTGGTGGTGATCGACTACGCGCATTCGCCCGACGCGCTGGGCAAGGTTCTCGAGGCGGTGCGCACCACCGCCGAGACGCGGGGCGGCAGGCTGTTGTGCGTGTTCGGCTGTGGCGGTGATCGCGATCCGGGCAAGCGCCCGCTGATGGGGGCGGCGGCGAGCGAAGTCGCCGATCGCTGCATCATCACCAGCGACAACCCGCGCAGCGAGGATCCCGAAGTGATCATCGAGCAGATCGCGCAAGGCGCCGCCGCGGGCGTTGAGCGGATCGTGGACCGGGCACAGGCGATCGCGCGCGCGATCGGCGAGGCCGGATCCAATGACGTCGTCGTGATCGCCGGCAAGGGGCATGAGCCGTACCAGGAAGTCCAGGGCCGCCGTTTGCCATTTTCCGATATCGAGCAGGCGCGCCTGGCCTTGCAGGCATGGCACGGCGCGCGGGGAGGCGCGGCATGATGACCTTGTTTGAAGCCGCGCGGATACTGGGCGGACAGGCGTCGTCGGACGTGCGTTTTGCCAGCGTGGGCACCGACAGCCGCAATGTGAGTGCGGGCGAGTTGTTTGTCGCGCTGCGCGGCGAGCGTTTCGACGGTCACGAGTTCGTGCAGGCCGCGGGTGCGGCGGGTGCGGCAGCGGCCCTGGTGGATCGGCAATGGGTTGATGCGAGGCAAGACCGGTCGCTGCCGGTGCTGGTGGTCGACGATACGCGCGCGGCGCTGGGCCAGCTCGCGGCGAACTGGCGCGCGCGCCTCGACATCGCGCTGATCGGGGTCACCGGCTCCAACGGCAAGACCACGGTCAAGGAAATGTGCCGCGCCATCATGAACGCCCAGATGCGGCTGGCCGGCCACGCTGACGACGCGGTGCTGGCGACCGAGGGCAATCTCAACAACGACATCGGACTGCCACTGACCTTGTTGCGCCTGCGCGCCCGGCACCGGGTGGCGGTGGTCGAGATGGGCATGAACCATCCAGGCGAAATCGCCGCTCTGACGCAACTGGCGCACCCCACCGTCGCGATCGTGACCAACGCGCAGCGCGCACACCTGCTGGGGCTGGGGAGCGTGACCAAGGTCGCCGAAGAGAAAGGCGCGATCTATGCTGGCCTGGGTGATACGGGCGTGGCTGTCATCAATGCTGACGATGTGCACGCCGCGTACTGGACCGGATTGAACGGCGCGCGACGCATCGTGACCTTCGGCATGCTCAACCCGGCCGACGTCCGTGGCGCATGCAGTGTGCATGGTCTGCATACGAGCCTCACGCTGACCACCCCCGAGGGGGTGGCCAGCATCGCCCTGCAGGTGCCGGGCCAGCACAACGCACGCAACGCGGTCGGCGCGGCCGCCGCCTGCATCGCGGCGGGGGCGTCGCTGCGGGCGGTGAGCGAAGGGCTGGCCGGATTCAGGGGGGCGCGCGGCCGCTTGCAGGCCGGGCCGGGCCTTAAGGGCGCTATCGTCATCGACGATAGCTACAACGCCAACCCCGATTCGGTGCGCGCCGCAATCGACGTGCTGGCGGCCACGCCGGGGTACAAGATCCTGGTGCTGGGTGACATGGGCGAGATCGGCGATACCAGTGCCCAGGTGCATGACGAGATCGGTGGCTACGCCAAGAGCATGGGCATAGATGGTCTGTACGGGTTCGGTGACATGAGCATGGTGGCGGTGCGCAATTTCGGCGACGGCGGTCGCCACTACAAGGCGCTCGACGCGCTGGTGGACGCGCTGACGCGCGAACTTGACGAGAACACGGTGGTGCTGGTGAAAGGGTCGCGATTCATGCGCATGGAAAGGGTCGCCGCCGCGCTGACGGCGCCGAACGGAAACAATGCGGCGGACCCGCTAGGAGGTTCCGATGCTGCTTGAACTGGCGCTGTGGCTGGGGCAGGACGTGCGCCCCTTCAACGTGTTTGGGTACATCACGCTGCGCGCGGTGCTCGCGGCGATGACCGCGCTGCTCATCTCCTTCATCTTCGGCCCCACGGTCATACGCTGGCTGGCGGCGAAGAAGATCGGCCAGGCGGTACGCGACGATGGGCCAAAGTCGCATCTCACCAAGGCTGGCACCCCCACCATGGGCGGCGCGCTGATCCTGATCGCGATCGCGGCCACGGTGCTGCTGTGGGGCGATCTGCGCAACCGCTACGTGTGGGTGACGCTGCTGGTGACGCTGGGCTTCGGCGCGGTCGGCTGGGTGGATGACTGGCGCAAGGTGGTGCACCGCGACCCCAAGGGGCTGGCGAGCCGCTGGAAATACCTGTGGACCTCGCTGATCGCGCTCGCGGCGGCGCTGTATCTCGCGCTCAGCGCGACCGAGCCGGCGCATACCGAACTGATCGTGCCATTCTTCAAGGCGGTCGCCTACCCGCTGGGGTTGATCGGGTTCGTTACGCTGACGTACTTCGTCATCAACGGCACCAGCCACGCGGTCAACATGACCGACGGACTGGACGGCCTCGCGATCATGCCCACGGTCATGGTCGCCGGGGCGCTGGCGATCTTTGCCTACGTCGCCGGGCATGCCGGGTTCTCCAAGTACCTGGGGGTGCCCTACATCGCGGGCGCGGGCGAACTGGCCATCGTGTGCGGCGCGATCTGCGGCGCCGGGCTGGGTTTCCTGTGGTTCAACGCCTATCCGGCCGAAGTGTTCATGGGCGATGTCGGCGCGCTGGCGCTGGGTGCGGCGCTGGGGGTGATCGCGGTCATCGTGCGCCAGGAAATCGTGCTGTTCATCATGGGCGGCCTGTTCGTCGCCGAGACCCTGTCGGTGATGGTGCAGGTGGTGTACTTCAAGGCGAGCGGCGGCAAGCGCATCTTCCGCATGGCGCCGCTGCATCACCACTACGAGCTGGGGGGGTGGAAGGAAACGCAGGTAGTGGTCAGGTTCTGGATCATCACCATCATGCTGGTGCTGTTCGGCCTGTCGACGCTGAAACTGCGATGAGCAACTTGTCTGGACGCTTCGTACTGGTGCTGGGCCTGGGTGAATCCGGGCTCGCGATGGCGCGCTGGTGCGCGCGTCAGGGCGCGCGCCTGCGTGTGGCCGATACGCGCGTCGATCCGCCCGGCCTGAAGGCGCTGCTCGACGAAATCCCCGGCACGGCGTTGGTGTCGGGACCGTTCTCGGAGGCCTTGCTGGTCGATGTCAAGCTGGTCGCGCTCAGCCCCGGCATCGACCCGGCCACGCCGGTGGTCGCCGAGGCCGCCCGGCGCGGCATCCCGGTGGTGGGGGAGATGACCCTGTTCGCCGATGCGCTGGCAGCATTGGGGGTGCGTGAACGCAGCACCGTGGTGGCGATCACCGGCACCAACGGCAAGACCACCACCACCGCGCTGACGGCGGCGATGCTGCGTGGCGCCGGGCGCGACGCGGTGGCGGCCGGCAACATCAGCCCGTCGGCGCTGGCGGTGTTGATGGCGCGCATGGATGCCGGCGCCGCTCTGCCCGAGTGCTGGGTGCTGGAGCTGTCGAGCTTCCAGCTCGAAACCATGCACGGGCTGAATCCGCGGGCGGCCACCGTGCTCAACGTCACCGACGATCACCTCGACCGCCACGGCAGCATCGAGCACTACGCCCGGATCAAGGCGCGCATCTTCGAGGGCGACGGGGTGCAGGTGCTGAACCGCGTCGATCCGCGCGTGATGGCGATGGCCGAAGCGGGGCGTCGCGTCATCACGATAGGCCCGGATCGCCCGGCCACCGACAGCGATTACGGCGTGGCCGACGATGGCGACGGGCAATGGCTGGTGCGTGGCCACGAGCGCCTGATACGCGTGGACCAACTGAAGCTGGCCGGCCTGCACAATGCGGTGAATGCGCTCGCCGCGCTGGCCTTGGGCGAAGCCGTGGGCGCCGAGCGCGCGGGCATGTTGCTGGCGCTGCGCGACTTCGGCGGCCTGCCCGACCGCATGGCGCTGGTCGCCCGGCGCAGCGACGGGGTGCTGTTCTACAACGATTCCAAAGGCACCAATGTTGGTGCTACCGTGGCGGCATTGCAGGGTTTGGGGCGGCCGGTGGTGCTGATCGCGGGGGGCGACGGCAAGGGCCAGGATTTCAGTCCGCTGCGCGAAGTGGTGGCGCGTCACGCGCGCGCGGTGGTGTTGATCGGGCGCGACGCGCCGTTGATCGAGGCGGTGCTGACCGGGCTGGAGGTGACCCTGAGCCACGCGGCGGACATGCACGAGGCGGTGCTCCAGGCCAACGCGCTGGCAAGCCCCGCCGATGCGGTACTGCTGTCGCCCGCCTGCGCCAGCTTCGACATGTTCCGCAACTACCCGCATCGCGCCCAGGTGTTCGTCGCGGCGGTGCTGCGGCTGCCCGAGGTGGTCGCGGCATGAGGCTGGTCAGCGCCCTCACAGGTCTGTTGCACCTGCCCCGCGCACACGAGGGGGTCGAGACCAGTCGCGCGGTCAACCGCCTGATGCGCCCGGCCGATGCGCCGCGCGAACTGGACCCGCTGGTGATCTGGCCGACGGTCGCGTTGCTGCTGATCGGACTGGTGATGGTGTATTCGTCGTCGATTGCGCTGGCCGAAGAGAGCCGATTTACCGGCCATCAGTCACACTACTTCCTGCTGCGCCACGCGGTGTTTCTGCTGGCCGGCATCGTCGCCAGCCTGGTGGCGTTCCGCATCTCGCTGCGCCAGTGGCAACAGCTCGCGCCGTGGCTGTTCATGACCGGGCTGGTGTTGCTGATCGTGGTGCTGATTCCGGG
>JACOUN010000074.1 GCA_016177805.1 Rhodocyclales bacterium
GCTCGAACTCAAGCTCGACGTGGCGGAACAGCAGGTGCAGGCTGCGATCAACGCTTCCGGCAATCTGCTCCCGACGGACTTGCCGGTGCCGCCGATCTACAGCAAGGTCAATCCGGCTGATGCGCCGATCCTGACGCTGGCGGTCACCTCGAAGACTCTGCCGCTGCCGAAGGTGCAGAACCTGGTCGACACGCGCATCGCGCAAAAAATCTCGCAGCTGCCGGGCGTGGGCCTGGTGAGCATCGGCGGCGGCCAGCGGCCCGCGGTGCGCATCCAGGCGAATCCGAAGGCGCTCGCGGCCTATGACCTCGGCCTCGATGATCTGCGCACTGCAATCGCCAATGCCAACGTGAACCAGGCCAAGGGCAGTTTCGACGGCCCGGCGCGCGCGTCGACCATTGACGCCAACGACCAGCTCAAATCGGCCGACGAATACCGCAGCCTCATTATTTCGTACAAGAAAGGCCGGCCGATCCGGCTCACCGACGTCGCCGATGCGGTGGATGACGCTGAGAACGTGCGCCTCGCGGCGTGGGCGGACGAAACGCCGGCGGTGCTCGTCAACATCCAGCGCCAGCCGGGCGCGAATGTGATCGAGGTGGTGGACCGCGTAAAGCAACTGCTGCCCCAGCTGCAGGCGACGCTGCCGGGCTCGGTGGACCTCATTCTGCTCACCGACCGCACGACCACCATTCGCGCTTCGGTCCGTGACGTGAAAATCGAGCTGGTCGTCGCGGTCGTCCTGGTGGTGATGGTGATCTTCCTGTTCCTGCGCAACGCCGCCGCGACCGCGATCCCGAGCGTTGCGGTGCCGCTTTCACTCGTCGGCACTTTTGGCGTGATGTACCTGGCGGGATTCAGCATCAACAACCTGACGCTGATGGCGCTGACGATCGCGACGGGTTTTGTGGTCGATGACGCGATCGTAATGATCGAGAACATCACGCGCTACATCGAGGAGGGCGATTCGCCGCTCGAAGCCGCGCTGAAGGGTTCACAGCAGATCGGGTTCACCATCATCTCGCTTACTTTTTCGCTGATCGCGGTGCTCATCCCGCTGCTGTTTATGGGCGACGTGGTGGGGCGCCTGTTCCGCGAGTTCGCGATCACGCTCGCCGTGGCGATCCTGATTTCCGCCGTGGTCTCGCTTACGCTCACTCCGATGATGTGCGCGAAGCTGCTGCATCACACGCCCGCGGCGGAGCAGGGGCGGTTTTATCGCGCGGGCGGACGATTTTTGGAGAAGGTTATCGCGCGCTACGGCGTGATGCTTGAGTGGGTGCTGGAGCGCCAGCGCGCGACGCTGTGGGTCGCGATCGGGACGCTTGCACTCACCGTGCTGCTCTATATCTTCATTCCCAAGGGTTTCTTCCCGGTGCAGGATACGGGCCTGATCCAGGGCATTTCCGAAGCGCCGCAGTCGATTTCCTTTCCCGCCATGGCGGAGCGCCAGCAGGCGCTCGCGCGCGCGGTGCTGGAGGACCCGGCGGTGGCGAGCCTGTCGTCCTTCATCGGAGTCGACGGCATCAACACCACGCTCAACAGCGGGCGGGTGCTGATCAATCTCAAGCCGCTTGCCGAGCGCGGCCCAGGTTCTACGCAAATAAGCGCGGTGGAGGTCATCCGGCGCCTGCAGCTGCGCCTCGCGCGGGTCGAAGGCATTACGCTCTACATGCAGCCGGTGCAGGACCTCACCATCGAGGACCGGGTGAGCCGCACGCAGTATCAGTTCAGCGTCGAGGACGCGGATTCCGCCGAGTTGAGCGTCTGGGTGCCGCGGCTGGTCGAGCGGCTGCGCGAACTGCCGCAGCTCGCGGACGTCGCGAGTGATCTGCAGCAGGAGGGCCTGCAGGCCTATGTCGATATTGACCGCACTACCGCCAGCCGGCTCGGCGTTACCCCAGGGGCCATCGACAACGCGCTCTACAACGCGTTCGGTCAGCGGCTCATCTCGACCATCTACACGCAGACGAGCCAGTACCGCGTGGTGCTGGAAGTAAAGCCCGAGTTCCGGCAGGGCCCGGCTGCGTTGGAGAACACCTACGTGACCTCGTCGACGGGGGAGCAGGTGCGGCTCAGCACGGTGGCGCGCATGACCGAAAAATCCACGCCGCTCGCCATCAACCACCTGGGCCAGTTCCCGGCTGCGACCATCTCGTTCAACCTCGCGCGAGGCGCATCGCTCGGCGATGCGGTCAAGGCGATTACCGCCGCCGAGCGCGAAATTGGAATGCCGCTCAGCGCTCAGACGCGCTTCCAGGGCGCAGCACTTGCTTTCCAGGCCTCACTCGACAATACGCTGCTCCTGATCCTGGCGGCGATCGTGACCATGTACTTCGTGCTCGGCGTCCTGTACGAGAGCTACATCCACCCGGTCACGATCCTGTCGACGCTGCCTTCCGCCGGCGTTGGCGCGCTGCTCGCGCTCATGCTTTCGCGCAACGATCTCGACATCATCGCGATCATCGGCATCATTCTGCTGATCGGCATCGTCAAGAAAAACGCGATCATGATGATTGACTTTGCGCTCGACGCCGAGCGCAAGGAGGGCAAGAGCCCGCGCGATGCAATCTTCCAGGCATGCCTGCTGCGCTTCCGGCCGATCATGATGACGACCCTGGCGGCGCTGCTTGCCGCGCTGCCGCTGATGCTTGGCACCGGCGTCGGCTCCGAACTGCGGCATCCGCTCGGGATCACGATGGTGGGCGGGTTGCTCTTGAGCCAGGTGCTCACGCTGTTTACTACGCCGGTGATCTATCTCGCGTTCGACCGGCTTGCCCGGCGCGCGCGCGCGCAGGCCTCCGAGCGGGCCGGGGAAGCGCGGACATGAACGTCTCGGCGCCCTTCATCGCGCGGCCGGTCGCGACGACGCTGCTCACGCTGGGCATTGCGCTTGCGGGGGCGGTCGCGTTCAGACTGCTGCCCGTGTCACCGCTGCCGCAAGTGGATTTTCCGACCATTGCAGTGTTTGCCCGGCTGCCGGGCGCGAGCCCGGAAACCATGGCCGCGACGGTGGCCACACCGCTCGAGCGCGCGCTCGGCCGCATCGCTGGCATCACTGAAATCACGTCTTCGAGCTCGCTCGGCTCCACGCGCGTCGTGCTGCAGTTCGATCTCAGCCGCGACATCAATGGCGCCGCCCGCGAAGTCCAGGCCGCGATCAACGCCGCGCGCACGCTGCTGCCCAGCGGCCTGCCGAATAACCCGACCTACCGCAAGCTGAACCCGGCCGATGCGCCGATCATGATGACGACCCTGGCGGCGCTGCTTGCCGCGCTGCCGCTGATGCTTGGCA
>JACOUN010000076.1 GCA_016177805.1 Rhodocyclales bacterium
ACGCGGCCTCGACCTGCTCGAAACCCGCGCCGCCGGGCGCGAGTGGCTGCACGGCGAGCGCTACAGCCTCGGCGACATCGCCACCGGGGTCGCGCTGGGCTACCTCGACCTGCGCTTTCCGCGCACCGCCTGGCGCGACACGCACCCGACACTCAAGGCCTTGTCCGAGCGCCTGTTCGCGCGCCCCAGCTTTGCCAGCACCGTGCCCCCGGCGGGCTAATGGCGTGAGCACAACGGCCGCCGCCAAATCGACTCCCATCGCGCGGACAGGTGACGCGAACACCCCTGTGCTGAGCATCCGCAGCCTCACCAAACGCTACGGCAACAACACCGTCGTCGCCGGCCTCGACCTCACGCTGCAACGCGGCGAGTGCTACACCCTGCTTGGCCCCAACGGCGCGGGCAAGACCACCACGCTGCGCTGCGCGCTGGGGCTGACCGCGCCGGACAGCGGACACATCGAACTGGTCGGCCACCCGGTCCCGCAACGCGCCCGCGAAGCGCGCCGCCACGTCGGCATCGTGCCGCAAATCGACAATCCCGACCCCGACTTCACCTGCGCCGAAAACCTGATGGTGTACGGCCGCTACTTCGGCCTGCGCGACGCCGACATCGCCGCGCGCATCCACGAACTGCTCGCCTTCGCCGGGCTGGAAGGCAAGCACGACACACATATCCAGACCCTGTCCGGCGGCATGAAGCGGCGCCTGACGCTCGCCCGCGCCCTGGTCAATCGCCCCGAACTACTGGTGCTCGACGAACCCACCACCGGCCTCGATCCGCAGGCCCGCCACCTGATCTGGGACCGGCTCAAGCAACTGATCCGCGCCGGCACCACGGTGTTGCTCACCACCCACTTCATGGACGAAGCCGAACGCCTGTCAGACCGCCTCGCCGTCCTCGACGCCGGTCGGATGCTGGCGCAAGGCAACCCGCGCGAACTGATCGCCACCCACATCGAAGCCCAGGTGGTCGAAGTCTATGGCGACTGGAGCAACGGCGCACATGCCGCCAACGGCGGCGTCGTCGCGTGGGCGGCACGCCACGGCGCGCAATACGCGCATCGCCACGAAGTCAGCGGCGAAACCGCCTTCTGCTACGTCGACGACCCCACCCCGCTCCTCACCCACCTCGCCACCCAACCGGGGCTGCGCTACCTGCACCGCCCGGCCAACCTCGAAGACGTCTTCCTCAAACTGACCGGACGCGAGCTGCGCGACTGACGCACAACAACGATGACACCCCACCACTGGCATCCTCCCCGCCCGTCACTGCGCTTCATCCCGGTGTGGCGGCGCCACTTCCTGCTGTGGCGCAAGCTCGCCCTGCCGTCGATGCTCGGCAACCTGGCCGACCCGGTGATCTACCTGTTCGGCCTTGGCTTCGGCATCGGCGCGCTGCTGCCCGAAATCGACGGCATTCCCTACATCAGTTTCCTCGCCGCCGGCATGGTGTGCTACTCGACCATGAACAGCGCCTCGTTCGAAAGCCTGTATTCGAGCTTCTCGCGCATGCACGTGCAGCGCACGTGGGAAGCCATCATGAACGCGCCACTCGAACTGGACGACATCCTGATCGGCGAACTGCTGTGGTCCACCTCCAAGGCCCTGCTCGCCGGCATCGCCATCCTGACGGTGGTCACCGCCTTCGGCTTCGTCGAGGCGAGCTACGCGCTATGGGTGGTGCCGGTGATCGCGCTGGTGGGGCTGGTGTTCGCCGCGCTCGGACTGGTCATCACCGCGCTGGCCCCGAGCTACGACTTCTTCATGTACTACTTCACCCTCTTCATCACCCCGATGACGCTGCTGTCAGGCGTGTTCTTCCCCATCGACCGCTTCCCCGCCGCCCTCCAGACCCTCAGCACCGCCCTGCCCCTGAGCCACGCAATCGCCCTGGCCAGACCATTGCTGCTGGGCAGTTCGCCGGGGCACGCCTGGCTGCTACACACCAGCGTGCTCGCGGCCTACTTCGCACTGGCTTTCTGGCTCGCGGTCGCGTTGACGCGGCGACGGCTGCTCAGGTAGCCCCCTCGGGCAACCCTCCTCTGCAAACATACGGATCACCATTCCAGGCGCGGGGCCAGATAGTGGCCGCCATCCGCCCCCGCTGCCTGGTCGCGCTGGCCTCAGCCCTCGGCCACCGCAACCTGCTCGGGCGGCGCGCTGGCGGTGTCGAGCGGCACCGGGGCGGCACAAATGGTCTTTCCGTTGAGCGCCAGTACGCCATCGACGCTCAGCGTGAGTTGGTGCGCACCCGCCTGCAGGGCGATCTGCTGGTTGGCCTTGAGCGTCAAGCATTCGCCAAGCCTGACCTCGCCTTCGGCCACGCGCGCCTGTCGGCACAGGTTCTTGAAGAACACCTTCGGATCGGGGGCCACGCCCGGCGCGCGCAGCGCTTGCAGCAGTGCCTGTGCGTCGCTTTCGTCCGCCGTCGCCAGCGTCAGGAGGATACGAACCGGACCGGGAAGGTTGCGTCCGTTCTCGTAGCGCGAGCCGCCCGATTGGGTGGTGCCTATGCGTTGCCAGAACTGGTGCTGATTCAGTTGCAGGCGCCGGCGCATGCGCACCAGCGCTTCGCCGGAGAAGGTGTCGGTTGCGGGGGTGTGGGAGGTAGGTGTCATGGTCGATCCGGATGGGTTGAGGGTGGAAGCAAGGACCCGGTCAGCGGACGGCCGGGCGTGGGGCGGGCAGCATGCACGGCGTACCCGAAAGGTTATGTCGGCAGGTCGAGTTCGCCAGCAGAAGCAAGCGCGAACAGATCAGTCGTCATATGCGCGAACACGACCGGCCAGAGTTGTCTGAATCGCCGGTAGAACAGCGCGACGATAACGCCGAAGGCAAACACGAGAATCTCTCCAAGTGGTCCTTGATAGAACGATGCAAACCAACGTACTGCCCCCCAAGACGACAGCCCCCCCCCACTTGGCGAAGGCCTCGATCAGCCAGGTTGACTACCAGTCACGCTTCGGCCCGAACTTCGACTTGAAGTAATTTTCAGTCGCCACAATGAGCTTTTCCTGCTCCTGGTTCGCCGGGCTTTCAAGGTTGCTGAGCCCGCGCATCAACGACAACAGCGACTGCACGTGTGCCGAGGTGAAGGCACCGGCACTCGGTTCGAGTATTTTTGCAAGGCTGTCGACGAGGTAAATCTCGTTTCGAATCATATGCGCGCTGGCAAGCAGCAGATCACTCGCTTCGTCTGGACTTTGCTGGAAGTTCTTCTCGAAGATCGCGAGCAATTGTTTCTTCTGTTCGGTACTGATTTCACCTTCGCACTTCGCGACGCCGAGCAACAACACGGCGGCCACTTCCAACGGCAACTTCAGGTTGTACAGCGGTTTTGCTCCGTACTTCTTGCTCCACTGCATACGCCGATACCATGCGAACGGATCAAGAGAGCTGAGACTGAAGCCAGACCGCTGAAGCGACACCAATGCCCAGATCAACCCGGCAAGCGCTGTGATTATGCCAATAACGACGTGCATGAACTGCCCCTGTTTGTGTTATGAAATGTAAATATAGTCGAAAGCCCGTCGTGTTGGGGTGTAGGTGGTGGCGGCGCCGAGCGGGTCGGTGTAGCTGAGGAGGTTGCCTTCGCCGGTCCCACGCGTAGCGGTGGCTGTGGCGGGGGCGGGTGTCGTAGTCGAAATGGTCGGCCTCCTGCCCGTCGGCGCACCAAGAGCGCATTACCCGCCCGTGCGGGCCTTCGCTATCGTAGTCGGCGAAGTAGCGCTGGCCGCTAGCTTTCCGGTACCCCACCAGTAGCGCGGCCTCAGCGCTCGATCGGCGACGGCTCGGGCGGCGACCCCCATCCCATTCCACACAACACATACGTCATCAATCTGGCGTCTGAGCTGCATCCTGAATAACCCTTTGCTTTAGTCTGGTATACCCTTTGCTTGCACCATGCCATTTCATCTACCAAGGCATGGTCATGACTCACGAAGGGA
>JACOUN010000075.1 GCA_016177805.1 Rhodocyclales bacterium
CTCAAACTCGTCCATCGTGAAACTCCCATATCGAGTGTGCTTGGCGGCTCACTCCGGAAGTTTCATCGATGGACTCCCGCAAAAGTCAAACTTCTACTGCCTCCCCGGCATAGCCGGGGGATTTCCCGTGTTGGTTTAATTGGCCGGTTGGTGCGCCCAACTCTGATAACCCCGTATTTCTTCGCTGCCAACGCCTAAGGATAGGAAATTCACGTCTCCACAGGAAGTATCGCCGCGCGCTTTGCCCTAGGTCAAACGAGAATTGTGCCCGCAGATCTCACTTGCCCCGCAGAGCCGTCCTTTGGGTACGAGTCGTCCCGCGACCAGCCTCAACCCTTGTCTTGGCCGTCCGCGCCGGGCGATGCGCTGGTCGAACTCGTAGTCCGGTGCAGACTGGGCCTCGGCCGCCACGCTTGCCCGATTACGACCGGCAGCCCGCCTACCGCTCCGGTTTGGGTGCGTACATGGCGAAGACTTCGGCGCCGGTCAGGGCCGGGGTTTCGTTGGCGAAGCGGTAGTAGGGAGGTTTTTCATCGATGAAGATCTGCAGACCGAGAGTCAACTCAGGCTCATTGTCGAACAATCCTGCCGGAACGTGGTACTGCCGGGTTTCCTTCAGGCGGTAGAACAGGTGGGTGCCGCAATGCTTGCAGAAACCGCGCTCGGCCCATGCCGACGAGTTGTAGAGGGTGATGTTGTCCTCGCCTTCCAGCGTGACGTCGCTGCCGCATTCGACCGCCAGCAGCGGGCCGCCGCCCCACTTGCGGCACATGTCGCAGTGGCAGGCGCCAATGCTCGTGCCTGGATTGCGTACCGTCAGCTTGATTGCGCCGCAAAGGCAACTGCCCGTCGACTGGTTGTTCACTGCCATGATCGTCTCCTGTTCAAGCACCGTTGAAAAGCCGATGCGGATGAAGTCTATATGATCATGTGCGAGCGGGATGAGCCGAGGGCAACCAGGCGTGAGGATCTTCGGTCCGCCTTCAGTCCGGCTCAAGGGCCGTGCTGCCGATGCTCAGATAGACCTGGGTCTGGTTGAGCAACTGGTAGCCAATCTCGCCGAAGGTCATCGGGCCGGTGAGCGGGCCGCATTGTTTTCCCTCCAGTTCGTTATAGAGGAAATTCAGGATGCAGTTGCACGAGAAGGTGATGGCGGTGTCGGGGAGGAAGCGGGTTGTCTGCAGGGCCGCGTCTTCGGCGTTGAGCGGTGTTGCGATCCGGTAGTCGAGGCCGGGAAATACCGGCGCGTAGAACTCGACGTAGCGTGCGTTCCTTTCTATGTTCTTGATGCTGACGTTGATCGAAGCGCCACAGTAGTCCGCCACCAAAGGCAGGCGCGTGTCGACGTCGTTGCCCAGCAGGTAGTCGGCGAGATTGCTCTCGACGCCGTTGATATGGCAGCTACCGGCGCTGAAGCTGGTTTGGGTGAAACGGATGTTGTCGCCGCCGCCCGGCTGGAACAGGTTGACGATGCCGATCTGGGCGTAGCGCTGCGGCGGGAGTTCGACGTCCATGACCACCGCGTGGGTGTCGGAAAACTGCCCGCTGGTGCCAAGCACGACCTTGGGAGTGTTCTTGCCCAACTCGTCCAGGTGCGTGCCGGCCACCCAGCCGATCAACGGTTTCAGGTACATGTCTTCGTAGTTCGGGGCGTTGCGCGCGAAGTCGCTGTGGCAGGCGGTGAACGCCGGCACGATCAGCACGCTGTATCCGTGCTCGGGGGCATTGCGGCACAGTTGCGGCAGGTTACCCTGGTCGTAGAAGCGCAGTTGCGGGGGGGTGGCAAAGTCGCTGACAAGGTGTACGAACACCTGTTCGCGACTGACGGTGCCGCCGCTGGCCGCCATGAAATAGGGGATGGTCCCGCCTATCCAGTTGCCGGTCGGGAGCTGCCTGAGCGCGGCTTCGTCGCCTGCGATGCACAGGTAGCGGCCACTGCGTATCAGTTCGGCGGCGGCGGCCACCGGCATCAGTCCTTCAGTCATATTCACGTGGCTACTCCGGGAGTCAGTTGGGGCGGATCTGTGCCAGCTCGTGCGCCAGTTGCGGCGCGCAGCGCACGAAATAGCGTTGCAATTCGTGTGCCTTCATCAACCGAACCTCGGGGTCGGTGATGAGTTGCATCTGTCCGCGCAGCTTGGTCAGCAACAGTTTGAGGCTGAGCACCCGGATGTCAATGTCCACACTGCCGTCGAGCAGCGATTCCCAGATCGGGTGGGCAGTGTCCGGCACGCCGGACGGCCCTTGCGCGTCGTCCGCGCCGGCGGACTCCAGGCCCGGTAGCCCGATCAGTCCGTGGTCGAGGTTGTGTTTGAATTTCCACAGGTCCGCCAGCGGGATGTCGAGGATCTTGCAGATGCTCTGGAAGCGGACCCCTTCCGCGAAGTGTGTCGCGATCTGACGGGTCAGTGCGCGGGTGAATGGTTGATCGCCGGCGCCCGACCATGGATGCGTCACTCCATCGCGCTCGACGCTCCACGGCGCATGGATCAAACAGCGCGACTGGCCGACATTGACATGGCGCCATATCCGCTCCGGTTCGTCCGGCCACTCCGGGCGAGAACCGAACAGCCAGCTACGGCGCGGACGCTCGCGCGCCACCCATATGTCGAGCTGGCATCTGCCCAGATCGTTGCGCATGCGCACGATCTGCCAGGGGGAATCAATTTCGAGTGCCTGTTGCAGCAGATCCTCATATTTCATCGTCCTGCCTCCGCGTTGCCCGTTGTTGTTCTGGGCAAGCTCCTAGCAAGGAACGTGCTATGCGGAAAATGACCGCGTATTGATGCGGGTGACGTGGCGATCTGCTGCGAAATGGAACTGTTGCGCCGAAACGTGACACCGGTGGTCAGGCGTCTGCGCTTGCTCCGGGGGCGGGCTTGCGCGCGTCGACGTATACCCAGGCGCGCTTGCCCGTGGCGAGGGTCACCGACACCCGCATGTAGTCGTCGGCCTCGTAGGCGTCGGCGTTCGCCAGTTCTTGAGCGGTGATTTCGAACACCGTCCCGGTGACTTGGTCGGCGTCGTCGCCGGTGTGGGCGACGATGGGATAGTGGGTTTGGCCGCTGGTGGCGAGCACGTCGGGGTCGGTGATCTCCATCAGCGTGCGGGCGAAGCCGGGCAGGCTGTCCGGTGTGCCGGAAATTTTTCGCCCGAAGGTTGCGAGCTGCACCGATTCAAGTTGCAGGGTGCCGTAGGAGAACAGCAGTTCGGTGGGGGTGCCGGGCGTGGTCATGGCGGGTGGCTTGGATACGTGTTGAGGGGAAGGCCAGTCTACCCATACGGATTCGTTCAGTATCGCAAGATCCGCATTTTCGGTAGTGCGCCAAGCTGCGCTGGACCAACCGCCGTCTGTCGCGCCAACCGGAGCCTTGCAACCGCTGAACGGCAACCCGCCAATTAGCGTCGTGCCACGCTCGGCGGTCTGTGCCTGTTGCCGGCGACCGTCGGCCGGGTCTCGCCCCGGCGGGCGAGGTACTTCTTTGTCGCGCGACAAAGAAGTACCCAAGAAAACGCGCCCCGCCGCGCCGCCGGCTGCGCCGGTCCCCTCTCTACGCCCGTGGCCGGCGGGTCGGGCCGCAAACTCGCGCCTGCGGCGCTCAAACAGCGACCCGACAATTCCCGCCGCCCCCGGCCTTCGTTCGGCGGTGCAGAGGGGGGGAACCCGTCAACGGCCCGACTTTTCATCACTGGTGGAGTGGGCGCGGGCTTGGCGCCCTCTGTCGCGCCAACCGGAGGATGGGGCGAGCGGAACAAGGGGCTTCGCCTGTTTGAGCCCGCAGGGCGAGTTCGCGAAGCACCCCGCCCGACGCATCCGCAGGGCGGGCATCGCCGCAGGCGACGCGGCGGCGGGTTGTGCTTCGTTGCCTCCTTTCTTGCACGAGCAAGAAAGGAGGTCGCCCGCCGGGGCGAGACCCGGCCGCTGGTCGGTAGAGCGGAGTCGTGGATCTCGTGTTACCCC
>JACOUN010000077.1 GCA_016177805.1 Rhodocyclales bacterium
GGTCGGCATTATGAACGATGTGTTCCGCCCGCGCCCCTCGCCTGAATCCAGAAAATCACTAGATCAGCTTCATGCTTTGCGCGCTGACGCCGTCTGCCGCCGCGTCAACAATGGCGTCACACTCGGTCACGACTCAAGGAGCACAGCATGCCCAAGGAACAAAGCGGCCCCCTGCGCCTCGACGGCGACGGCAAGCCGTTGTGGCTGTCGCTGGAGCTGACCTACCGATGCCCGCTCAAATGCAGTTGGTGCAACAACCCGCTCGACTTCGACGACTACGCCGCCAACGAGCTGAGCACCGAGGAATGGAAGCAGGTGCTGCGCGACGCGCGCGGCCTCGGCGCGCTGCAACTGGGCTTTACCGGCGGCGAGCCGCTGGTGCGCGACGACCTTGAAGAACTGGTGGCCTACGCCGATTCGATCGGCTTCTACACCAACCTGATCACCTCCGGCATCGGCCTGACCGAAGCGCGGCTGGTCGCACTCAAGGCCGCCGGACTCAAGCAGATCCAACTATCGCTACAGGCCATGACGCCGGGGCTCAACGACGCGCTGGTGGGCGCCCGCGCGCACGCGCTCAAGCTCGAAGCGGCGCGCATGATCAAGGCGCATGGCTTTCCGATGGTGCTCAACATGCCGGTGGTCAAGCAGAACATCGACGAAGTCGACGCCACCATCGCCTTTGCCGCCGAGCTGGGGGTCGAGTACATCGAACTGGCCAACGTGCAGTACTACAACTGGGCGCTGGTCAATCGTGAGGAACTGATGCCGACGCTGGAGGAGATCCGCCGCGCCGAAGCCACCGTCAAGCGCTGGCGCGACAAGCTCGGCGACAGCATGACGATCTACTTCGTGATTCCCGACTACTACGAAGGCCGCCCCAAGGCGTGCATGAACGGCTGGGGCGCCATCCACCTGACGCTGGCCCCCGACGGGGTCGCGATGCCCTGTCAGGAAGCGCGGGTGATCCCCGGCCTGCAGTTCCACTCGGTGCGCGAGCGCCCGCTGGCGTGGATCTGGCACGAGTCGCCGCTGTTCCGCAAATTCCGCGGCAACGAATGGATGAAGGAACCGTGCCGCAGTTGCGACGAGCGCGACAAGGACTTCGGCGGCTGTCGCTGCCAGGCCTTCCTGCTCACCGGCGATGCGGCCAACACCGACCCGGCCTGCAGCCGCTCGCCGCGCCACGCCGTGGTGCTCGAAGCCACCTCCGCCGCCACGCGCCCCATGCGCTTCCAGCGCCCCATCATCAAGCGCAGCGCGGCCTCGGTCAGTACCGCCTTCATGCACAAGGGCTGACCCATGCCGCGCCATCCCTACGACACCGCCACCGGCACCATCGTGCTCGGGCTGGCTTTGACCATCGCGCTCGTGACCGCGCTGCGCGTCCTGGCGGGCTGAACCGTGGACGCCGCCATGCTCGACCCA
>JACOUN010000002.1 GCA_016177805.1 Rhodocyclales bacterium
CATCCTCGGCGCGAGCCGCCGCCTGATTCACTCCCTGCACCACGTCGGCCACGCCAGCCGCGGCTTCCCGGGCCATCTCGATCTGCTGTTCGGAGCCATCGGCAATTTCCCGTGCCTCGACATTCAGCCGGGTCGCCGCCTCTGCCACCTGGGTCGAGGCGAACAGTATGCGGGTGATGATGCCCTGCAGCGTTGCCATCAAACCGTTGTAGGCGCCGGCCGTGGCCGTGATCACCGAATTCGGCGGAACATCGATGCGACGCGCCAGATCGCCGTCGTTGCGGGTCTGCGCAATGACCTGCCGCAGGTGCTCGATCGGTCCGGAGAGGTCGCGCTGGAAGTAGATCGCGGGCAGGACCGCCACGGTCAAGCCGAGGCTGACCAGTATCAGGATCACATCCATGCCGAGTTTGCCATCGGCATAGGTGACGACGCCGGCGCCGCCGGCGGCGATCAGCAAACCGGCCGCGATGTGGATCAGCGGAATACGGGTTTTCGCACTAAACATTTGGTAGATCCTCATGGTTGCTGCATTGTCGAGTGGTCGAAAGATGCACCGGGTACATGTCGGTCGGTTCAGGCACGCAAGGCATTGGTCAGGGAGTCTACTTCCATTGCGGATTCTTCAAGGATGCTGCTCAGGGTCCGGTCGCCGAGCATGACGTCGATATTGGCTACGGTGCCTTCGCTACCTGTGCCGGCAAGTTGCGAGAGCGGCGATTCCAGCGGGGCCAGCTGGTCGGCCAGGAGCAGGGTGTC
The DNA here is from genome assembly GCA_016177805.1 of Rhodocyclales bacterium. GTDB lineage: Bacteria > Pseudomonadota > Gammaproteobacteria > Burkholderiales > Rhodocyclaceae > JACOUN01. The sequence goes on from JACOUN010000002.1 coordinate 760, forward strand.
GGTCAGGGACTGCGGTGGCAGCGCCAGGTAGCCCTGCCACATGCCCTCGATCCCCCCCAGTACCGCGTCGGGGGCGCCGAGATGTTTCAATACCGCCCGTCCGATCAGCGCCGCGCCACCGTTGTCCCAAGCCAGCAGGCTGCCATGCTCGGCCTCCAACAGGCCGGGATGGTTCCCGGCGCGGGCGATCAGGTAGAAGCCGCCCACTTCATGGATTATGCCGGCAAAAAACGCCATATCCGGGTCGACATGGGTAAAGCGGCGCGCGATGACCCGGGCCAGCGCCGCGACGTGCGCCGTGTGCTCCCATAAACGTACGGCCATCCGGCGATGCTCGGGAGTGCCCGCCATGCCTTCCATCTGGCGCACCACCACGGCAGCGGCG
>JACOUN010000081.1 GCA_016177805.1 Rhodocyclales bacterium
AGGTCCCGCTACCGATATCTTCAGTACTTCTGCCATCGCCACGCCCGACAGCGCCATGCTCGCGCACAGCACCGATGCAAACAGCGTCTTCTTAAAAGGGGAACGGTTCATGCCTGATGCTCCTTGATCGTTTGGTTAGGAGAATTCCAGGCTCCAACGTTAGATTTGGCGGGGTTTACGGGCAATCGAGGTTAACCCCACGGATCAGACCTAGGGAAAACCCGTATCTCGCATAACATACTGAAAACCCGTGATAACTCACTCAGCCTTGAATCCAGCGCCATCGTCCCGTGAAATCCGCGCCAGATCATGTGCGGCCTCGATCAGAGCGAGGAAGCGCCGTGCAATGCGCCCCGGTGCCGGACTGCGCGTGACCGATGCGTGCCACTCGCACTGGTAGCGCAAGGTATCAGACTCCAGGCGTACCAACTGACCACGTGTTTCAAACTCGCGCGCATAGTGATCGGGCAAGAAACCGACATAACGTCCGGAACTGATCAGCAACACGCTGCCCTCCTGCTCGAACGCTCGCGCCGCCGGCTCCAACCCAAGACGCCAGAAGTGCTCCATATTGGGTGAGTGATACCCCAGCCCGACCAAGGCGGCGCGACGCAAGGCGTCGTCGTCGGGGTGCGCCCCGCCGGCGAGCAGGGGATGGCGGGGCGACGCGTACAGACGCATGCTCTCGACGAACAGCGGGATGGACACCAGGCTGTCGCTGGCGCGATGAAAGGGGTGCACTCCGATATGGAAGCGCCCCTCCAGCAGCCCTTTCTCGATCTCGCTCGCCCCGGCGACGTGCACGTTCAGGCTCACCCCCGGCGCCTCGTCAGCCAAGGCCGCGATGCACTCGCCCAGACGGCAGTCGGGATTGGTGACGAACTTGTCGAACACCACCAGATTGAGTTCGCCGCGCATGCCGGTCTGCAGGTCGGCCACTTCGGCACGGAAGTTGTCGATCTGCGCGAGCAGGCGCCGGGTGGCCTCCAGCACCACCTGCCCTTCCTCGGTCAGCGCGAAACCGGAGCGCCCACGCTCGCACAAGCGCATCCCCAGGCGCTGCTCCAGATCCTTGAGATGGCGGCTGATGACCGAACGGCTGATGTTCAGGCGCAACTCGGCTGCCGCCAGCCCGCCGGACTCGGCGATCGCGACGAAGATGCGTAGCAGGCGCAGATCGGCTTCGGCAAGGCGGGACAGGACGGCGCGCGGTTTCATGCGCGCATTGTTTCACAACTCCGAAACTGACTTTTCCAATATTGTGATTTTTTGCACGTGAATCCGCGCCTACGATTACGCCATCAACCACGGAGACCCTCATGCACCACGACCACGCCCTATGGCTGCCGTTCACGGCCAACCGCAGCTTCTGGAAAACCCCGCGCGTGATCACCGGCGCGCGCGGCCACTACTACACCACCGATGACGGCCGCCAGTTGCTGGACGGCTTTTCCGGCCTGTGGACCTCCGGCCTCGGCCACTGTCACCCCCGAATCGTCGCGGCGGTGCAGGAACAGGTCGCCACGCTCGACTACAGCATGGCCTTCCAGGTCGCCAACGACAAGGCGGTGGCGCTGGCCAGCGAATTGACCACCCTCGCGCCGGACGGCATGAACCACGTGTTCTTTACCAACTCCGGTTCCGAAGCGGCCGACACCGCGCTCAAGATCGCGCTGGCCTACCACCGCGCGCGCGGCGAGGGACAACGCACCCGCCTGATCGGGCGCGAGCGCGGCTATCACGGGGTCAACTTCGGCGGCATGTCGGTCGGTGGCATCCCGGCCAACCGCAAGGCCTTCAGCGCCGCGCTGGTGCCGGGGGTGGACCACCTGCGCCACACCCACAGCCTGGCCGACATGGCGTACTCGCACGGCCAGCCGGGCTGGGGCGCGCATCTCGCGGACGATCTGGAGCGTCTGGCCGCGCTGCACGACGCCTCCAACATCGCCGCCGTGATCGTCGAGCCGGTGGCCGGATCGACCGGCATCCTGGTGCCACCCATCGGCTACCTGCAGCGATTGCGCGAACTGTGCGACAAACACGGCATCCTGCTGATCTTCGATGAAGTGATCACCGCCTTCGGACGCATCGGCGCACCGTTCGCCGCCGAGCGTTTCGGCGTGGTGCCCGACATCATCACCACCGCCAAGGGGCTGACCAACGGCGTGATCCCGATGGGCGCGGTGATCGTGTGCGACGGCATCCACGACGCGCTGATGCAGGGCCCCGAACACTTGGTCGAGTTGTTCCACGGGTATACCTATTCCGGCCACCCGGTCGCCGCCGCCGCCGGACTGGCGACGCTGCAGGTCTACCGCGAAGAAGACAGCTTCGCCCGCGCCCGCGCGCTGGAGCCGGTGTTCGAGGAGGCCATCCACAGTCTCAAGGGCGAGCCGCACATCGTCGACATCCGCAACTTCGGCCTGATGGGTGGCATAGAGCTGGAGGCACGCCCCGGCGCACCCGGCGCGCGCGGTTTCGAAGTCTTCCTCAAGTGCTTCGAGGCGGGCGTGGTGATCCGCAACGGCGGCGACATCCTGCAGTTCTCGCCCTTCCTCGATTCCACCCCGGACGAACTGGAGCGCATTTTCAGCACTGTCACCCAGGCACTGCGCGGCGTCGCCTGAGCACTCCCAATTTCAACAGAGAGCAGAACAACCACCATGGACATACTCGGACACTACATCGGCGGCCAGCGGGTCAGCGACAGCAACCGGCCGCAGGCCGTCTACAACCCGGCCCACGGCGAACCGGTGCGCAAGGTCGCGATGGCGAGCAAGGCCACGGTCGAGGGCGCGATCGCCGCCGCCGCGGCCGCCTTCCCGGCATGGAGCAAGACGCCGCCACTCAAGCGTGCGCGCGTGCTGTTCAACTACAAGGCGCTGCTGGAACGGCACGCCGACCGCATCGTCGCGGCCATCGTCGAAGAGCACGGCAAGGTCTGGGAAGATGCGCACGGCGAGCTGGCGCGCGGCATCGAAGTGGTCGAGTACGCCTGCGGCGCCCCCGAATTCCTCAAGGGCGAACACAGCCGCGACGTCGGGCCGGATATCGATTCGTGGTCGGAATTCCCGCCGCTGGGCGTGGTGGCCGGCATCACGCCGTTCAACTTCCCGGCCATGGTGCCGATGTGGATGTTCCCGATGGCGATCGCCTGCGGCAACACCTTCGTCCTCAAGCCGTCGGAGAAGGACCCGTCGGCGGCGCTGATCATGGCCGAGCTGCTGACCGAAGCGGGCCTGCCGGCGGGCGTGTTCAACGTGGTCAACGGTGACAAGGAAGCGGTGGACACCCTGCTCGCCGACGCCCGCGTCAAGGCCGTGAGCTTCGTCGGCTCAACCCCGATCGCCGAATACATCTACGCCACCGGCACCGCTCACGGCAAACGCGTGCAGGCGCTGGGCGGAGCCAAGAACCACGCGGTGGTGATGCCCGACGCGGATCTGGACAACGCGGTCAACGCCCTGATGGGCGCCGCCTACGGTTCATGCGGCGAGCGCTGCATGGCGATCTCGGTGGCCGTGGCGGTGGGCGACCAGGTGGCCGACGAACTGGTGCGGCGCCTGCAACCCAAGGTCGCGGCGCTACGCATCGGCGACGGCGCCGGGCGCGGTCTGGACATGGGGCCGCTGATCAACGGCGCGCACCGCGACAAGGTCAAGGGCTACATCGACCTGGGCGTGGAGGAAGGCGCGGAGCTGGTGGTCGATGGCCGCAACCTCACGGTGGCCGGGCACGATGCCGGCTTCTTTCTCGGCGGCACGCTGTTCGACCGGGTCAAGCCGGAGATGCGCATCTACCGCGAGGAGATCTTCGGCCCGGTGCTGGCGATCGTGCGCGTGGCCAGCCTTGCCGAGGCGCTGACGCTGATCAACGGCCACGAGTTCGGCAACGGCACCTGCGTGTTCACGCGCGACGGTGCGGTGGCGCGCCACTTCAGCGACGCGGTGCAGGTCGGCATGGTCGGGGTCAATGTGCCGCTGCCGGTCCCGGTGGCGTGCCAGAGCTTCGGCGGCTGGAAGCGCTCGCTGTTCGGCGATCTGTACGCCTACGGCCCCGACGCGGTGCGCTTCTACACCCGGCGCAAGACCCTCACCCAGCGCTGGGCGGTACAGGGGGTGGAAAAGGCGCAGTTCGCGTTTCCGAGTAACGGCTGACGCTCCCGGATTTCTCCAAGATCCCTGCAAGACAGATCCCAACTCTCCTCCGACCATGCGCATCAGACGGGGCCTTCCCGTCATCGCACACCGGAGGGGAGCCATGTCGACGCACAACACCATCACCCACAACCCGACCCGCAACGCGCCAGCACATGCCGCAAGGCTGGTGCTGCTGGCGCTTGCCACCATCGCCCCCGATGATGGCTCGACCACGACCACGGCGCTGCCAGCCTGACCCTGGGCGGGCACAGCGACTGGCGCCTGCCGGATGCCAAGGAACTGCACAGCATCGACGACTACACCCGTTCGCCCGATACCACCGCGTCGGCGACCATCGACCCGCTGTTCAACGTCTCGGTGATCACCAACGAGGCCGGCACCACCGACCATCCGTTCTGCTGGAGCGGCACCACCCACGTGAATGGGCAAGGTGGCGGATCGGCGGTGTATGTCGCGTTCGGCAAAGCGCTGGGGTATTTCCCGGATGCGTCCGGCGTCTTCCAGTTCGTTGACGTGCATGGCGCGGGCGCCCAGCGCAGCGACCCCAAGGTAGGCACGCCAGGCCAGGACGGCCACCCCGGCGCCCCACCGGCCGAAGCCATCGCGGCCTGCCAGGGCAAGCAAGGCAACGCCAGTTGCAGTTTCACCGAACGGCGCGGTGAAACCCTCACCGGCACCTGCGTCGCCCCACCCGCCGCCCAGTCGTCCGGGAACAAGGGCACACCGCCACTCGCATGCCGTCCCGCCGGCCACGAGCAACGCGCAACGCGCACCGCGAGGCTAGTGACTGTCGGGAGTTGCAAGTATACATACCATGCGGTATGTTATGGCTTTCATCCACATGGTGCCCATCATGGATCCTTGGACCGGAGCGGCAGCCGTCGCCGCGTTTGTGACTTTCCTGATACACACCTTTCTTGGCGGGCGCGAGATCGCTACCCCGCTGCTCGCCGCCGGCGACCTCGCCCGCATCCCGAAATACACCAGCTACTACTGCTGGCACATGGTCACGATCGTGCTGTTCGCGATGGCGGCGGGGCTGGCATGGGGTGGCTGGACCGGCGATCGTGCGATGATCGTCGCGGTGTTCGCGCTGGCGGTGGCGTTCTGCGCGCTGAGCGTCGCGATGGTGCGCACCTTCCGCGTCAGTCCGTGGCACATGCCGCAATGGAGTCTGTTTCTGGTGATCGCGATCTTGTCCGGTATCGGGGCGTTCTGAGTGGCGCGCACCACCGACATCGACTGGATCGCCATCGCCCGGCGCCTGCTCATCGACGAAGGGCCGACCGCGTTGACGCTGGAGCGCCTGTGCGCGGTCGCGCGACGCACGCGCGGCTCGCTCTATCACCACTACGCCGGCCTGCCCGCGCTCAAGGCCGAGCTGTTGAGCCGCTGGGCGCGGGAGCACACCGATGCGCTGATCCACGCGACCGAAGCGCTCGGGGGGCCGGGCGAGCAGAAGCGGCGACGCCTGGACGCGCTCGCCCTGGCGCTGGACATGCGCACCGAACAGGCCATGCGCAGCTGGGCCGCCTACGATCCGGAGGTGCGCGCCGTCGTGCACGACATGGATCAGCGCCGCATCGACTACCTCGTCGCGCTGGAACTCGAATGTGGTGAAAGCAGCGCGCGCGCGCGACAGCTCGCCTTGCTTCAATACGCTTTGTTTCTGGGTTACCAGCAACTGCCGGGCAATGCCGAACGCGCCGAACTCAACCAGACGGCAGCGACGCTGCGTTTCGATTTCTGATGCTGCTTCAGCACCGCGACACAGCGCGGTGCCGAAGTGAAGTCCGCCAGCCTCTTACCCGCAGCAGCGCCCGCCGCTGCAGCACTCGCTGGCCGGCAGCGGAGCGCCAGCGATCCAGCGGGCCATCTCGTCACGGCTGGGGTAACGCCCCGACAGCGCCAGTTCGCCGTTCAGCACGATCAGCGGCAGCGCCGCGTCGCCCGCGCTGTCCAGTTCGCGCTTGACCACCGGATTGCTCGAGAACACCAGCGGCTGGCTCGCGTAATTGAAACGCTCGACCAGATAACCCTGCTGCCCGACCCATTCCAGATCCGCGGCGAAAGTTGTGCCCTGCTCCCCGGTTGCTGGGTCGAATACCTGTATTTTCTTCATACGGCTGCTCCTTGTGGTCCATCAATAATGCGGTTGTTCATGCTGCGCCATCCTCGCCAGAAGTTGCTTGAGCTGACTCAAAAATCGGGGTCAATGTGAACATGCCGCCGCGCAGTTCGGCGCAGGCCTGCGGGTTGTCGCCGCAACAGTTCTCCATCAGGTAGGCAACGGTATCCAGCATCAGACGGATATTGGCGCGGTAGCGCTGAAAGCGCCCCTCCTGCTCGACCGTGACCAGCCCGGACTGCGTCAGCGCCTTGAGATGAAACGACAGGTTGTTGGGTGGCAGCGCGAGTGCCGCCGCGATCTCGCCCGCCACGCATCCGCCCCCCCCGGCACGCACCAGCAGGCGGAAAGCATCCAGCCTGACCGTCGAGGACAGAGCTTCGAATACCTGCAGCACCTTGTCTTGTTCCATGCTCATCTCCGTCGACTCACCCATCACGCAACGCGCCCGGCCGGTGCCACGCCGGCAACAAAGCCGCCACGAGTCCGGTTGGCGTAGCGCACCAGCGCCAGCATCAGCGGCACCTCGACCAGCACCCCGACCACGGTCGCCAGCGCCGCGCCCGAATGCAGGCCGAACAGGGAAATCGCGACCGCCACCGCCAGCTCGAAGAAATTGCTCGCGCCTATCATCGCCCCCGGCGCCGCGACATTGTGCGGCACCCGCCAGCGTTGCGCCCACCCATAGGCAATCGCGAACACCAACACCGTCTGGATGATCAGCGGCACCGCGATCAGCCCGATATTCAGCGGATTGGCCAGTATCACATCCCCCTGGAAGGCAAACAGCAGCACCAGCGTCAGTATCAGCCCGGTGGGCGTAACCGCCGCGATGCGGCGCCTGAAGACCCGCTCGAACCAGTTCTCACCGCGACGCGCCACCAGATAGCGCCGGGTCGCGTAGCCCGCCGCCAGCGGAATCACGATGTACAGCAGCACCGACAGCAGCATGGTGTTCCACGGCACCTGAATGTCGGATATTCCCAGCAGGAACACCACGATCGGAGCGAACGCCACCAGCATGATCAGATCGTTGACCGCCACCTGCACCAGGGTGTAGCCGGCATCGCCGCGGGTCAGGTAGCTCCACACGAACACCATCGCGGTGCACGGCGCCGCACCCAGCAGAATCGCCCCGGCCAGATACTCGCGTGCCAGGTCGGCCGGAATCAGCGGCTCGAACACCACCACCAGAAAGAACCACGCGATCGCGAACATGCTGAAGGGCTTGATCAGCCAGTTGACCACGGTCGTGATCACCAGCCCCCTGGGCTGCCGCCCGACACCGGCAATCGCGGCAAAGTCGATCTGGACCATCATCGGAAAGATCATCGCCCAGATCAGGATGGCGACCGGGATGGACACCTGGGCATATTCGAAGCGCGACAGCAGCGCCGGCACCTGGGGGGCCCACTGGCCAACCCCTACTCCGGCAACGATGGCGAGTGCCACCCACACCGACAGGTAGCGCTCAAACACCCCCATACCCTCGGAGGCCTCATTCGATGTGGCTTGATCCATGCTGTTCCGTCGCCCCTATACAGTTCAATATTCGTTGAACTATCGTATCTTCGCGTATCGCCTGCTGTCAAGCGACCGATCCCGCCGCAGGGCAATTCCGACATGGGCTGCTAAACTTAAAAAGTACATTGGGACTGCATGATGATCAGCGATAGCACGCCCTTGAGCCCATCCGCTACGCAAACCGCCTACCGCGCGGCCTTCACCGAACGCCAGAACAAGGTTCCCGGCGGGCAGGACAGCGAGCGCGCCGTCAGCCGCGACACCAAGCGTTCCGACGACGCCCTGACACCCGAGCAGCAGCTTGAGCTGCGTGAGTTGCAGCAAACCGATCGCAAGGTCAGGGCACATGAAATGGCGCATATCGCCGCCTCGGGCGGTCTGGCCAGCAAGGGCGCGAGCTTTTCCTACCGCACCGGCCCCGACGGCCAGCGCTACGCGGTCGCGGGTGAGGTCAGCATCGATACTTCGGCCGGCCGGACCCCGGAAGAAACCCTCGCCAAGGCAACGCGCGTCAAGGCGGCCGCGCTCGCACCGGCCGACCCGTCACCGCAGGATCGCAAGGTTGCCGCAATGGCGGACCGGATGGCCATGCAGGCTCTGATCGAGATTGCCACGCAAGAACGGGAACAGCCCGCCGAACCGTCAGCGCGCGTCTCCGACACACCTGCCGATCGCGACACGAGCGCGCGCGTCGGCAACACCTATCAAGCGAGCAACCCGGCCGCCGCGCCGGGCCTGGCGATCAACGCTTACGCCTGAAAAACCCACCTCGCTCGCAGCCGGAAACGACAAGGCGCCCTTGCGGGCGCCTTGTCGTTGTATTGCTGGCGGAGACGAAGGGATTCGAACCCTTGAGACAGGTTTTGCCCGTCTGCTCCCTTAGCAGGGGAGTGCCTTCGACCTCTCGGCCACGTCTCCAACCTTTGGAGGCGCGAATCATAGCGATTCCACGCCGCCCGGTCAAACCTCATCGGTGGTTCGCGCCCTCGCCGGCGCCCGGAATCTGCTCGAGCCCGAACGCCTGGTGCAGTACCCGCACCGCCAGCTCCAGGTATTTCTCCTCTATCGCCACCGAAATACGGATCTCGGACGTAGCAATCATCTGGATGTTGATGCCTTCCTCGCCAAGAGTACGGAACATCGTGGCCGCGACCCCCGGATGCGAGCGCATGCCCACGCCGACGACCGAAACCTTGGCCATGGAACTGTCCGTCTCGACAACCAGATCACCGATCTCTCCCCTGGCAGCTTCGAGCGCCTTCACGGCCTTGCCCAGATCGCCCCGGCTGACGGTGAATGAAAGGTCCGTCGCCGCATCGTGGCCGGCATTCTGCACGATCATGTCGACATCGACGTTTGCCTCGGCAACCGGCCCGAGTATCCGGTAAGCCACGCCGGGCCGATCGGGCACGCCCAGCACGGTCAGTTTGGCCTCGTCGCGGTTGAAAGCGATGCCCGAGATGACGGGTCGTTCCATGTTCTGGGTTTCCTCTACTGTAATGAGCGTTCCTTCGCCGCCTTGCGCGAAACTGGACAGTACACGCAGCCTGACCTTGTACTTGCCGGCGAACTCGACCGAGCGTATCTGCAGCACCTTGGACCCAAGACTGGCGAGTTCGAGCATTTCCTCGAACGTGATCCGGTCGAGCTTGCGCGCCTGCGGAACGATGCGCGGGTCTGCCGTGTACACCCCATCCACATCGGTATAGATCTGGCACTCGTCGGCACGCAGTGCCGCAGCGAGCGCCACTGCGGTGGTATCCGAGCCGCCGCGTCCGAGGGTCGTGATGCTGCCGCGTTCATCGACCCCCTGGAAACCGGCAACCACCACCACGTTCCCGCGTTCGAGATCGGCACGTATCGGCGCCTCGTCGATATTCAGTATGCGCGCCTTGGTGTGCGCCGAATCGGTGAGAATGCGCACCTGGCTACCCGTGTAACTCCTGGCCTTCACCCCCGCCGCGTGCAGCGCCATGCACAGCAGCCCTATCGTAACCTGCTCGCCCGTCGCAACCACCACGTCCAACTCACGCGGATCGGGGTCCATTGCGATCTCACGCGCAAGCCCTATCAGACGGTTGGTCTCACCACTCATGGCCGACACCACCACCACAACCTGGTGACCTTGCGCCTGAAACCCGGCCACCCGCCGCGCGACGTTCCCGATGCGCTCCGGACTGCCGACCGAGGTGCCGCCATATTTCTGAACTATCAGTGCCATCTTCGTAACCGACCATCCGCTAACGCGAGAAAAAACAATGAATCATCCGTCGCTGTCAATACCTGCAACGCGACATGTGTACTTTTTTTATATCTTTCCGGCCATTTTTTTCATTCCCGAATCGATCCCCCTTGACATTTCCCTATTGTATGAGGAACGAATACTGTTCTATACTCCAATCATCCTACAATGCACATTGTAGGCACAGGGAGCCCCAACCGTGCCGCATAGCACACACAGCTTTTAGTTGAAGGAATGGATATGAAAACCACTGACAAAATCGATGTTCGCGAGATTCGCCGCAAGCTGGGCTTGAACCAGTCCCAGTTCTGGTCCAAGATCGGCGTCACCCAAAGCGGGGGTTCCCGCTATGAAAGCGGACGCAACATTCCGCGCCCGGTGCAAGCCCTGCTGCGCCTGGTCCATATCGAACAGATCGACATCAACAAGGTCAAGAAGGAAGACGTCGAGGTCGCATCCTACCTCAAGTCCTCCAACCCCGACCTGTTCAAGAACCTGAAGAAAGAGGCCCGTGAAGACGCCAAGACCAAGCGCAAGGAAAGCAAGTCGCGCTGACTTTCGCTGATTTACGGTGGTTTCAAGGGGGTGGGCGCAAGCACCACCCCTTTTTGGTTGGTGGCGGCGCCCCCCTGTTGCGGCAGCCCCGCCACGCTTACTCGCCTCGCCCGCACCCAAGCTGTGCCATAGTTCACGCTTCATCCAGCCCCCCGGCGAGCAACTTCGATGCGCATAACCCGAAAACTTGAATTTGACGCCGGACACCGGATCCCCGATCACGCAAGCCAGTGCCGGCATCTGCACGGGCATCGCTACGCGCTGGAGATCACGCTGTCCGGTGCGATCATCAAGGCCGACGGCGAGCCGGTCAACGGCATGGTCATGGATTTCGCCGACGTCAAGGCCATCGCCCACACGCACGTCGTCAGCCTGTGGGATCACGCCTTCCTGGTATATCGCGGCGACCGGGTGGTGGCGGATTTTCTCGCCTCCCTGCCCGAGCACAAGACCGTGGTGCTCGACGTGATACCAACGGCGGAAAACCTCGCCGAAACCGCATTCCGCATCCTCGACCCACGCTATCGCGACGTGTATGGCAACCAGCTCAGACTGGAGCGTGTGCGTCTGTATGAAACCCCCAACTGCTGGGCCGACGCGCTACGCCCCGGAACCGAACCGGACTGACGACGGCAGCCCGATGCCAGACACGCGCCGCACAACGACTCACGGCGCGGCCTTGAACGGCAGGCGCGTCACCCGCGTCGCATCGGCGCGGTGGCGCCGCCAGTTGGTCAGGTAGCGCTGCGCCAGCGCGCAGTTGTCGCGCAACACCAGTACGTTCTCGGCGTTGCGATGTTGCGCCGACCAAGTGAAATTGTACGAACCCGTCATCACCGCACACCCCGGACCGTCCGCATCGGCGATCAACACCTTGTTGTGCGCCGCCGCGTAGCGCGTCTCGTACGCCACGGGTACTCCCGCATCGAGCAGCAGCGGGATCGCATTGCCCTTGGCGCGCGCGTTCATCTCGGCGTCGGCCAGCATCTCTACCCTGACCCCGCGCCGGTGCGCCCTGACCAGCGCGGAGGCCACCGGGCGGCTGGTAAACACGTAGGCCTGGACGTAGAGCGTGCGTCGGGCCGCGTCGATCACGCGCAGCACCAGCGCTTCGGCATCGTCGGCAGGCGAGAACGCCACTTCAACGCTGCCCTCGGACGGCAACGGGCCGCCTTCGGCGGGCTGCATGGCCACCAGCGCGCCCCAGGCGGTCAGCACGACCGCCGCTACCGTGCCCCGGCGACTACGCATCCGCGACAACACGCTCCAGCACGGCGGCAAAGAAGCCATCGGTGTCGTGCCGGTCGGGCGACAGACGCAGGCGCTCGCCGGTATCGAGATCCACGCCCTGCTTGCCCAGGATCTCCGACGCGCTGATCTGGGCAAAGTCCGGATGTGCGGCGAGAAACGCGTCGACGATCGCATCGTTCTCCTCGTCGAGCAGGCTGCAGGTGGCATAGACCAGACGTCCGCCCGGCTTCACCAGACGCGCCGCCGAGGCCATGATCGCGCCCTGCTTGATCACCATCTCCGCGACCGACTCGGGCGTCTGACGCCACTTCAGGTCGGGGTTACGCCGCAAGGTGCCGAGCCCGCTGCACGGCGCATCCACCAGCACCCGGTCCGCCTTGCCCGACAGGCGTTTGACCTTCTGGTCATGCTCGTGCGCGATCAGCACCGGGTGCACGTTCGACAACCCGGCACGCGCGACGCGCGGCTTGAGTTTGGCCAGGCGCTTCTCCGACACGTCAAACGCGTACAAGCGCCCGGTGGAGCGCATCATCGCGCCCAGATGCAGGGTCTTGCCCCCGGCGCCGGCGCAAAAGTCCACCACCAGCTCGCCGCGCTTCGGTTGCACGAGAAAACCCAGCAACTGGCTACCCTCGTCCTGCACTTCGACGCTGCCATCGAGAAAGAGCGGATGCTTCTGCAACGCCGGCTTGCCCGCGACGCGGATGCCATGCGCCGACAACGGGCAGGCCTCGGCCCGCACACCGGAAGCCTGCAGGGACTCCAGCGCCTTGTCACGCGCCAGTTTCATCACGTTGACGCGCAGATCGAGCGGCGCCGGCCGGTTAAGGCTGTGGGCCAGCGCCGTCACCCCGGCTTCGCCGTGACTCGCGAGCAACCGTTCGGCAAGCCAGTCGGGCAGGTCGGCGCGTTCGCCGAGGCTGCCGCCTTCCAGATCCTGCGCCTTGAGCGCCGAGATCCACTCGATTTCTTCGGCCGACGCCAGCCCCTCGAATTGCCGCATCGGCCATCCCAGCCCCCGCGCCAGCCAGGCCAGCAGCAGCGCGCGCGGCGTGGCATCCTGGCCCGCCAGGCGACGCAACCAGCGCAGGCGCCGCACCACGCCATACACCGACTCGGCGATGAAACCCCGGTCGCGCTGGCCGATGTCGCGGTTCTCACGAAAATGCCGTGACAGCATCGCATCCGCCGGGTAGGCGAATTCGAGCACCGCACCCAGCACTCGCGCGGTCTGGATCAGCAGCGCGCGTGACACGACCCCCTCCGCGTCGTCGCGCGCATCCTGGCGGGCTCCGGTGGCGCTACCCTTGCGCGCCAGCCCCTTGCCCCGCACTGCGTTCTTCTTGCCCGTCATGTTACTTGTCCTTGTTCACTGCACCGCCGGAGGGGAGAGCCCCCTCCAGCTCTATCGATACGGCCTGCTGATCGAGCACACTGCCCTTCTTGTCGGTCATGACGATGCGTACCGGTGCCAATCGGTGCGCCTGTGACAACCACAGGTCTATCGTGAGTTTTCCCGAGCGCGCCCGCGCCCTGATCTTGATGGCGTCGACCTGCCCGATCGGCAGCGTCACGCGCTGCGCTCCCAGCACTTGCAACAACGCCGGCTCGGCCCTGCGGTTGGTCACCAGCGCTATTTCACCCGGCAGATCCCGCCCGCCCAGCAAAGCGCCCAGATGCCATACGCTCAGCACATCCTGGTCGCGCAAGTTGAGCGGATAGTGCGTGATCTTGCCCTTGCGCGTTATCGCCACCTTGGCACCGCCCCAATCGAACCTGGCGAACTCGACCCCCCGGCCCGCCTGATCCACTTCAAAGCGCTCTGGCTGCAGCCAACCGTCGACGATCCGTCCGCGACTGCTCTGCGTGTAGTAAAAATCGTCCAGCAGCACCCCCACGACACCAGCCGCCTCGACACTCGTTTCCATGCTGTAGCGCGCGCCATCGTGACTCCAGCGGTGCTCGGCCCGGCCCAGCTTCATGCCGCCTTCGCCGCGCAGCACATCGAACACCACGCGCCCGGAAGACGCCCAGCTCGCTGACGAAGCGGCCGCGCCATCCGCCTCGGCCGCCACGCCGCACAGCATCAACGCCAAGCACAGCAGCATCCTGACGCCCCACAGGCGCGACATCAGCACGATCCCACATCCCCGGACGCATCGAGCGGCGGCACCACGCACCCTGTCACGTCATCGGCCTCGCCCCGCAGCACCACACGCCCGGTCGGCTCGATCACCAGACGCTCCGCGATGAACCATCGCACCGCCTGTGGATAGATCTGGTGTTCCTGCGCCAGCACCCGCGCCGCCAGAGCCGGCTCATCGTCGCCCGGCAAAACCGGCACCACCGCCTGGATCACGACCGGCCCGCAATCGAGGGTCGGCGTGACGAAATGCACCGTCGCGCCATGCACCCGCACCCCCGATTCGAGCGCTCGGCGATGGGTGTGCAGCCCGGCAAAAGCAGGCAACAGCGAGGGGTGGATGTTGAGCAGGCGGCCGCGATAGTGGTCAACAAAGTCATCCGTCAGTATCCGCATGAATCCGGCCAGCACCACCAGATCCGGCCGCCAGGCATCGATCGCCTCGATCAGCGCGGCATCGAAAGTCTCGCGGCTGGCGTAGCCCTTGTGATCCACGACTGCGGTCGCAATCCCGTGTTCCGCCGCGAAGGCCAGGCCGCCCGCATCGGGACGGTTGCTGATCACCGCGCGAATGCGGGCTCCCGGTATGGCTGCGCGCACGATGGCTTCCATGTTGCTGCCACGGCCCGAGATCAGAATGACGATGGATTTCATGATGCCTTGCGTTGAAGTCGACGGCCAAAGCCGCGAAGCACCAAGTGCGCGCGGCCAAAACAGCGTGCATGATACCCGAAGCCTCCGGGAGGTTCACCGACGACGACGACATCCGACCGTATAATGTCCCCCCCAACCCGCCGGCGATTCAGCACGCATGCCACGGATACACCTGCTCTCCGACCAGCTCATCAACCAGATCGCCGCCGGTGAGGTCGTCGAACGGCCCGCCTCGGTGCTCAAGGAAGTGCTGGAAAACGCCCTCGATGCGGGCGCCACCGCGATCGAGGTGCAGATCGAACAGGGTGGGGTGCGGCGCATCCGGGTCGCCGACGACGGCTGCGGCATCGCGCGCGACGATCTGACTCAGGCACTGGAGCGCCACGCCACGAGCAAGATCGCCAGCCTCGATGACCTTGAGCGGGTCGGCACCATGGGTTTTCGCGGCGAGGCGCTGGCCGCCATTGCCGCCGTGGCACGCCTGACCATCACCAGCCGCGCGAGCGGCGCCCCCCACGCCTGGCGTATCGAAGGCGCAGACCGTGGCGTGGCGCCGGCGGCGCTCGACCAGGGCACCGTGGTCGACATGGCCGACCTGTACTTCAACACCCCGGCACGGCGCAAGTTCCTCAAGTCCGAAGCCACCGAGTTCGCCCATTGCGACGACGTATTCCGCCGCGTATCGCTGGCGCGACCCGACATCGCGCTACAACTCAGCCACAACGGGCGCATCATCCACCGCCTACCGGCCGCCGACGCGCGGCGGCGCGTCGCGACGCTGATGGGCGACGACTTCCTCGCCCAGGCCCGCACGGTCGAAGCCGACACCGCACCGATCCGCCTGTCCGGCTTCGCCTCGCTGCCCGCCTATTCACGCAGCAACCGCGACGCCCAGTTCTGCTTCGTCAACGGACGCTTCGTGCGCGACAAACTGCTCACCCACGCGGTGCGCGCCGCCTACGCCGACATCCTGCACGGCAACCGCCACCCGGCCTACGTGCTGTTTCTCGATCTCGACCCCGCCGGCGTCGACGTCAATGTGCACCCCGCCAAGACCGAAGTCCGCTTTCGCGAAGCGCGCGCCGTACATCAGTTCGTCTTTCACGCCGTGACGCGCACGCTGGCCGCGTCTGGCGCGGGCGTCGCGCAACCCACCGACGCGGCATCCGCCCCCGGCGAGCGCCACGACCTCGCCGCAGCGCCTTCGATGCACCCGCCCCCGCAACGCACCTGGCCCGCGCAAGCACCGGTCCAGGGCCGACTCGCGATGGAGTCCGCCAGCAACGCCTACTACGGCTTCGCCAGCACCGCCACGGCGCCGAACCGAACGACAGCGGCCACGCCGCTGCCGGCAGCACCCGTGGCTGACAACGGCACTGCGGACATGCCACTCGGCCACGCCATCGCCCAGTTGCACGGGGTCTACATCCTGGCGCAGAACGCCACCGGGCTGGTGCTGGTCGACATGCACGCGGCGCACGAGCGCATCCTGTACGAACGCCTCAAGACCGTGCTCGACGGCACCCCGGCGATCCAGCGCCTGCTGATCCCCGCCGTACTGTCCGCCAGCCCCAAGGACATGGCCACCGCCGACGCGCATGCCGAAGTGCTCGCCCGGATGGGGTTCGAGGTCGCGGCGATGGGGCCGCAGCAGCTCGCGGTGCGCAGCGTGCCAGCGCTGCTGGCCAACGCGCCGGTCAGCGAGCTGGTACGCGAACTGCTCGAAGAACTGCGCGAATTCCCGGCCACCGAAGTGCTCACCGCCCGGCGCAACGAACTGCTCGCCACGATGGCCTGCCACGGCGCGGTACGCGCCAACCGGCAGTTGTCGCTACCGGAAATGAACGCCCTGCTGCGCGACATGGAAACCACCGAACGCGCCGACCAGTGCAACCACGGCCGCCCCACCTGGACCCAGTTCAGCATGGCCGAACTGGACCGCTTCTTCATGCGCGGCAAGTAGCAACGAACGCGCAGCTCAGCCGCCGTTCATCACCACGATCACCACCACCGCGATCACCACCGTCGCCCAACCCAACCAGTCCACGTAGCGGTGCAAGGCCGCCTCCATGCGCGGGCCGCCCCATGCCATCAACCCCGCGACCAGGAAGAAGCGCAACCCGCGCCCAACAATCGACGCAAACAAAAAGGGCAGCAGCGCCATTGACACCGTACCGGCGGCAATCGTGAACACCTTGTACGGGATCGGCGAAAACCCCGCGACGAAGATCGCCCAGAAGCCCCAGCGATCGAACCACGCGCGCGCCTCGACATAGGCATTCCAGTAGCGTCCGCCCTGTATCAGCGGCTCGATGAAATCGAACGCGAACACCCCGATGAAGTACCCGAGCAGCCCGCCCGCCACCGACGCCAGGGTGGCGATCAACGCGAACAACCAGGCCCGCGACGGCCGCGCGAGACTCATGGGCGCCAGCATCACGTCTGGCGGAATGGGAAAGAACGATGACTCGGCGAAACTCAGCCCCCCCAGAAACCACGGGGCATGACGATGGCGCGCCCATTCCATCGCGCGCCTGTAGAGTGGCGAAAATATCTTCAAGCGTAAGTCCTTGTGCGCAAGCCGTCCGGTGGCTCGCATGAGCAGGGCCACATGATAGCCGCTCGCGCGGGAATTGGCGCCTGCCACCATCCTCTGCTAAGGTTCGGCGCATTCCGGCGCGCGACCGCTGCCCCCTACCCCGCCAACATGCCGCCACCGCCCCCTTCGCCGCACAACGACAGCCCGACCACAGATCGGCCCGCGCTGTTGCTGCTTGGCCCGACCGCCAGCGGCAAGACCGCCTGTACGCTGGCGCTCGCCGCCAGCCTGCCGATCGAGGTCATCAGCGTCGACTCGGCCCTGATCTACCGCGACATGAACATCGGCACGGCCAAGCCCAGCGTCGAAGAACGCGCACTGTGCCCGCACCACCTGATCGACATCGT
Source organism: Rhodocyclales bacterium (assembly GCA_016177805.1). Classification (GTDB taxonomy): domain Bacteria; phylum Pseudomonadota; class Gammaproteobacteria; order Burkholderiales; family Rhodocyclaceae; genus JACOUN01. Next base: position 17,604 of record JACOUN010000081.1, read on the forward strand.
CACGCCCGA
>JACOUN010000079.1 GCA_016177805.1 Rhodocyclales bacterium
GGTCGCCTCTCAATGCGCGTGACGCGTCGGCTGATCTTCCTCTTGAGCATGTCCGTCCCGATCTGTTCGATACCGGTGCAATCGTAGCCTACCCGGCCAGCGCAGGGGGTTTTGCGACACCCTCTAAAGCCCCTCCTACGGCTACCACGGTACGGCATTGTTCACGGGTTCTGAATTCGTGCCCCCCTTGCACTTCAACCGCCAAGCTGTCGCGCCGCGAGATTGCCCAGAGTGTGCAGCGCGTGGATGTGGCGGTCGGTGTACGGGTAGCAGCCGGACAGCCGGATGTGGCGCCGGTAGCGCCCCGAGGGTGAATACAGGTTGCCCGGCGTGATGCTGATGCCGCGCGCCAGCGCCGCGTCGAAAAGTTGGTTGGCGTCGCACCCTTCGGGCATCTCCACCCACACCAGGAAGCCGCCGCTCGGTTCGGTGGCGCGCGTGCCGGGCGGAAATGCATCGTCGATGATGCCCCTGAGCCGGTCGATCTGGCCGGCGTAGGCGCGGCGCAGGCGGCGCAGGTGCTGGGCATGGCCGCCGCTTTCGAGAAACGCGCCCAGCGCCTCGCTCAGCAGCGCGGGTTGCGCCACCGACGAGCAGAATTTGAGGCTCGCTAGCTGGCGGTGGAACCGGCCGGGCGCCATCCAGCCGATGCGAAAGCCCGGCGCGAGACTCTTGGTGTAGGACGAGCACACGATCACCCAGCCGTCGCGGTCGAAGGCCTTGACCAGCGGCTGCAGCGGCGTGGCGAACTGCAGTTCGGCGTACAGCGCGTCCTCGATCACCGGCACCCGGTATTCGTTGGCGAGCGCCGCCAGGCGCCGCTTGCTGGCCACGGGCATGCTGGTGCCGAGCGGATTGTGCACGGTCGGCATGGTGAACACCGCCTGTATGCGCCGCTCCGACAACAGCAGTTCGAGCGCGTCCAGCGACATGCCGGTGTCGGGGTGGGTCGGCACCTCTATCGTCTTCAACCCCAGTTGCTCGGCGAGCGGGATCAGGTTGAAGTAGGTCGGGGACTCGATCGCGATCGTGTCGCCCGCCCGTGTCACCGCCCGCAGCGCCAGTTGCAGCGCTTCCATGCAGCCGTTGGTGACGATGATGTCGTCGGGCGCCAGTGTTACGCCCAGATCGAGCGCGTGGCGACAGATCTCGCGCCGCAGCCGTGCCGGACCGGGCGGCAGCGAGTAGTCACTCAGCAACTCGGGCTGGCGCCGCGCCAACTCCGCGACCAGGCGCGCGAGGCGTTCGCCGGGATAGAAGTCGCTGCCTTTCGGACAGGCCAGCGACAGGTCGATGGTGGCCGGATCGGTCTGCGCCGCGACGGCCACGGCGATGCGGTCGAGCACCGACGGTTGCGCCGGTTGTGCGCGCGTGATGCCGTCGCCGAAGCGAGGGGCGGGGGGAGACGGCAGGCGCGAACGCACGAAATAGCCCGATTGCGGCCGTGCCTCGACCAATCCGCGCGCTTCGAGCTGGCGATAGGCCGCCAGCACCGTGTTGATGCTCAGGCCACGGGCGCGCGCCGCGTCGCGCACCGAAGGCAGGCGTGCCCCGGCCGGCAGGCGCCCGTCGTTCATCGCGGCGCGCAATTCATCGGCCAGCGACTGGTAGAGCGGGGTGGAGTTGTCGCGCATGGGTACAGTCGATGTGGAAGTCATGGATACAGGTGCCCATTCATGTCACTGTGACCAGTATAAATCCGTATTGCTGGCTCTGTAACCTGTGAGTCGATCTCCATACAGTGAAGGCTGTTCGATGGGAGAGCGAGATGCTGGATCTGCCTTTGATGACTTACGTCGCGACGATGTCGGTGACACCGGGGCCGAACAACCTGATGCTGGCGGCGAGCGGCGTGAACTTCGGTTTCCGCCGCACCGTCCCGCACATGCTGGGCGTCAGCATCGGGCATGGCGTACAGGTGCTGCTGGTGGCGGGTGCGTTCGCGTGGGTGATGGCGTGGCTGGACGCGGCGCGGGCCGCTCTGGTGGCGGGCGGCTGCGCCTATCTGCTGTGGCTGGCGTGGCGACAGGCGCGCGCCGGGCGGCCGGGCGCGCGGGGTGATGCGCGTCCGCTCGGTTTCGTCGGCGCGGCGCTGTTCCAGTGGGTGAACCCCAAGGCCTGGGTCATGGTGCTCAATGCCGCGATCCTGTTCATGCCGCGCGGCGGCGGCTGGGATGCGGCGCTGTCGCTGGCGCTGGTGAGCATCGCGGTCAACCTGCCCTGCATCGCGCTGTGGGCGGCGGCGGGCGACCGCCTGCGCAACTGGATGCGCGACGCGCGCGCGGTGCTTCTGTTCAACCTGACGATGGCATCACTGCTGGCCGGTACGGCGCTGTGGATGCTGGCCGAGGAGACGGTGCGGGGCGTGTAGGGAGTTCGGGTCGTGGTCAACGACATTTTCGTCAAAGCTTGCAGGATGATTGCCAAATCATGACAATGCCGTTCTCAGCCCGTGCTCCGGGCGATCTGACACGGATGGTGATGCATGAAAATGACATTCTACGGCATGGTCGCCCTCGCCCTCGCCCTGGTGATGGCGGGCTGCGATCCTTCCGGGCAGGGTGAGGCGCCCGCGCGCCGGGCGGTGGTCAAGGAGGTGGCACAAGTCGCGTCCGAACCCTGCGCGCCTGCCGCGCCGCAAACATCGGTGCTGGACGTGGCGCCCCAGGATATGCGCGCGGCGGTGGCGGCCGCCTACCGGCTGCAACCGGATAAGCGGTTTCTGCGCGCGATCGACGAGATCCATGCTTTCTTCGTCCCCGCCGAACCGAGGGCCGAAGTGCTTGCCGCCTATGTCGATGCCGCCTGGCGGGTGTGCTATCGCGGCGAAGTGGTCGGCGCGTTGCCCGAACTGGCGGGCTACGCCGACTGGCAGGAACTGCTGAGTGGCTGGGCGGGGCGACTGAACGAGCGCTACCCGCCGCGCTGGGGTGCGACGCTCGAAGTGGCGCTTGCCCAGACCGACCCGGTGGCGCACGACTACAGCGTATCGGCGGCGCTGACGGCGATACGCGGACTCAACGCGCGCTGGCGTGATGGCCAGCGCACCACCGCCGATCTGCGCGAGGCGGCGCGTGCCCTGACTTTACTTAGCGTGCACAAACTCGACCTGATCGAAGTCGCCGACGCGGTGGATACCCGCGCCATCGCGATGCTGACGCTCGCGACGCGGCTGGGGGGGCACGACATGCGCCATGAAGAAGCCCTGCTGGCGGAATTGCTGGGGCATCGCACGCATGCGCTGGCGCTCGCGCAGCAGTTGCCGCCGGACGATGCGGTGCGGCTCTACGTGCTCAAGGACGATGCCGGGCTGGAGCGCGTCGCGCGTGCGCGCGCCGCCAGCGCCGAAGCGCGCCATCTCCATCTGCTGCGCCTGTCCGACAAGGGCGACCGGGAAGGCTGGAAGCGCTGGTACTTTGCCGCCGTGCCCGGTTTGCCGGGGCTGCATCAGCTCAAGACGGCGGTCGGCTTGCGCGCGTTCGAACTGAATGCCGGATTCGCGCCGTTGCTGCCGCACATCACGCTGATGGCGGTCGCGGCGCAGAAGGAAGGGCCGGGCTGGGGCGTCGATCTGGTCGGCATGCTGGGGCTGGACGCGCAGCGCGACATGCGCAAGGCCGCCGCCGCGCTGCGCAGCCTGCTGCAGCTCGACAAGCAGACCATGTACGCGCGGCTGGAAAACGACCTGGCGGAGCTGGGGCGCGATATGGATGGCGCGTTCATGGATGCGGCCACGCTGGGGGCCTTCTATCGCGGCTACTTCTATTCTGCGCTGTACGTGTCGGGCAAGCACTATCTCAACTCGGCATCGGCGGCTGAGGCGGCCGAGAAGTTCCGAGCTTCTCTCGGCCAGCCGGAAGGCGGCGTCGCGGCGGATCTGGCACGCTGGTATGCCAACCTCGCGGCGTCGATGGATGGCCGCGCGGACATGGCCGCGCTGCAGCGGGATCTGACCGAGCTGACACATCTGGGCGGTCCTCCGCTGCAGCGGACGTTCCGCGAACTCGGCGAACGTGCCAGTTATGGCGATCCGCAGATGCTGGTGGCGGCCAAAGCGCTGGCGGCGCGCCTGGACGACCGCGTACCTCACCGCAGGATCCTCGGCAGCGTTGCCTACCGTACCCTGTTCGATCTGCCGCTGACCGAACGCCTGTACGCCAACTCGGCCGAAGTGGGCGAAGACCCCGATTTGTTGATCTGGCACGCGAAATTCACCGGCAACCTCGCGGCGCTGCGTGAACTGATGGAACGTAAACACCTGCCGCTCGATGACCGCATCGACATTCCCGACCACCTGGGCCGATTGGGTGCTTCAGAGGCGGAGGTCGATACTGCCTACCTGCGGTTGACCGCAGAGCAGCCCGACAATTGGGGCGTGCAGAAGGAGTACGTCGATTACCTGGAGCAGGCCAAACGGTATCGTGACGCGCGTGAACATGTCCAGTTGTGGCTGGATCGTAACGCAGCCAAGGGTGGTTTTTCCTACATGGTCGCCACTACGGCGGTGGCACGTCAGCTCTATCACGAGGGGCGCTACAAGGAGGGGCTGCGGGTCATTGAGCCGGTGATGTCGAACATCCGGTCGGGTGCGGCGGAGCGCGCCGCGCGGCTGTTCGACAAGCTGGGCCAGAGGGACAAGGCATTGGCGCTCGCTCGGACGGTGGTGGAGACCCATCCGGACTTCACCCACGGCCTGGGGCTGCTCGCAGGTCTGAACTGGCGCTACGGCCAGCATGCGGAAGCGGCGCAACTGATCAAGAACTGGCGCTACAGGATCGGCCCGTGGGAGTGGCGCAAGGATCTGGGAGCGCCGTTTGTCGAGGTGTTCGGCGACGATGTGGAAAGTGGCGTGGCGGCGTTCACGGAACTGTTGCAGGCCGGCGTTAGCCCCTATGATCTGCGCGAACTGGTGCCGCCGGTGCGCAAGGCAGGGCACCATGAACTGGCCTTCAACATGGCCTCGCGCCTGACGGGTTCGGGGCCGGGGGGAGTCGAGTTTTTGCTGCGCGCGTACAAGTCCATGAGTGAGTGGCGCGATGAGAAAACCGCGCTCGACTGGCTGCGTCAGCGGGTGCCGCCGCAGGTGTTGAACATGGCCAGCATGGTCGTCTATTCCGAATCCGAGTTCGATCTGCTGTGGGATCTGATCCCGGAACCCGAGCGCGGTGAGCACGCCGACGCGGTGTGGCTGTACCGAGCGGCCGCGCTGCTGCAGCAACCCGGCGAGCAAACGCAGCGGCGGGCGGCGGTGCTGGCCTATCTGGCAAGCTCGGGTGGTAGCTTCTACGATGCCCTGAGCGGCCATCTGCTGGGTCAGAAGAGTGAGGCGGAAGTGCTCGCACTCGCTACCGATGCCAACAAGCGCTGCGAAGCCGCGTATTTTCTTGGGGTGCGCGCGATGAGCGAAAACCGGTTCCACGATGCGTCCGACTGGTTTCGTGTCGCCGCCGAAACCGGTCTGATCAGGATGGGTGAGTATCGCTGGGCTGGCAACCAGTTGCGCGCCTGGGACAGGAAGGGCAAGAGCCTGAGCTTGTTGCAGGATCAGCATGCGCACAGGGATGAGGCGGAGCAGGAGTTGGTGCAGTGAGCGGCGATCGGATTGCCGAGCGCCGCCGCCGCGCCGTACAATTCGCCCCTTGGCGAAAAGGAAGCGACATGGCGATCTACGAATCCGAGCACACCAAATTCATGCGCGAGTGGATGGCAAAGCACCCGCAGGAAGCCGAAGAGCAGAAGAAGGGGCGTGCCCTGTGGTGGGACAAGCCGCAGGACCTGGCGACCCAGCAGCGTTATCGTGACGCGGCGGTGCCGGTCAAGCCCTACTATTACGACGTCAATCGTTGACCGGCAAGCGGTTCATCAGGTGCCCTGGCCGCGTTGAGCGGCGCGTTTCCTGAGCGACGTGGCTCTTCCCGACCCCCTGGTCCTGATCGATCTGGAAACCACCGGTGCGAACCCGGTCGGGGACCGCATTACCGAGATCGCGATCCTGCGCATCGAAGGCGGCGAGATCGTCGCGCGCTGGGAGAGCCTGGTCAATCCGCAGCGCGCCATCCCGTCGATGATCGTGCGTCTGATCGGTATTTCGGACGCGATGGTCGCCGATGCCCCGACCTTCGTCGAGCTGGCGCCGCAAGTGCGCAGCCTGCTTGACGGCGCGGTGTTCGTCGCACACAACGCGCGTTTCGACTATGGCTTCATCTGCAACGAGTTCCAGCGTATCGGCGAAGCGTTCGAGGCGCCGGTGCTGTGTACGGTCAAGTTGTCGCGTGCGCTGTATCCGGAACACCACCGCCACGGCCTCGATGCCTTGATTGCGCGCCACGGCTTCGTATGCGACGCACGCCATCGGGCGATGGGGGACGCCGAGGTGTTGCGTCAGTTCACGCAGCAGGTCGCGAGCGCGTTTCCCGTCGAGGTGCTGGAACGCGCCTGCGCCAAGGCGATGAAGCTGCCGCCGCGCCCGCCGGGTCTGCCCGAAGGCGCGCTCGAAGGCTTGCCGGAGGGTCCGGGGGTCTATCTGTTGTTTGGCGAGCGTGACGTGGTGTTGCGGACGGGCCGGTGTGCGAGTCTGCGCGCCCAGGTGATCGAACTGCTGTCCAGCAGCAAGCAAAGCGGGCGTGTCGCCGATCTTGCCGCGCGCGTGCGCCGCGTCGATTGGCAGCAGAGCGCGGGCGAACTGGAGGCGGCGCTGCAGGAACTGGAACTGACGCGCACGCACGGGCTGCGTCAGGGGGGCGGTGGCAAAGGTCGCGGCAGCGTCGATGCAGCCTTCGGCCTGCGGTTGATCCCCCGACGCAAACGTGCGCCGGTGCTGGAGCGGGTGCCCCTTACCGGGACCGATCCGGGCGACTGGCGCGAGGTGCATGGGGTGTTTCGCAGCAGCCGTGAGTCGGACAGCGTGTTGCATGGTCTGGCGGAAGCGTACCGGTTGTGCCCGCAGCGGCTGGGCCTGGAGCCGGGCAAGGGCGCGTGTACGGCCAGCCAGAAGCAGCGCTGCGCTGGCGTGTGCGCCGGGCGCGAGAGCATCGCGGCGCATGATGAACGTCTGGAGCGGGCGCTGGGCGCGGTGGACCTGAAGGCGTGGCCGTGGCCCGCCGAAGTGGTCGTGCATGAGCACTGGGCGCCGAGCGGCCGCCAGGCGTGGCATGTCCTGGATCGTTGGTGCCATCTCGGATCGGCCCACAGCGAGGCGGCGCTGGCGGCGCTGCTCGAACAAGCGCCGCCGCGCCGCTTCGATCCGGATGTCTATCGCATCCTGGTGCGCTGGCAGGGTGGCGAAGGCCAGCATGCGAGTCTGCGCAGGGCGGATGATCTCGCGTAGATGAGCGCAGCGTTATCCGCCGCACGCCACTCATCGGCTGGATAACGCCTTCGGCTCATCCGGCCTACGGCACTGAGTCGTGTATAGCCAAGTGGCCGTAAACGGGAAACGGGTACCGCTGCGGTGCTGCGCTACCCGTTCTGCGGTGCTTCGAGTTCGTCAGGCCGCGAGGCTTTGCAACCCCGAGATGTCGGTGAGCATGATGGCGCGGCGCCCGCGCGGCAGGATGAAGCCTTTCTGCGTGAGCCGGTTCAGCACACGGGAGAAGCTCTCCGGGGTCATGTTGAGCTGCGAGGCGATGGTCTGCTTCTTCGATGACAGTTTGACTTCGACCGCATCGGCGGCCTTGCTGGCGTGCTGCACCAGGTAGTGCGCGACCCGCTGGGCGCCACTGCGCTGTTCGCACTGTTCGATATCGGCAACCAGTTCGAACACCCGGTCGGATAGCCCGGCCAGCAGACCGCGCGCGAATGCCGCGTCCGCGCTCATGGTGTCCTGCAGTGTGCGCTGCGGAATGAACAGCACGATGCTGTCGCGCGTGGCCTGTGCCGCCAGGGTCTGCGGCTTGTTGCCGAAAGCCCCTTCTTCACAGAAGCTGTCACCGTCGCTGGCGAGCCGGACGATGCGCTCGGTCCCGGCGCTGGACACCAGAAACAGCTTGACCTCGCCTTCGACAACTACAAACATGCCTGCGGGGCGGTCGCCGCGGTGGACCACGATTTCGCTGGCGCCGAGCCGGCGCAGGCGGGTACCACGCACCAGGGTAGTGAACTCCGGCTCGCCGAGCTGGCTGAAGGGTTCGATGCGGGATAGGGTTTTTTCGACGATGGACTGTGTTTCGGACGTCATGTCTGGGCGCTCCTGGATCGTGGTTTTGTCCTTTGCTGCGCGCAGTGTATGCGTGGAATTGACGTGTGGTAATTGCCCCGATAAATGTCGTATGGGTATTGAGTACCACCAATGAGGTATTGGTAGTACTCGGCAAATAAATGATTATCAAAGACAAAATAATTCATGGAGTGCTTGTTCGAGTGCTCTGGAGATTAGGAGGTATGTCTACATACAGCACGGACGAAGGGCGTGGCCGCGATGGATAGCCTGATGCGACACCTGCGTGCGGGACTGGCGCGGCGCGCGACCCTGACGTTGCTGATCGTCGCGTTCCTGGCCGTGACCGTGATCGGCGTGGTCGGAATGAGCGCGTCGGTACTGGTGGCGCAAACCGTGCACAAGAGTGTGTCTGCGGTGAACGTTGCCGGGGGGTTGCGGCGTCTGGCGCTACGCGTCAGCAGCCTCGTGATGGCCGAAGCGCTGGGGGGCAAGATCGGGCGCTCCGAGGTCAGAGCGGCGATGATCGAGTTCGAGCACTCCTTGGTCGACCCGGTGCTGCGCGAGGTCGTCGAGCAGAAAGCGGGGAGCGTATCGGTGGCACTTTATCGCGGCGTGGTTGCCACCTGGCATGAGCGGATCAAGATCGATCTGCTCGAACTGAGCGAGCGGCCGGACGGCCTGATCCTGCCGGCGGCCGACTATGAAGCGGCGCTTGCCGAGGTCGATGCATTCATTGAGGAGATCAACGCACTGGTGTCGGTGCTGGAGCAGGATGCGTATGAGCGGGTGAGGCGCTTGCGCACCATCCTGGCGGCGGCCTTGCTGCTGACGGGCGTGGTGGTGGTGGTGGCGTTGTATCTGACCCGAAGCCGGGTGTTCCTGCCTCTGGCCGAGTTGCGTGACGCGGCCGGACGCATCGCGCAGCGCAACTTCTCAACCCGCTGTGGTTACACCGGGGCGGACGAACTGGGGCAGGTCGGGGCGGCCTTCAACGTCATGGCGGCGGAGTTGTCGAACGCCTACCTGGATCTGGAGCGGCGGGTTGAGCAGAAAACCGCCGATCTGACGCGCAGCAACCATTCGCTCGACTTGCTCTACCGGGTGATCGCGCGCCTGTATCACGCTCCGGCGAGCGCCGATTCGTACACGGAGGCGTTGACCGACATCGAGCGCACGCTGGGCCTGAAGGGTTGCTCGGTATGCGTGCATTCGAGCCGAGGCGGCCCCGCTTCGTTGCTGTATACCAACATCGGCGGCTGCGCCGGACTGGACTGCGCCGTCGATGCGAGCGTGGGGTGCCCTGGGCGCGCGTATCCATGGACCTATCTGCGTGAAGGCGACAGCGACGTGCTGCGTGTACCGCTGCGTGATGCGGAGAATTTCTACGGCGTGCTGCGCCTGGCGCTGCATCCGGGGCAACGTCTGGAAGGATGGCAGCGGGCGCTGGTCGAGGCGCTGTCGCGCCACATGGCGATCGCGCTCGGCATCACCCGTCAGACTGAACGCGAGCGCCTGATTTCGCTCCAGGAAGAGCGCTCCATCATCGCCCGCGAACTACATGACTCGCTGGCCCAGGCCTTGTCCTACATGAAGATACAGGTGAGCCTGTTGCAGCCGCTGGTCGGGGACCCACAACACGACGACGAGTCGCGCGAGCTATTGCATGGCTTGCGCGAGGGCATCAACTCCGCCTATCGTCAGTTGCGCGAGCTGTTGTCCAGCTTCCGTCTGAAGATAGAGGGCGATTTCACGACCCTGCTGGAGGCCACGGTCGAGGAATTCTCCGACCGAGGCGGTATCCCCATCACCATCGAAAACACGCTTCCCGAAGGGGCGCTGGGCGCGAACCAGGAAATTCACGTGCTGCACATCATACGGGAGGCACTGTCGAACGCGACCCGGCACTCGGGCGGCCAACATGTCGCGGTGATGCTGTCGCGCGCCGAGCGCAACGAAGTGGTGGTCATGGTCGAAGACGATGGAATAGGGTTGCGACAAGGTGCGAAAGAGGGGGGCAGCCACCATGGGCTGACCATCATGGGTGAGCGCGCGCGCGGCCTTGGCGGCACGTTTGAGGTAGCATCGCGGGTCGAAGGCGGTACCCGCGTGAGCGTGCGCTTCGATCCTGCGCACGTGCCGTACACCGCCACTTTGCCTGATGAGCCGAATGACTGAAAAACTGCAAACCGTCGTCATCATCGACGATCATCCCCTGTTCCGTAAGGGCCTGGTGCAACTGCTGCGCGCGGTCAAGCGTTTCCAGTTGGTAGGCGAGGCCGCCGGTGGCGAGGAGGGTTTTACCTGTGTGCTCAAGCTGCGCCCCGATCTGTTGTTGCTGGATCTGAACATGCGCGACATGTCCGGGCTGGAGGTGCTGCGTCTGATCAAGCAGGCCGACCTGGATACACGCGTGGTCATGGTCACCGTGTCGGACGCGGCCGAGGATCTGGTCGCGGCGCTGCGCGCCGGTGCCGACGGCTATCTGCTCAAGGATATGGAGCCCGAGGCGATGATAGAGGCGCTGGAAGCCGCGGCGGACGGGCGTATCGTGGTGTCGGACAATCTGACCCACCTGATGGCCGCGGCCCTGCGCAAGGACGCGCGTCCCGAAAGCGTCCTTGCGGCCGGCCTGACCGAACAGGAGCAACGCATCCTTGAACACATCGCCGGCGGTTTGTCGAACAAGCTGATCGCGCGCGAACTCGACATCGCCGAAGGCACCGTCAAGGTCCACGTCAAACACGTACTGCGCAAACTCAATCTGCGCTCGCGGGTCGAGGCGGCGGTGTGGGCGGTGGAGAACGTGCGTAGCGGACGCTGATTACCACCCACGCGCGGGGCGCGGGGTGGCAAGCAGCTAACCGCTTGTACGCGTTCAACGGCATCGATGTGGTCACCGCCGGACCGAAGGTGGCCCGAAGGCCGCTGCAATGAGGGGGCGTGACGGGTTGGCACGCATCTTGATTGTCGCAACGCGTGCGTCACGTTCGACCTCCCCATTTCATAAGGCCCCGTCATGAACAAATTTCGCTTTCCACTTGCGCTGGCCCTGACCTTGCTGGCGGGTTCCGCTTCTGCTCATCCGGGGCATGAAACTGTCAGCTTCATGACTGGCTTCGGTCATCCGCTTGGTGGACTGGATCATCTGCTGGCGATGTTGGCTGTCGGCTTGTACGCCGCGCACCAGCCCGCACGCGTGCGCTGGGTGTTGCCGGCGACCTTCGTGGCGGCGATGCTGGGTGGTGCGCTGCTCTCCGCTGGCGGTGTCGCGCTGGCGGGGGTTGAGTCCGGAATCGCCGCGTCGGTGCTGGTGCTGGGTTTGCTCATCGCCTGCGTGGTGCGCATGCCGCTCGGGGTGTCGGTGCCGCTGGTCGGCCTGTTTGCCCTGCTGCACGGGCATGCCCACCTGAGCGAGATGGAGGGTAGCGCGGTGCTGACCTACATCGCCGGCTTCATGGGGGCGACGATGCTGCTGCACGCGCTGGGTTTTGCCGTTGCGCGCATGGCGCCCGCGACGCGCGCTGGAGCGCGGCTGCAGCGCCTTGCTGGCGGCGCGATCGCCGCTGCTGGCGCGGTGATGCTGGGCGCCTGACGTCCGGCTTACGGCCCGGTGCGGTAGCGCGTCGGGTCCGGCACCCCGGCTTCCTTGAAGCCCTGCTTGCGCAGTCGGCAGGCATCGCACGCGCCGCATGCCTTGCCCGTTTCGTCGGCCTGGTAGCAGGAAACGGTTTTGCTGTAATCCACCCCAAGTTCCAGACCACGCCCGATGATCTCGGCTTTGGACAGCCGCATCAGCGGGGTGTGCACGTGGAAGCGGGTGCCTTCGATGCCAGTGCGGGTGGCCAGGTTGGCCAAGGTTTCGAATGCGCTGATGTACTCGGGGCGGCAGTCCGGGTAGCCCGAATAGTCGACCGCGTTGACCCCGATGAAGATGTCCGCGGCGTTGAGCACTTCGGCCCACGCCAGTGCCATCGACAGCATCACGGTGTTGCGTGCCGGCACGTAGGTAGCCGGGATGCCGGTGCTCGCGCCGTCGACCGGCACGTCTATCGCCGCATCGGTCAGCGCCGAGCCGCCGAATTGCCCGAGGCTGACATTGGCAATGCGGTGCTCGCGTGCCCCCAGCAAGTCCGCGATGCGCTTGGAGGCGGTCAGCTCGGCGGCGTGTCGTTGCCCGTAGGCGACTGACAGCGTGTAGCAGTCGTAACCTTGGGCGCGCGCGATGGCAAGGCAGGTGGTGGAGTCGAGTCCTCCGGACAGGAGAATGACAGCAGGTTTGGTATCGGTCATGAGGTAACGGTCCGCTCAACGCCCGCGGGCGTCGTGCCATAGTATTTTGTGCAGTTGCAACTGGAAGCGCACCGGAATCCGGTCGCGGACGATCCAGTCGGCCAGTTGTGCGGGATCGAGCTGCCCCTGCACCGGCGACAGCAATACCGTACACCGGTTGAGCAACCCGTACTTTGCGATCTGCTCGGTCGCCCAGTGATAGTCGGCCTCGTCCGCGATCACGATCTTGACCTCGTCGTGAGCGTTGAGCAGCGGGATGTTCTCGAAGCGGTTGCGCGACGACTCACCCGAGCCGGGGGCTTTCAGGTCCACGATGCGGGCGACACGCGGGTCGACCGGGCCGATATCGAGCGCGCCACTGGTTTCCAGCGACACGCCGTGGCCCGCGTCGCACAAGGCGGCCAGCAGCGCAATACAGGCTTTCTGTGACAGTGGCTCGCCCCCTGTCACGCACACGTGCTTGATGCCAAATCCGGATATCTCTTCCAGCACCGATGCCACCGTGCGCCGCTCGCCTCCCTGGAAGGCGTACTCGGTATCGCACCACACGCAGCGCAGCGGACAGCCGGTGAGCCGGACGAATACGGTCGGCAGGCCGGCAAACGTGGATTCCCCCTGTATCGAGGCGAAAATCTCGGTGATGCGCAGCGTGGCGGAGCGGAGCGTGTCAGGCATGGTACAAGGCGCGGCGTGGCGGATGCGATGGGCGCGCCAGGCGGCAAGGCGCAATCGTCTGGCGGTTTGCGTTACCCGGTGGATTCAACGCACGCGCGGGCGGGAAACGCCTTGTCCGCTCCTCACTGCTTGGCGCCCAGGCGCTGGCTTGCGACCTGTGCAGCCGAACTGCCGGGATAGCGTGCGATGAGTTGCTTGAGGGTATCGGTCGACGAGCGTGCATCGCCGAGCAACTGCTGGCTATTGGCCAGACCCAGCATCGCATCGGAAGCGAGACTGTTGTCGGGCCAACTGGCGATGACGGTGGAAAAGAAATTCTTGGCTGCGGCGATTTCCTTTGCTTGCAGGGCGGCGTTGCCGGCCCAGAAGGTGGCGCCGGGCAATAGGGTGCTGCGTGGATACTGGGTCAGGAACTGCTTGAACGCCGCGAGCGCCTCGCCATGTTTGCCGCCCTTGAGCAGATTCAGGGCGCCTTCGTAACTGGCGGATTCGGCGGCGGGGTCGCCAGTGGGAGCAGTGGCAGTGCCGCCGGGTTGTTCGATTTGTCGCAAGCGGTTGTCGAGGTCGACGTAGAAGTCACGTTGCCGCTGCTTGAGCGTGTCGACCTCGTGCACCAGTACTTCCATCTGGCCGCGCAACTTGGTGATCTCGCCGCGCAGCAGTTCATTCTGATTGGACATCTCAAACTGCCCCCGGCTGATTGCCTCGATACGGCCAGTCATCTCCTGACGCAGTTCGATGACCTGCCTTCTGGCTTCGTCGTCGCCGCCAAAAATCTGGGCATGCGCGTTCGTAAAGGTCAAGAGAGCTGCGGCAAATGCCACCGGGAGCAGTTTATTCATCAGAATTCGCCTGTGTAGAGCATGTCGCCGCGGCGGTTTTCGGCGAAGCACGTTTCGCTGGATTCAGCGCAGCGCGGCTTCTCTTCGCCCAGGCTGACCGATTCAATCTGGGCTTCGCGCGCGCCCATCAGCACCAGTGCCTGTTTGACCGCCTCGGCGCGCTTCTGGCCCAAGGCCAGATTGTACTCGCGACTGCCGCGTTCGTCGGCGTTGCCTTGCACCAGCATCTTGATCTGCGGGTTTTGAGCAAGGAAGCCGGCGTGCGCCCGGATCAGATCCTGTGCGTCGGCGCGAATCACGAAGCTGTCGAAGTCGAAATAGATGCCGCGCTTGGACAGGATGTTGTTCGGGTCGGTCAGCGCGGCAATGCCCGCGCCCGAGACGTTGGAGGCATTCACGGTGGCCACGCCGGAGGAGGCAGAGCGGTCGTCAACCGCCGCGCCGCTTTGCTGGGATCCGCCCGTTCCGCCGCACGCGGCCAACAGCGCAGACAATAGAGCGGGTAGAAGAAGTTTTTTCATGAGTATTCCAATAAGTGGTTGGGTATGGAGCAACGGTCAGGTGATACGGGTACTACGGTTTGGGTAACGGCCCCCAGGCGGGTTCGCGCACGTCGGCTGCCTGTACCGACAGGCGTTGCGCGACCCGGCGGTCGGATGATACAGCAGCGAGTACGCCCCGTTTTCCAATTTCCGACGCGTATAGAATCATGCGTCCGTTGGGCGCGAAGCTTGGCGACTCATCGCGTACCGAGTCGGTCAGGATCGTGGTCTGGCTGGAGGCTAGATCCATGATCGCGAGCTGGAATCCCTTGTTGTTGCGTGTAATGAACGCAAGGCTACGGCCATCGGGGGAGGGGCGGGGTGTCACGTTGTAACTACCCTCGAAGGTGACACGCTGCGCGTTGCCTCCGTTGGCCGGCATGCGGTAGATCTGGGCGCCGCCGCTCCTCTCGGAGCTGAAGTACAACCACTTGCCGTCGGCCGACCAGGCCGGCTCGGTATCGATACCCGAGGATGCGGCGACCCGGCGTGCGCCCGAGCCGTCGGCATTGATGACGTAGATCTGAGACGGCCCGTCCTTGGTCAGCACCACCGCGAGTTGGCGACCGTCCGGGGACCAGGCGGGCGCGGAATTGGAGCCGCGGAAGTTGGCGATCACCTGCCGTTGCCCGGAGGGCAGATCGTGCACATAGACGATGGGCTTCTTCGCCTCGAAGGATACGTAGGCGAGGCGTTGCCCGTCGGGCGCCCAGGCCGGCGAGATGATGGGTTCGCGTGATACCAGTGCGGTCTGCGGGTTGTCGCCATCGGCGTCGGCGATCTGCAATTCATAGCGCGGCCCGCTCTTGACCACATACGCGATGCGGGTCGAGAAGTAGCCGGGCTGACCGGTGAGTTTCTCGTACACGAAATCGGCGATCCGGTGCCCGGTGGCGCGGTGCTGGGCGGGTGAGATACGCATCGCGACGGCCCCCAGTTCGCCACTCTTCTGTGTGTCGAACAGCCTTACCCGAATGTCGTAGCGTCCGTCGGTCAGCGGAACGACGCTGCCGGTCAGGACGGCGTCGGCGCCGCGCGCACGCACTGCGGGCAAGTCGGGAACCACCGCTTCCGGCAACGCGGCCAGCCCGAGGTCGATCAGGTTGAACAGGCCGCTGCGCTCCAGGTCGGCCCGTATTACGTCAGAGACGCTGCGCGGCAGGGCGCCTTCGTTCTCAAGCACGGGAATCGCTACCGGAAAGCGCGTTGCGCCTGCTCCGGTGATTTCTATGGACAGTTGCGCATGCGCGGGGGCGCCGGCCAGCGCCAGCACGACGAACAACAAACGGCGAAGGTAGATAAGTGAGTAGGCAAGTGTACTGGTCATGGCAATTGATGCCCTTGTTTGATGTCGGCTGAATGTGTGGTCCGCATGGTGCGTCGAGTTCCCGCAAGCAGTTGAACCTGGATAGACATATCCTTATTCCTCATTGGGGCGGAAGCGTAGCTCAAGCTCCGCACGGAACAACTCCTGTCCCGATGGGAGTGGCAGCGGGCTGGAGCGCCGTATGGCCCGGTCGATTGCATCATCGAGCGCGGCAATCCCGGACGAGCGCGACAGCGTCACGCTGACGACCGTGCCGTCGGGGTGCTGACGTACCAGAAACACCGCTTCAGGATTGCCTTCGAGGCCGGGCGGGCGCATCAGGTTGCCCCGGACTTTGGCGGCGATGCGGCTCTGGTACTCGTGCAGCCCTGCCTGGGTCTGAGCGGCACTCATGCGATTTGCGTCGTCACGCATGAGGCGCTCGATCTGGGCCTTCTCCAACTCCTGCGCCAGACGCTGCGCCATGTAGTCGTCGCGGGCGGCAGCGACCGGCTTCGGCTCGGGCTTGGGCGTAACCTTGGGTTCGGGTTTGGGCTCAGGCTTGGGGGTCGGTTTCGGTTCTGGCTTCGGAGTCGGTTTCGGCTCGGGCTTGGGTTCCGGTTTGGGGGTTGGGGCCTTGGTCGCGATGTCCGGCTTGGGCTCAGGCTTGGGTTCCGGCTTGGGTTCCGGCTTGGGTTCGGGCTTGGGTTCGGGCTCCGGTTTGGGTTCGGGCTTGGGCTCCGGTTTGGGTTCGGGTCTTGCTTCGGGTTTCGGCAAGGGCTTGGCCTGTGGTTCGGCGACCGGGGTGGGCGCGCTGACCAATGCCACTTCCAGGGTCGCGGGCGGGTGGCTTTCCCAGCGCACACCGACCAAGAGGAACACGATCAACCCGACGTGGACGAGTACCGTCAGGGCCATGGAGGCCCACTTGCCAGGGGGGGCGACGCTATCGAGGCGCGGTGCGTCAGTCATTTTCTGGCCTGACCTGTCTGGGTCTGCAGCCCGACCTTCCTTATTCCGGCCTGGCGCAGACCGTTGAGCGTATCCATGACCTTCTCGTACTGGACGCGCTTGTCCGCTGCGACGACCACCGTCTGCTGGGGGTTGCGTTCCAGCGCGAGTCGCAGTTCACGCAGCAGTTCGGTGTTGCTGAGCGGCCTTTCGGGGCTGCCGCCGTTGACCTTCAAGGCCAGTCGCCCGTCCGGCTTGATCACGACGAACATCGATTCAGCACTTGGCTGGGGTACGTCGGCAACCGATGGCAGATCGACGGTGCCGGTCTGGATCATGGGGGCGGTGACCATGAAGATCACGAGCAGCACCAGCATCACGTCGATGTACGGGACGACGTTGATCTGGTTCATGAGTTTGCGCGTGCGCATGGTTACGGCTCGCGGTGTCAGCGCAGGTGGCGCTGCAGTATGTTGGAGAACTCTTCCATGAAACTGTCGAAGCGGATGCCTATCCTGTCGATGTCATGGGTGAAGCGGTTGTACGCCACCACGGCGGGAATGGCCGCGAACAGGCCGATCGCGGTGGCGACCAGCGCTTCGGCGATGCCGGGGGCCACTTGGGCCAGGGTGGCCGAGGTGACGTTGGAGAGGCCGCGAAAGGCGTTCATGATGCCCCATACCGTACCGAGCAGGCCGATGTAGGGTGAGACCGAGCCGACCGTGGCGAGAAAGGCCAGGTGCGCTTCCAGATCATCCATCTCGCGCTGATGGGTGGCCCGCATGGCGCGCCGGGCGCCGTCAATGATGGCGCTCTGGTCGTGGCTCTTGGCCCGCAGCTTGGTGAACTCACGGTAGCCGGATTCAAAGATCCGTTCTATTCCGCCGGTTTCATCGCGTGCCGCGGCGGCCGACTGGAACAGCGTGTTCAGGTCGGCGCCGCTCCAGAAGTCGCGTTCGAACGTGCCGGTGCTGGTTTGCGCCGAGCGGATCTGGAACCATTTGCGGAATATCCAGTACCAAGATACCAGGGACAGCATCGCCAGCAGTGCCATGACGAGTTGCACCAGCATGCTTGCCTGGCCGATGAGGTGAACGATGGAAAGATTGTCGGTGACGGTCATTTGGGGATGCAGGCGAGAAATCGGGTGCGTAAGTCGGAAGGAATGGCGCAGGGGCGTTGCTTGCGCGTGTCGATGCAGGCGATGGTGACTATAGAATCCAGTATCAGTTCCTGATCGCGGATAATATTTTGCGCGAAAACGAGGCTGGCATGGCCGAGCCTGGCAATTGAACTGACCACCTCCAGCGCGTCGTCCAGCCGTGCAGAGACCTTGAAATCAGCCTGCACCGACCGCACCACGAATGCGATACCGGTTGTTTCCAGGAGCGTGCGCTGGTCGTAACCCATGCTGCGCAGCCATTCGGTGCGGGCGCGTTCGCAAAAGCGCAGGTAGTTGGCGTAGTACACGACGCCTGCTGCGTCGGTATCTTCATAGTAGACGCGGACGGGAAGCGTGAACGTAGGTGTAATTCGGGGCGATGTTGATGGGTGGGCGCGGCGCATGCGCGCATTCTATCCGAGCGGTGGGTGAGTGTCGCATCTTGCAAGGTTGGCTTTCTTTCAAAAGGTAACCGTTGTGCCCGGTTTTTCGCGGTGCGGGTCCGTGCGGGCGCGAATTCAGCCGGACAAGCCGTCGTTCGTGCAAGAGCGGGCGCCAAAGTGCTATTCTCGTAGCTGATCCGGGCTTTATTTCATCGCATTTTTTTGTACAGGTTCTAACGTGGTCGCTGGTTTTTTCGGAAGAAAGTCCCCTGCCCCCCCGCCCCCGGCTTCGGACGCGAAGCAACGCGCGGGAGGTGCCAGTGAACGGGGCCCCAGATCGGAGCTGTCGACCATAGATTTTTCGGGTGCCGATATCACCCGCGCGCTGGCCGAATGCGCCGACATGGTCGAAGTGCAGGAACTGGGTGCGGGCATCGGCGCGGCCTACGAGGAAGTCGCGGTGCTCTATGCCAACGGCAGCGCTCGCGAGGCCGAGTCCTTGCTCGATGCGGTGCTGGCGAGCGAAATCCAGGGGGCCGGCGAGGGGCTGTGGATGATGCTGCTCGACCTGTACAAGCTCACCGGTCAGCGTGAGCGTTTCGAATCCAAGGTGCTGGACTATGCGACGCGCTTCGAGCGCTCCCCGCCGCCGTGGGTGGACCTGTCCAGCGCGCGCGTGATGCCGCGCAAGTCGGATGCCGCGCCGCTGGTGAACCTGGCGGGTGAGCTGACCGGGCAGGCGGCACCCCAACTCAAGCAGATGGAGACGATAGGGATCAAGAGCGGAGCGATACGCATCGATCTGAAGCGTCTGCGCAGCGTGGATGAATCGGGCTGCATGCAACTCATTGAAATGCTGCGCAAGCTCGGCGCCGAGCGCGTCAAGGTGTCCTTGCTCAACGGTGGACAACTGATTTCCATGCTCGCCGGGCAGATCCACACCGGACGGGCGGAAGGGCGGCATGGCTGGCTGCTGATGCTGGAATTGCTGCAGCATAGCGGGGAGCATGCGCGTTTCGAAGATCTGGCGGTCGACTACGCGATCACGTTCGAGGAGTCCCCCCCGTCGTGGGATCCGCGCCTGCCGACGGAGTCCGCCGTGGCCGCCGCCACGGAGGAGGACGCGCACTCCGACGACAAGGTCGTCCTCGAAGGCGAGCTTACCAGCAGCAACAACGAGAGCATACGCAAGCTGGCGGCGTTCGCCGCCGACAAACAGGTCATAGAGGTCGATTGCAGTCAGTTGCGACGCCTTGATTTCGTCAGCGCCGGAACCCTGTTCAACATCGTGGCCAGCCTGCAGTCCCAGGGCAAGCTTGTCTGTCTGCAGAACGTCAACGCGATGGTGGCGGCGTTGCTGCGGGTGATGGGCGTCGAGCAGGTCGCCCAGGTTACGCTGCGTCCCTGAGTTGGCATTTTCCACGGACCCAGCCGCAGCGCTTTCGCGACAGGTCTGTGTCGATGCGGGCGGGAGTGCTTGCAAACCCGGCCGGATATCGTTTTTGAGGATGGATACATGGAGCAATTTCGCGGGACCACCATACTTTCGGTGAGGCGCGGCAAGCGCGTCGCACTCGGGGGCGATGGTCAGGTCACCTTGGGCAACATCGTCATCAAGGCCACCGCACGCAAGGTCAGGACCCTGTACCAGGGGCGCATCCTGGCCGGATTTGCCGGTGGCACCGCCGACGCGTTTACGCTGTTCGAGCGCTTCGAGGCCAAGCTGGAAAAGCATCAGGGTAACCTGCTGCGCAGTGCGGTCGAACTGGCCAAGGATTGGCGTACCGACCGCATGCTGCGCCGCCTGGAGGCGATGCTGGCGGTAGCGGATACCGAACATTCTCTGGTGATCACAGGCAACGGCGACGTGCTGGAGCCCGAGCAGGGCATCGTCGCGATCGGCAGTGGCGGCCCTTACGCGCAGTCGGCGGCGCGCGCGCTGCTCGAAAATACCGAACTCACCCCTGAGCAGATCGTCAGCAAGTCACTGCAGATCGCTGGTGACCTGTGCATTTATACCAATCAAAGCCACGTAATCGAGGTACTGGACGCGTGACCCAGATGACCCCCCCCGAGATCGTATCGGAACTCGAAAAGCACATTGTCGGGCAGAACAAGGCCAAGAAGGCGGTCGCGATCGCGTTGCGCAACCGTTGGCGCCGCGCGCAGGTCGAGGAGCCGCTGCGCAGCGAAATCACGCCCAAGAACATCCTGATGATAGGCCCGACCGGTGTCGGCAAGACCGAGATCGCACGGCGCCTGGCGCGCCTGGCGAACGCTCCGTTCATCAAGATCGAGGCCACCAAGTTTACCGAGGTCGGCTACGTCGGGCGCGATGTTGAGACCATCATCCGCGACTTGATGGAAATCGCGGTCAAGGATGGGCGCGAACACGCGATGCGCTCGGTGCGCGACCGCGCGCTCGACGCGGCCGAGGACCGCGTTCTGGATGCGCTGCTGCCGGCGGCGCGGTCGCTGGGCGACGAGGTCGTCACCGATGCTCCCGAATCCGCCACGCGACAGAAATTCCGCAAGAAACTGCGCGAAGGCGAACTCGACGACAAGGAGATCGAGATCGAGGTCGACGCGCAGGCCATGAGCGCCGAAATCTTTGCGCCGCCGGGCATGGAGGAACTCACCCAGCAGATCCAGGGGATGTTCCAGAACCTGGGCAGCGGCAAGAAGAAGTCGCGCAAGCTGCGCATCGCCGACGCACTCAAGGTGCTCGCCGATGAAGAAGCGGCCCGGATGATCAACGACGAGGATCTCAAGACCGAGGCGGTGCGCGCGGTCGAGCAGAACGGCATTGTTTTTCTCGACGAAATCGACAAGATCGCGTCCCGCTCGGACATGCACGGCGCGGACGTGTCGCGCCAGGGGGTGCAGCGCGACCTGTTGCCGCTGGTCGAGGGCACGACGGTGTCGACCAAGTACGGCATGATCAAGACCGATCACATCCTGTTCATCGCGAGCGGCGCCTTTCACCTGTCCAAGCCTAGCGATCTGATCCCCGAGTTGCAGGGGCGCTTTCCGATCCGGGTGGAACTGGACAACCTGTCGGTGGAAGACTTCGAGCATATCCTCACGCGTACCGATGCATGCCTGACGCGCCAGTACGAGGCTTTGCTCGCGACCGACGGGGTGGCGCTGAGTTTCACCGACGAAGGGATACGGCGTCTGGCCGAGATCGCGTTCCAGGTCAACGAGAAGACCGAGAACATTGGTGCCCGGCGCCTGTACACGGTGATGGAGAAGCTGCTCGAAGAGGTCTCGTTCGACGCGGGCAAGCCGGGGTTCGACCAGGTCCTGGTCGATGCGACCTATGTCGATACACGCCTCGACGTGCTCGCCCAGCGCGAGGACCTAGCCCGCTACGTGCTTTGATTTCCAGCACTGTTCGCCGTGTCGACAGTCGCTTCGTGACCGTGAAGTAAGCCGGCAGCCATGCTGATCCGCATCATCTCCATCCTGTTTCCGCTGTTCGGCATCACCGCGCTGGGGTACTTCGTCGGGCGGCGCATGCGCCCGGACCTGTCCCACGCCAACAAGCTCAACATGGACGTGTTCATCCCCGCGCTGGTGTTTTCAGCGCTGGTGAACCGGGAATTCCAGATCACCGAATTCGTGCCGTTGACGACGGCCACGCTGGTGGTGGTGCTGGGGTCGGGACTGGCCGGATGGTTGCTGGCCTGGGTGTCGCGGATCGAGAGCAAGACCGTGGTGCCGCCGATGATGTTCAACAACTGCGGCAACCTCGGTCTGCCGCTGGCGGTGCTGGCCTTTGGCGACGCGGCACTGGCGCCGGCGGTGGTGATGTTCATGGTCTCCAACCTGCTGCATTTCTCGTTTGGCGCGTGGTTGCTCGATCATCGCGTCAAGCTGTGGACGGTGTGGAAGGTACCGTCGGTGCTGGCGACCTTTGCCGGGCTGGCGGTGGGCATGTCCGGGGTGCAGGTGTGGCCGCCGCTGATGACCGCGATCCGGATGCTGGGTGAAATCTCGATTCCGCTGATGTTGTTCGCGCTCGGCGTGCGTTTGACCGACTCGCGCATTACCGCCGTGGGCGCCGGCACGCTGATCGCGCTTGCCCGGCCGGTCGCGGGCATGCTGTTGGCGGTCGTGGCGATGCTGCTGATCGACTTGCCGCGCAATCAGCAAGCCTTGTTGCTGGTCTTTGGCGCCCTGCCGCCGGCGGTGCTCAACTACATGTTTGCCGAGCGTTACGGGCAGCAACCGGAACTGGTCGCTTCGATGGTGCTGATCGGCAACCTCGCGGCGCTGCTGTTTTTGCCCGTGGCATTGGCAATGTCGTTGCCCTGATACTGGAGACCATCCATGACCGAGTGCATTTTTCACCAGGATGCCTACGCGCGCAGTTGTGAGGCACGAGTCGCGCGGGTCGATGCAGGCGGCGTGGTGCTCGATCGTACGGTGTTCTACCCGCTGGGCGGTGGGCAGCCCGGCGACTGCGGGCATCTGCGCTGTGCCGATGGGACGCGGATAGAAATCGTGGACACGCGCAAGGGCGAAGGTGGCGAGGTGGTGCATGTGCCCGCCCCGCAGGCGCCGGTGCTGGCGCCCGGCACCCCCGTCGAGGCGGTGCTCGCGTGGCCACGGCGGCATATCCTGATGCGTTACCACACCTGTTTGCATCTGCTGTGCGCCGTCGTCGATGCGCCGGTCAGCGGCGGGCGCATGGGTGAGGACAAGGCGCACCTGGATTTCGATATCGAGATGGACAAGCTGGTTGCGGACGACATCGAGCGACGCCTTAACGCGTTGATCGCGGCCGATGTCGCGGTCGAGTGCGGAGAAATCAGCGACGCGGAGCTGGATGCCAATCCGGAGCTGGTCAAGACCATGTCGGTGCAACCGCCGCGCGGGCAAGGGCGAGTCAGAACGATCTCCATCCCCGCCGTGGACCTGCAACCGTGTGGTGGCACCCACGTGCGCCGCACCGCCGAGATCGGGCCGGTACGGGTGGTCCGGATACGCTCCGAGGGGCGGCGCAACAAGCGCGTCACCATCGTGCTCGACCACGCATGACGATGCGGGTACTGATGCAGTGTCTGTCGCTGGTCGAGGCGCAGCATTGCGTGAATCTGCTGCTTTCGGCCGGCATCCGCGCCGAAGTGCGCAACGCCTTCCTTGCCGGAGCGGTTGGGGAGATCCCGTTCATCGAGGCCGGCCCTCAGGTGTGGATAGACGAGCGTCAAGACCCCGAAGGCGCGCGCGCCATACTCGCCGAGGCCAGACAGGCGGCCGCCCGTCCGCCTTGGCGATGCGCCGGTTGTGGCGAGATGATAGAAGGGCAGTTCACGTCATGCTGGAACTGCGGTGAGGTACGCCCCTTCGCGCCGGACTGAGGTTCAGCCGCCCTGGCCGGTTTTGCTCATCAGCGACGAAATCAGATCCACCGGCACAGGGAATACCAGCGTCGAACTCTTGTCCCCGGCCACCTGGGTGAGTGTCTGCAGGTAGCGCAGTTGCATCGCGGCGGGTTGGCGCGACAGCATTTCGGCCGCTTCCATGAGCGATTGCGCGGCCTGCTTTTCGCCCTCGGCGTGGATCACCTTGGCCCGCCGTTCGCGTTCGGCCTCGGCCTGGCGCGCGATGGCGCGGATCATCGATTCGTTCAGGTCGATGTGCTTGATCTCGACGTTGGCGACCTTGATGCCCCATGCGTCGGTCTGGGCGTCGAGGATCTGCTGCACGTCCAGATTGAGTTTTTCCCGCTCCGACAGCATCTCGTCAAGCTCATGCTTGCCCAGCACCGCCCTGAGCGTGGTCTGCGCCAACTGGCTGGTGGCTTCGAAGTAGTGCTCGACCTGGATGATCGCCTTTTCCGGCGCCACGACGCGAAAATACAGCACCGCGTTGACCTTGACCGATACGTTGTCGCGCGAGATCACGTCCTGACTCGGAACGTCCATGGTGACCATGCGCAGATCGACTTTCACCATCTGCTGCACGCCCGGAATGACGATGATCAGCCCCGGCCCCTTGACCTTCCAGAACCGCCCGAGGGTGAAGATCACCCCCCGTTCGTATTCGCGCAGGATGCGCAGGGTGCTGAACAGCAGCGCAATCAGGAGCACCGCGAAAGTGCCGAGGCCGAGGTTGAAATCAAGCATTTTGACTACTCCTTGTGCAAGTCGCGTGTTTCGCCAGTGGCCGGTTCCACCTTCAGCGTCAGCCCGTCCAGCGCGGTGACGCGAACCCGATCGCCGGTTGCGAGGGGGGTGTCGGCGGTGATGCGCCAGCTTTCGCCATGGATGCTGGCGTAGCAGCCGGCAGGGGTGGAGGAGGTGACCGTGCCGGTGATGCCCAGCATCTCCTCATGACCGCTGACCACCTTGAGTTTGCGCGCCCTGGCGGCGAACGTGCCGATCATGAGCAGCAATGCCGCGCTGAGCAGCGCGAGACCGATCAGGAACGACGGGGGCGGCGTCAGGCCCGGTATGTCGTCGTCGAACAGGAACATCCCGCCGACCAGAAAGGCAATGATCCCGCCCACCCCCAGCACGCCGAAACTCGGGGCGAAGGCCTCGGCCAGCATCAGCGCTGCCCCGACCACGATCAGTGCCACGCCCGCCCAGTTCACCGGCAGCAACTGGAAGGCGTACATGGCGATCAGCAGGCAGATCAGCCCGGCCACCCCCGGCACGCCAAAGCCCGGACTGGTGAACTCGAAGAACAACCCGTAGATGCCTATCATCATCAGCACCAGCGCGACCTGCGGATTGGACAGCACCGCCAGCACCTGATTGCGCCAGTCGGGCGTGATGTGCGACAGGGTCGCGGTCGCGACCGCGAGGGTCACGCTGTTGCCCGAACCGAGCTTGATCACGCGACCGTCGAGCTGGGCGAGGAGATCCGCGCGGCTGGTCGCGATATGCTCTATCACCCCGGCCCGCAGGGCTTCATCGGCCGACAGACTGGCGCCTTCGCGCACCGCGCGCTCGGCAAAACCGGTGTCGCGTCCGCGCAACTGCGCGAGGCTGCGCAGATAGGCGGCCGCGTCGTTGGTGACCTTGTTCATCATCGGGTCGCCGCTGGCGGCGGAGGTCTTGTCGTCACTCGTGCCGGCCTGGTCCTTGTCATCGGCCTTGCCGGGAGAAGCCGGTGCGCCACCGGGGGCGCCGATGGCCACCGGGGTCGCGGCACCCAGGTTGGTGGCGGGCGCCATCGCCGCGATGTGGCTGGCGTAGAGAATGAAGGTGCCGGCGCTCGCGGCGCGTGCCCCTTCCGGGGTGACGTAGGTCGCTACCGGTATTGGTGAGGCCAGGATGTGCTTGATGATGATGCGCATCGCGCTATCGAGGCCGCCGGGGGTGTCCATTTCCAGCACCACCAGGCTGGCGTTGCGCTCGGCGGCAATGGCCAGGCCGCGCGTGACGAAATCGGAAGTGGCCGGGCCTATCGCGCCGTCGATGCGTAGCGTGACGACGTGTGCCCGCTCGGGTTCGCTATCGGCAATGGTCGGGGCGAGTGTCGCGAGCCCGCCCAGCAACAGCAGTGCAGCCAGTAATCGTCGCAGTGCCGTGGGCATGGCGAAACCCTCCAGCTACGGGGTACGTTCCGTTCTCCATAGGAGTGCCGGGAAGGGCGCCGGTTCCTGCCGGCGCGTCCGTTACGCCTGTGTCGGCAGCGCGATCTTGTTGTCCTTGCTGTACTGGTAGTCCTTGAAGATGTGCTCGGCGCTCAGGATCTGGTAGCTGCCGTCCGGATTGCGGAGCGTGGTGTCCTTGAGGCGGTATGTGTAGTGGCCGCAGGTCCAGCACTCGAAGTTGCGCATGTGGGTGCACAGACAGGTCTTGTCCATGACCTTGAGCTTCTTCGCTTGCGGGTGCAGCGCCAGTTCGCGGTTGTAGGCGGTGATGTAGGCACAGTTGCCGTTCGCGTCGAGCAAATAGCCGAAGGCTTCACAGTTGGGGCGGATGCCGTCGCCGATCGCGGGGCTGCTCTTGAGCATGCGCATCGGGTAGCCGGTGGGGGAGATGGTGTTGACTTCGATGTCTTCTTCGCTGGCGGCGAAGTAGTGCTGCTGCACATCCGCAGGCAAGCCGCATTCTTCCGCCACCGTAAACCGCGTCGCGACCTGCACTGCGGCGGCGTCGGTTTCGAGGAACGACACCGCGTCGCTGCCGGTAAACACGCCACCCGCGGCGATCAGCGGAATGTCGAGATGCTCGGCTCTCAGCCATGCGGCGATCTCGGCCACGATGGTACGCAGGTCGTACTTGGCCCAGTCCATGCCGAAGCCGAGGTGCCCGCCGGCCAGCGGACCTTCGACCACCACGTAGTCTGGCAACCGGTTGGTGCGCGCGGATTTGCGCAGGAATAGTTGCAGCGCGCGCAGAGACGAGACGATGATGCCGAGTTTGACGTCGTTGAACCGGGGGTGATCCTCGATCAGCGCGAACGAGCCCAGGTGCAGGCCCGCCGCCAGCGTGATGCCTTCAATGCCGGCGTCCATGGCCGAGCGCAGGCGGACCCGCAGGGTGTCCCGCGGGCTGTTCATCGTCAGCTTTTCCATGCAGTTGATGAAGATCAGCCCGTCACCGCGCTTGCGCTCCATGGTGCGCCGCACGTGGGTTTCGGTGGCTTCGGCGAGCAGGCCCAGGTCGAAACGCACCGATGACTTGTCCGAGTTGGCGACGTTGTACTTGTAGAGCTTGAGCTTGTCGCGCACGTACTTGGTGTCGTAGCGCCGGTCGCTGACGGTCGGCACCATCGCGTCTGAAATGTGCCCGATGCCGCCCAGGCGTGCCGCTTCGAGCGACAGGTCGGCGGTCGAGATATCCACGCCCATGCCGCCGATGATGATGGGAACGTACTCCCGGGTGCCGAATTTCAGACGAAAATCATCTACACATTTCATGATTTGCTTATGCTCAAGTCCATTGTATGCATCACCCTGCCTGTTGCCAGCGGGTGACGGATGTTCGTGCTACATCCACGTATGGCGTGGTCCGCAATCCGGGAATCGCAGTCCGGCCAGTACCAGTGCCTGCCCGGCCACTCACGATGGGGCGCAATGCCCAAACCAATCCTGCTTTGTAACATGAAATGGACAGGGGGGCATTGCGCCCCCCGTGATTTGTGTGGATACGGGGGCGTGATTCAGCGGATCATCCCGGCGCCGACCGTGTTGTTGGTGGTTTCGTCGATCAGGATGAAGGCGCCGCAGGCGCGGTTTTCCGCGTAGCGGTCGGCAAACACCGGCTGCGCCAGTTTGAGCGTCAGGCGGGCGATGTCGTTCATCTCCAGCGCGGTGGCGCTGACCTGCTCCAGCGTATTGATGTCGATGCGGTGCTCGATGGCCGCGACCTTGGCCTTGACCTCGCGCGTGGTGTGACGCAGCAGATAGGTGCGGGCCGGCGAC
This sequence comes from Rhodocyclales bacterium, assembly GCA_016177805.1. Taxonomy (GTDB): domain Bacteria; phylum Pseudomonadota; class Gammaproteobacteria; order Burkholderiales; family Rhodocyclaceae; genus JACOUN01. Next base: position 27,698 of record JACOUN010000079.1, read on the forward strand.
AGCGGTGTTTCGGACAGCCAGCACAGCGTGGCTTCGGCCTGCTTGAGACTGCGCGGTTGTTCGGCGCTCTTGACGATCATGTCGCCGCGCGAGATGTCAATCTCGTCTTCGAGCAGCAGCGCGACCGATTGTTCGTGGATTGCGTGAGTCTGATCGACGCCGCCGATCTGGATCGCCTTGATGCGGCTACTGCGCCCCGACGGCAACACCGTGACTTCGTCACCGACCGCGACCTCGCCCGATTCGACCCGCCCCATGAAGCCGCGATAGTCGTGCAGCTCGGGGTTGGCCGAGTCGCGCGGGCGGCACACGTACTGCACCGGAAAGCGGAAATTCTCGGCCCGCTCGGTGTGAGCGGCGGGCGTGGTTTCGAGGATCTCGATCAGGGTGTGCCCGGTGTACCAGTCCATGCGCGGGCCGCGCTCGACGATCATGTCGCCGTTGAGTGCCGACATCGGGATGAAGCGCACGTCGGGAATGCCCAGTTTGGCGGCGAAGGCGAGGAAGTCTGCGCGGATGCGCTCGAAGGTCGCCTCGTCGTAGTCGACCAGGTCCATCTTGTTGACCGCCACCAGCAGGTGCGGAATGCCGACCAGATGCGCCAGGTAGGCGTGGCGGCGGGTCTGGGTCTGCACCCCCTTGCGCGCATCGATCAGGATGATCGCCAGGTTGGCGGTGGACGCCGCCGTGACCATGTTGCGCGTGTACTGCTCGTGGCCGGGGGCGTCGGCGATGATGTACTTGCGCGTTCCGGTGGTGAAGTAGCGGTAGGCGACGTCGATGGTGATGCCCTGTTCGCGCTCGGCCTGCAGGCCGTCGGTGAGCAGCGACAGGTCGACCGCCGTCAGACCGCGCTTGAGCGAGGTCTTCTCGATCGCGTTGAGGGTGTCGGCGAGTATGGTCTTGGTGTCGAACAGCAGGCGCCCGATCAGGGTGCTCTTGCCATCATCGACGCTGCCGCAGGTGAGAAAGCGCAGCAGGCCGTGGTCGATTTCCGGCAGGTTTTCAGGGGCGGACATGGTCATGGTTCCTGTAAAGCTTTGAATTCGGTGCGGGGCGGTCTACTCCTCCCGTTGAAGGGGAGGGAGTTTGAGGTCAGAAGTAGCCTTCCTTCTTGCGTTGCTCCATCGACGCTTCGCTGGTCTGGTCGTCCATGCGCGTGGCACCCCGTTCGGTGATGGTGGTGGTCGCGGTCTCGATCAGGATCTTGCCTACTGTATCGGCGTCGGACTCGACCGGTGCGGTGCAGGTGATGTCGCCGACCGTGCGAAAGCGCACCTGCACCTGCTCGACCACGTCGCCCTCGGCGGCCGGAGTCAGCTCGGTGACTGGCTGCAGCAGGCCGTTCTTGCGCACTACCGGGCGCACGTGGGCGAAGTAGATGCTGGGCAGTTCCAGTTGCTCGCGCTCGATGTATTGCCACACGTCCAGCTCGGTCCAGTTGCTGATCGGGAAGGCGCGGATGTTCTCGCCCTTGTGGGTGCGGGCGTTGAACAGATTCCACAGCTCCGGGCGCTGATTCTTCGGGTCCCACTGACCGAATTCGTCACGGAAGCTCATGATGCGCTCCTTGGCGCGCGCCTTTTCCTCGTCGCGCCGGGCACCGCCGATGCAGGCGTCGAAGCCGAACTCCTCGATCGCTTCGAGCAGCGTCACCGACTGGTACTTGTTGCGCGACTCGCCTGGGTGCTTGAGCACCACCGTGCCGCGCGCCATCGAGTCTTCAAGCGAGCGCACGATCAGGCGCTCGCCCAGCTCGGCGGCGCGGTGGTCGCGGAAGTCCAGCACTTCCGGGTAGTTGTGGCCGGTGTCGATGTGCATCAGCGGAAACGGGAAGCGGCCGGGGCGAAAGGCCTTCTCGGCCAGCCGCAACAGGCACAGCGAGTCCTTGCCGCCGGAGAACAGCAGCACCGGATTGGCGCATTGGCCCGCGACTTCACGCAGGATGTGGATCGCTTCGGCTTCCAGCCAGTCGAGGTGGCTGAGGGTTTGCTTGGTCAGCGTGGACATCGTTACTTCACCGTCTTGTAGTTTGGATTGCTCAGGGCGCGCCATGCGGCGCGCAGTCCGGCCGCCAGCGCGCCCAGATAGCTTGGGGTACGGACTCTGCGGGCGCCGCTGCTCGTGGGCCTCGTGTACATCTGCGTGCTCTCCCTGGTCGTTCGCGCCCGGATCAGGCCTTGCGCACGTGCAGGCCGCATTCCTTGGAGTCCGGATTCTCCCACCACCAGCGCCCGGCGCGCACATCTTCGCCGATCGCGACCGGGCGGGTACAGGGCGCGCAGCCGATGCTGGGGTAGAACTGGTCGTGCAATTTGTTGTAGGGCACGCCGTGCAGCCGGATGTAGGCCCACACTTCCTTCTCGCTCCAGCCGGCCAGCGGGTTGAATTTCTCGAGGCCGTTGTCGCCGTCGAACTCGCGCTCGGGGAGGTTGGCGCGCGACACCGCCTGCTGCGCGCGCAGGCCGGTGATCCACGCCTGCTTGCCGGCCAGCGCGCGCTGCAGCGGTTCGACCTTGCGCGCGTGGCAGCACGCCTTGCGCAGCTCCACCGATTCGTAGAACGGGTTGATGCCGTGGTTGCGCGTCAGGATCTCGACGCTTTCGTGGTTCGGGTAGTAGAGCTTGAGCTTGAGGCCATAGTGCTTGTCCACCTCGGCCATCAGGTCGTAGGTCTCGGCCGGCAGGCGCCCGGTGTCGAGCGAGAAGATCTCGATGTCGAGGCCTTCCTTGACGATCAGGTCGGTCAGCACCATGTCTTCGGCGCCCAGGCTGTTGGCCAGCGCGACCGGCTGGAACTCGGCGGCGATGGCGCGCAGAGTGTCCTTCAGCGTCGCGGTCCTGGCGGCCAGTGCGTCGCGCAGGGCAGTGCCGGCGAGGTCGGGGTTCATGTTCGGATGCATGTCGTTACTCCGCGATCAAGCCGCGCGCCGTGCGCGCCGGAACAGGGGCTGGCCGGGTGTGACCGCGCCCTGGTAGGGTTCGCTGAAATCGTGGATGCTCGCCACCGCCGCTTCGAGTTCAGCGTCGCTGTAACGGTCGGCGGGCGGCTGCAGCGCGTCGAAGCCGCAGCGGGTGAGGTAATTGAACTGGTCGCGCAGCACCACGCCGATCGCCCGCAGCTCGCCGGTGTAACCCAGCCGGGTGCGCAGCAGGGTCGCGCTGGAATAGCCGCGGCCGTCGGTGAACTTGGGGAAGTTGACCGCGATCACGGCAAGCTGGGCGAGGTCGCCGGCGAGCGCCGCCGGATCTTCGCCTGCGTCGAGCCACACCCCCAGTTCGCCGGCCGCCGCGCGCGCCGCGAGCTCTTCGCGGCGTGCCAGCCACACCGGCAGCGGTACCAGGACCGGTCCGGCGGGCACGGCCACTTCGGCGGGGGTCTCGCCTTCGGCCAGGGTGAGGAGGGTCCGGTCGTCCGATACGACCCGGCCGTTCTTGATCAGCTTAGGCATTGGCCACCTTCCTTTGCGCCGCCGGATGCTCGCTGCCATAGACCCGCTGCTTGAACGGCTCGATGCCGATGCGGCGCACGGTGTCGACGAAGCGTTCGTCCGCGTGGCGGTGTTCGATGTAGGTATTGATGAGTTTCTCGACGACGTCGGCCATGTCGGCACGGGCGAACGAAGGGCCGATCACCTTGCCCAGCGCGGTGGCGTTGCCCTGCTGGCCGCCGATCGTGACCTGGTACCATTCCTCGCCGTTCTTGTCGACGCCGAGGATGCCGATGTTGCCCACATGGTGGTGGCCGCAGGCATTCATGCAGCCCGATATGTTGATGTCGATCTCGCCGATGTCGTGCAGGTAGTCGAGATCGTCGAAACGCGCCTGGACGGCCTGCGCGATCGGAATCGACTTGGCATTGGCGAGGCTGCAGAAATCCCCGCCCGGACAGCAGATGATGTCGGTGAGCAGGCCGATGTTGGGGGTCGCCAGACCCGCCGCGCGCGCAAGTTGCCACAACGCGTGCAGATCGGATTGGCGCACGTCGGCCAGCACCACGTTCTGTTCGTGGGTCATGCGCGCTTCGCCGAAGCTGTAGCGGTCGGCCCAGTCGGCGACCAGGTCCATCTGTTCGGCGGTGATGTCGCCCGGAGGCGTGCCGGTCTTCTTCAGCGACAGCGTGACGCTGGCGTAGCCCGGCACCTTGTGGGCGCGCACGTTTCGCTTGGCCCATGCGGCGAAAGCCTTGTTTCCGGCCAGTTCGTGACGGTAGCCGAGGTCATCGCCAGCCAGCGTCGCGTAGTCGGGATCGACGAAATGGGCGGCCACGCGCGCCACCTCGTCTTCGGTGAGGGTGTCCGGGCCGTCCTTGGCGTGCGCCCATTCGGCCTCGACCTGGCGGCGGAACTCGGCCACCCCGAGCGCCTTGACCAGAATCTTGATGCGCGCCTTCCAGATGTTGTCGCGCCGGCCATGACGGTTGTAGACCCGCAGGATCGCCTCGCAGTAGGTGACGAGGTGCTGCCACGGCACGAATTCGGCGATCTCCTCGCCCAGGATGGGGGTGCGTCCGAGCCCGCCACCCACCAGCACGCGAAAGCCGATGTTACCAGCGGCGTCGCGCCCGAAGTCGAGGCCGATGTCGTACACCCGCAGCACCACGCGGTCTTCCAGCGCGCCATTGACCGCGATCTTGAACTTGCGCGGCAGATAGGCGAATTCGGGGTTGTACGTTGACCACTGGCGCAGGATCTCGGTCCACGGGCGCGGATCGACGATCTCGTCGGCGGCCACGCCGGCGAAGGGGTCGGCGGTGATGTTGCGGATGTCGTTGCCCGAGGTCTGGTTCGAGTGCATCTGCACGCTCGCCAGTTCGGCCAGCATGTCGGGCACGTCTTCCAGCTTGGGCCAGTTGAACTGGACGTTGGTGCGCGTGGTGAAGTGGGCGTAGCCGCGATCGTAGGTGCGGGCCAGGTGCGCGAGCTTGCGCAACTGGCGACTGCTCAGAAGACCGTAGGGCACCGAGATGCGGTACATCGGCGCATGGCGCTGGATGTAGAGGCCGTTCTGCAGGCGCAGCGGGCGGAACTCGTCGTCGCTCAGCTCACCCGCGAGATGGCGGCGCATCTGGTTGCGGAACTGCGCGACGCGCTCATCCAGTAATTGCTGGTCGTATTGATCGTATTGGTACATCCGCGTGCTCTCCGTTGGTGGCCCACGCCATGGGCCAGCCTTATGTGAACGGATCCTATCGGTTGCTTATAGGTTCAGGAAGGTGTTTACGGTTAAACTTAAATAACTATTCGTTATTAGCCAGTATTGGCGGACGGTTTGGAGGTGTTGCGGATGAACTTTCAGCAACTGCGATACGTATACGAGGTGGTGCGCAACGGCCTCAATGTCTCTGACGCGGCCGAGGCCTTGTTCACCTCCCAGCCGGGGGTGTCCAAGCAGATACGTCAGCTTGAAGCCGAACTCGGCGTCGAAATCTTCGTGCGCCATGGCAAGCGGCTGGTCGATGTGACGGAGCCGGGCCGGCAGGTGCTGGCGATCGCGCGCCGCATGTTACAGGACATGGACAACCTCAAACAGGTCGGCGAGGAGTTCAGCAACGAGTCCGAAGGGGCGTTGTCGATTGCGACCACCCACACCCAGGCGCGCTACGTGCTGCCACGGGTGATTCGCGATTTTCTCGTGCGCTACCCGAGGGTGCGGCTGTCGCTGCACCAGGGCAATCCCAGGCAGGTGTGCGAGATGGTGTTGTCGGGCGAGGCCGACGTGGCGATCGCGACCGAGGCAATCGCCGACTACAGCGAACTGGTGATGCTGCCGTGCCACCAGTGGAACCGTTGCGTGGTGGCCACTCCGCGCCACCCCATCCTGCTGGAGAAGCCGCTCACGCTGGAGGCCATCGCGCGCTATCCGCTCATCACCTACGACGATGCGTTTACCGGGCGCAGCCTGATCAACAAGGCCTTTCTCGGGCGGGGGCTCAAGCCCAGCGTGGTGCTGACCGCGATCGACTCGGACGTGATCAAGACCTACGTGATGATGGGGCTGGGTATCGGCATCCTCGCGCGCATGGCCTACGACGCGGCCGAGGACCGGCGCCTCGGGATGATCGATGCCGCGCACCTGTTCGAATCGAGCACCACGCGCATCGGTTTGCGCCGCAGCGCGTGGCTGCGCGGCTACGTGTATAGCTTCATCGAACTGTTCGCGCCGCACCTGACCCGGCGCATGATCGATACCGCGCTGGCCGGCGGGGGCGAGGATCACATGTTGTGACGACAGCCGCTTACGAGCGGAACCGCTCCAGCGATCGCTCGACCGCCACGATCACGCGGTTCAGGTCGGCCGCGCTTTCCACCAGCCGCGCGGCGGCGCCGTGATTCTGTTCCGCCGATTGCGACGCATGTTCCAGGCCGCGTGCGATTTCTTCGGTCGCGATCTTCTGTTCCAGCACCGCCTTGGCCACGTCCTGCATGCCGGTGGTGGTCTTGAGCGTGCGCTCGCGCGTCTGCTGCAGGAAGTCCGCCACCGACTTGACCTTCTGGTCGGTGTTGGCCAACGCGCTGACCCCTGATTCGACCAGGCCGCCGACTTCGCCCGAGCGGCTGCTCAACTGGGTGGTGATGCGTTCGATTTCGGAGGCGGCACTGGCGGATTGCTCCGACAGCTTGCGCACTTCGTCGGCAACCACGGCAAAGCCGCGCCCCGCTTCACCCGCCCGTGCTGCTTCGATGGCGGCGTTGAGCGCGAGTAGATTGGTCTGCTCGGCTATGCCGCGCACCTTGGAGGTGATGGTGTTGATGCCTTGCGCCGAAGCGATGAACTCGGTGCTGGCGCCGGCGATTTCACTCACCGCGCTGTCGAGCATCTCGATCGAGGCCAGGGTCTCGCGCATCGCCTTCATGGTTTGTTCGGCATCCTTGCCGGTTTCGCGTGCCTCCTGTTCCAGTTCGGTGGCGCGGTCGGCCACGCTTTGGATTGACACCGCGAGCTGCTCGGTGGCGGCGGCGATGCGGCCTGCTTCGTCGCTCTGAAGTTCGGACGAGCGGTTGATGTCCTTGCCCGCGCCTTCCACCGTGGTCGATGCCTGGCGCAACTGGTTCATGCCGCCGCGCACTTCCCCGATGGCCTCGCGCAGCGACTTGGCCATGGTGTTGAACGCATCCGCGATCTTGCTTGTTTCGTCCCTGGATGGGGTCTCGACGCTGACCCCCAGGTTGCCTCCGGCCAGCGCCGCGCCGCCCGCGCTGACGGCGCTGATGGTCTTGAGCAGGCCATGGCGGAACTGCAGCAGGACGAAGGTGATGAATACGATCACGATCAGCATCACCACCGCCTGGAGCATGATCTCGCGCTTGAGCACCGCTTCTTCCGTGTCGAGGCGCGTATTGAACGCGGTGACGGCGGTCTTCTCCATGCCCTCAACTACCTCTATGACCGCGGTCATGTTGTCGAACAGCTCGGTATGGGTCATCGGGAAATAGCCGGCGTCCAGCATCGAAGTGACCGCCTGGCCGACGACATCGAAGCCTTCCTTGGCCTTGGTCAGTTTGCCGCCGAGATCGGCGCCGAGCGCTTCGTTGGTGAGCTTCAGTCTCGCCACCGCGACGGCGGTCCGTTCAAAACTGCGTTCGGCGTCGTTCATGTAGGCACGCAACTCGCGGTCGTCCTGGGTGGTGATCGACTGCTTGGCCGCGATGCCAGAGGCGCGCCCGCGAAAACGACCGAAGAAGTCCGCGAGCGACGAGGTGCGATCGATCACGAAAGCCTGCAGCAGATTGGTTTCGGCCCACGGATCGAAGCTCATGCCGCTGGCGTCGGCGATGCTCAGCATCCAGACGAAGGCTTCGTCCATCCACGCGTTGTGGCTGCGGAACGAAGCGGCGACGAGCTTGGTGTCGTTGTCGCGAACTTCGTTCCAGCTCCCGGTCAGGGCGGTGAAACCGGCGCTGACGGTGGCGTAGTTCTGCGGGTAGGTCTTGAGCAAAGCATCAATGCGGCCCAGCTCGGCGTTGACTTGTTCGCGCACCTGGTCGCGCCGCGCCGCCAGATCCTGAGCTCCGGAGAGCGCGCTGGCGCTGAGCCCGCGATGCTGGGCGACCAGCTTGAGTACTGGTTTGACGGTGACGACGAGCTGCATGCCGTCGCGTTCGGAGCGCGTGTTCTCGACCACGGTCCAGCGGGCACTGACGAGCTGGAACACCAGAAACGCGAGCGTTGCCAGCGTGACCGCGATGACGATCAGGAAGCGGGCGGATATGGACATATTTTTCATGGTTATCTTCCGCGAACTGAGCGCCATCCCGTTTCGGAGCACGAGTGACGCGTTGTTGGTTTGTCGAGGCTGGCTACGGACAACATGTTACGTTTGGGGGATGCGTTCGATTGATGTCCCATGATCCGGTATCGACACCGCCGCCGCACAACTTTAGCGCGTTAGTTGCGTCGCTGTCTGCCTAGCAGCCTGTCGGACTTGAGCGATCGTCACGAGCCGGGTGGGAAAACGAGGACAGATTTGCCCGGTTTCGAGGCGCATAGTGGTTCTATGTGCCGGTTCAACAATGATCTGCAAGCAGATCCAGCATCAGTGCGATTCGGGCCGCGGCCGGAGTCAGTGGCCCGGCCGCGGTGCTGCCGCATTGTTGATCGATGTGATGCGCCGATACGTTGCCATTGCCGCAACGCGTCGCGCGCACTACCCGCACTCCGGCGGCCACCGCCCGCGCGACCGGCGCGTGCCATGGCTCGGGCAGGCTGCCGTTGCCTGGGAGCGCCAGGATCACGCCGCGCGCACCACGCTGCACCGCGTATTCCAACAGGTCGGCGGGCATGCCGGCGCCGACATGGAGGATGTCGACGCGTGGCAGCGACTCGGCGTCACGCGGTAGCGCTTGTGGCGCCGGGCGCTGCCACGCCGGGGCGTGGTAGCGTACCGGACCGGTGTGCCCGGCAGGCCCCGCTTCGCCGGGGCCAAATGCATCGAGCGCGCTGGTGTGCCGTTTGTGCACCGTGGCTCCCTGCAACAGCAGGCGGTTGAAACACACCAGCACCCCGCGCCCGGCGCTGTCGGGATGCGCGGCGGCGCACACCGCGTCGTACAGATTCATCGGACCGTCGGCCGACAGCGCGGTCGCCGGGCGCATCGCGCCGGTCAGCACCACCGGCTTGTGCCGGCAGTCGAGGGTCCGGTCGAGGAATACCGCCGTTTCTTCCAGGGTGTCGGTACCGTGTGTGATCACGACCCCGGCCACCGCCGCATCGTCCAGGGCTTCCTGCGCGGCGCGCGCCAGCGTCAGCCAGTGCGCGCTGCTGATGTCCTTGCTGTCGATGCTGTACACCTGCCGCGCGCGGACGCGGGCCACGGTCGTGATTGCCGGCACGGCGGCAAGTAGCGCGTCGGCGCCCAGCGCGGCCGCGACATAGCCGGTGGTGTCGGTCGCTGCCGTGGCACTGCCGGCGATGGTGCCGCCGGTGGCGAGCAAGGCGATGGTCGGTAGGTTCATGGTTACTGGTAGGGGTGGTCGTTCGGGGCCTGGAAAAGCGCCTTGAGCGTATCCGAAAGGGGGTAGTTGAGGTTGAGCCCGTTGGGTGGCAGCGGGCTCATGAACCACTTGCGGTAGATGCGTTCGGCCTCCCCCGAGGTCATCACCTGGGCTAGGGCGCTGTCGACCAGGCGCTTGAACGCCGCATCGCCGCGTTTCATCATGCAGCCGTAGGCCTCGAACGATTGTGGCGTGCCGGTGACCACCCATTTGGCGGGTTCGTGGGCCTTGGCCAGTTCGCCGTAGAGCAAGGCGTCGTCCATCATGAAGGCCTCCGCGCCGCCATTTTCCAGCACCACGAAGCTCTCCGCGTAGTCGGGCGCGGTGATGATTTCCATGTTCATGTGCTGCTCCCGGTTCATGCGGCGCAGCAGGTACTCGGAGGTTGTCGCCACCGTCGTGACCACGCGCTTGCCGGCCAGGTCCGGGAAGTCGTGTATGCCCGAGTCGCGCGCGGTGAGCATGCGCGTGCCGATGACGAAGATGGTGTTGGAAAATCCGACTTGACGCGCGCGGGCCGAATTGTGCGTGGTGGACCCGCATTCTAGGTCGACCTCGCCGCTACTGACGCTGGCAATCCGGTTCTCCGGGCTTACCGGCACCAGGCGCAGGACCAGCAGCGGGTCGCCCAGGTGCTGGCGTATCGCATCTACCACCTTGAGCGCCAGTTCGTGCGAGTAGCCGACCACCTGGCCTTTGTCGTCGACGAAGGAGAACGGTACCGACGATTCGCGATGGCCCAGATTGATGTAGCCATGCGCCTTGATCCGTTGCAGGGTGTCGGCGGTGGACGTCTGCGCCACGGCGGTGGTGCTGGCCCCGGCCATGCAGGCGAGCACGCAAACGAGGCGCAGGCCGGATCGGGCAAAGGCGAGGCGGAAGATATGTCGATACATGTCGTAATGCCGGCTTGGTCTTGCGTTGACTGGAGCACAGCAGCGTTGCGCGCCAATTCTAGCAGTCTGCCGGATTTGAGGCGGATCTACGGCAGTACTGGGAATAACGCTCCCGCTTCGTCCGCTCAATGCTGCTCGGCTTCCTGCTGTTGCAGAGCCCACATGCGTGCGTAGTGCCCTTGTTGCGCCAGCAGGAGCGAGTGGCGGCCGCGTTCGACGATACGCCCCTGGTCGAGCACGATGATCTGGTCGGCGTTCATCACCGTGGACAGGCGGTGGGCGATGACCAGCGCGGTACGTCCTTGCGCCGCCTGTTCGAGTTGCGCCTGGATGGCCTTCTCGGTGTGCGAGTCGAGTGCCGAGGTGGCTTCGTCGAAGATCAGGATGGCCGGGTTCTTGAGCAGCGTGCGTGCGATCGCGACACGCTGCTTTTCACCGCCGGACAGCTTGAGCCCTCGCTCCCCGACCCGTGTTTCGAAGCCCAGCGGCAGGCGCTCGATGAATGCGCTCAGTTGGGCGGCCTCGGCGGCGGCTTCGACCGCAGCGCGCGGCGCATCGGGGTGGCCGTACTGGATGTTGTAGAACAGCGTGTCGTTGAACCGCACCGTGTCCTGCGGCACGCTGCCGATTGCGCCGCGCAGGCTGGCTTGGGTCAGCCCGCGCAGGTCGTGGCCGTTGATGCGGATCGCACCTCCCTGGATGTCGTAGAAGCGGTACAGCAACCGGGCGAGGGTGGACTTGCCCGAGCCGGAGTGGCCGACGATGGCGACGGTGTGGCCGGCCGGGATCTCGAAGTCGACGTCGAACAGGATCTGGCGCTGCGGATCGTAGCTGAAGCTGGCGGCCTCGAAGCGCACCGAGGCGGGGCCGGGCGGTAGCGTCAGCGCGTCCGGTGCATCGGCGATCTCGCGGTTTTCGTGCATCAGGCCGAACATGCGCTCGATGTCGGTGAGCGCCTGGCGCAACTCGCGGTAGATCACGCCGAGAAAGTTGAGCGGGATGTAGAGCTGGATCAGGAAGGCGTTGACCAGCACGATGTCGCCTATCGTCATCGTGCCCGCCGCCACCCGGATCGCTGCTTGCCACATCATCGCCGTCACCCCCACCGCGATGATCGCGGCCTGGCCGGTGTTGAGTCCGGACAGCGAGATCTGGTTCTTGATCTGCGCATTGATCCACTTGTTGAGCTGCTCGTCGTAGCGACGGGCTTCGAACTCTTCGTTGTTGAAATATTTGACCGTTTCGAAGTTCAGCAGGCTGTCGATAGCGCGCGCGCTGGCGGCCGAGTCCAGTTCGTTGGCCTCGCGGCGCAGCTTGGTGCGCCAGTTGGTGATGCGGACCGTGAAGGTGATGTAGATGCTCAGCGTGACCAGCGTGATGATGGCGAAGACCGCGTCGTACTGCAGCAGCAGGATGCCTATCACCAGGCCGATTTCCACCAGCGTGGGGAGAATCGAATACAGCGTGTAGCTGATCAGCGAACCGATCGAGCGCGTGCCGCGCTCGATGTCGCGCGTCAGGCCGCCGGTCTGGCGTTCCAGGTGGAAGCGCAGCGACAACGCGTGCAGGTGGCGAAACACCTGCAGCGCGATCTGCCGTACCGCCTGCTGGGTGACGCGGGCGAAAACGATCTCGCGCAGTTCGGTGAGCAGCGAGGTGGAAAAGCGCAGCGCGCCATAGGCCAACAGAATCGCGGCGGGAACGACGATGTAGGCCTGCTCGCGCGTGATCGACAGCGTGTCGATGAGTTGCTTGAAAACGAGGGGTACGGTGACGTTGGCCGCCTTGGCGCCGATCAGGCAGGCAAGCGCGAACAGCACCCGGCCCTTGTAGGTCCATATGTACGGCAGCAGGCTTTTCAGCGTCTGCCAGTCTCGGCGTTCGGAAGGTTCGGGGCCGGGCAGGGCGGTGGCGGGGGCGCGTCTCATCGCAGCGATTCTAACGTGTCGCCGTTGAAACCGAGGCAACGACCTCGATCTGTCGGCGTCCGCCGAGGCGCCGCTCAGTCGCTGTCCGGTAGCGGGTGGAAAGTCGGTACCGGCAGTCCCACCAGCCTGGCCCAGTCGCTCAACTGTGGCAGCGATTCGGTCACGATGGCGCGCATGGTCGGCTCGGGCAGTCCGAGTATCGCGGCACGCAGCACCGCCGCGTCGTGTTCGCCTTCAGGTGGGGGTGTGCCCAAGGTCAGGCGGCTCAGGCAGGTCGCCAGTTGCAACGCACTCGCCAGCAGGTGCTGGCGCGAGCCGGGGGTGAAATTGCCGCCTTCAGGGTCGGACTGCCAGTACACCACTTCCGCGAACACGGTCGGAATGCCCCAGTCGGCGAGCAATACCGACGACAGCTCGTGATGATCGAAACCGAAAGTCCCCCGCTCCAGCGCCGCGATATCGTCGTGAGGTGGCGGTGCCCGCTCCAGCAGGCGGGCGTACTCGGCTGGGGCGGCTGTGGCGAACGCGAGCCGGCCTATGCTGCCCAGCAGTCCGAGCGAGAAGTTGTCGTGGCAATCCAGTCCCTCGCAGTACAGCCCCAGCGACTCCATCAGGATGCCTGTGTGCAGCGACGTGAGCCAGAATCCGGGGTAATCGAAACCCGCGCACGGGGTGCGTCCGCGCTGGTTGACCAGCGACAGCGCGACCGCACGCGAGCGTATCGTGTCCAGCCCCAGGCGCAGCACCGAACGGCGCAGATCCAGCCCTTCGTTGGCGCCATGAAAACGCGCCGCACTGGCCGCGCGCAGGACGAAGCCGGTCAGGGCCGGGTCCGACTGGATGACCCGCAGGATCTCGGTGATCGGAGTGTCGGGGTCACGCGCGAACTCCATCAGCTTGAGGGCGGTGCCGTGCGGGGTCGGCAGGGACTCGGCGCCCAGCAGGAAACGCCGGATGTCGCCGATGACGCCCATCGGGTCGGGCAGGGAGGCCGGTGGTTCGGTTCCGGGCTCAGGCTTCGGGCCGTTGGTATTCATCAAGCACCTCGGCGACGATCTTGTCGATATAGGGTTCGTCATCGAGCAGCAGCGCCTCGCCCGAAACGAACTTGCGCGCCAGCTCGGTCCGGGTGAGCGCCAGCGCGCGTTGCCCCTGGCGGTTGGCGAACAGATACATGGTACGCGCCGGGCTGACCCAGGTCAGGCGCACCGCGCGCGCGCCGGCGTCTTCGATCTGCAGTTCTATCCAACTGCCGCGTGCCAGCGCATCGAGTTCCGCGGGTGGCGGGGCGATGCTGGCTGGTGCGACGCTGGTCGTACTCGCTTGCGCTGCGGTGGCGGATGTCGCGGGTGCGTCGCCGGCCGGGGCGACCATGCCCGATTTGACCGCCGTGGCGTGCAGTTTGACCAGTTCGGCGAAGAATTCATCCCTGGCCTCGGTGCCGACCGTGGCGGAGTCGAGTCCCGCGCGCAGGCCGCGCAACAGGGTGGGCAGCCGTTTGACCAGGCGCTGGCGCTCCTCGGCCCCCTGCTTGGGCCGCACGCTCCAGATCAGGTCGTCCATCGTGGTCACGGTTTCCTGCCATTTTTCACCATCTTCGCCGCCATGCTCGATGGCGGCGACCATCACAGCCAGCCACGGCCCCGCGAGAAACACGCGGATGGGATCGGGAAGGTCGGGTGCCGCGAGATGGGTCGCAATGGCAGCCTCGCCTATGCTGCGCGCGATTTCCAGCCTTTCGCGTTGTTCGAGGCGCGAGGTGAGCAGGGCCGCCTTCTCGTCGGCCCGCATTTCCTGTTCGGCGAGGAAGGCCTCCAGCGCCGCGAGGCAGGCGGCGAATACGTCGTCACCCTCGCCGGCCTCATTCTGGATACGCACGACCAGCGGTTCGGCCGCGCGATAGAGCGAGGTGTCGACGGAAAACTCGCCATCCCAGGTCGAGGCGGCGTGCGCCAGCGCGGAGATCAGGCGTCGCGCCGGATGCAGGCGGTTGGCAAAGAAACTGCGGTCGACAAGAGCCTGTTTGAGTATCGGCAGTTGCAGCCGTCCTATCAGTCCCTTCATCGCGTCCGGCACGCGTTCATCATCGAAGATGAAGTCGAACAGCGTCGCGACGACATCGATGACGATGCTGTCCACCGTGCCGACATGCTTGCCCAATCCGGCTTCGAGCAGGCCGTGCAACAGGTTGGCGGTGGTCGCGGCGTCAGGGTCCACGCTGAAGTGGTCACCCCCCAGAAATCCCTCGCCCGCACCTTGCTGGAGTTGGGTCAGCATCTGCAGCACCGACGCGTCGACCGGGATCATGGTGGCGCCATCGTTGCCCGCGTCGGCGCGCTCATCGCGCGGGGTGAACAACTGGCGCAGGGTGTCGCCCGCCGCTTCGCTCGATTCGTGGCTGCGCGCGCGCCTGGTTCTGCCGCGCAATGCGCCCCCATGCCTGACCGCGTGGCGCACGCGCGGCAATACGTTGCGCGCGATCAGGTGCACGTTCAGGTCGTGATAGGCGGCCTTCAAGGCCGGGGCAAGTTTGCGCGCGACAAACTCGAATAGTTGCACCTTGGCCGGCTGCGCGCAGGTGAGCGACCAGCAAGCCTGCTTCAGCGCCTCGCTCACCGCTTCGGCGCCGAGCGGGTTGGTGGAGCGGTCCAGGTCGGCAACCCCCATCATCAGCGCCACGCGGGCCTGCAGATCCTTGAGTTCTTCCTCACACGCACTTTCAAGCAGGTTGGCCAGGTTCTTGACAACGAGCGACTCGGCGAAACTTTGGTCATCCACCAGCGACAGCTCCAGCGTGCCTTCGGTATCGGTGCGATACAGGCTGGTGGTAGTGGACGAATACTTGCGTGCGCGGGTGCGGAAGCCGTGGTCGAAGGCGCCGCTGAATGCGCGCTCAAGCTCATCGTTGTCAGGCCGGGCATGGTCGCGCAGTTCGTCGAGACAGGCTGGCGGGCTGGTCGGGCCGGCTTGAGCTTCGGCCGGGTCGGGATCTGCGTCCAGCGCGGCGCGTGCCGACGCCAGCGCGGCGCAGAGGCGCTCGCGCAGCATGTTTCTGCACTCCGACATCACGCCCGCGTAGACGCGCGGGGCGCCTTGCCCCATCGGGGGGGCGCCGGTTGTTGCATCAGTCACGTCTTGCTCCGTGGCAATCCAGGGATGCTGCAGGATCTGCCGGCTGCGCGGGCATGCCCGCACCCGCGCAGCCGGGTAAACGTGTTGAATCCAGGGAAGTTTCTCACAGCTTGAGGCAGGAGCGAAACACCCTGTTGGTCCACGGCGTCATTTGCGTGCCGATGCCGTACGCGTGGTGCCATGCGCTACGGAAAGCTGTTGTTTTTTTGTGCGGAAAGTGCGCCGACATGTTGACAGCAAAAAAATAAACCGTAACATTCAAACAAACGTTTGAATTACGCGTGGCGTTCATGCTGCGACGTGCTTGCTTCAGGAGTGCTGATGAGCCCGTCTTGCGCAGGTGCCGCGCTTCGTTCGTTTCGTAGGGCAAAAGTACGATTAGAAGAAAGCCAAGTCACCGTCCGCCGGATTGGCCCGGCATTGTTGGAGGAGGAGTGTTCATGAATCAGAAGCACAGGAATCACGTCGTGCCGCGGCCGGCGTTTGCAGTGAGCGTTCTGAGCGCTGCGGTGTTGCTGGCGCTCGGCGGCGCGGCGCCCGCCCACGCGTTCGAGTTTGCCAGTGAGGATGGTGAGATATCCGGCAGTTTCGACACTACCGTGTCGGCCGGTGGCACGTGGCGCATGGAGGGGCGCGAGAAGTCGCTGGTCAGCATCTCCAACGGCGGCACCGCGCGTGATCCCAACTCGGACGATGGCAACCTCAAGTACGGCAGTGGTGACCTGGTGTCCGCGACACTCAAGGCGACGCACGAGTTGGAACTCAAGTACCGCAATTTCGGTGCGTTTGTGCGCGCATCCTATTTTTATGACCAGGCCGCGATGAGCAAGGGCAGCCTGAGCGATGCGGCGCGTGACGAAATCGGTCGTGGGGCCGAGATTCTCGACGCCTACGTCAAGGGGACGTTCGATGTCGGCGGGCGCAATCTCGATCTGCGCCTGGGTAAGCAGGTGGTGAGCTGGGGCGAGAGTACCTTTATCCAGAACGGCATCAACGTGCTGAACCCGGTCAACGCAAGTCGTCTGCGTGTGCCTGGGTCGGAACTCAAGGAAGGCCTGGTGCCGACCAACATGGTGTGGGCTTCGCAGGAGCTGACTGACAACCTGTCGCTCGAAGCGGTGTGGATGGCGGAGTGGGAGAAGACCAAGATCGACCCGACCGGCACCTTCTTCAGCACCAACGATTTTGCCGGGCGTGGCGGTGATGTCGCCTACACCGGCTTTGGCCGGCGCAACGACATCAACGGTGCCGCCGGGGTGTTCCCGCTCAATGCCACGGCGCGACTGTGGGCGCCGCGCTCCAAGGATCACGACGCGAGCAACGATGGCCAGTATGGCGTTGCGCTGCGTGCCTTGGTCCCTGAGCTGAACTACACCGAGTTCGGTTTCTTTCATGCCAACTATCACAGCCGTACCCCCATCGTGTCGGGCTATCGTGGCGGCATTACCGCGGCGGGAACCATCTCCAGCAACCTGAGCGCCTCGCAGGCGGGCGCGCTGACCGCGGCAGGCGTTCCGGCTTTCGCGACCGGAATTGGCGGGTGCACCACACTTGATATTCCGACCTTCGGCGCGCTGCATTCGGCGGCCAACATCGGCAAGCTGGCGCCCATCGTCGGTGGCGTGGCCAACGCCACCTCGCTGTCGGCGCTCAATGCGACCAACGCCGCGTGCGCGGCGGCGGCGGCCAAGGGCGGTGCGGGCACCTACTTCATCGAATACCCGGAAGACATCAAGCTGTACGGCCTGAGCTTCAGCACCACCGGCCCGGCCGGCATCGCCATCCAGGGCGAGTACTCGTACCGCAAGAACCAGCCGCTGCAACTGCCGTCGGCCGAACTGCTGGGTGCGGCACTGGGCATAGGCAACCAGATCACCGGTACCAACCCGGTCGCGGCGGCCGGCGTGCCGTATGGCACCGAGATCAGCGGCTATCGCCGCGTCAAGATGCAGCAGATCCAGTTCACCGCGACCAAGGCCTTCGGCCCGACTTGGGGCGCCGAGCAGTTTGCGCTGGTCGGCGAGGTCGGCTACACGCATCTGTCGTTGCCGTCCGGAGTGAAGTTCGCGGCGGCCGGCTGCCACCTGCCGCAACCCGGCTCCTCGGTGTCGTCCTCGTTCGGGTCGTCGTCGTCCGGCTGCTTCATGACCACCAGTTCGTGGGGCTATCGCCTGGTCGGTCGTCTGGATTTCCCGAATGCGCTGTTCGGTGCCACGGTGTCGCCACGTATCGCGTTCTCGCACGACGTGGATGGCCGCAGCCCGACTTTCAATGAAGGCGCCAAGGCATTGACGCTGGGGGTGGGCTTCAACTACCAGCAGAACTGGCAGGCCGACATCGCCTACACCGCATTCTTCGGTGGTCGCAAGATCAAGGGGGTCGATCCGGTTTCGAGCGCGTCGGCAGGTTTCCCGGCGGGACAGTCGCCGAGTTACGCGAGCCATACCAACCCGCTCTATGACCGCGACTTCCTCTCCGTCAGCGTGAGCTACTCGTTCTGACCATCCGCCGAATATCAGGAGACAACAATATGAGCAAAACCATATCCGTACTCGGCGCCGCGCTGGCGCTGGTGTTTACGAGTTCTGCGGCGTTTGCCGAAGTGTCGGCCGCCGAAGCTGCGGCACTGGGGAAAAATCTGACTCCGATGGGCGCCGAGGTTGCGGCCAACGCGGCCGGGACCATCCCCAAATGGGACGGTGGCCTGACCAAGCCGGCCGCCGGCTATGTCGAGGGCGGTCACTATCCCGATCCGTTTTCCGCCGACAAGCCGCTGTTCGCGATCGACGCGAGCAATGTGGACAAGTATGCGAAGCAACTGACCCCTGGTCAGGTCGCGATGATCAAGCAGTATCCGACCTGGAAGATGAACGTCTATCCGACCCGGCGCAGCGCCGCATTTCCGCAGGGGCATTACGACCAGACGGCGGCCAACGCCACGCGCGCAAAGCTGGCTGATGAGGGGCAGAGCATTGCCGGGACCACGGGCGGTATCCCGTTCCCCTTGCCGAAGAACGGCACGGAGGTGATCTGGAATCACCTCACGCGCTATCGCGGTGAAAGCTACGCAATGAACTGGAGCCAGGCGGCGGTCACGCGCGATGGGACTTACACTCCGGTGCGCTTCGAGTATGCGTATGACTTTCACTACGGCAGTCTGAACAAGACCGATGCGGATCGCGAGCCGGGCAAGCTGTTCAACTTCCTGCAGAACGTGACCGCGCCGGCCCGTCTGGCCGGGCAGATCCTGCTGGTGCACGAGTTCCTCAACACCCGTACCGCGTGGACCTACAACCCCGGTCAGCGTAGGGTGCGTCTGGCGCCCAACGTCGCCTACGACAACCCTGGTACCGCTGCCGACGGTCTGCGCACCAATGATGACTTCCTGATGTACAACGGCGCGGTTGACCGCTACGAGTGGGAGTTGGTGGGCAAGCGCGAGGTGTTCGTGCCGTACAACTCGTACAAGCTGGTGGGCAACACCATCAAGATGACCGACGTGCTGCAGGCCGGGCACATCAATCCGGACCACGCGCGTTATGAACTGCACCGTGTGTGGGTGGTCGATGCCAAGCTCAAGGAAGGCACCAGCCACATCTACAAGCGTCGCACCTTCTATATCGACGAAGACTCGTGGATGATCGTGGTGGCCGACAAGTATGATGCGCGCGACCAGTTGTGGCGTGTTTCCGAGCAGCATGGGATCAACTTCTACAACATCCCGATGTACTACCCGTCGCTGGAAGTGCACCACGATCTCCAGTCGGGCCGCTACATCGCCATGGGTCTGCGCAACGACGAAGCCAAGGTGTACGAGACCGGCGACTCGCGTTCCGCGCAATTCACTCCGGCCGGACTGCGCAACGTAGGCACGCGCTGATTGCCTTGACTGCATGACCGGGTGGATGCACACGTCGCTGTGCATCCACCTCCCAGCCATCGCACGCCCCATCGACGATGCACCGTCCACGAGACCGTGAGCGTGGCGCGAGTGGTTGTTCCATACTGAAGCACGCTTCCACACGGCGCGTGTAGCGGTTCCGCATTTCCATACTTCGCACAAGATGACGTCACATGAACAGAGCCATTGGAATCCTGTTTACCGTGTTCGTGGCTGCGGTCGTGGTTTTTTCATTCTCGCCACGCCACGGTCCGGCACTGCCCGCGACCACCATAGCGATAGCGCAGACGCTCGCGCTCGACGTGCAGCGTGTCGGGTCACGGTTGGTCAGCGTGGGTGAGCGTGGCCGGATCTTCGTGTCCGACGACGACGGCGCGCACTGGAAGGGTGTTGCATCTCCGACTGAAGCGACGCTGACCGCGCTCGCCTTCGTGGACGAGAAGCGCGGTGTCGCGGTTGGGCACGATGCGGTGATTGTCGCGACAGCCGACGGCGGCTTGAACTGGCACCAGGTGCACAGCGCGCCGGACGAACGTACCCCGCTGCTCGACGTCTGGTTTGACCGCAGCGGTCGTGGCATCGCGGTAGGTGCCTATGGCACTTTCCTTGAGAGTCTGGACGGTGGCGCCAGTTGGGGGGCGAGCGAGGCGGTGGTGTCGGACTGGCACTTCAACGCGGTGGCGGGTCTGGCCGACGGCACCCGCTTGATCGCCGGCGAATCCGGCACCCTGCTGCGCTCGGTTGATGGCGGCGATAACTGGGTCGAACTGACGTCGCCGTACAAGGGGTCGTACTTCGGCCTGCTCGCGCTGGGCGACGGCGGTGTGGTGGTGTTCGGCATGCGCGGGCATGTCTATCGCTCGGATGATCGTGGCGATACCTGGCAGGCGGTAGCGCACGACTCGCAGGCGTCGTTGTTTGGCGGCCGGGTGCTGGATGACGGTTCCCTGGCGCTGGTCGGGCAGAACGGGACCTTGCTCGTCAGCCGCGATGGCGGGCGCAGTTTCAAGTCGGTCGCGACCAATATCAACCAGGTACTGTCGGCGGTGATCGGCGTGCGCAATGGCGCCGGCGCGCTGCTGTTTGGCGAAGGGGGGGTGGCGCAAACCGCGCTGGCCCAGGGAGGAGTCCAATGAAAACCAATCGCATGGTCCATTTCATTGGATCCAACCTGTTCAGGTTTCGCAGCGCCTTTCTCGCCCTGTTCATACTCATCACGGTGTTGCTGGGTTGGTCGGCGACGCAGTTGAAGGTCGATGCCGGGTTCGAGAAGATGATCCCGCTCAAGCACGAGTACATGCAGACCTTCATGGAGTACCGCAAGGCCTTCGGTGGCGCCAACCGCGTGTTGGTGGTGCTGCGCCAGCGCGAAGGCGACATCTATGAAGCGCGTTATCTCGCCGCCCTCAAGCGGCTGACCGATGACGTGTTCTTCATTCCCGGCGTGGATCGCGCCACGGTCACGTCGCTGTTTACCCCCAATGTGCGTTACATCGAAGTGGTGGAAGACGGTTTCGCCGGCGGTAACGTCATTCCGGCCGACTTCGCCGGCACCGAGGAAGACCTCGCAACGGTGCGGGCCAACGTGCTCAAGTCGGGACGCCTCGGGCGTTTGGTGGCCAACGATCTGAAAGCGGCGCTGGTTAGCGCCGAACTGCTCGAAATCGACCCCACCAACGGCACGCGGCTCGACTATGGCGCCGTCGCCGGCAAGCTCGAAGCGCTGCGCGCCACCTACGAGAAGGAAGGCTTCGAGGTCAACATCATCGGCTTTGCCAAGGCCGTCGGCGACATCACGGACGGCGCCAAGGGGGTGCTGCTGTTCTTCGTCGTGACCTTCGTCATCACCGCCATCCTGCTGTTCCTCTACCTGGGTTCGGCGCGTCTGGCGGCGCTCAGCCTGTTGTGCGCGATGGTGCCGGTGGTATGGCTGCTGGGCACGCTGCCGCTGATCGGCGTCGGCATCGATCCGATGTCGATCCTGGTGCCGTTCCTGATCTTCTCGATCGGTGTCAGTCACGCCATCCAGATGGTCAACGCATGGAAGCTGGAGATGCTGCACGGCGCCGACGGACTCACCGCCGCCAACAACGCCTTCAGCAAGCTGTTCGTGCCGGGCGCGACCGCGTTGCTCACCACCGCGATCGGTTTTCTGGTGATTCTCTACATCGAGATCGCGATGGTGCAGGAACTGGCGCTCACCGCCAGCCTCGGGGTCGCGCTGACCGTCATCACCAACAAGTTGCTGTTGACGATACTGCTGTCATGGATGTCGATGTCGCCGCTGGCGGTCGCGCGCGAGCGGAGCAAGAAATCCAGTGGTGACTGGCTGTGGAACTGGCTCAAGCGCTTTGCCGAACCGCGCCGCGCGGTGTGGGTGCTGGCTTGCGCGGCGGTGCTGCTGGGCCTGGGGGCGCTGCAGGCGCGCAAGCTGCAGACCGGCGATCTCGGTGCGGGTATCCCGGAGTTGCATGATGACTCGCGCTACAACCGCGATACCGCCGCGATCGTCAATTCGTTCTCGATCGGCGTAGACGTGTTGTCGGTGATTGCCCAGTCGCGCGGGGTGGATGGCGCCTGCACCGACTTCGCCATCATGGACACCATCGACCGCTTCGAGATGACCATGCGCAACACCCACGGCGTGCAGGGCGTGCTGTCGCTGGCGGGCATGGCCAAGGTGGTCAACTCGGGCTGGAACGAGGGCAACCCGCGCTGGCGCGTGCTGTCGCGCGATCCCAGCGTGCTGGCGCAGTCGGTCACGCCGATCGATACCGGCACCGGCCTGCTCAACACCGATTGCAGTGCCATGCAGATCATGATCTTCACCCGTGATCACGAGGGCGGCACGATTGCGCACATTCTCGATGAGATCAAGAAATTCAGGGATGCCAACCGTTCCGACAAGCTCGAATTCCTGCTCGCGTCGGGCAACGTCGGGGTTATGGGGGCGACCAACGAAGCCGTCGATGCGGCCGAGATCTCGATCCTGGTGCTGCTGTTCGGCTCGATCAGCTTGTTGTGCCTGAACGAGTTCCGCTCGTTGCGCGCGATGCTGTGCATCATCCTGCCGCTGTCCATTGTCGCGGTGCTGTGCAATGCGCTGATGGCGACGCTGAATATCGGCCTCAAGGTGCCGACCCTGCCGGTCACCGCGCTCGGAGTCGGTATCGGGGTCGATTACGGCATCTACATCTACGAGCGCATGCAGCACGAACTGAACCGGGGGCGGTCGCTGGTCGAAGCCTATTTCGAGGCGCTGCGGCAACGCGGCACGGCCACCATGTTCACCTCCGCGACCATGGCCGCCGGGGTCGGGACCTGGGCCTTCTCGGCGCTCAAGTTCCAGGCTGACATGGGACTGCTGCTGGCCTTCGTGTTCCTGCTCAACATGTTCGGCGCCGTGCTGCTGCTGCCGGCGCTGGCGGCGTTGCTGGAAAAACCGCGTGTCGCGGCGCGCGCAAAGAAGCACCTGGTCC
The DNA here is from genome assembly GCA_016177805.1 of Rhodocyclales bacterium. Taxonomy (GTDB): domain Bacteria; phylum Pseudomonadota; class Gammaproteobacteria; order Burkholderiales; family Rhodocyclaceae; genus JACOUN01. Next base: position 50,527 of record JACOUN010000079.1, read on the forward strand.
GTGTGGCGTGAGTGAGCGGGGGTGGTCACGCCGTGCCCGCGCAGCACGGCGTCCTTTGGGAGTAAGGTATTACACCTTGACAACAACTCAATGCATTGTAGAATTCAAACAAACGTTTGAATGAATGCCGAAACCGGTACAAGCATTTCAAACAGAGGACATAAAAAATGACAACCCCCCCAGTACGCCCCGGCCCCGAAACACGCAACCGCATCCTGGATGCGGCGGAAGAGCTGTTTGTCGAGCATGGACTGGACGCGACTTCGATGCGGATGATCACCACCAAGGCCGGGGTCAATCTGGCGGCGGTGAATTACCACTTCGGCAGCAAGGGCAGTCTCATCCAGGAGGTGTTCCAGCGGCGCCTGACCGACCTCAATCGCGCGCGCCTGGCCGCGCTTGACGCCCTGGAACGACAGGCCGGTGGCGTGCCGCTCAAGCCGAGCAAGGTGGTGGAAGGCTTCTTCGGCCCGGCGCTGGAGATGGCCTGTGATACGGAACATGGCGGGCGCACCTTCATGCAGTTGCTGGGGCGCACCTACACCGAGCCCAACGCCTTCGTCAGGCAGTTTCTGGCGGAAGAGTACGCCGAGGTGCTGGACCGCTTCCTCGGCGCGCTGTACCGCTCGCTGCCGGGGGTGCCGCATGAAGAGATCCTGTGGCGCTTCCATTTCATGATGGGGGCGACCTCTTACGCGATTGCCGGTACCGATGCATTGCAGTTGTTTGCCGGGAAATTTGATGATGCCGACCCGTCGCGGCTGATGCCGCGCCTGATGTCCTTCCTGCTCGGTGGCCTGCGGGCGCCGCTGGCGGACAACGGGCATGGTCGGCAAGCGAAGGGCGGTCCGAAGGCGGCGTGATCGTTGCCGACTGAAGCCTCGCGGGCGTGGCCGGTGCCACGCCCGAAGGTACAAGGAGAACGAGATGATGTGGTGGCTACTGGTTTCCCTCCCTCCCTTGGCAGGCGCGCTCGCCTACGGGCGAGCGCCTTTTTTTGCCTGGGCAGGTGCGGGAGTGGTGTGGTTGGGTGCGTTCGCGTGGGCGGCCGCCTGGCCGGTGGCGCTCGGTGCGGTCGTGATGCTGGCGTGGCTGGCGCTGTGCGCGGTATTCCTGGCGCCGTCGCTACGTCGTTCGTTGGTGACTGCTCCGATCTTCAAGGCGTTCCGCAGCGCCTTGCCGTCGATGTCGCAGACCGAGAAGGACGCGCTCGAAGCCGGTTCGGTGTGGTGGGAAGGCGATCTGTTCGGCGGCAGCCCGGACTGGAAGAAGCTGCAGGCTTACCCGTGGCCCAAGCTGAGCGCTGAAGAGCAGGTCTTTCTCGACCACGATACCTCCGAGTTGTGCCGCCTGACCGACGACTGGGAATCCACCCGGCAGCAGGACATGCCCAAGGAGGTCTGGGATTTCATCAAGCAGCGCGGCTTTCTTGGCATGATCATCCCCAAGGAATACGGCGGCAAGGGCTTCTCCGCGTTCGCCCATTCGCAAGTGGTGACCAAGCTGTCGACGCGTTCGTCCGCCCCGGCGGTGAGCGTCATGGTGCCCAACTCGCTCGGCCCGGCCGAACTGCTGCTGCACTATGGCACCCCGGAACAGAAGCAGCATTACCTGCCGCGCCTGGCGCGCGGCGAGGACATTCCGGCCTTTGCGCTGACCAGCCCGTGGGCGGGTTCGGACGCCGCTTCCATCCCCGATGCCGGAGTGATCTGCAAAGGGCAGTGGCAGGGCCGCGAAGTGCTGGGCATGCGCGTGAGTTTCGACAAGCGCTACATCACGCTGGCGCCGGTGTGCACGGTGTTCGGTCTGGCCTTCCGCCTGTTCGATCCGGAGCACCTGCTGGGCGAGACCGAGGACCTGGGCATTACCTGCGCGCTGGTGCCGCACGACCACCCCGGCGTGGACATCGGCCGCCGCCATTTTCCGCTCAACGCAATCTGGATGAACGGGCCGGTGCGTGGCAGCGACGTATTCATGCCGTTGGAGTTCATCATCGGCGGGCCGAAGATGGCCGGTCAGGGCTGGCGCATGTTGATGGAATGCCTGGCGGCCGGGCGCTCGATCTCGCTGCCCGGTTCCAACACCGGCATGCAGAAGCTCACCGCGCGCGCGGTCGGCGCCTACGCCCGCGTGCGCTACCAGTTCAAGACCGCGATCGGGCGCTTCGAGGGGGTCGAGGAGGCGCTGACCCGCATTGGCGCGAACACCTACCTGAGCGACGCGGCGCGCATCATGACCGCCGGTTCGATCGACCTGGGCGAGAAGCCTTCGGTGGTGTCGGCGATCGTCAAGTACCACATCACCGAACGCGCGCGCCAGACCGTTAATGACGGCATGGACGTGATCGGCGGCAAGGGCATCTGCCTCGGGCCGCAGAACTTCCTCGGGCGCGCCTATCAGCAGATCCCGGTCGGGATCACCGTCGAAGGCGCCAACATCCTGACCCGCAGCCTGATCCTGTTCGGTCAGGGCGCGATCCGCTGCCATCCGTATGTGCTGGACGAGATGCACGCGGCGCAGCAGAACGACATGGAGCGTTTCGACGAAGCCTTCTGGGGTCACATCGGCTACACCGTGTCGAGCGCCGCGCGCGCGATGGTGATGGGGCTGCCCGGTTCGCACTTCGTCTCGGTCTCGGCCGATGTGGCGCCCGAGACGCGGCGCTACTATCAGCAGCTGACGCGTTTCTCGGCGGCCTTCTCGTTCCTCGCCGACATCTCGATGGGCACCATGGGTGGCGCCCTCAAGCGCAAGGAAAAACTCTCGGCGCGGCTGGGCGACATCCTGTCGTTGATGTACCTCGCCTCGGCCACGCTGCGCCGCTACGAAGCGGAAGGGCGGCAGGCCGTCGATGCGCCGCTGATGCACTGGGCCATATGGGATTGCATGTTCAAGGCGCAGAACGCGTTTGAAGGGGTGATCGCGAACTTCCCGAACAAGCTCTTTGCGATGCTGCTGCGCCGTCTGGTGGTGTTCCCGCTCGGGCGCCCCTACGTGGTGCCGTCGGACCGCCTCGGGCACGAGGTGGCGCGCTGCCTGATCGAACCGTCGGCAACGCGTGACCGACTGACCGCCGACGTGTATCTACCCACCGATCTCGAAGAGCCGGTCGCGGCGCTGGAGGCCGCGTTGCAGGCGACGGTCGAGTGCGAGCTGATCGAAGCCAAGCTCAAGCTGGCGCAGAAGCAGGGGCGCTTCAAGCCGGGCCTGATGGTGGGCGGCGACGTGGACGAGATCTGGCGCCGCGCGCTACAGGAAGGGATCATCAGTGACGCCGAGTTCGCGCAGATCGAACGGCGCAACATGTTGCGCGACAAGGTCATCCGGGTCGACGATTTCCCGTTCGATCTCGGGCTCAAGGATGTCGTGGCCGACACCGCGCATATCAAGGCGGCGGCGTAAGGACATGAGCGACAACGTCTACATCATCGACGGGGCACGCACGCCCTTTCTCAAGGCGAGGAACGCACCCGGTCCGTTTTCGGCCTCCGATCTGGCGACTGCGGCGGGCACCAGCCTGCTGATGCGCCAGGCCTTCCGCCCCGATCAACTGGACGAAGTGATCCTCGGCTGCGCCAGCCCGTCGCCGGACGAAGTCAACATCGGCCGCGTGGTGGCGCTGCGCATGGGCTGCGGGCTCAAGGTGCCGGGGTGGACCGTGATGCGCAACTGCGCGAGCGGCATGCAGGCACTCGACTCGGCGGTGGCGAACATCCGCACCGGCCGGTCAGGACTGGTGCTGGCCGGCGGCACGGATGCGCTGTCGCGCGCACCGCTGCTGTTTTCGGACGCGTTCGTGCGCTGGCTCTCGGGCTGGTACGCGACGCGCACGGTGGGGCAGAAAGTCGCCGCGCTGAGGCACTTCAAGCTGGGCAGCCTCGCGCCGGTGATCGGCATCATGAAAGGCCTGACCGACCCCATCGTCGGGCAGTTGATGGGGCAGACCGCCGAGAATCTCGCCTACCGCTTCGGCATCAGCCGCGACGACATGGACGCCTACGCCGTGCGCAGCCATCAAAGGGTGTGCGCGGCGCAGGATGCGGGGCATTTCGATGCCGAGATCGTGCCGCTCATCGGTCGCGACGGCACCGTGTACAAGGACGACGACGGCGCGCGCCGCGACTCGTCGATGGCGGGGCTGGCCAAGCTCAAGCCGTTCTTCGATCGCAAGTACGGCAAGGTCACCCCCGGCAACAGTTCGCAGATCACCGACGGCGCGGCGTGGCTGATTCTGGCCTCCGAGCGCGCGGTCGAGCAGCACCGGCTTACCCCGCTCGGGCGCATCGTCGACAGCCAATGGGCGGGGCTCGACCCGGCGCAGATGGGCCTGGGGCCGGTGCACGCCGCGTCCCCCATCCTGCAGCGCCACGGGCTGGCCTTGCATGACGTGGATACATGGGAAATCAACGAGGCGTTCTCCGCCCAGGTGCTGGCGTGCCTGGGGGCGTGGCGCGAGAACGAATACTGCCGCAATGAACTGGGGCTGCCCGGCGCGCTGGGTGCGCTGGACGAGACCCGCCTCAACGTGGATGGCGGGGCGGTGGCGCAGGGGCACCCGGTCGGGGCGTCCGGGACGCGCATCGTGCTGCATGCGCTCAACGTACTGCGCCGTACCGGCGGCCGCCGCGCCATGGCCAGCATCTGCATAGGCGGCGGGCTGGGCGGGGCGATGCTGGTCGAGACGGTTTGACGGGGAGCACGCTGTCCGTGGGCGCCGCGCGTGCGTCCGCCACAGTTGCAAGGTCGATATGGATGCCGTGGCTTGGCTCAGCACGGTGCATACGCGCGGAACATTCAACGCAGAGGCAAGGCACATGGCTATAGGGCTGTTGGTGGATGCGACTTGCGATCTTCCGCACGAGTTCTTCGCGGAGCAGGGACTGGGGGTATTGCCGGTGGGCATCCGCATCGGCAATGCGAACCTGGAAGACCGGCGCGATCCAGAGCAGACCGCCAGGTTCTACAAGCAGCACTATGACCGGCGCGACGCCCTGCATGCCGAAACGCATGCGATGAGCGCGAGCGAGGTGGCCGACGAGATTCTCGCGCGCTGGGCGCTGGAGTGTGACCACGTGGTGTGCATGACCGTGACGGCCGCGCGCAGTCCGATCTTCAGCAACACCACCCGCGCGGCGGTCGACGTGGCCGCGCGCAGCCGCGAGCAACGGCGCCAGCATGGTCTGCCGGGGCGTTGCGCGGTGACTGTGATCAATTCGCGCACCATGTTTTCCGGGCAGGGGGTGCTGGCGTGGGAGGCGGCGCGCTTGCGCGAACAGGGCGTTGAAGCGCCCGTCATGGTCGCGCGCCTGACTGAACTGGCCGACTACGTGCACGCGTATTTCGTCGCCGCCGATCTGTACTACCTGATGCACCGCGCGGCCAAGAAGGGCGACACCAGTATCAACTGGACCGCCTACGCGGTGGGCAAGGCGCTGGATCTGAAACCCATTTTGCACTCGCATCGCGACGAAACCGGGCCGGTGGCCAAGACCTGGGGCTTCGGCGCCGGGGTGAAGCGCGTGCTCAACAATGTGTTGCTGCAGATCGAACAGGGTCTGGACGTGCCTTGCGTGTGCGTCAGCTATGGCGGTGATGTTGACGCGGTCGACAAGCTGCCCGGTTTCGCGGCGTTCCGCTCGGGGGTCGAGGCGGCCGGGGTGACGCTGCTGGTGTGCCAGATGAGCAAGACCGGCGCCATCAACGTGGGTGCGGGCGGGTTGAGCGTTGCGTTTGTCGCAGACCGGCACCGCTTTTCATGAAGGCGCCAGGCCGTGCCTGACGCAGGAGCAGAACTATGATCGAAACCTGGCAACACTGGCGGCTGGAGCGCGACATGGATGGGGTCGCGTGGCTGCGCTTCGACAAGGCCGGCGCCACGACCAACACGCTGTCACGCGAGGCGCTGGATGAACTCGGCGCGCTGCTGACGCAGTTTGACAGCGCGCCCCCGACCGGGCTGATCATCGCCTCGGCCAAGCCTGCCGGCTTCATCGCCGGCGCGGACATCGAGGAGTTCACCCGCATCGACACGGCCGATGCCGCGCGCGCGCTGGTCGAACGCGGCTGGACGCTGTTCAACCGGCTGGCGGCGGTGAGCTACCCGACCCTCGCGCTGGTGCGCGGCCATTGCATGGGCGGCGGGCTGGAACTGGCGCTCGCGTGCCGTTATCGCGTGGTGGTCGATGAGCCCGGCACCCGGCTCGCGCTGCCCGAAGTCATGCTCGGCATCGTTCCCGGCTGGGGCGGCATGAAGCGTTTGCCGGAGTTGATCGGGCCGGCCGCCGCGCTCGATCTGATGCTGACCGGCAAGGGCGTAAACGCCAGGCGCGCCAAGAGCCTGGGGCTGGCCGACGAGTGCGTGCCGGAGCGGGTGATGGACAACGCCGCGCGCATCCTGGTCAAGTCCGGCCACGCGCCGCGCAAGCTGCCGTTGTTGCCACGACTGATGAACGGGCCGCTGAAGGCCATCGTGGCGGGCAAGGCGCGCAAGCAACTGGCGCTCAAGGCGCGTCGCGAACACTATCCGGCGCCCTACGCGATCCTCGACATGTGGGCCAACTACGGCGGCAACGCGCTGGCGGTGCCGGCCAGTCATCCGGCTTCCCTCGCCGCGATCTTCGGTTCGCCGACCGCCAGGAACCTGGTGCGGGTGTTCTTCCTGCAGGAGCGCCTCAAGGGGCTGGGCAAGGCCAGCGATTTCGCGCCGCGCCATGTACACGTGGTCGGCGCCGGAGTGATGGGCGGCGACATCGCGGCGGTGTGCGCCCTGCGCGGCATGAACGTGACTCTGCAGGATCAGGACGTGGGCCGCATCGCGCCGGCCATCGCGCGCGCGGCAAAGCTGTATGAGCGCAAGTTCAGGGGTGACGAGAAGCAGGTGCGCTTCACCCTCGATCGGCTGGTGCCGGACCCGCACGGGCACGGTGCGGCACGCGCGGACGTGATCATCGAGGCGATCTTCGAGAACGTCGACGCCAAACGTGAGCTGTTCAAGTCGCTGGAGCAACGCGCCCGCCCGGATGCGGTGCTCGCGACCAACACCTCCAGCTTGCGTCTGGAGGACATCGCCACCGCGCTGGAGCAGCCGTCGCGCCTGGTGGGCATCCATTTCTTCAACCCGGTGGCGATGATGCCGCTGGTCGAAGTGGTGCAGGGCGAGGCCTCCGATGCCGAGGCCTTGCGCCGCGCGGCGGCCTTCGTGCGCCGTATCGACAAGCTGCCGCTGCCGGTCAAGAGCGCGCCCGGCTTCCTCGTCAACGCGGTGCTGGGCCCCTACATGCTGGAAGCCTTGCGCTGCGTCGAGGAAGGCATCGCGCCCGAAGTGGTGGACGCGGCGTTGCTGGCCTTCGGCATGCCGATGGGGCCGGTCGAGCTGGTCGATACGGTCGGACTGGATATCGCCGTGGCGGCGGGCAAGGCGCTGACCGGCGCGGGCGAGGCCAGCGCACCCGCGAAGCTGACGCAACTGGTGGCGGCCGGGCATCTGGGCAAGAAAAGCGGGCAGGGCTACTACGCGTGGGACAACGGCAAGGCGCGCAAGCCGACCGCCGGCGCGGTGCCCGATGGTCTGGCGCAGCGCATCGTCGCGCCGCTGCTTGCCGCCGCGCGCCGCTGCGTCGAACAAGGGGTGGTCGCGGATGCCGATCTGGCCGACGCCGGGGTGATCTTCGGCACGGGTTTCGCCCCCTATACCGGCGGCCCGATGACCTACCAACGCAATGCAGCGGGTGCCGCGTCGCGGGTAGCCACACCGGCCGCCACCGAACATATGGCTCATGCCAAGTAAGGGAACCGCGATGACCAAGACAGAATCCGCCGGGGATGGCCCGGTACGCCTGCCCGAACACAAGCAGCCGGCACTGCGGGTGATGGCAATGCCGGCCGACCTGAATCCGTCCGGCGACGTGTTCGGCGGCTGGATCATGTCCATGGTCGATATCGCGGGCGCGATTCCGGCGCGACGGCGCAGCAAGTGCCGGGTCGCGACCATCGCGGTGAATTCGTTCTTGTTCAAGCAACCGGTGTCGGTCGGCGACCTGGTCAGCATCTACGCCGAAGTGAAGTCGGTGGGGCGCACCTCGGTGACCATCGATGTCGAGGTGTTTGCCGAGCGCGATCCGGAGAACCCGGTCGTGGTCAAGGTCACGGAAGCAACGCTCACCTATGTGGCCGTGGATGATCGGGGGCGCAAGCGCCCGATTCCGCCCGAGTGAGCAAGTGAAGCGGCCGCCCCGGTGGGCGGCTGGCGCGACGGGTGGGTTGCCCTCCCGTTGCGGGTGCGCAGGTCATGCACCACCCAATTTGATATGGAAGACAGGAGAACAAGTGTGAGCAATTTCATTATTCGCAAAGTGGCCGTGCTGGGTGCCGGCGTGATGGGCGCCCAGATCGCCGCCCACTGCGCCAACGCGGGCGTGCCGGTGGTGTTGTTCGATCTGCCCGCCAAGGAAGGCAAGCCGAACGCCATCGTGGACAAGGCGCTGGCGGGCCTCAAGAAGCTCGATCCGGCGCCGCTCGCGGCCAAGGACAAGCTGGCGGCCATCGGCGCGGCCAACTACGGCTCCGATCTGGAACAACTGCGCGAGTGCGACCTGATCATCGAGGCGATCGCGGAAAAGATGGAGTGGAAGCTCGATCTGTATGCCAAGGTGGCGCCGTTCATGCGCGCCGACGCGATCTTCGCCTCCAACACCTCGGGGCTGTCGATCAACAGCCTCGCCGAAGGCATGCCGGCGGCGCTGCGCGGGCGCTTCTGCGGCATCCACTTCTTCAACCCGCCGCGCTACATGCCGCTGGTGGAACTGATCGCGACCCGCGATACCGACCCGACGATGCTGGACCAGCTCGAAAGCTGGCTGACCACGCGCCTGGGCAAGGGCATCGTGCGCGCCAAGGACACCCCCAACTTCGTCGCTAACCGCGTCGGCGTGTTCTCGATTCTGGCGGTCATGCATCACACCGCGCGCCTGGGGCTGGGCTTCGACGAAGTCGACGCGCTGACCGGGCCGCGCATCGGCCGCCCCAAGAGCGCGACCTATCGCACCGCCGACGTGGTCGGGCTGGATACGCTGGCGCACGTCATCGGCACCATGCAGTCGACGCTGGCCGATGATCCGTGGCACGCCTATTACCAGCAGCCCGCGTGGTTGCAGGCGCTGATCGCCAAGGGCGCGCTGGGGCAGAAGACCCGCGCCGGCATCTTCCGCAAGGAAGGCAAGAAGATCATGGTGCTGGACGTGGCGCGGCAGGACTACCGCGTCAGCGCCGGAGAGGTGGCCCCCGATGTCGCCGAGATCCTGAAGATCCGCAATCCGGCCGAAAAATTCGCGCAACTGCGCGCCAGCAGCCATCCGCAGGCGCAGTTCCTGTGGGCGATCTTCCGCGACATCTTCCACTACTGCGCGACTCACCTCGGCGCCATCGCCGACAACGCGCGCGACGTGGATCTGGCGATGCGCTGGGGCTTCGGCTGGACCCAGGGGCCGTTCGAGACCTGGCAGGCGGCCGGCTGGTCCGACATCGCGGCGGCGGTGAAGGCTGATATCGAGGCTGGCGTGGCGATGGCCAAGGTGCCGCTGCCGGCGTGGGTGTTCGAGCGCGACGGCGTGCATGGCGCGACCGGGTCGTGGTCGGCGGCCGCGTCCGAGTTGAAGGCGCGTCCGACCCTGCCGGTGTACGGGCGTCAGCTCTACCCCGAGCAGGTGCTGGGCGAGGCGGCGCCCGATCAGGGCGTGACGCTGTGGGAAAACGAAGGGGTGCGGCTGTGGGCGCGTCCCGATCAGGACGCGCGCATCGGCATCGTGTCGTTCAAGTCCAAGATGCACGCGATCGGCAATGAAGTGCTCGACGGTGTGATCGAAGCCGTGGCGCGCGCCGAGAAGGATCTGGACGGGGTGGTGCTGTGGCACGAAGCACCGTTCGCGGTCGGCGCCAACCTGCAACAAGTGGGTGAAGCGTGCAAGGCCGGCCAGTTCGACATGCTGGAGAGCACGGTCGCCAAGTTCCAGCGCGCCTCGATGACGCTCAAGCACGCGCAGGTGCCGGTGGTCGCGGCGGTGCAGGGCATGGCGTTGGGCGGCGGCTGCGAGTTCGTCATGCACTCGGCGCATCGCGTGATGGCGCTCGAATCCTATGTTGGCCTGGTGGAAGCCGGGGTCGGCCTGATTCCGGCCGGCGGCGGGTGCAAGGAGTTCGCGCTGCAGGCGCACGCGCTGGCGCAGAAGACCGCCGGTGGCGACGTGTTCCCGTACATCCAGAACAACTTCCAGACCATCGCGATGGCGACCGTGGCCAAGAGCGCGATGGAAGCGGTGCAACTGGGCTTCGCCCAACCGTCCGACGACATCCTGTTCAACCCGCACGAGCTGCTGTACGTCGCGATCCGCCGCGCGCGGGCGATGTTCGAGGCTGGCTACCGTCCGCCGGTAATCAACCGGGCCGTGACCGTGGCCGGGCGCAACGGCATCGCCACCTGCGAACTGATGCTGGTGAACATGGCCGAAGGCGGATTCATCTCGCCTTACGACTACAAGGTGGCCAAGGCAGCGGCCACCGCGCTGTGCGGCGGCGAGGTCGAAACCAACGCGCGGGTCAGCGAGGAGTGGATCCTCGACGTCGAACGCGCGCTGTTCGTCGACCTCCTGAAAACCGAAAAAACCCAGCAACGCATCGCGCACATGCTGGAAACCGGCAAGCCGCTGCGTAACTGATTGGGGAATACAACATGAGCAAACAGATACAAGAAGCCTACATCGTCGCCGCCACCCGCACTCCGGTGGCCAAACGCAACGGGATGTTCCGCAACGTCCGTCCGGACGACATGCTGGCGCATGTTCTCTCCGCCGTGGTGGGCAAGGTGCCGGGGCTGGACGCCACCGAGATCGGTGACGTGATCACCGGCTGCGCCATGCCGGAAGCCGAACAGGGCATGAACGTCGCGCGTATCGGCCTGCTGCTGGCCGGTCTGCCGAATGCGGTGCCGGGGCTGACCATCAACCGCTTCTGCGCCTCCGGCCTGCAGGCGGTCGCCGATGCGGCGGCGCGCATCCGCCTGGGTGAAGCCGACGTGATGATCGCGGCCGGCACCGAATCCATGAGCGCGATGCCGCAGATCATGGGCAACAAGGTCAGCCTCAACCCGGCGGTGTTCGCCCGCGAGGAAAACATCGGCATCGCCTACGGCATGGGTCTGACCGCCGAGAAGGTGGCGGAGAAGTGGAAGATCAGCCGCGACGACCAGGACGCGATGGCGCTGCAATCGAACCAGCGCGCCTGCGCCGCGATTGCCGCCGGGCACTTCCGCGACGAGATCACCCCGTACACCGTGCGCACCCATGCGCCGGGTGAAGGCGGCGTGGTGCGTGTGACCGAGAGACTGTGCGAGCACGACGAAGGGCCGCGCGCCGATGCGTCGCTCGAAGGCCTGGGCAAACTGCGCCCGGTGTTCGCCGCGCGCGGCTCGGTCACGGCCGGCAACAGCTCGCAGATGTCGGATGGCGCCGGCGCGGTGCTGCTGATGAGCGAAGCGGCGCTCAAGCGCTACAACGCCACACCGATCGCGCGCTTCGCGTCGTTCGCGGTCGCTGGCGTGCCGCCGGAGATCATGGGCATAGGCCCGGTCGAGGCCATTCCGCGCGCGCTCAAGGCGGCCGGCATCGCCCAGTCGGACCTCGACTGGATCGAACTGAACGAAGCCTTCGCCGCGCAGGCGCTGGCGGTGACGCGCCAGCTCGACCTCGATCCGGCCAGGATCAACCCGCTGGGCGGCGCGATCGCGCTGGGCCACCCGCTGGGTGCGACCGGCGCGATCCGCGCCGCGACGCTGATGAGCGCGCTGCAACGCGAGAAATTGCGCTACGGCATGATCAGCATGTGTATCGGCACCGGTATGGGTGCGGCCGGGGTGTTCGAGCGGGTCTGACCGCCCGGACAAACCGGCAACTGGGCGGCGGCGCGGCTTCTCTCTCCCTCTCCTCGGCCGCGTCGCCCAACCCTTTTCCGCATTGCGTGCCCCGCCGGGGCACCACATGCCTGCGCCAAAGCGGAAAAATCCGGTCCATGTCACCATCAGCCATGCTAAAAAGCACGGCTTGCACCGGACCAACGAAGGAGAATCTACGTGACCAATACCGTATTGCTCGAATGCGTCGATGGTGTCGCCACCATCACGCTCAATCGCCCGGCGCAACTCAACGCGCTGTCGGTGGAAATGATGGAAGACCTGCATCAGACGGTGCGCGCGGTGCGTGCCGACAGCGGCACCAAGGTGATCGTCGTCACCGGCGCGGGCGAGCACTTCATGGCGGGCGGCGACCTCAACGACTTCGCGCGTCAATTGCACCTCGACGCGCCCGCGCGTCTGGTCGCGTTTCGCGCGATGATCGAGCGCCACATCAACCCGACCGTCGAAACCATGCAGTCGCTGCCCCAGCCGATCGTCGCCAAGGTGCGCGGCGCGTGCGCCGGGTTCGGCTTGTCACTGATGCTGGGTTGCGACCTCGCGGTGTGCGCCGACAACACCAAGTTCACCACCGCCTACGCTTCGATCGGCTTGCCCGCCGACGGCGGCATGTCGTATCTGCTGCCGCGCGCGGTGGGTGCGCGCAAGGCCATGGAACTGCTGCTGCTCGGCGACCGTTTCGACGCCGGTGAAGCGCAACGCCTCGGACTGGTCAACCGCGTCGTGCCGCAGGACGCGCTGGATGCCGAAGTTGCCGCGCTGGTGGAACGTCTCAAGCACGGCCCGCGCGGCACCTACGCGGAAATCAAGCGGTTGGTCGCAGCCTCATTCGACGCCAAACTCGAATCCCAACTACAGAGCGAAGCCGAAGCCTTCGCCCGCTGCAGCGCCAGTCCGGATTTCGACGAAGGCATCAAAGCATTTCTGGGCAAACGCAAGGCGGTGTTCGGCGGTTGCTGAGCTTGTGCTCTTGATGAGAGCCCGGTACGACGGTCTTGAAATCTGACCGTGGTGAGTGAAGGTTCCTTCCCTGCGAGGGGGCGTGGGCAGGGTTTCGCAGAGCGCTGGCGACGCCCAGATCAGGTTGAGGATCGGGGCGGAATTACGTATAGAGAAACGAGTATGGTGCGCTCAATATTCTCTAAATTCGTTCTTTCCAATGTCAATTGTCAGTAGAACGGTTTTCTCACGGTTTTCGAGCGTTGCATTGTTCTTGAGCGCTTCATCGGTGAAGTTTTGTATGGTGACGGAAATGATGGCGTAGTCCGTCATATTTGATTTCACCCAACTCGCATTCGTCAATTTCCCTTTTTCCGTCAGTCGGTATAGGCTAGTTATAGGCTGCTCATCGAATGTGGCTACGCTCAGATAGTATGCGTATTGGCATACGCCGTGAGTGTCGATATAGCACTCACCGTTGTCGGCGGGAAGCTCATGCAGACGCAGGAATAGACTATTTTCTATTTCTGGGTCGAGCGTATTCAGTTCCGTCGTAACGCCGTATGCGAGGAGTTTCTCTAACAGGCCGGCGTCAAGCGAAGGCCTGATAGAAGAGTTCGCTGACGTACAAGCGGAAATGGCGATTGCAGCAACTAATGGATATATTGATTTCACGGTTAGTAGTTTTCAATGATGTCCAGTGTCACGGTTCGGCACGGTGATTCACCGCCGACCCAGACACTGATAGACAAGATGTCCGGTCTCCGGCAGTTGAATTGAATAAGTCCTTTGTCCGTGAAGGAAGCCGACGTCGTGGTCTCGGGCGAGCAGGATAGTTTCGCCAAGGCGGTTTTATAGAAAGCAAGGATGTATTGCGCGGTGCTTCTGCTGCTGTAGGTCGTCGATATATAGGGTGAACTCTCGCCATCCCGACCGCGCCAGCGGTATACGGGAGCCTGGCATTCTTCAGTCAGAGGGATCGAGCGAACGGAGGGCGGTAGTCCGAGATAGTAGGCGATTGATCCGCGCTGGACGTTTTCAGCTTCAAATAGATGAAATCCAAAGAGAACTACGGTAACGACGATTAACACAACAAGGCCGACACCGGCTGCAATCTTGTACGAGTTGTTCGACAATTCCATGCGCTCAGAAAATTTCCCGCTGGCGGTTGAAAACGCAATTACCAAGTGTAGCCCAAAGCCGTACTTTCAGCGTTGTTTAACATTAACGCTGCCCTTTGCAACTTGAAGGAACACGTTTCTATCAACGTTCATTGAATGGATGGAAAGAATATGGTCATCAATGCCGTTTCTAATAACATAGGCTGAGCAATACTCGGCTTTACAGAGCATGTATAGTTTCATGTTTTCATCTTCTGTAACAGTCAGACTATCTATTCCATAGGTGACGTCAGTTGAGCTGGACGAGTTTCTGAACAGCATTGCTGTGTCTGCGTCCAAATCGTTAACGGGGCGTAGTCTAAGTAGGTAGTCTGGGAGCTGCGTAATATCGAAACCGCAGGGGTTCGGCCTGTTTGCCTGACATGTCGGCCATCGCCCCATTACGAACGGGAGCAGGATCTTCTATTCCGCGCCATACAGATCGACGTCGTGTTCGCTCTGCACCTTGGGGGCGCGGTTGCGGGCGATGTGTTGCGCGTTGCGCGATGGGGCGACCAGCACACTACGCGTGAGTTGATTCTCAGTGGTGACGGGGATGGAGGGGGCGGGCTTGCGGTCGCACCCCCCCCACCGATCAGAGCGCCGGCACGATCAACACATCGACACGCCGGTTCACCGCCCGACCCTCGGCGCTGGTGTTGGGTGCGATCGGTTCGTCCGCGCCGACCCCCACAGCCTCGATGCGCGCCGCGTCGACCCCGGTCGAGACAAACAACTCGCGCACCGCTTCGGCGCGTTCGGTCGATAGACGCAGGTTGCCTTCGGCACTACCCGCGCTATCGGTGTGACCGACAAGCTTCACCCGCAGCGCGTCGCGGCTGCGTACCGCCGTCGCGATCTCGCCCAGCACCTTGCCCTGCTCCTCGCTGAAGCTGGACTTACCGCGCCGATAGGCACCGGCCGATCGTATCTGGATCAGCACATCGCCGTTGCCGTGCTCGGTAACGCTGAGAAAGGGATTCGCGCGCAACTCCTGCATCAGTTCTGTGCGTTGCTGCTGCCAGATCTGGGCCGGGGTGGGTTGTTCCACTGCTGGGGGCGGGGTTGGTTCGGCTGGCGGCGGCGTGGTGGCGCAGGCGGACAGGGTGAGGGCGACGAAGGCGGTGATTAGAACTGGGTGTTTCATGGCTGGGTTCCGGGTTGAAATGAGTAGGAATTGGATTTCGCGATGGCGTATCGCAGATGCCGACCTTGACGTGGTGGCGCTACAGCAAGCCATCGAGGCGGGTGCGGATGGTTTCAACGTAATCTGCCTGCAGCGGGGCTTCGCAGTCGAAGCTCAGGATCAGCGTTGCTAGCACCGGCTCCAGGGTGAGCGCGGTTCTGGGGCGTATGTCGACGCGGACCTGATTGCCGAAACGTGCGAATGCGTCCCGCCCCATCGTGTCCTTGGTGGCATTCGCCACTGCGGCGTTGAGCGCCGAGAGCACCTTGTCGCCAATGAAGCGGCACGCAGGGCTGTCGAGCTGCGGTCCTGAAAATGTCGCAACCACACGCACGGGCGAATGGGCTGCGAGTTCAACAAGTTTGCGTTTTAGTACA
>JACOUN010000083.1 GCA_016177805.1 Rhodocyclales bacterium
TCGAAATTCCGCAATCAGGTCGGACCCACGCGCGCCACCTGCTCGCTCGTTTGGGCGCGCGTGGTCGCCTGATGTCAAAATATCGGGAGAGGGTTTTACAACACCCTCTTTAGCCCCGAATCACATCGTTATCGCGGCTAAAGCCGCTCCCACGGAGGCGCGGATCAGTTTCGGCGCAGGAAGGGCTTGCCTCTCAGCGCCGCTCCACGCTCAGCAGCATCGCCGCCGCCGCGAACAGGAACAGCATGCTCGGGGTCAGCGCCGCGAGCACCGGTTGCCAGCCGTTGATCACGCCCAGGTGCGAGAACAACCCGTTGAGCAGGTGAAACCCCACCCCCAGCATCACGCCGAGAAACACCTTGACGCTGACGCCGCCCATGCGGTCATGCGCAAATGCAAATGGCAGCGCCAGCGCCATCATGACCAGCGACGCGAACGGGTAGATGACCTTTTTCCACAGCGCGATCTCGAACCGATCGGCATTCTGCTTGTTGTCGCGCAAATGGCTGATATAGGCGAACAGGGTGGCGACCGACATGCGCTCGGGCGCCACGATCAGCACGCTCAGGATTTCGGGCGACAGATCCGAACGCCAACTGATTTCTGCCACTTCCTTGACCTCGGTGCGATCCGCGCGCAGATAGGTCTGTTTGACGTCGGTCAGGCGCCAGTTCTTGCTCGCGGTGTCGTACACGCCTTTGTCGGCTTCGCTGATGCTCAGCAGTTTCTGCTGCTCGTCGAACTCGAACACGCGAATGCGTTCCATGGTCCGGTCGGGCTGCACCGTACGCACGTTGATGAACACCGCACCGTCCTTGATCCACAGCCCCGAGCGCAACTGGCTGGACACCGGCGAGCCGGTCGCGATGAGGCGCCATTGCTGTGCCGCGCGCTCGGCCGGGGGCGCGAGATATTCGCCGAAGACAAAGGTGATGAGGGCGAAGATCAGTCCTATGCCGCCCAGCACGCGCAGCATGTCGGCGGTGGACATGCCAGCGGCGCGCATCACGGTGATCTCCGAGTTCTTGGCCAGCATGGTCAGCGCGTACAGCGTGCCGATCAGCACCACGATGGGCATCAGCTCATACACCCGACCGGGCAGGATCATCGCGACGTAGATCACCGCGTGATAGAGCTGATAGCCATCCTGACCGATGGAATCGAGTTCGTTGACCAGGTCGAAGAACGCGAACAGCCCGAGAAACGCCAGCAGCACCACGGCCGTGGCCCCAAGTATTTCGCGCGCCAGGTAGCGGGTGATGGTATTCATTGCGCGCCACGCGAGCGGAAGAACGGCGCGACCGCCAGACGCCGGTAGAACATCAACCCCAGCACCACCAACATGATCAGGTGCGGCAATACCAGGCCCAGTTCGAAACGCAAACGCCCCTGCGACACCCATGCCTGGCACACGTTGATCGCGTTGCTGTACACAAGGTAGATGAGTATCGCGAAGATCATGTTGTAGCCACGTCCGGCGCGCGGATTGACGAACGACATCGGAATCGCCATCAACACCAGCAACAGCGCCGCCACCGGCGCGCCGATGCGCCCGGCGAACTCGGCCATCTGACGGTCGGTGCCGCCCTTGATCAGATCGACGGTCGAGGTGGTCTTGGAGCGCACCACTTGCCCCACCGCGCGCCGCGACTCTATCAATATGGAATAGCGCTCGAAATCCAGCACCTTGAACGCGGCCGAACCGGGCCCCCCTTCATAGCGGCTGCCCTGATCCAGCACCACGAAGCGGTCACCGGACGGATCGACATGGATGGAGCCGTTCGCCGAGGCCACCACGTCGATCCGTCCGTTCTGTTCGGATGCGACGAACACATTGCGCAAGCGCCCCTGCTCGTCGGCACCGGACTCGACGAAGAACACCCGTTGCGCCCCCACCGACTCGCGAAACACCCCCGGCGCGACACGCGTCGTGTCGTCACGACTATCAAGCTGGGCGCGGAACTCCTCGTTCTTCAGGTTGGCCCACGGCGTGATGAGCAGACTCATGACCGCGATCACCGCCACCACCGGCAGGCCGAAGTGCAACACCGGCCGGATGAACGCCGTGAGCGGCATGCCCGAGGCAAACCAGATCACCATTTCGGAATCGCGATAGGAGCGCGACAGCGACAGCAGCACCGCGATGAACGCGGTCAGCGACAACACCACAGGCATCTGCGCCAGCGCGCCGAAGCCGATCAGCGCGACCACCGCATCGGCGGGCACGCGCCCGCCCGCCGCCTGCCCGAGCAGGCGGATCAGCACCGTGGTGATGAGTATGGCAAACAGCGCCACAAACACGCCGGCAGCGGCATGAGCAAATTCACGCTTGGTAGCGCGGAGAAAAATCATCGCGCGAAATGTATGGGAAAGTGTATGAGGGACGCCGCTTTTGACGGGCTCGTTGCGAACGGGCCATAATCGGCGGTCAGTCGCACGCGCTATGCGTTCATTATCTGGAGAAACCCGTGGAATTTACCATAAAGACCGGCACCCCGGAGAAGCTGGACACCGGCACGGTGGTGGTCGCAAGCTTCGCCGGCGGCAAGCTCACCCCAGCAGCAGCAGCCCTCGACAAGGCCAGCAAGGGCAAACTTTCCACCGTCATCGCACGCGGCGATCTTGACGACAAGGCCGGCGCGCTGCTGGTGCTTCACGACCTGCCCGGCACGGCGTGCGAGCGCGTCATCGCCGTCAGCCTGGGCAAGCAGGACGAATTCGGCGAACGCGCGTGGCGTGACGCCCTCGCCGCCATCGCCAAGGCGCTGACATCCGGTCCGGCCGCCAGCGCGGCAGTGTGTCTGGCCGACACCGAAGTCCCCGGACGCGACCTGGCGTGGTCGGTGCTGCAGCTCACCCGCGCCATCGGCGAAGCCACCTACCGCTACCAAACGACGCGCGGCAAAGCCAAGGACGAACCCCGCGGCGGTGTCACCCAGGTGCTCATCCTGACCACCAGCAAGGTCAACACCGAACTCGAAACCGCGCTGGCGAACGGCCAGGCAATCGCCGAAGGCATGGCGCTGGCCAAGGAACTGGGCAATCTGCCGGGCAACATCTGCACCCCTGCCTATCTCGCCGAAACCGCTCAGCAACTGGGCAAGTCACTGAAGTTCAAGGTCGAGGTGCTGGAGCAGAAGGACATGGAGAAGCTGGGCATGGGCTCGCTGCTCTCCGTGGCGCGTGGCTCGCGTCAACCGCCCAAGTTGATCGTCATGCAGTACAAGGGCGGCAAGGCCAAGGACAAGCCGGTGGTGCTGGTCGGCAAGGGCGTCACCTTCGACTCGGGCGGCATCTCGCTCAAGCCCGGCGCCGAAATGGACGAGATGAAGTTCGACATGTGCGGCGCCGCCAGCGTGCTGGGCACCTTCAAGGCGCTCGCGCGGATGGCGCTGCCGATCAACGTCGTCGGCATCATCCCGGCCACCGAAAACATGCCCGGCGGCAGCGCGACCAAGCCCGGCGACGTGGTCACCTCGATGAGCGGGCAGACCATAGAGATCCTCAACACCGACGCCGAAGGGCGCTTGATCCTGTGCGACGCGCTGACCTACGCCGAACGCTTCAAGCCCGATTGCGTGATCGACATCGCCACCCTTACCGGCGCGTGCGTGGTGGCGCTGGGCAAGATCCCGAGCGGTCTGCTGGCCAACGACGACGCGCTGGCGCGCGAGCTGCTCGATTGCGGCACCACCTCGGGCGATCGCGCCTGGCAGTTGCCGCTATGGGAAGACTACCAGGAGCTGCTCAAGAGCAACTTCGCCGACATCGCCAACATCGGCGGGCGCTACGGCGGCACCATCACCGCCGCCTGCTTCCTCGCGCGCTTCACCAAGGCCTACACCTGGGCGCACCTCGACATCGCCGGCACCGCCTGGGTATCGGGCGACGCCAAGGGCGCCACCGGTCGGCCAGTCCCGCTGCTCACCCAGTTCTTGCTGGGCCGCGCCGCCACCGGACAGGGCTGACCAGCGTGACGCGGGTGCGGTTCTACCACAACACCGAAAACCCGCACGCGCTCGCCTGCGAGCTGGTGGAGCGCGCCTGCGGCAGCGGGCGCAAGGTGGTGCTGCACATGCCCGACGCGGCATCGGCCGAGCGCTTCGACCACATGCTGTGGAGTTTCGACCCGCTCGCCTTCGTCCCGCACGTGATGGCCGGCTCGCCGCTGGCGGCGCAAACGCCGGTCATCATCGCGCGCAACCCCGGCGAAGCGCTGCCGGATCACGACGACCTGCTGTTCAACCTGGGGCCCACGCCCCCGCCCGATCTCGAACGCTACCGTCTGCTGGTCGAAATCGTCGGCCTGGGTGAAGATGAACGCCAGGCGGCGCGCCAGCGCTGGATGCACTACAAGTCGTGTGGATACTCGATACAGGCGTTCGACTCACAGCGGCGGGAAGCGATATGAGCCATGACTGGCGCAAGCCGACCGACGACCCCGCTGATGAGCTGAAGGAAGCCGACATCCTGCTGGAAAAGGCCGACGCGCTGCTGCGCCGGCACAAGATCCGGGACAACAAGAGCGCCGACGCGCCCGCCCCGGATGACGACCTGCCGGTGCTCACCGACGTAGTCGACGACCTGATGATCGAGCCGCTGCTGCGCTTCGACGCCTCCGCCGAACCCGTCGCGAGAACACCACCTACCGACAGCCGAGTTGCCCCGGCGGCACCGCCCGCCACCGGGGTGTCGGTCGAACTGACCGAACTGCTGGTCAACCTCGACACCGAACTGGCGCGCGAGGTCGAAAACTGGTTCGCCGACGAACTGCCGCAACTGGTCACGCGCGAACTCGACCGCTTCGCCCAGCGCCTGCGCGAAGAGGCCACCGCTCACATGCGCGCGACCCTGATCCCGGCCCTGTCCGAGCGCATCGCGGTGCTGCTGGAACAAGCCCTCACCGCGCCGCGCGATCCGCCAACCTGATTCAGCCTGTGCAACCCGCGAACGTCAGTGCGTGCGCCTGCAGCAGTACCGCCCACGCGGCGCCATCCAGCACCGACTGGCGCCGCCGCAACTGTTCCAGATCATGCTTTGCCGCCGCCTGCGCGCGCAGGCGCTTGCGCATCTTCTCCAGATCGATCAGCGCCACTTCGGGCCGCTCCCCGTTCCAGCGCACCATCACGTGCTTGTCGTACAGACAACTGTGCTGCAGAGCGGCCCGATGCAGCACACCCAGACATGAACCAATCTCGCGTGCCAACGCCACAAGACGTTCAACGCTCAAACCGAGCTGCTGCGACAGATCCGCGTAGCCGCTCAACTCCTCCGTCACCACCACCGCTTCCAGCCCCCGCGAGCCGCGCCGCACACCATGGAACACCGGCACGGGCACCCGCAGCCCCAGTTCGCGCAGCCGGTTCAGGTAGTGCCATTCGCGGCTCGCGGTCGGCCAGCCGAGCGGATGCGCGAGCGTGCGGCACAAGTGGTTGCGCTGGCGCTTGACGTACAGGGTGCCGGTGGCACCCTTGACCCGCAGCATGCCGCTCCAGCCGTTGCGCCGCTCATTGGGCGGCTCGACCCAGTCGCCGGGCACGTTCCACCAGTAATCGAAATCACCCTCTGCCATGCGCGGCTCCACGTTCCGGTTGTTCGTCTGGGCCGCAATCCTAACAGCCTGCCGGACTTGCACGCCATGCTGCGTGGCAGCATTCAACGCCGGAGGGGCGGGTCGATCCGCTATAATCCGCGTTTCCTTACCCGACCCAACTGAACGAATATGGAACTGGCCAAAAGTTTCGAACCTGCGGCAATCGAGTCCCGCTGGTATCCGGAGTGGGAGTCGCGCGGCTATTTCGACGCCGGCCTCGACAAAGCGAAAAGCGACGCGTTCTGCATCCTGCTGCCGCCGCCCAACGTCACCGGCACGCTGCACATGGGGCATGGCTTCAACCAGACCATCATGGACGGACTGACCCGCCACCACCGCATGCTGGGGCATAACACGCTGTGGCAGCCGCACCGCATGCTGGGCCACAACACGCTGTGGCAGCCGGGCACCGACCACGCCGGGATCGCGACCCAGATCGTGGTCGAGCGCCAGCTCGACGCGCAGGGCGTATCGCGCCACGACCTCGGCCGCGCCGCATTCGTCGACAAGGTGTGGGAGTGGAAGGCCTATTCGGGCGGCACCATCACGCGCCAGATGCGCCGCATGGGCACCTCGCCGGACTGGAAGCGCGAGCGTTTCACGATGGACGAGGGGCTATCCAGGACCGTCACCGAGACCTTCGTGCGCCTGTACAACGAGGGCCTGATCTATCGCGGCAAGCGCCTGGTGAACTGGGACCCCAAGCTCGGCACGGCGGTGTCCGACCTCGAAGTGGTGTCGGAAGAGGAAGATGGTTTTCTGTGGCACATCACCTACCCCTTCGCAGACGGTCCCATCGGCGATCTGACCGGTCTGACCGTCGCGACCACCCGCCCCGAAACCATGCTCGGCGACGTCGCGGTGATGGTGCACCCGGAAGACGAACGCTACGCCCACCTGATCGGCAAGACCGTGCAACTGCCGCTGTGCGGGCGCGACATTCCGATCATCGCCGACGACTACGTCGACCGTGAGTTCGGCACCGGCTGCGTCAAAGTCACCCCGGCGCACGACTTCAACGACTACGCGGTGGGCCTGCGCCACAACCTGCCGATGATCAGCATCCTGCGTCTGGACGCCCACGTGAGCGACGAAGCGCCGCAGAAATACCGGGGTCTGGAACGCTACGCCGCGCGCGAAGCCGTGGTGCAGGATCTGGAAGCGCTGGGCCTGCTCGCCGGGGTCAAGCCGCACAAACTGCAGGTGCCGCGCGGCGACCGCACCCATGCGGTAATCGAACCCATGCTCACCGACCAGTGGTTCGTCGCGATGAGCAAGCCCGGCGCCAACGGCAAGAGCATCACCGAGGAAGCGCTGGCGTGCGTCGCCTCGGGCGAAATCCGCTTCCACCCGGAGAACTGGGTCAACACCTACAACCAGTGGCTCAACAACATCCAGGACTGGTGCATCTCGCGCCAGTTGTGGTGGGGGCACCAGATCCCGGCGTGGTACGCCGAGGACGACTCGCGCGTGTGGGTCGCGCACGACGAGGCCGAAGCGCGGGCGCTGGCGGCCAAGGACGGCTACGACGGCGCGCTGCGCCGCGACGAAGACGTGCTCGACACCTGGTACTCGTCGGCGCTGTGGCCGTTCTCGACCCTGGACTGGACCCCGGAGTGGCCGCAGAAGTCCAACGACGCGCTGGATCTGTATCTGCCGTCGTCGGTGCTGGTGACCGGCTTCGACATCATCTTCTTCTGGGTCGCGCGCATGGTCATGATGACCAGGCACATTACCGGCAAGATCCCGTTCCGCGATGTCTATGTGCACGGCCTGATCCGTGACGCGGAAGGTCAGAAGATGAGCAAGTCCAAGGGCAACGTGCTCGACCCCATCGACCTGATCGACGGCATCGCGCTCGACGATCTGGTCAACAAGCGCACCTTCGGCCTGATGAACCCCAAGGACGCGAAGAACATCGAGAAGCGCACGCGCAAGGAGTTCCCCGACGGCATCCCGGCCTTCGGCACCGACGCGCTGCGCTTCACCTTCGCCTCGCTCGCCACGCCGGGGCGCGACATCAAGTTCGACCTGTCGCGCTGCGAGGGCTATCGCAACTTCTGCAACAAGCTGTGGAACGCGACCCGCTTCGTCCTGATGAACACCCAGGACCACGACTGCGGCCTGGCCGGCGCCGCCGGCAGCACGACCTGCACCCAGGAATGGCTGGATTTCTCGTTTGCCGACCGCTGGATCGTGTCGAAGCTGCAGCGCACCGAAGCCGAGGTGGCGCAACATTTCAACGAGTTCCGCTTCGACCTGATCGCCAAGTCCATCTACGAATTCGTCTGGGACGAGTACTGCGACTGGTACCTGGAACTGGCCAAGGTGCAGATCCAGAACGGCAGCGCGGCCCAGCAGCGCGCCACCCGCCGCACCCTGCTGCGGGTGCTGGAAACGGTGCTGCGCCTGGCCCACCCGCTGATTCCGTTCATCACCGAGGAACTGTGGCAGACCGTCGCGCCGCTGGCCGGGCGCAAGGACAGCGACAGCATCATGGTGGCACGCTATCCGCAGGCCGATCTGTCGCGCCTGGACGAGGTCAGCGAGGCGAAGATCGCCGAACTCAAGGCCATGGTGCACGTGTGCCGCAACCTGCGCGGCGAGATGAACATCTCCCCGGCGCAGCGCATGCCGCTGGTGGTGGCCGGCGATGCAACCAAGCTGGAAATCTACGCTCCCTACCTGAGCGGCCTGGCCAAGCTCTCGGAGGTCGAGATCGTCGCCGAAATCGGCACAGATGAACTGGCGCCGGTCGCGGTCGCGGGCGAGTTCAAGCTGATGCTGCGGGTCGAGATCGACATCGCGGCCGAGTGCGAGCGTCTGCAAAAGGAAATCGCGCGGCTTGAAGGTGAAGTGGTCAAGGCCGAAAGCAAGCTCGGCAACGCGAGCTTCGTCGACCGCGCCCCGGCCGCAGTGGTGCAACAGGAGCGCGACCGGCTGGCATCCTTCGTCGCCACGCTGGACAAGCTGCGCCCGCAATACCAGCGCCTGCGCGGCGCAAGCTGACAGTTTCTGCTTGCTGCAATGATGACGGCCACCCGAAGGTGGCCGTCATCATGTGAACCTGAACGCCTACTTGCGCTTCAGATAGAACTCGAAGGTCTGGTCTTCCTTCTCGTCCTGCTTGAGCAGTTCGTTGCCGGTCTGCTTGGCGAACGCCTGGAAATCCTTGACTGAACCGGGGTCGGTCGCCAGCACCCGCACGATCTGCCCGGTGACCAGTTCCGCCAGCGCCTTCTTGGTGCGCAATATCGGCAACGGGCAGTTCAGCCCGCGCGCATCGACTTCCTTGTCTACCTTCATTGCTTGTATCCCCTGGTCAAGATGCCGCGCATTTTACCCGCAGTCGTAACTACCGCTGTTGCCGCTCGCGCCGCCGCGCCTCGTGTTCCGCCTTCAACTCTCGCATGCGCGCATCGGCAGCCGACAACTCGAAAAAATCTCCATCGCCGGCGCGGCGTGCCAGTTCCAGTTGCTCGATGGCCGCCGGCAGGCTGCCCTTCAACACGTACACCTCGGCCTGCGCGCGGTGATGTGCGGTCTTGCGCCCCAATGCGGCCTCGGCCCGCGACTGCAGCACCCACATGCGAACATCATCACGCCGGGCACTGGTCGCGGCCCGTGCCGCCGCCGACGCATCGGCCGCGCGCCCTGCCTGCAATAGCGCATCCAGCATTCCGTAACGCAGCGCGACGTACTCCGGAAACTGTTTCTGCGCCGCTTCATAGACTGCCACCGCTACGGCCGGCTCACGTTGCGCCAGCTTGATCTCGGCGTACAGCGATTCGACGAATGGCGACGCGGGGGCTTTGCTGCGGATGGCATCCACTTCCTTCAGCGCGTCATCCAGCGCGCCGGAACGCAGCAGCGCCCGCGCCAGGCCATAGCGCGCGGCGAAGTCCGAGCGCCCGGCCGCGATCAGTTTCTCGAAGTCGCGCGCCACGTCCACCGCCAATCCGTCCGAAGCACGCAATTTGGCCCGCACGTAGGCGAAGTCGGGCGAGTCCGGCACCTGCTTGTAGCGCGTCTGGGCGACACGGTTGTCCATGTCGGCGATACGTTCCTGGGTCAGCGGGTGGGTGCGCAGATAGCCGGGGGCCTTGTTTTCGTACAGGCGCGAATTGCGCTGCAGCCGTTCAAAGAAAGCCGGCATGCCGCGCACGTCGTAACCGGCGGATTCGAGTATCTGTATGCCAAGCCGGTCGGCCTCGCGCTCGAAGCTGCGCGTGTAGGCCAGTTGCGCCTGCAGTGCCCCTGCCTGTCCGGCCACCAGCGCCGCCTCGCCCACCTGGGAGTCGCTGCGCGCCGCCAGCACCGCCACCAGCAAGGACGCGAGCATGACCATGCCGGCCTGGCTCTGCTTGCCGAACAACTGGGCGATGTGCCGCTGGGTGACGTGCGCGATTTCGTGCCCGATGACCGAGGCCAGTTCCGATTCCGACTCGGCGGCGAGCACCAGCCCGGTATGCACGCCGATATGCCCGCCGGGCAGCGCAAAGGCGTTGAGCGAGCGGTCATTGACGACGAAGAAGTCGAACGCCCGGTCCGGCTCCAGGCTCACCGCCGCGAGACGGCCACCCAGGCGCTGGATATAGCCTTCAACTTCGGCGTCATCGAGAAAGGCCGGATCCCCCCGCAGTTCCTGCATGATGGACTCGCCCAGGCGCTGCTCGGCCTGGGGCGACAGGTCGGAGGTCGCGACATCACCAAGATCGGGCAACGGGCCCGCGCCCGCACCGGGAACCAGCGCCACGCACAGCAGCAGGAGGAAAAGTCGTTTGATCATCGGGTGCTATCATAGCCGCTTCATCAACCCGCGTTCCGCACTGAATGTATCGGTGTGTAGCGATATTCCGCGCGTTTGCGTGCCTCCATCATGACCTCATCCCTGACTCACTTCGACACCGACGGACAGGCTCACATGGTCGACGTCGGCGGCAAGGATGAAACACGCCGCGTGGCGATCGCGGGCGGCCACATCAGCATGCTGCCCGCCACCTTCGAAATGATCGCCTCCGGCAGCGCCAAAAAGGGCGACGTGCTGGGCATCGCGCGCATCGCAGCAATCCAGGCGACCAAGCGCGCCAGCGAGCTGATCCCGCTATGCCACCCGATCGCGCTGACGCGGGTCGCGGTGGAGTTCGATCTGGATCGCGCCAGCAGCACCATCACGTGCACGGTGACCGCCGAAACCGTCGGCCGCACCGGCGTCGAGATGGAAGCGCTGACCGGCGCCAGCGTGGCGTTGCTCACCATCTACGACATGTGCAAGGCGGTCGACCGTGGCATGCAGATGGGCGGGATCGCGCTACGCGAGAAACTGGGTGGCAAGTCCGGGCACTGGAAAGCCTGAACCAAATCCGCCCGATCCATCACATGCGCCTGCTGCTGATAGAAGACAACCGCGACATCCTGGCGAACCTGGCCGATTACCTGACGCTCAAGGGCTATGTGGTCGATTGCGCCCAGGACGGCCTGACCGGCCTGCATCTGGCCGCGACCAACGAATACGACTTGATCGTGCTCGACATCATGCTGCCCGGCATCGACGGTTACACGCTGTGCGCGCGCCTGCGCGACAGCGAACGCGCCCACGTGCCGGTCATCATGCTGACCGCGCGCGACGCGCTGGACGACCGGCTGCAAGGCTTTCGCTCAGGCGCCGACGACTACCTGGTCAAGCCGTTCGCGCTGGCGGAACTGGCGGCGCGCATCGCAGCCGTGCTCAAGCGCAGCAGCGGCACCGGGCGGCGTGAGCTGGTGGTCGGTGACCTGCACTATGATCTGGACACCCTCGGGGTGACGCGCAGTGGTCAGCGTTTCCACCTCGGCCCCATCGGTCTGAAGCTGCTCGAAATCCTGATGCAGAAGAGCCCTGCGGTGGTGCGCCGCGAAGCCCTGGAAGCGGCGCTCTGGGGTGACGAGCCTCCCGACTCTGACAGTCTGCGCAGTCACATCCACAGCCTGCGCCAGCAGATCGACAAACCCTTCCCGACCCCGCTGCTGCACACCGTGCATGGCGTTGGCTATCGCCTCGCACCGCCCGCGCATCATGGCAAGACTTAGCCTGCGCCGGCGCATCATCGCCAGCTTCACGCTGATGACGGTGGTGGTCGCGGGCGCATTCTCGCTCGCCATCAAGACCACCCTGAATCTCGCCGAAATCAATCTGGCCATCGAGACCATGGAGCGCCAGATCAGTTTCATACAATCGGCCCACGATCAGGGAGTGACGCCTTATCTCGGCCCCCAGACGGCTTACTACAAACGCAGCCGCGACAATCCGGACAACTGGCCGCGCTGGCTGTCGGATCTGGAAGACGGGTTCCACGAAATCAACCGTGACGAACAAGAGCTGCACGTCCTGATCCGCACCGAAGGCGACATACGCCACGCGCTGACCACGACTTTCGACCAATTTGAAGCGCGTGAAAATGCGATAGAAACCGTCACCCTGCTGGGCTTCATCGCCAGCGTGATCGGGGCGCTGGTACTCGGCGCGCTGCTGGCCCGCCACGTGATCTCGCCAGTGGTGCGCCTGTCGCGTCAGGTCCAGCACCGCGACCAGTTGCTCAAGCTGGCCCCGCCGCTGGCGCCCGACTACGCGCAGGACGAAGTCGGCAAGCTGGCGAGCGCCTTCGACCACGCACTTGGCCGCCTGCACGACACGCTGGAGCGCGAGCGCATGTTCACCAGCGACGTGAGCCACGAGTTGCGCACCCCGCTGATGGTGATCGCAAGCAGTTGCGAGCTGCTGTTGGCCGAAGACGCGGCGGACGAACGGGAACGCAACCAGATCGAACGCATCCTGCGCTCCAGCCGCGAAATGCATGAACTGGTGGATACCTTCCTGCGCCTGGCGCGCACGCCGGGGCCGGATGGCAGCCATGCCGGAGAGCGCCTGGCGGAAGTCGCCGAAGAACAGATCCAGCACTGGCGGGACGACGCCTACGCCCGCCGACTCGACCTCGATCTGCAGGTCGAGGCACCGGACCAGGGTAGCTACCCTGCCTCGCTGCTGCGCACGGTGATATCCAACCTGTTGCGCAATGCGCTGCACTACACCGATCAGGGCTACGTGCGCCTGATCGTGCGCGAGGGCGGCTTCAGCGTCATCGACTCGGGCGTGGGCATCCCCGCCAGCGACGGTGAACGCATGTTCGCGCCGTATACGCGCGGCAACCCCAGCCGGGGCGACGGCACCGGCATCGGCCTGTCGCTGGTGCAACGCATCTGCGCACGCCAGGGCTGGCAGATTGCGCTGCGCAACCGCGCCGAAGGTGGATGTGAGTTTCGCGTAACGCTGTCACCAAACAGCTAAGTCGGCGCAGGCAGCGTCACATGCGCGCGCACGCCGCCCAACGGGGACGGGTCGAGCCGGACGTGACCGCCGTATAGTTGCACGAGATCCGCGACGATCGACAGCCCCAGTCCGGAGCCGGGTGCGGCTTCATCCGCCCGCACACCGCGTGCAAACACGTTGGCGCGTACCGCCTCGGCGATGCCCGGACCGTCATCGTCGATATCCACCCACACCTCCCCGGCATGCAAACCGATGGTGACATCCACCCGCGCACGCGCCCATTTGCATGCGTTGTCGAGCAGGTTGCCCAGTATCTCCTGCAAGTCCTGTGTCTCACCGCGAAACCATGCATCTTCGGCCGGCGCCGGGGCGTTGAGTTGAAGATTGCGCCCGGCATGCACTCTGGCCATCACCCGCAACAACCCTTCGACCACCGGCCCCACCAGGGTGCGTGTTCCCGGCATGCGCGCGGATGCGGCGGCGCGTGCGCGGGTCAGATGATAGGCGACCTGTTTGTTCGCCGCTTCAACCTGCTCCGCAACCAGACGCGCCAGTTCCCCATCCGCTTCCCGCGCCGCGTTAGCCAGTATGCTCAGCGGCGTCTTGAGCGCATGGGCGAGGTTGCCCGCATGCGTGCGGGCGCGCTCGACCACCTCGGCGTTTTCACCCAGCACCGTATTGAACTCGCTGACCAGCGGCTGTATCTCGACCGGGAACCGTCCTTCGATCCGCCCCGCCTGGCCGCCGCGTACCGCGCCCAGCGCGCGCTGCAGTTGGCGCAGTGGCGCGAGGGCGCCGACCACCTGCACCACCGCCGCGATCACCAGCCCCAGGCCCAGCACCGCCAGCGCCACGACCAGCAGTCCGGTCAGGCGACGTGCCGGCTCCAGCATCAAGGCCTCGTCAGCCGCGACAATGAGGCGAAACGCCCCATGCGCCGGCTCGCCGGGCTTCACCACGCGCTCCATCATGCGCAGCGGCATCTGCCCCGGGCCGGTCACCCCATGCCGATGGATCTCGCCGTCCATAGGGGCATCGTCGGGTACCGCGAGCACCACGTCCCATAGCGACCGGGAGCGCAATACGCCCGCCTCCGCGACATCGCCATCACCCGCCACGCGGTCGACCTGCCAGTACAGCCCCGCGTACGGGCGCGCCAGGCGCGGATCACTCAGTTGCGCCGACAGGGATACCGCGCCGCGCCCGTCCACCACCAGGTGCGCGGTGAGCTGATCGAGATGGGTGGCAAGCTCGGCGTGGAACTGCTCGCTCACGTGGCGGCTGAACAGACTGCTCAACCCCCACCCCGCGACTACCAGCGACACCACGATCCACACCAGGGTGCCGAGCAGCAGACGCAGACGCAGCGAATGACGCAACGTCATCATCAACACCCGCTCATGGTGGGGTACACACCAGCCGGTACCCCATGCCACGCACCGTTTCGATCAGGCCGGGCGGGAGTTTCTTGCGCAGCCGGGCGACGAACACTTCTATCGTGTTCGAATCCCGGTCGTAATCCTGGGCGTAGATGTGCTCGATGAGTTCGGTGCGGGACACGAGTTGACCGGGCCGGTGCATGAGAAACGCCAGCACCCGGAACTCGTGGGCGGTCAGGCTGAGCGCCCTGCCCTCTACGCTCACCCTGGAGCTGCGCGTATCCAGCACCAACGGCCCGCAGCGCAGCTCGGCGCTGGCGTGACCACCAGCACGGCGCACCAGCGCGCGCACACGGGCGAGCAGCTATTCCATGTGGAACGGTTTGCCGAGGTAGTCATCCGCGCCGGCGTCGATGCCCGCCACCTTCTCGTGCCAGCCATCCCGCGCGGTCAGTATCACGACCGGCATGGCGCGGCCGGCAGAGCGCCACTTTTTCAACACCGTGATGCCGTCCATGCGCGGCAGGCCGAGATCCAGCACCACCACGTCATAAGGTTCGACCTCGCCCAGGTAATGCGCGTCCACGCCGTTGTCGGCATGGTCCACGGCGTAGCCCGCGTCGCTCAGCGCATCCCTTAGCTGCGCCGCGAGCACCCGGTCATCCTCGACCACCAGAACGCGCATCAGTGCCCCCCCTTGCCACGTTCCTTGACGCGCCGCACGCTGCCGTCGCGCGCATCGACTTCGAGTTTGACCAGCGCCCCCCCGGCGCGCAACAGCTTGATCTCATACACCCACACGCCATCCTCGCGCTCCAGTTCGACTTCCATGACCTGCCCCGGATGGTCAGGCTCGATCCGGTCCAGCACCGTCCGTAGTGGCAGGACTTCTCCCGCCTCCAGTGCCCGCCGCGCGCGCTCGTGATCGTCGCCATCGGCGCGACCCGGCACCGCCCACGCCGTCAGCAGCAAGACCGCCAGCAGCGTCGCGGCCCATGATGATCGCTTCATGCAGACCTCCGGAATATGCCGATCCGGATGGGCGCAACCACGCCCCCCGATGATGCCCTTATAGCCGCGCCATCATGAACGCAGGGTGAACGACATCTTCAGCAAGCGTTCAGGCAGTCCCCGCAACAATGCACCTACGGTCACGAGACCGGCAACACCAACTTCAGGAGAACTGCCATGCGTACCTCATCCCTCATCGCCAGTATCACCCTCGCCACCACCCTGCTCACCGGCGGTGCTTTGATCGCCGCCCCGGTACTTGCCCAGGCAACCAACACGTCGGCAAGTGCGACGAGCGCCGTGGAGCTGTCCGTCAAACAGATCGTCGAACGCGTCGAGGCCGCCGGCTACCGCGACATCAAGGAAGTCGAGCGCGAGGACGACCGCTACGAAGTCAAGGCCACCTCGGCGGACGGTCGGCGTGCCGAACTGTATCTGGATCCGGTCAGCGGTGAAATCAACAAGACCAAGTTCAAGGACGCCAAGCGCGACGACTGACCGGTGAGTACGCCTTGACGCTCAAGGTCGAGCGTCAAGGCGCCCCGATCTCATCCACGTCACGCCTAACGAACGGAACACGCCATGCCGACATTACTTTCCGCCTTCATTGCAATCGTGATCCTGGCCTGGAGCTGGGGGGTGGGTGCCGCGACGCCATTGCCCGCATCCCTGCCCTGGGCCATCTACCAACACAGTCTCTACCTGAGCGGCCTGCTCGCGATCGCCCTGATGTCGCTGACCATGATGCTGGCGACGCGCCCGGCGTGGCTGGAGCGTCCGCTAGGCGGACTGGACCGCATCTATCGTACCCACAAGTGGGCGGGCATCCTGGCGGTCAGTCTTGCCGGGGTGCACTGGCTGATCGAGATGGGTGACGATGTGGTGAAGTCACTGGTCGGGCGGACCGGACGCCCAGCCGAAGAACACTCGGCGGGGTTGCTGAAAGCGATGCGCCATGCCGCCGAGGAAGTCGGCGAATGGGCGATCTATGTGGTGATTGCGATGATCGCGATCACACTGTGGCGGCGGTTTCCGTACAAGTTCTGGCGCAATCTGCACCGCGCCATGCCGGCGCTGTATCTGTTGCTGGTGTTTCACGCCGCATGGCTGGCGCCGGTGGGTTGGTGGAACCAGCCGGTCGGACCGCTGCTCGGGCTGTTGCTCATGGGCGGCACCATCGCGGCAGGTCTGTCGCTGAGCGGACTGATCGGTCGTTCCCGCTCGAATGCCGGCACCGTCGTCGCGATACGCAACCCATCCCCCGATGTCACCGAAGTCGTGTGCGAACTCGGCGCGGACTGGCGTGGTCACCGCGCCGGTCAGTTCGCGTTCGTTACCTTCGACCGGCATGAAGGTCACCACCCGTTCACCATCGCCAGCGCGGACCAGGGTGACGGTCGCGTGACCTTCCTGATCAAGGCACTCGGTGACTACACCCGCGATCTGACCCGCCACCTCGCCCCCGGCCAGGCGGTCAGCGTCGAAGGCCCCTACGGCCGCTTCGATTTCACGCGCAGCCGAGCCGGCGCCCGGCAGATCTGGGTCGCGGGCGGTATCGGCGTAACCCCCTTCATCGCCTGGCTGGAATCCTTGCTCGGTCAACCGGATCGTGCGCCCGAGGCGGTGTTGCACTACTGCACCCGCAATGCCGACACCGATGCGGCCGTCGCCCGCCTGCAAGTGCTGAGCGCCGAACTGCCGTCGATACGTCTGCATGTGCACGATGACAGCAAGGGCCAGCGACTTACCGCGGCACGGCTGGACAGGCGGCAGGAACAGGGCCGCCACACCGACATCTGGTTCTGCGGACCTGCCGGACTGGGCTCCGCGTTGCGCGCCAGTTTGCGCAATTCGCGGCACGGACGGTTCCGCTTCCATCAGGAAGCCTTCGAGATGCGCTGACCGGCGGTTTCACGTTTTCTTCACATCCGCCCGACAAGGCGTTGACCGGGTCACATCTACCCTGCTCGGACACTTCCATGCATGAGTCTCGCCATGTCCGGCACAACCCCGAGCCCGATCGAACTGCCGTTCTCCGGCAAATACGACCTTGATCACGCCACCCGCTACGCCCACAAGCACGGTGACGGCCTGGCCCGGCGCCTGTCCAACTGGCGCGACCAGCACCTTGCGCGCCGCGCGCTGCAGATCGCCGGGGCACCGACCCTGGTACTCGACCTGCCTTGCGGCGCCGGGCGCTTCTGGCCTGTGCTGGCTGAGCATCCGAGCCGGGTGATCGTCGCGGCCGACAGCTCGACCGACATGCTCCAGGTCGCCACCACGACACAACCTCCGGAGATCATCGCGCGAGTCCGGACGTTGCGGACATCGGCATTCGACATCGATCTGCCGGACCGCTCGGTCGATTGCGTGTTCAGCATGCGACTGCTGCATCACATCGGCGAGGCGCAGCACCGGCTGGCGATGTTGCGTGAGTTTCACCGCGTCAGTCGCGACAGCGTGATCGTATCGCTGTGGCTGGACGGCAACTACAAGGCGTGGAAACGCAAGCGCCTGGAGCAAGACCGGAGCCGGGTCGAGCATCGTCAGTACCAGAACCGCCACGTCCTGCCCGCAGCCCAGGTCGAGAAGGAATTCACGCAGGCCGGATTCAAGATAACATCACGCCTCGATTTTCTGCCCTTCTACGCAATGTGGCGGGTATACGTATTGAGCAAGGACGAAGCATGAGCATTGCCACAGGCGCCAGCACATCCGGCACCCCCTGCACACACGAAATCCCCTCATCACGCTACTGGGAGCGGCTCGCCCGCAGCGGCCCCTACGCCCCGCTGCTGGTCATGTTGGCTACCGGGTTGCTGCTGCTGTCGGCCTCGCGCGTCGGCCTGATGCTGTGGCAGGCGGAGCGGGTGGCCGCAACCGGACTGTGGTCAACCATGCTGGTGCAGGGGGTGCGCGTCGACATCATCCAGCTCGGCCTGCTGGCACTGCCCCCGATACTGCTCGCCCCGCTGCTCAGTGCCAGCCGTGCATGGCCGCTGTGGCGGCGACTGAGCTACTACTGGGTCATCTTCGCGGTCATGCTGCTGCTGTTCATGGAAGTCGCCACCCCCGCCTTCATCGCCGAATACGATATGCGCCCCAACAGGCTCTTCGTCGAGTATCTGAAATATCCGCGCGAAGTCATCTCCATGCTGTGGGGCGGGTTCCGCACCCACCTGTTGCTCGGATTCGGCCTGAGCGCGCTTGCCGCGTGGCTCATGGCGCGACTGATGCGCCCGTGGCTCGCCCAGCCGCGCCGCTGGTCGGCCCTGCGCGTGTTGCTCACCTGGCCGCTGGTGGTGCTGGTGGTGGCCTTCGCGGTGCGTTCCAGCACCGATCACCGCCCCGCCAATCCGGCGCTCTTCGCGCTGTCGACCGACACCATGGTCAACAGCCTGATCCTGAATTCGACCTGGTCGGTGGTGCACGCCATCTACAACCTCAAACACGAGGCCAATTCGAGCGAGATCTACGGCAAGATGGAAACGGCCGAAATGCTGGACGTCGTGCGCGACACCCGCCTTGCCGAACCCGGCGCCCCGCAACTGACCGCCAGCGACGACATCCCGACGTTGTCCAGACTCGTACCCAGCCGCAAGCGCGAGCGGCCGCTCAACCTCGTGATCGTGCTCGAAGAAAGCCTGGGGGCGACTTTCGTCCAATCGCTGGGCGGCGTACCGGTAACCCCGGAGCTGGAGAAACTGAAGGAACACGGCTGGTGGTTCGAACAGTTGTACGCGACCGGCACCCGCTCGGTACGCGGCATCGAAGCGGTGGTCACGGGTTTCCCGCCGACCCCGGCGCAAAGCGTGGTCAAGCTCTCGCTGTCGCAGCAGAACTTCTTCTCGCTCGCCGAACTGCTCTCGCGCAAGGGTTACGAGACCGGCTTCATCTACGGCGGCGAGTCGCACTTCGACAACATGCGAGGTTTCTTCAAGGGCAACGGATTCCAGTACATCGTCGACCAGAACGACTTCGAGAACCCGGTATTCACCGGAAGCTGGGGCGTCTCCGATGAAGATCTGCTCAACCGCGCGCACCAGGACATCTCGGCCCACCACGCTGCGGGACAGCCGTTCTTCACCCTCGTGTTCAGCTCATCCAACCACGCGCCGTTCGAGTTCCCGGACGGGCGCATCGAGTTGCACGACACCGACAAAGCCACCGACAACAACGCGGTCAAGTACGCAGACCATGCGCTGGGGCGCTTCTTCGACAAGGCGCGGCAGAGCGCCTACTGGAAAGACACCCTGTTCCTGATCGTCGCCGACCACGACATCCGCGTGCGCGGCGACTCGCTGGTACCGGTAGAACGCTTCCACATTCCAGGGTTGATACTGGGCGCCGACATCGAGCCACGCCGCATCCGCAGCGTCGCCAGCCAGACCGACCTGCCGACCACGGTGCTGTCATTGATGGGCATCGCAGCCGAACACCCCATGCCCGGACGCGACCTCAGCCGTGTGCCCGACGATGCGCCGGGGCGCGCGATGATGCAGTTCGAACAGCACTACGCCTGGATGGAAGGACAGGAGGTCGTAATACTGCGCCCGGAGAAGGCCCCAGTACTCGCCCACTATGACCCGGCCACCAAGCGCCTGGGCGCCGCCACCGCGATCGCGGAGTCCGCCCCCATGGCCCGTCGGGCGCTGGCCCACGTGTTGCTGCCGGCCTGGTTGTACCGCGAACAGCGCTACCGACTGCCGAGCGCGACACTGCGATGACGCGGCGCGGGGGGCGGCCCACCTTGCCTTGATCGCCTCCTTGCACACCTTGGCATCGACATCATGATGAACGGCCGGTCATGAGCGGCGGCCCCGCAAGGTGTTCGCCAGCATTGAAAGTACATCGGCGATTTGTCCCGCCGTTTCCGGTGGCGGCAATGGCAGTTTGAGGCTTTTCACTCCGGTGCTCGGATCGCGCTCGATCCAGGGATGCGCCGGAGCGGCGGGATCGCTGGCCGCTCCGAGAGCAGAAACCAACTGCGCGCCGACCTGCACCAGCGCCTGCCACGGATCAGCTTCGTTGCACGGGGGCTGTTCCGATACCTCTCGTTCCTCATGCGCCGAAATTGCCGCCGCGCCAACCTGTGTATCGACACCCCCTTCTTGCACGGACCTGGCCTCGGTCTCGGTCGCCGCGCCCAACGCTTCTTCGGCGGGTGTCATGGTCTCGCCTTCGCCCATGCGACCGGTGACGCTCTCGACATCCTTCATGAAGCGGTTCAGACGCGAGCCGCCCAGCGCTATCTCGCCCGTACCGCCGTCAAGTATTCCCGCCGACAGCGACCGCTTGAAGGCCAGGACCGAGAGCATGCCCTCCTCGATCGTACCCTTGGCGACGAAATTGACGATCTGTACCGGCCGCTTCTGGCCCATGCGATGAATCCGCGCGATGCGCTGTTCGAGCAGCGCCGGGTTCCAGGGCAGGTCCATATTCACGAGGGTTGACGCGTGTTGCAAGTTCAAACCCGTTGCCCCGGCATCGGTCGAGAGAAATACGCGGCAGTCGGGGTCGTCGCGGAAGCGTTCCACCAGCGCCGGGCGCTTCTCCGAGGGCACCCCGCCGTGGAAACTGACATAGCCGATGCCGCGCGCTTCCAGGCGCCGGATCACGATATCGTGAGTACGCGTCCATTGGCTGAACACCACCGCCTTGGCGTGCGGCTGCTCGAACAGCTCGTCAAACAGCGCCGCGAGTTCGTCGGCCTTGACGCCGTGGTCGCTCTCGTGGTCGAGCAGATACGTGCTGTTGCACACCATGCGCATGTTCTGCAGGGCGCAGGTCAACCGGCGCTGATCCTGGTCCGAGAGGAATTTCATCTTGCGCCAGCGCTGAACGATCCTGGTCACGACCTCGGCGTTTTCCTGGTGGTAAGTCATCTGCAATTCAGTCATCGGCACCAGCAGGGTCTGGTCGGTGCGTTCCGGCAGTTGTTGCAGCACTTCGGCCTTCCGGCGGCGGATCATGACCGGCGCCAGGGTCTGGCCGATCCGGTCCAGTCCGGTGTAGCCGGTAACACGACCACCCTCATCCTTGACCTGGTGTTCGTACAATAGCTTCCAGGTCGGACCCAGGCGGTGCTGGTCGACGAACTGGACGATGGAGATCAGCTCTTCCAGCTTGTTTTCCAGCGGCGTGCCGGTGAGCACCACCGCATAGGCGCTGTCAATGCGCTTGAGCGCCCGCGCGGCGATGGTGTTCCAGTTCTTGACGCGCTGCGCCTCGTCCACTATCACCAGTTCCGGCGCCCAGGCGGCGATCAGATCGAGATCGGGCTGGAGCTTTTCGTAGTTGGTGATCTTGCAGAAGCCACCCTGCGCGTAGTCTTTCTGGCGCTGGGCACGACCGCCGGTCATCACATGGGAATCGCGGCCGGAGAAACGCGCGATCTCGCTTTGCCACTGGTACTTGAGCGAAGTCGGGCAAATCACCAGCACTTTCGTTACGCCAAAATGCCGCGCCAGGATTTCGGCGGCGGCAATGGCCTGTACGGTCTTGCCCAGACCCATTTCGTCGCCGATCAGCGCCCTGCCCGCACGCACGGCAAACAAGGCCCCCTCGGCCTGGTACGGATACAAAGGCACCTTGAGCAGCTTCTTCAGCAGCGGATCGGCGGCGCCATGAGGAAACAAGCCATCGAGCGCCAGCGCGCGCCGCTCGGCATCGCGCCGAGCGGCAATGAAGTCAAGGGCGTCATCGTAAGCGCGCAGTTCGTGCCCACTTTTGGCCACGGCGGCGGTGAAGCGCTCCAACTCGCCGAAACGGTCGGTGCGCAAGATCCAGCCACCCGTCTCATCAAACAGCCGCGCCGCCGCCTTGCCGACCACCGTAGGACAATCCGTGCCAGCGCGAAAATGCACGGAGCGGGTGCCGTCATTGCGCAGATACAACTCCGAAAATGGCGGATGGTAGCCGCGCGCAAAAGCCACCTTGGCGCCGCGCTTCTTTTCCAACGTAGCGAGCACAAACTCGACGTGCTTGCAGGTGCCCAGCTCATTGGTCGCATAATCCGGGCAGGCGCAGTAGTTGTCGCCCGGCCGTTTGCCGCGTATTGCCACGCGGTAGCTGCTCTTTGCTTGTGGATTGCTCACGCGAAACTCGGAAAAGAACGGCTCGACGCCGATATTTTCCAATCCGAACGCCTGCTCACGTCCGAATTGACGACGCAACACGCGTTGCCATTCAACCGGGGAAATTTCCGCAGGGGCATGGATTCGGGATAGCTTCGGTTCCCTTGGCGACTTGGTAGCCCTGGCGCCGCGTGGCTTTGACGACTTGTTCTTCATCAGACGATCTCGACGGTTCAATTGATCAACAGCTTCCACCGGGCGATCTTATCCGACTCTTGCGCCAGGGCAGTGACCAGAGATCGGCTCCAGCGGGACAGCTTGACTTACTCCCACTCGATGGTCGCCGGAGGTTTTCCGGAAATGTCGTACACCACCCGGTTGATGCCGCGCACTTCGTTGATGATACGGTTCGACACCTTGCCCAGCAGGCTGTGCGGGAGTTCGGCCCAGTGTGCGGTCATGAAGTCCTGGGTCTGCACCGCGCGCAGCGCGACGACGTACTCGTAGGTACGCCCGTCGCCCATTACTCCAACGGATTTCACCGGCAGAAACACGGCAAAGGCCTGGCTGGTCTTGTCGTACCAGTCTGCGGCGCGGAGTTCGTCGATGAAGATCGCGTCGGCCTGACGCAGCATGTCGGCGAAGTCCTTGTTCACTTCGCCGAGTATGCGCACCCCTAGTCCCGGCCCTGGGAATGGGTGGCGATACACCATGTCGTGCGGTAACCCGAGCGCGACGCCGAGTTCGCGCACTTCGTCCTTGAACAGCTCGCGCAACGGTTCCAGCAGCTTGAGGTTGAGGGTGTCGGGCAGGCCGCCCACGTTGTGGTGGCTCTTGATGGTGTGGGCCTTGCCGGTCTTGCTTCCGGCCGATTCGATCACGTCGGGGTAGATCGTGCCTTGCGCGAGCCAGCGCGCATTCGGCAACTTCTGCGCCTCGGCCTGGAACACTTCGACAAACTCGCGACCTATGATCTTGCGCTTGGCTTCGGGGTCCGACACGCCTTTGAGATGCCCCATGAACTGCTCGGTCGCGTCGACGTGGATGACCTTGACGCCCAGCGAGCGTGCGAACGTCTGCATCACCTGCCCGGCCTCGTTGAGGCGCAACAAGCCGTTGTCGACGAACACGCAGGTGAGCTGATCGCCGATGGCACGATGCAGCAGCGCCGCAACCACCGATGAATCCACCCCGCCGGACAGGCCAAGGATGACTTCGTCGCCACCGACCTGGGTGCGCACTTTCGCGATCGCTTCCTCGACGTAGTCCGGCATGTTCCAGTCGTGACCGCAGCCGCAGATCTCGTGCACGAAGCGTCCGTAGATTTCCTTGCCCTTGAGCGTGTGCGTGACTTCCGGGTGAAACTGCACGGCGTAGAACTTGCGCGCTTCGTCAGCGATGCCAGCAATCGGGCAGGACTCGTTGCTGGCGATAACCTTGAAACCGGGTGGCAACACGGTGACCTTGTCACCGTGGCTCATCCATACGTCCAGCAGGCCGTGGCCCTCGGCATTGCTACGATCCTGGATGCCCCTGAGCAGTTCTGAACGACCACGCGCGCGAATCTCGGCGTAACCGAATTCACGCTTGCCCGAACTTTCGACCTTGCCGCCGAGTTGTTCGGCCATGGCCTGCATGCCGTAGCAGATGCCCAGCACCGGCACCCCCAAGTCGAACACCACCTGCGGCGCGCGCCACTCCTGCGCCTCATAGACCGAATTCGGCCCGCCCGAAAGGATGATGCCCTGCGGGTTGAAGTCACGAATGAACTGCTCGCTGACGTCGAAAGGATGCAGTTCGCAATACACCTGCTGCTCGCGCACCCGGCGCGCGATGAGCTGGGTGACCTGGGAGCCGAAGTCGAGAATGAGGATTTTCTGGTGGGCCATGCGCGTATTCCGGAAAGAAGAAAGGCGGCCGCAGCCGCCCTGGTCAGACGACTGAGCGGTCAATCAACGTGGTAGTTGGGCGCTTCCTTGGTGATCTGTACGTCATGCACGTGGGACTCGCGCACGCCCGCCGAGGTGATCTCGACGAACTGCGCCTTGGTGCGCATGGTTTCGATATCCGAACACCCGACATAGCCCATCGACGAGCGCAAGCCACCGATGAGCTGATGGATCACGGCCGAGACCGGCCCCTTGTACGGAACGCGGCCTTCTATGCCCTCCGGCACCAGCTTGTCCGCACCGCTGTCGGCTTCCTGGAAGTAGCGATCCGCCGCGCCGTCCTGCATTGCACCGAGCGACCCCATGCCACGGTAGGATTTGTACGAACGTCCCTGGAACAAGACGGTTTCCCCAGGGGCCTCTTCAGTACCCGCGAACAGCCCGCCCAGCATCACCACGTTGGCTCCAGCCGCAATCGCCTTGGCGATATCGCCGGAATAGCGGATCCCGCCATCGGCAATCATCGGCACCCCGGTGCCTGCCAGCGCGGTCGATACGTTGTCGATCGCGCTGACCTGCGGCATGCCGACCCCGGCGACGATACGCGTGGTGCAGATCGAGCCGGGGCCGATGCCGACCTTGACCGCATCGGCGCCGACATCGACCAGCGCCAGCGCCGCATCGCCGGTGGCGATATTGCCGCCTATCACGTCCACGTGCGGGAAGTTGCGCTTGACCCACCTGACCCGGTCGAGCACCCCTTGCGAGTGCCCGTGCGCGGTGTCGACAACGATCACGTCCGCGCCCGCTTCGACCAGCGCCTCGGCGCGCTCTTCGGTACCCGCGCCGACGCCGATTGCCGCCCCCACCAGCAAACGGCCGAAACTGTCTTTGGCCGCCATCGGATGTTCGGTGGACTTCATCATGTCCTTGACCGTGATGAGGCCGCGCAGCTCCCCTTCGTCATTGAGTACCAGCACCCGCTCCAGGCGATGCTTGTGCATGAGGCGGCGCGCCTCGTCCAGGCTGGCGCCCTCCTTCACCGTCACCAGCCGATCCGCTGGAGTCATGATGGCCGAGGCGGGCTGATCGAGATTGGTCTCGAAGCGCAGATCCCGATTCGTAACGATGCCCACCACCTTCTTGCCATCAACCACCGGCAATCCCGAAAAACGGTGCTGGCGAGTCAGCGCAACCACTTCGCGCACGCTCATGCTGGGAGGTATCGTGATCGGGTCCTTGAGCACCCCGGATTCGAAACGCTTGACCCTGGAAACCTGGGCCGCCTGGCGCGATGTCTGAAGGTTCTTGTGGATGATGCCGATTCCACCTTCCTGCGCCAGCGCTATCGCGAGGCGCGATTCCGTGACGGTATCCATCGCCGCCGAAACCAGCGGGATATTGACATTGATGTTCCGCGTCAGTTGGGTCCGCAGGCTGACATCGCGCGGCATGACGCTGGAGTGGGCGGGAATGAGAAGGACATCATCGAACGTCAGTGCCTTCTGTATCACTCGCATGGCTTTTTTCCTCACATCCAAAACCGTATTATACAGATCGCCAAACGGCATGTAAGCTGTCCGTACCGACCTGGAGCCTTCGTATGTCCAAAGTTTTTCCCCTCCTGCTGACCCTGATCTTCGCCCTGCCGGCGAGCGCACAGATCTACGAATGGCGCGACACCGACGGCAAGGTCAACTATTCGGACAGGCCCCCGCCCGGAGTCGAGGGAAAACTGATCAGGCGTGGCGCGTTGCCTGCGCCTGCGCCGGTTACGCAACCGTCCAAGTCGCTGGCCGAGCAGGAGCTTGAGTTCCGTGAAAGGCGGGCCGAAGCGGCGGAAAAAAAGGAAAAGAAAACGCAGGAAAAGCAGGAGGCGGCCCAGCGCGCGGAGCGCTGCGAGCAAGCGCGCGAGCACCTCAAGATACTCAAGACGGCCGACCGAGTGCTGATGAAGACCGAGGACGGCCCGACCAAGCAGCTCAGGCCATCCCAACGCAAGGCCGAAACGGAAAAAGCGCAGAAGGTCATAGCCGAGGATTGCAAGTAGCGCGGACCACGCCCCTTGGCACGGCCGTTCAAGCCTCGGCGGCGTCGCCTCCGCCCTTCTTCATGACCTTGCCTTCGTCGGCGCGTTTCTTGCGCACCGCCTTCGGGTCGGCGATGAGGGGCCGGTAGATCTCGACCCGGTCGCGATCCCTCAACTCGGCATCGAGGCGGGTCAGCTTCGCATGGACCCCGACCTTGTTTTCGCCTTCAAGGTTGATCTCGGGATGGCGCCCGAGCAGGCCCGACGCATGCACCGCGTCACGCGCCGTGGAACCCGCCGGAATCTGGACCTTGACCACTTCCTGACGATGCGCGAGCGCATAGGTCACTTCGATATTGATCATTTCACTCATCTTTGGGATATACCTGCTCTGCCCGCTTCACGAACGAATCGACGAACGTGTTGGCGATGTGGTTGAACACCGGCCCGAAGGCCTTCTCCAGCAACTTGTTGGAAAACTGATACTGCAAATCGAACTCGACCTTGCATGCCGTGTCGCCCAATGGCTTGAAGTGCCAGCGGCCGTCGAGATGCCTGAAAGGCCCGTGCTTGAGACGGATGTGCATTTCATGCGGACGGCGCTTCTCGTTCTCGGTGGTGAAATGCGCCTTGACCCCATGGTAGTTGATGTGGATGGTCGCGACCGTGTGCGACTCGGTGCGCGACAATAGCTCGGCACCCCCACACCAGGGCAGAAAATCGCGATACGCCTCAACCCCATCGACGAGATCGAACATTTGCGCGGGTGTGAATTCAACCAGAACGAGTTTCTTTACTTCGGCCATGGGGGAATCGATGTAGCCATGCTGCTAAAATGCGCGATTCTACCGCAAGCGACCATCGCGCCACGCCTGGACGACCATAACAATGAGCATCATCGACAACCGCAAGGCGTTCCACGACTACTTCATCGAAGAGCGTTACGAAGCCGGACTCGTCCTCGAAGGCTGGGAAGTCAAGGCCATACGGGCCGGGCGTGCGAACATCAAGGAAGCGTACATCATCATCCGCGACGCGGAGATCCTGATTCTGGGCATGCACATCACGCCGCTTGCGAGCGCCTCCACCCACGTACACGCCGACCCGACCCGCACGCGCAAGCTCCTGCTCCACGCGGGCGAGATCAGCAAGCTGATCGGCAAGGTCGAGCGCGCCGGATTCACTCTCGTGCCGCTGGATCTGCACTACGCCAAAGGCCGGATCAAGGCCTCCATAGGTCTGGCCAAGGGTAAAAAGCAGTTCGACAAGCGCGAGGACGAGAAGACCCGTGATTGGGAGAGGGAAAAGGCCCGTCTGATGCGCGCCAAGATCTGAGCAAGACCGCCACTTCTGCGCCCGCCCCCTCGAAAGGAGAACCGCCTTGCTCATACTCATGCTTGGCTTGCTGCTCTTCCTCGGCACCCACTCGGTCCGGATATTCGCCGACGGATGGCGTACCCGGCAGATCGCACGGTTCGGTCCGACGCGATGGAAAGGATGCTACGCGGGCATCTCCGCGATCGGTTTCATCCTGCTGATCTGGGGTTACTCGCTGGCACGCGTGGAACCTGTGCAGTTGTGGTTGCCGCCGCTGTGGACGCGCCATGTGGCCGCCGCACTGACCCTGCCGGCCCTGATACTGATCGCCGCGGCCTATGTTCCCGGCACCCGCATGCGCGCCACGATCGGGCACCCGATGCTCGCGGGCGTCAAACTGTGGGCACTTGCGCACCTGCTCGCCAACGGCACACTCGCCGACGCGGCACTGTTCGGCAGCTTTCTCGCCTGGGCCGTCGCCGATTTCGTCGTATTGCGCCGCCGCGACCGCGTGGCGGGCGTCGCCGCCCAACCGGGAACGCCGCTCAATGACTTGATCGCCGCATCCATCGGGGTTGCCGTGTGGATACTGATCTCAGGCTACCTACATCGCGTACTCTTCGGCGTGGCCACTTTTGCCTGATCGCGCCAATACTGTCACTCGCACCTCGGCCAATCACGCCATCATTCTGACCCATCGGCTATAATCCGCCGATCAATACGATGGAGCATTACGGAAAATGGGCTTTCTTGCCGGAAAACGTATTCTGATCACCGGGTTGCTCAGCAACCGATCCATTTCATACGGCATCGCCAAGGCCATGCACCGCCAGGGTGCGGAGCTAGCATTCA
Organism: Rhodocyclales bacterium; assembly: GCA_016177805.1. Classification (GTDB taxonomy): domain Bacteria; phylum Pseudomonadota; class Gammaproteobacteria; order Burkholderiales; family Rhodocyclaceae; genus JACOUN01. The sequence continues at coordinate 28,453 of JACOUN010000083.1, forward strand.
CCTATCAGAACGAACGCTTCAAGGAACGCGTCGAGAAGATGGCGGCCGAATTCGACAGCACGCTGGTGTTTCCATGCGACGTGCAGAACGACGCTGAGATCACGAGCCTGTTCGAACAGATTGCACAACGCTGGGAGTGGCTGGACGGACTGGTCCATTCCATCGCGTTTGCCCCCACCGAGGCGCTGGAAGGCGACTTCCTCAACGCCTTCTCGCGCGATGCGTTCCGTATTTCACAGGACATCAGCGCCGCCAGCTTCCCGCTGCTCGCCAAGGCCGCCCGCCCGCTGATGGAAGGGCGCAACGGCGCGATGCTGACCATGTCCTACCTGGGCGCGGTACGCACCATGCCCAACTACGACATCATGGGGTTGGCCAAGGCCAGCCTGGAAGCATCGGTACGCTACATGGCCGTCTGTCTCGGACCCGAAGGCACGCGCGTCAACGCGATCTCGGCCGGCCCGATCAAGACCCTTGCCGCATCCGGGATCGGCAATTTCGGCAAACTGTTGTCGTTCAATGAACGCAATGCACCGTTGCGCCGCAACGTCACCATAGACGAAGTCGGCAACGTCGCCGCCTTCCTCTGTTCCGATCTGGCCAGTGGCGTGACGGGCGAAATCATGTACGTCGATGGCGGATTCAACACCACCGCGCTGGGCAATTCCGACCAGGGTCAGTAACCGGCCGAAGATCCCACCAGACACAAAAAACCCGGCGCAACGCCGGGTTTTTTGTGTCAGAAGCTCATTGATACGTTTGCATCACTGCGCCGTTCCGTCGCGCAGCGCCGCCGCATTGATCTGCACCTTATAGCGCTCGCGCAGCGACTGGATGTAAGCCCTGAACTCGCGTTCGGCCATCCAGCGCGTGTATTGCTCCCCTACAGCGGCCAGGCGCGGATCATCGTCCGCCAGTTCGGCCGGCTTGACCGACACCACCTCGAGCACGGAATAGTTGCCGCCGGGCGTCGTCACGCCGACGTATCCGGGCAGAGCCTTGGAGGACACACCGAAGACCGCCTTCATCGCGTCGGGCGACATCGTCGGTTTGGCACGCTGCACGGTGCGAGGCGCACTCCACTCGCCGTTGGCCTTCTGACCGCTCGACAGGGCAGCCAGCGCTGCTTCGCCCTGCTCCCTGGCACGTTGCGCCGCAGCCTCAGTGCGCAGCTGATTTTCGATCGAGGCGCGAACATCGTCGAAAGGCAACGTTTGTGCCCCTTCGTACTCGACCACGCGTGCCGACACCATGACGCCACGCTCGACCTCCACCGCCTCGACGTTTTCGCCACTGGTGCGCACCCGCTCGGCGAACAACGCATCGAGCAGCTTGTCATTGCTGAAGCGCCCGATCAGCCCCCCCTGGCGCGAAATCCAGTCGGTCTTCTGGATTTCCAGGCCCAGCATCTCGGCCGCTGGCTGCAGGCTGTCGGGTTGCTCATACACCGTATTGGCGAATTTCTCCGCCTGCATCGCGAATTGCCGCGAGGCCTCCTGCTTGGTCAGTTCATCAACAATCTCGTCGCGCACCTCGTCGAGCGGTTTGATCGAGGCCTCCTTGATCGCGGTCAGCTCTATGATGTGAAAACCGAAGTCGGTACGCACCAGATCGCTGATCTGCCCCACCGCCAGCGCATATGCCGCGTCTTCAAACGGCTTGACCATGGCCCCCGGCCCGAAGTAGCCAAGATCGCCGCCGGCGGGCGCGGAGCCCGGATCCTGGGATTCCTTTCGTGCCAGTTCGGCAAAGCTCTCGGGGGCAACGCGCAGCACGGCGAGTATTTCCCCAGCCTTTGCCTGCGCCTTGGCCACCACCTCGTCAGCGGCATCCGCCGCGACTTCGATCAGGATGTGACGCGCCCTGCGCTCTTCCGGCTGACCAAACCTGTCGCCGCTTTTCTTGTAGAAATCCTCGATGTCCTTGTCCGCGACGGTGACCTTCTTGCGCAGCGCTTCCGCGTCGAATACCAGATACTCGGCACGCAGGCGTGGCGCACGTTCGAAGCGCGCCGGATTGGCATCGTAATAGTCGCGTGCTGCGTTCTCGCCGAGCACGACTTCCTTCTTGAGCGGCTCGGACGGGAACGACAGTTCGCGAACCTCGCGCTCTTCCAGTTGCGCCAGCAACAACCGCCTTGCCGGCAAGTCACCGACAAAGGCCGACTCGCCCACGGCCTCTGAAATCTGCCTGGCTTCCAGGTCACGCGCCAGTTGTGTTTCGAACATGGCAGGCGTCATGCCTTGCGCGCGCAGCATCTGCTCGTAACGCTGCAGCGAAAACCGGCCCTGGTCCTGAAAGGCGGAAATGCCGGTTATGACTTCCTGCAACTGCCGAGGGGGTACCGACATGCGGCTCTTGGCCGCATGCACCGCGAGCACGCGCTGGTCGATGATGCCGTCCAGGACCGAACGGCGAAATGCCTCGGACTCGAACAATGCACGGTCGTACTCGCCGCCGCGCGCCTGGCGCGCCCGCTCCTGCTGGTCGCGCAACGCCTGCTCGAACTCACGCGCTGAGATCTGGGCATCACCCACGGTCGCGACCTCGCCTGGCCCCTGTGAGCCATCGAAAAAGGCATCCATACCGAAGAATGCGAACGGGACTATGATGATCGCGAGGATCACCTGCGAGATGCGCTGGTTTTTGCGAACTGCCTCGAACATCGTGATTTCCGTGTGAGCCGTGTTAGTTGAGCAAGCGGCCGGGACCGCAGCTGAGTGACCCGCGATTATGGCATTGTGCGGCCCGTCAGGCTACCCGCCGCGGCGGAAGAACTCGCGGCGGGGGACAAAGCTCCCACCGCGACCACCGTCATGCGGCCTTGGTAAGAAGCAGCTTGCCGTGTTCGACATCGATGTGAATGCGGTCGTGGGGGCCGAACTGCCCGTCGAGTATGGCCTTCGACAGCGGGTTCTCGATCCGCTCCTGTATCGCTCGCTTGAGCGGACGCGCCCCGAATACCGGATCGAAACCCGCCTGGGCGATATCCGCGAGCGCCGCCTCGGTCACCTCCATGCTCATCTCCAGCCGCGCCAGCCGCTTTTGCAGGTACTCAAGCTGGATGCGCGCGATACCCGCGATGTGCTTTTCGTCGAGTGCATGGAACACCACCACCTCAGCGATGCGGTGGATGAACTCGGGGCGGAAGAAGGTCTTGACCTCGGCGAGCACCGCCAGCTTGATCACTCCGTAGTCATCGCCAGCCATCTGCTGGATCATCTGGCTGCCCAGGTTCGAGGTCATCACGATCACCGTATTCTTGAAGTCCACGGTGCGCCCTTGACCATCGGTCATGCGCCCATCGTCGAGCACCTGCAGCAGCACGTTGAACACATCGGGGTGGGCTTTCTCGACCTCGTCGAACAGGATCACGCTGTACGGTTTGCGCCGCACCTGCTCGGTGAGGTAACCGCCCTCCTCGTAGCCGACATAGCCCGGAGGCGCCCCGATCAGACGTGCCACCGAGTGCTTCTCCATGAACTCGCTCATGTCGACGCGGATCAGGTGTTGCTCCGAATCGAACAGGAATTCGGCCAGCGTCTTGCACAGTTCGGTCTTGCCCACCCCGGTCGGCCCGAGGAACAGGAACGAGCCATAGGGGCGGTTCTCGTCGGCCAACCCCGCGCGCGAGCGCCGGATCGCATCAGACACCATGCGCACCGCCTCATCCTGCCCCACCACGCGCCGGTGCAAGCGTTCTTCCATGCGCAGCAGCTTTTCCCGCTCGCCCTGCATCATCTTGCTCACCGGGATCCCGGTGGCGCGCGAAACCACTTCGGCGATCTCTTCCGTGCCAACCTGAGTGCGCAGCAAGCGATTGGGCTGCGCCGCGTCGCCAGCCTGCTCGGCAGCCTTCATCTGAGCTTCCAGTTGCGGCAGCTTGCCGTACTGCAGCTCAGCCACCCGGTCGAGTTGACCCTTGCGCTGGAATTCGGCCATCTGCGCGCGCAACTGGTCGATTTCTTCCTTGATATGTGCCGCCCCCTGGGCCTTGGCCTTCTCCGCCTTCCACACCTCCTCCAGGTCGTTGTACTCGCGCTGCAGCTTGGCGAGTTCATCCTCGATCAGTTGCAGACGCTTCTGCGACGCTTCGTCCTTCTCCTTCTTCACCGCCTCGCGTTCGATCTTGAGCTGGATCATGCGCCGGTCCAGCTTGTCCATGACTTCCGGCTTGGAGTCGATCTCCATCTTGATCCGCGCCGCCGCCTCGTCGATCAGATCGATGGCCTTGTCCGGCAGGAATCGGTCGGTGATGTAACGGTGCGACAACTCGGCGGCCGCCACGATGGCCGGGTCGGTGATCTCGACGCCGTGGTGAATCTCGTACTTCTCCTGCAAGCCGCGCAGGATGGCGATGGTGGCCTCGACCGACGGCTCCTCGACCAGCACCTTCTGGAAACGCCGCTCCAGCGCCGCATCCTTCTCGATGTACTTGCGATACTCATCCAGCGTGGTCGCGCCTATGCAGTGCAACTCACCGCGCGCGAGCGCCGGTTTGAGCATGTTGCCGGCGTCGATGGCACCCTCGGCCTTACCCGCCCCCACCATCACGTGCAGCTCATCGATGAAGACGATCACGCGCCCTTCTTCACGCGCCAACTCCTTCAACACCGACTTGAGACGCTCCTCGAACTCGCCGCGATACTTGGCCCCCGCCAGCAACGCCGCCATGTCCAGCGATAGCACCCGCTTGCCCTTGAGCGACTCCGGCACCTCATCATTGACGATGCGCTGCGCCAGTCCTTCGACGATCGCGGTCTTGCCCACGCCCGGCTCACCGATCAACACCGGGTTGTTCTTGGTCCGGCGCTGCAGGATCTGGATCGCGCGGCGGATCTCGTCGTCGCGCCCGATCACCGGATCCAGCTTGCCGTGACGCGCCCGCTCGGTCAGGTCGAGGCAGTATTTCTGCAACGCCTCGCGCTGCCCCTCGTCCTCCTGACTGCCCACGCTTTGATCGCCACGCACCGCGGTAATCGCCGCTTCGAGCGCCTTGCGCACCAGTCCGTGTTCCCTGAGCAACCGCCCGGTCTCGCCCTTGTCGTCACTCAGGGCCAGCAGGAACAACTCGCTGGCGATGTACTGGTCGCCGCGCTTGTGCGCCTCCTTGTCGGTCAGGTTGAGCAGATTGTTCAGATCGCGCCCGATCTGCACCTCGCCACCATGCCCCTCGACCTTGGGCAAGCGTCCGATGGCACTCCTGAGTGCGGTCTTCAGCGGTTGTACGTTGGCCCCGGCACGTTGCAACAACGCCGTGGTTCCGCCGTCGTCCTGCTCCAGCAAGGCCGCCAGCAGATGCTGCGGCTCGATGAACTGGTTGTCGTTACCGACCGCGATGCTCTGCGCATCGGAGAATGCCTGCTGAAACTTGGTGGTCAACTTGTCGAAGCGCATGTCGATGGTCCTTGTCGAGGTTTGTTGCCATGAAAGATGGGGGTTCGACGGGGAATATCAACCGCGAACACACCGCGCGAGACACCACGATTGTGGCATTGAAAAACAACGCTGTTGTTGCAGTGCAACATATCGCCATTGTTTTTCCCGAGATCCGCGGAAAACCCATGCAATGCACGCACCACGGTGCTAAGTTAGGCAAAGGGGCGAAGCGAAATAACGCTTGGGTAATGGCCTGAGTCGGGCTCGTCTCGCAGTGCGCATGCAGGGTGCGGACTGACTCGACATCAAACCAGTGTGATTGAGGGAGAAAAGAGATGGCTAGCAAACAGAATCAAGACCAGATGAACGAACTCCAGCGCAAGAACCTCGAAGCGGCGATGCGGCTTGCCCAGCTTTCTATCGAAAACTCGCAGCGGATCATGGAACTGCAGGTCGAAACCGCCAAGGGACTGTTTGAAGAAGGGGTGAACAACGCCCGCGCGCTGAGTACCGCAACCGACCCTCAGTCGGCAATGGAATTGCGCACACGTTTCGCCCAGACTTCAGCCGAAAGAATGCTCGCCTGCGCGCGCGAAATGGCCGAACTGACCAGCCGCACCCAGGCCGAAGTCGGCAAACTGGTCGGCGAGCAACTCGCCAGCGGCGGACAGGACGTCTTCCAGGCCATGCAAAAGATGTTCCAGGGGATGCCGGTAACCGATCACAACGCAACCAACGCGATCCAGACCGCCATGGACACCACCCGCGCCGCTTTCGAGCAAATGACGCGCGCCTCCACCGAAGCATTCCAGATGTTCAACCAGTTTCCCGGCAATACGCCCAAGAGCAAGAAATAAGACCAGCACCGCACTTGTCAGATCATCGACGGCGCCTGCGGGCGCCGTTTTCTATTGCCGACAGCTTTGCTTCGTACTGCTGGACGCACGCCGGGAAAATGCAACGGACAGTCTCTGGAAACGCATGAAACTGCATGAAACTGCATGATTCTGTTACATCACATGGAAAAATGCCACATAATGCATGTGCGCTATTGTCCCTGCATAGTCAGTTCCTATCAAAGGAGTCACCATGTGTAGATTTTCGAGGGTATGCCGGCTCGCCTGTGCACTGCTGGCAACCGTGGCGTCTTTGGGCTTCTCCTTCCAGGTAGCCGCCCAATCCGGCGCCGTGGTCGGAAATACCATCAAGGTGGGGTTTTCTGGCCCTTTGACGGGGCCACTCGGCGAGCTTGGAATGGAGTATGTCTCGGGCGCCAATCTGCTCTTTGATGAGGTCAATCGCAACGGCGGGATACACGGGCGCCCGATCAGGCTGATTGTTGTCGATGACGGCTACAAGCCTGATCAGACCGAAGCCAACGTCAAGGAACTGATCGAACAGGAGAAGGTGTTCGCGCTGTACGGCGTTCTGGGGACGCCCCAGAACATGCGCGCCATACCGCTCGCGAACGCGGCCAGGATCCCACTCTTTGCCCCTTACACCGGGGCGGATGCGCTGCGCGAGACGCACAGCCCCTACGTGTTTCACGTGCGGGCTTCATATGCGCGCGAGATCGAGGCCATGATCGAGCATCTCATTTCGCTCGGGGTTACGTCCATCGGCGTGGTTCATCTACCGAACGCGTTTGGCAAGGCCGGCGTCGCGGCGGCTGAATCCGCTTTGGCCAAACATGGCCGTCCTCCACTCAATCTGATCGCTCCTCTGGAAACCAGTGGCGAGAACGCGGCACAGGTGGCCCGACAGGTGGCCAAGGCCAACCCGTCGGCGCTCATCATGGCGGTGGCGGGAGACAGCACGGCCGCCTTGGTCCACGCGCTTTCGGCCAACGAGACCAAACCAATGCTGTTGGGCCTGTCGGTGTTCGGCAGCCGTCAACTCGTCGATGAAGTAGGCCCGGAGGCACACGGGGTGGTTCAGTCGCAGGTCGTACCATCCCCATTCCGGATCGATCATCCGGTGGTCCGGGAATACAGGCGACTCGCGAAGGCCAAGGGCATCGGTTACTCGTACACAACGCTGGAAAGCTACATCACCGCGAAGATATTCACCGAAGCGCTGCGCCGCGCGGGCAAGGATCTCACCCGCGAGCGCCTGATGGCCGCGCTTGAAACGCTCAATGAGTGGGACGTGGGTGGCCTTGCGGTGACTTACTCACCTACCGACCACGTCGCGCTCGACTTCGTTGACCTGTCCATCATCAGCCACGGCCGCTTCAGCCACTGACGGCGCCCTCAGGCACGGCGCCAGGTCGTGCCTTGCGCCGTGTCTTCAAGCGCGACCCCCATGTCCAGCAGTTCGGCGCGCAAACGGTCGGCCTCGGCGTAGTTGCGCTCCGACTTCGCCGCGCTGCGGCGCGCAATGAGGGCTTCGATCGCTTGAACGTCGGTAGCATCCGAGCCCACCGTGCCGGCCTGCAAGAAGCCCACCGGCTCACGTTCGAGCAGTCCGATCACACCGGCCAGCCCCTTGAGCTGTGCCGCCAACGCGGGCGACTTATCGCGGTTGGCCAGATTGGCCAGCTCGAACAGCACCGCAACCGCTTCGGGCGTGTTCAAATCGTCGTCCAGTGCGGCCTTGAAGCGCCGCGCGTGCGCCTCGTCCCAGTCGACCCCCACGTCGAGCGGGGGCACGTTCTTCAGCGCGGTATAGAGACGGGTGAGCGACTGGCGGGCGTCATCGAGGTGGTCGTCGGAATAGTTGAGCGGACTGCGATAGTGCGCGCGCAGGATGAAGAAACGCACCACTTCGGCGTCAAACTTCTTCAATACGTCGCGGATGGTGAAGAAGTTGCCCAGTGACTTGGACATCTTTTCGTCATCGACGCGGACAAAACCGTTGTGCATCCAGTAATTGACGAAGGTGTGCCCGTGCGCGCCCTCGGACTGGGCGATCTCGTTCTCGTGGTGTGGAAACTGCAGATCCTGCCCGCCGCCATGCAGATCGAAGTGGTTGCCGAGCAGGTCCGAACTCATCGCCGAGCACTCGATGTGCCAGCCCGGACGCCCGCTCCCCCACGGCGAATCCCACTTCACTTCGTCCGGCTCGTCCGCGCGTGCCTGTTTCCACAACACGAAATCCAGAGGATCACGCTTGTCGCTCACAACCTCGACACGCTCGCCGGCGCGCAATTCATCCAGCGACTTGCCCGACAGCTTGCCGTAGCCATCGAACTTGCGCACCGCGTAGCACACGTCCCGGTTGTCCGCGACATAGGCCAGGCCCTTCTCGCGCAGCCGCTCGATAATGGTCTGCATCCGCACCACGTACTCGGTGGCACGTGGTTCATGGTCGGGCGGCAACACCCCCAGCGCGGCAGCGTCTTCATGCATGGCGGCAATGAAGCGATCGGTCAGGGCGCGCACCGTCTCGTTGTTCTCACCGGCGCGCTTGATGATCTTGTCGTCGATATCGGTGATGTTGCGTACGTAGGTCACCTCGAAGCCGCTCGCCCGCAGCCAGCGCGACAGCACGTCGAACACCACCATCACGCGCGCATGGCCGAGATGGCAGTAGTCATAGACTGTCATGCCGCACACGTACATGCGGACCTTGCCCGGCTCTATGGGTACGAACAATTCTTTGCTGCGTGTCAGGGTGTTGTAGATAGCAAGCATGCCGGGGTCCGGTTCATATCCTGTGAAATAGGCAGCGTACCGCGCTGCCGGGCGGTCGCACGGGAAAGTTGCGGACCCCGCTCCGGGCCGATCGGCACGGACGGCGGATTGTCTGCACCCCGCCGTATTGCTAGAATCCACGGTTCGTCCAACGGACTCGCCCGAGAAGGCGAGCGATCATAGCACATCCGGCATGCCGCCGATTCTACCGCCGGTCACCGCATCCTTTGCATCCGGACGTTACCACGACATACCGTTGGCAACAGCCACTGCAACCCAACGCTACCACACAGGAAATACGATGAAACGCTGGTTCGCCACCCTGATCTTCCTGACTGCCACTACCGGTCTGTTTGCCGCCAACCCGCAGATTGAAGTCCGCACCAATCAAGGCGTGATTACCGTCGAGTTGTTTGAAAAGGAAGCACCGGCTTCCGTCGCCAATTTTCTGGAGTATGCCCGTACCGGGTTTTACGACGGCACCATCTTTCACCGGGTCATCGACGGTTTCATGATCCAGGGAGGTGGTTTCGATGCCCAGATGCGCCAGAAGCCGGGTATGGCGCCCATTGAAAACGAGGCCAAGAACGGCCTCAAGAACAAGTCCGGCACCCTCGCGATGGCGCGCACCGGCGACCCGCATTCGGCCACTTCGCAGTTCTTCATCAACCTGGTCGACAATACGGCCCTCGACTACCCGTCTCCGGACGGTTGGGGCTATGCCGTGTTTGGCAAGGTCAGCAAGGGGTTCGATCTGGTGCAGAAGATCGGGAAAACGGCAACAACCACCGTCGTTCCACACAAGAACGTTCCAGTCACGCCGGTCGTGATCGAGTCGATCCGCATCATCGAGGCACCGGCCTCGGACAAGTAACCTACGATCACCCTCAGGAGCATCCCATGGCAGTCAACCTGCACACCAACCACGGCACCATCACCCTCGAACTCGACGCTGACAAGGCCCCCGAAACGGTCAAGAACTTCATTGCCTACGTCGAGGCGGGTCATTACGACAACACGATCTTTCATCGCGTCATCAACGGCTTCATGATTCAGGGCGGCGGTTTCGAACCGGGGATGAAGCAGAAGCCCACCCGCGATCCGATCAAGAACGAGGCAGACAACGGCCTGCAGAACCTGACCGGCACCGTCGCGATGGCGCGCACCCAGGCACCGCACTCGGCGAGCGCGCAGTTCTTCATCAACGTCTCGAACAACGACTTCCTCAACTACCGCTCGCCCGACATGCAGGGGTGGGGCTACTGCGTGTTCGGACGCGTATCGGCAGGGATGGACGTGGTGGACAAGATACGCGCGGTCAAGACCGGCTCGTCCGGCTTCCACCAGGACGTGCCGGTCGAGGACGTCATCATCGAACGCGCCGAAATCGTCTGAGCCGCACACGAAGGGCTGACCTGCGGAAACCATGAAAGCCCTGTTCATTTCCGATCTACATCTATGCAGCGACAGGCCCGAGACCATCCGGGCCTTGCAACACTTCGTCGGGGAGGCCGCGCGCGACGCGGACTCGCTCTACATCCTCGGAGACCTGTTCGAGCATTGGGTCGGTGACGACGACATCACACCGCTCAATACCCTGGTGGCGGAAGCTCTCGCGCAACTGGCCGAACGCGGCACGGCGGTGCACTTCATGGCCGGCAATCGCGACTTCCTGCTCGGCGACGATTACGCGCGACGCGCCGGCATGACACGACTCACCGACCCCACCCTGATCGTGCTGGACGGGCAAGCCGTGCTGCTCAGCCACGGCGACCTCCTGTGCACCGACGATACCGCCTATCAGCGGTTTCGCCAGCAAGTGCGCAGCCCCGAATGGCAACGCGCCTTTCTCGCCCGACCACTGCGGGAGCGCAAGCAGTTCGCCGCCGAAATGCGTCGCCAGAGCGCATTGGCGAACGCCGGCAAGCCGGCGAGGATCATGGATGTCAATCCGGACGCGGTCACGCGACTGTTGCGCAGCCAGGAATACCCGACCCTGATACACGGCCACACACACCGTCCGGCCCGCCATCTGCATATCGTCGACCAGCACAACTGTGAGCGCTGGGTGCTGTCGGACTGGCACGCCGATGCGCGCTACTTGGTCTGGGAAGCAGGCAAGCTCGAAGCGAGGCGGTCCGCCCCCTCAAGCTGATTTTTATCGCGACGCGCCGGATCGGGGCGGGAACGCGTGTCAGGCGGGAATCCTGCTCTCACTCGTCAAGGCGGAAAAAATCCCTTATCTTGCGCAGCAGCTCCGACTCGCGCTGAGCCGCCGGCGCGCTGTGCACCCGGGCGTCCAGCACCGCACGCGCGCTATCCAGCGCGGCCCGCCGCACCGCGATGACCCGCGATATCTCCTCGACCATGGCCGGACGTGACTGGACGATGCTCTCGAACGAACTCTTGTCCAGCCGGTAGCACTCGACCCCGGTGCGCGCGACCACCGTCGCGGCCCGCGCATCTCCGGTCATTAGGCCCATTTCACCAAAGAAACTGGGGCCGGCATCCGCATCGATGATGTTCAGTGTCTTGTGCCGACCGTCGACGTCGAGCACCACTTCGGCCTGTCCTTCGGTCAGGATGTAAAGCCAGTGCGCCACCGCGCCTTGTTGCGTCATGACGTCGCCCGCCGCGAACGGGGTGTACTTGAGCCGTTCAGCGACCAGGCGCAGTTCTTCCTCGGTCAGCGAGCGGAACAACTCGACACTCCTCAGCACTTCGAGGCGTTGCTCGATCTCGCGGCTGTGGCGCATTCGCAGATGCTTGGTCCCCTCCTTCTCCAGATGCAGATAGCGCTCCGGTATGGCGGGCGCGATCCCCGCGCGTTGCAGCGCGCTGAACACGTGTACGCGCACTGCCGAATCAGTCGGATCGTCACAAGCCAGGTCAGTCAGCCAATATCGCACCGCGTACCGGGCGGTACTCTCGCCGAATTCCATCATCATGCAATTGGGCGCGGGAGTCTTGGCCACCCCTGCGATGTTGCACATCGCCAGCGCTCGTTCGACCACATTGATCACGCGCGCGGGCATCACGCCATAGCTGACGCTGAACCACACCCAGCGCCGCCATTGCTCCGGCTGGTCGTTGCGCCGGCCCAGCACCAGGAACTTGCCCTTCATCAGCTGGCTGTTGGGAATGATCGCGGTTTCCCAGTTGCGCGTCTCGACCGATGTGGAGCGCCAACGGATATCCACAACCCGGCCAATCACGTCATCCACCTTGATCCAGTCGCCGACTTTCAGCGAATCGTCGAGTTGCAGCGCAATGCCGCCGAGGATGTTGCCCAGCGTGTCCTGCATGGAAAACGCGATCACGGCGGTAATCACCGCCGAGGTTGCGACGATGCTCGACAGATCCAGCCCCGCGTAATGAAGGGACATCAATCCCCACGCAATATAGGCGCCGATCACTGCCATGTCTTCGAGGATGCGCGGCGGCGTCAGTCCCAGGCGCGGCAGCAGCCAGCGAAACAACACCAGGCCCCACAGGCGTATCACCGCCATGCCCTCGACCAGTATCGACAACTGGCGCAGGGATTTCGCCGCAGCGGAATATCCGGACAGTTCGATCAACGCACTGACGAACAGCCCCGCCAGACTGGCGGCGAACAGCACCAGGGTATTGAGCAGCGGCTGGCGCTGTGCAGGCACGGAGCGCAGCAGCACCAGCGCCATCACGATCACCACCAGCACCAGATAACCGATGCCCTGGTGCCCGATGTTAGCCACAAGTTCAAGCACCGCCGACCTCCTTGCTCAACCTGACATTCGGCTCGACGCACGCTCCCGACCCGGTGCGCCAGCAAATCCGGGCCCTACACGAACCGGCTTCGGAACATGAAGAAAACCGCCGCCACCATGCACAAGCCCGCCCACAGGTAATCCAGCTTCAGCGGCTCTTTCAGGTACAACACCGAGAAGGGTACGAACACCGACAGCGTGATCACTTCCTGCATGATCTTCAACTGCCCGACATTGAGCACACTGTAACCGATACGGTTGGCCGGAACCTGCAGCAAATACTCGAGCAGTGCGATGCCCCAACTGACGAGCGCGGCAACGATCCACGGCTTGTCGTTGAGTTCTTTCAGATGCGCGTACCACGCGAACGTCATGAAAACGTTGCTGCAGGCGAGCAGCAGTATCGACAACAGTACGGGATTCATGCCATCTCGCGATCGAAAACACCACGCTCCGGATTGCGCTGGTAGGCGCCCGGACCATAACCCGCCGAGTCAGGCCAGACCGGTTGCCAGATCGGCCTTGATATCCTCAACCGCCTCCAGCCCCACCGCGACCCTCAGCAACCCCTCGCCTATCCCCGCCAGCGCCCTTGCCTCGGCCGAGATTCGGCCATGCGTGGTCGACGCGGGGTGGGTAATGGTGGTGCGTGTATCACCCAGATTGGCGGTGATCGAGATCATCCGGGTTGCATCGACGACCCGCCACGCCTGCTCACGCCCCCCTTTCACTTCAAAGCTGACGATCGCGCCGCCCGAGGTCTGCTGACGCATCGCCAACGCGTGCTGCGGATGCGACGCGAGGCCTGGGTAGAACACGCGCCCGACGCCGGGCTGGCGTTCCAGCCAGCGAGCAAGCTCCAGTGCGCTGGCGGATTGCGCCTCCATGCGGATACGCAAGGTCTCCAACCCCTTGAGGATCACCCACGCGTTGAACGGCGAGATGCATGGGCCGGCAGTGCGCAGAAACTTGAACACTTCGTCCAGGACCGGCTTGCCGCCCACCACCGCGCCGCCCAGCACCCGCCCCTGCCCATCGAGGTACTTGGTCGCGGAATGCACGACCACGTCCGCCCCCAGTAGCAGCGGCTTTTGCAAGGCGGGGGTGCAGAAGCAGTTATCCACCGCAAAAATTGCCCCAGCGGATTTCGCGATCTCGGCGACTGCCGCGATATCCACGATTTCGGTTAGCGGATTCGACGGAGTTTCGACGAAAAACAACCGGGTACGCGGACGCACCGCCGCGCGGTAGGCATCCAGATCGGTCGCCGGCACCAGTGTCGTCTCTATTCCGAACCGGGTCAGGATGTTGTTGAACAACTGCTGGGTCGCACCAAACAGCCCCTGCGACGCGACGATATGATCACCCGCCTGCAACGTCGCCATCACCAGCGACAGGATCGCCGACATGCCCGAAGATGTCGCGACGCAGGCCTCGCCGCATTCCAGCGCGGCAAGCCGGTCCTGCATCATCGTGACCGTCGGGTTGGAGAAGCGCGCGTAGACGTTGCCCTCCTCCTCACCCGAAAAGCGCGCCGCGGCCTGTGCCGCACTGTCGAAGACGAAGCTGGAAGTCAGATACAGCGCTTCACTGTGCTCGTTGAACTGGCTGCGCCGGGTGCCGGCGCGAACCGAGAGGGTGTCGAATTCAGGATGGGTCATGGATGAGCTTCATTGGTCCTGGCCATAGACCAGATTCAGGTCGAGTTGACCGTCTTCACCGTCATCGGCCGAAGCAGTCTTCTCGCTGCGCAGATTCTCGACGCTGAACAGGTATTCATCGGTTACATCACCGGTGACGTAACACCCGTCAAAGCACGAGGTCTCGAAAAACTTGATTGCCGGATTGAGCGAACCAACGGCCGCCTTCAGATCGGCAAGATCCTGATACACCAGTCCATCTGCGCCGATTTCCGCGCACACCTGCTGCTCGTCACGCTCGCCGGCGATCAGCTCGGTGCGCGTGGGCATGTCGATGCCGTATACGTTGGCGTAACGCACCGGCGGCGCCGCCGACGCCAGATAGACTTTGAGGGCGCCCGCTTCACGCGCCATGGAGACAATTTCTCGACTGGTCGTGCCACGCACGATGGAATCGTCGACCAGCAACACGTTCTTGCCCCGGAACTCAAGCGGAATCGTGTTGAGCTTCTGCCGCACCGATTTGCGGCGCACCCCCTGGCCCGGCATGATGAAGGTCCGGCCGATATAGCGGTTCTTGACAAACCCTTCGCGATACGGCAGACCGAGTATGGCGGCCATTTCCATGGCCGCCGGACGGCTCGAATCCGGGATCGGAATGACCACGTCGATTTTGATCTGCGGCTGGGTGCGTTTGAGCTTTTCGGCCAGATAGGCGCCCATCTTGACGCGCGACTCATATACCGAGATGCCGTCAATGATGGAATCGGGGCGGGCGAGATACACGAATTCGAACATGCACGGCGCCTGGACCGTGTGCTGGGCACATTGTCGGCTGCGGAAATTGCCTTCGGTGTCGATCAGGATCGCCTCGCCGGGGGCCACGTCGCGCAACATGCGAAAGCCGATCACATCGACCGCGACGGACTCCGACGCCACCAGCCACTCCTGCCCTTGCAGGGTGTCGTTGCGCCCTACCACCAGCGGCCGTATCCCGTGCGGATCGCGAAAAGCCAGCAGACCGTAGCCGGCGATCATCACCACCACCGCGTACGCGCCACGACAACGGCGGTGCACATTCGCCACGGCGCGGAAAACCGCGTCGTCGTCGAGCTTGAATCCGTTTGCGGCCGCCTGCAGCTCATGCGCGAGTACGTTGAGCAGCACCTCGGAATCGGAATTGGTATTCACGTGGCGCAGATCGGACAGAAATATCTCGCGCTTGAGTTCTTCGGCGTTGGTCAGGTTGCCGTTGTGCGCCAGCAGCAGACCAAACGGAGAATTCACGTAAAACGGTTGCGCCTCAGCCGGATTACAGGCCGAACCGGCGGTGGGATAGCGCACGTGGCCGATGCCCCATTGCCCGGTCAGGTTGCGCATGTTGCGGGTACGGAACACGTCACGGACCAGGCCCGGCCCCTTGTGCATGAAGAAGCGTCCATTTTCCGACGTCGCGATACCGGCCGCATCCTGGCCACGGTGCTGCAAGACCTGCAGACCATCGTAGAGCAGCTGATTGACCGGACTATGCGCTACGACGCCTATGATTCCACACATGGAATTTGCACCTATCTGAATCGAACTCTGTCGGCCACCGCATCGGGCAGCCATGGTTTGGCGGCAATCACGGCCGTTTCCAGCGGAGGGGCGAACAACGCATCGCGCCACCACGGTTCGTGAGCCACCCCGATCAAGCTACCGAACAACACCAGCACCATGGCGATCGCCACGCCACGTGCCAGTCCGAACATGGTTCCAAAAAAGCGGTCGACAGGTCTCAGTCCGGCAGCGCGCAACAACTCGCGGAGCAGGAAACGCAGCATCGCCGCGATCAATAGTACCCCTACGAAGATCAATGCAAAACCGGCAACCTGGCGCCACATGGACTCCGCGATCACGTCGGCGAGCATCTGCGCAACGTGCCCGGCATACAACCACGCCGCCGCCAGTGCCGCCACCCACGCCACCAGCGCGATCACCTCGCTGACCAGCCCCCGCCACATCCCGACCACCGCGGACAGGGCCAGCACGCCGAGAAACACGTAATCGAACGACGTCATGCGGACGAGCCTTCAGCGCGACGAAATCACACCGTTGATTCCCAAGGCCCCAAGCCGCGCGGCGGCCTTCTCGGCATCCTCACGGGTCGCGTATGGGCCGACACGCACGCGCGTGACCGCGCCAGCGTCCTCGATATAGGCCGAAAAGCCGCGTCCTTTCAAATCACCGCTGATGGCAACCGCCTTCGCCTTTTCACTGAACGCCCCAACCTGTACCACAAACGGTTGCTCACGCGCGGCCGAGGCGGCTGCCTTGCCCTCGAGCAGCGCCTGTACCCGTGCCGCCTCGTCCTGCCCGGACGGCGGGGTCACGCTCGCAGGGCTGGGGCGCGCAATCGCTCCACCCTTGTCGGTCGCGGGCCGTTCACCCTGGGGGCCGGGGGATTCACTACGGGGACGCGGTTCATCCGGTGTCGGACGCACGGTGGTTGCGGAAACGGGGGGTTGCTCCTGCGGAGGCGGCGCCACCACTGCATCAGCTTCCGGGCGCCCGGCAATCGGCCGCGCCAAGGCGCTGTCGGCGTTGCGATCGGGTATGGTCACCTGGATATCCTGCACCGGTACACCAGGCTCGTCATCCATGACCATGGGCAACACGATGACCGCAAGCAATGCCAGCGCGGCCGCGCCCACCAGACGACGCCGTGAACGCTTTTTCAATTCGAGGTTTTCGTCATCCGCCACGAGTCGACCCCGCCTCTACCACACCTGTTGCCGCCAGCACATCCGCCACGGTCATGAACGAACCAAAGACGACAATTCTATCACCCTCACCCGCACTTTGATGCGCCACCGCAAACGCTTGGGCCGGACTGTCGAAACAGCGCACATCCCCCGACACACCGGCGTTGCGCAACCGTTCATGCAAGGCGGCAGCCGTCAAGCCGCGCACCCCTGGGAGGGTGGCGAGCATCCAGTGATCGACGCGGTCACGCACCCGCGCCGCGACGCCCTCGACGTCCTTGTCCGCATACATACCAAGCACGGCCCAGGTTTCGGGGAAAAAACCCATGTTGGAGAGGTTCTCGGCCAGCACCCCGGCCGCCTGTGGATTGTGCGCCACGTCCAGGATCACGGCGGGCTTGCCTGCGCGCACCTGGAAACGACCGGGCAGTTCAACCAGCATGAAGCCCTGACGCACCGCCTGCATGGACACCGGAATGCGCGTTCGCAGCAGGTCCAGCGCTGTCATCACCGCCGAGGCATTGAGCAGTTGATTGGCACCGCGCAACGCCGGGTAGGCAAGACCACCACGACGCACCAGGGCGCCCGCAGCGGGCGCGTGCTCGTAGCGCCAGTAACCCCATTGCTGACGATCGCCGCCGAAACCGAAGTCCCGTCCGCTCACCCACAGCCGGGCATCCAGCTCGGCCGCATGCTTGAGCAGCGATGCGGGCGGATGGGGATCGCCGCATACCGCCGGTCGCCCGGCCCTGAAGATGCCGGCCTTCTCGAAGCCGATCTGCTCGCGAGTGGTGCCGAGGTAATCCATGTGGTCCATCGCGACGCTGGTGACGATCGCGCAATCCGGATCGATCACGTTGACCGCATCGAGGCGCCCCCCCAGCCCCACCTCGAGAATCACCACGTCCAGCCGCTGCCGGCAGAAAAGCTGCCATGCCGCCAGGGTGCCATGTTCGAAGTAGGTCAAGGGCACATCGGCGCGCGCGCGTTCGACCGCGCGTAGCGCTTCGACCATCGCGCCGGCATCGATCTCGCGCCCGTCGATGCGTACCCGCTCGCTGTAGCGCAACAGGTGTGGCGAGGTGTACACGCCGGTGCTATAGCCGGCGGCGATCAGTATCGCCTCCAGCATCGCGCACACCGACCCCTTGCCGTTGGTGCCGCCGACCGTGATCACCACCGCCTCCGACACCCCACCCAGCGCTGCATGAACCGACGCAACGCGCTCCAGACCGAGCTGGATGGGTTCGGCGGCGTGGCGCTCTTCGAGCAACTTCAACCAGCCGTCCAGATCCTCCGGCAAGGCCATGTCGCTACCGCTTGCGTCAAGCCTCAAGGACGGCCTGCTGGGTCAGCAGCCCGATCAGGCGGGCAAGTTTGTCGCGCAACTGGCGCCGGTCGACGATCATGTCGATCGCGCCCTTTTGCAGCAGGAATTCGGCCCGCTGAAAGCCTTCGGGCAGGGTCTCGCGTACCGTCTGCTCGATCACCCGTGGCCCGGCAAAACCGATCAGAGCGTTGGGTTCGGCGATTACCACATCACCCATGAAGGCAAAACTGGCCGACACCCCGCCCATGGTCGGATCGGTCAGCAAGGTAATGAACGGCAGCTTGCGCCGCGACAGGCGCGTGATGGCGGCTGTGGTCTTGGCCATCTGCATCAGCGAAAACAGCCCTTCCTGCATGCGCGCACCGCCGGTCGCGGTAATGCAGATGAACGGCAGGCGCTGCTCTTCGGCGGCACGCACGCCACGCACGAAGCGCTCCCCCACCACCGAGCCCATGGAACCGCCCAGGAACTCGAACTCGAAACACGCCACTACCACCCCTGCTCCGAGGATACTGCCCTGCATGACCACCAGCGCGTCGGCCTCGCCGGTGTCGTCCTCCGCCGCCGCGAGACGATCGGTGTATTTGCGCGAGTCCTTGAACTTGAGCGGGTCGACGGGTTTGACCGCTACACCGATCTCGGTCCGGCCATCCGCGTCAAGCAGCAGATCAAGACGCTGTCGCGCGCGTATGCGCTGATGGTGCCCGCACTTGGGGCACACTGACTGGTTGGTTTCGAGATCCGAACGATAGAGCACCGCGTCGCAAGCCGGACACTTGCTCCACAACCCCTCGGGTATCGACTTGCGCGCGCCGGGATCGCCCTTGTTGATGCGCGGCGGCAGCAGCTTCTTCAGCCAGCTCATGGTGCTTCCCTCCCGATCTGGTCGAGCGCCTCACGAATGGTCCTGACGAATGCCGTGACGTTGCCCACCACCTGTTCGCGGGGCGATCTTTCGATTTCCTCGATGATGCGGCTGCCGATCACCACCGCATCCGCGACTTCGCCGATGCGACGCGCCGAGGAGGCATCGCGGATGCCGAATCCGACCCCCACTGGCATGCCCACGCGCGCCCGGATCTGCGGAATGCGCCGCGCGACCTCATCAAAATCGAGCACCGCGCTACCGGTGACACCCTTGAGAGACACGTAATAGATATATCCGCTACCCGCAGCCGCCACTTCGCTGAAGCGCTGCTCGGACGAGGTCGGCGCGAGCAAGAATACCGGATCGAGTCCGGCCTCGCGCAAAGCCGAAGAAAAATCCGTACATTCCTCGGGCGGATAGTCCACCACCAGCACGCCATCCACACCGGCCTCCAGCGCGCGCCTGACGAACTCGGGCTTGCCCATCGCCTCGATCGGATTGGCGTAGCCCATCAACACCACCGGCGTCGCGTCGTCGGCGGCGCGAAACTGGGTCACGCAGTCGAAAACGCCGCGCAGGCTCATGCCGGCCGCCAGGGCACGCTCGGACGCGCGCTGTATGGTCGGGCCATCGGCCATCGGATCGGAGAACGGCACGCCCAGTTCGATGATATCGGCGCCCCCCGCGACCAGCGCATGCATGAGCGGGACCGTCAGCGCGGGGGCCGGATCACCGGCCGTGATGAACGGGATCAGGGCGCGTCGTTGCTCACCCTGCAGACGTTGAAAAACTGACTCGATTCTGGACATAGGTTATTCATCGCGTGACCGGACCGGCAAGCGCCCATCCGGTATCGGTTTCAGAACTGGATGCCGGAATACTCGGCAACCGTGTGCATGTCCTTGTCGCCCCGGCCGGACAGGTTAACCAGCAGGATC
Source organism: Rhodocyclales bacterium (assembly GCA_016177805.1). Lineage (GTDB taxonomy): Bacteria > Pseudomonadota > Gammaproteobacteria > Burkholderiales > Rhodocyclaceae > JACOUN01. Next base: position 48,733 of record JACOUN010000083.1, read on the forward strand.
CGGTCCTTCGGCAACGTGGGAGCGAGCTTTGCGGCATAGGCGAGCGCATGCGAACTTTCGAGCGCCGGAATGATACCTTCGAAGCGGCACAGGTCGTGGAACGCCTGCAAGGCCTCGGCATCGGTCACCACCTCGTACTCGGCCCGCCCGCTGTCCTTGAGCCAGGCGTGCTCGGGGCCTACGCCGGGGTAGTCAAGACCGGCGGAAATCGAGTGCGTCTCGGTGATCTGCCCGTCCTCGTTCTGCAGCAGATAGGTGCGGTTGCCGTGCAGCACGCCAGGACGGCCCGCAGTCAGGCTCGCCGCATGACGGCCGCTGGCCAGCCCCTCACCGGCGGCTTCGACGCCCACCATGCGCACACCCGGTACGTCGATATAGGGATGAAAGAGCCCGATCGCGTTCGAACCGCCACCCACGCAGGCGATCAATACATCGGGCTGGCGCCCGGCCAGCTCCTGCATCTGGACCAGACTCTCGCGCCCTATCACCGACTGGAAATCGCGCACCATGGCCGGGTATGGATGCGGCCCAGCGACAGTGCCGATGATGTAGAAGGTGTTGTGCACGTTGGTGACCCAGTCGCGCATCGCTTCGTTGAGCGCGTCCTTGAGCGTGCGCGACCCGGACTCGACCGGCACGACGGTGGCCCCAAGCAGCTTCATGCGATATACGTTGGCCGCCTGACGCTTGACGTCTTCGCTGCCCATGTAGACCACGCACTCCATGCCATAGCGTGCGGCCACGGTGGCGGTCGCGACCCCGTGCTGCCCCGCTCCAGTCTCGGCGATGACGCGGGGCTTGCCCATCTTGCGCGCCAGCATCGCCTGGCCGATGCAGTTGTTCACCTTGTGCGCGCCGGTGTGGTTCAGATCCTCGCGCTTCAAATAAATCTGTGCGCCACCCAGCAGCCCCGACCAGCGTTTGGCGTGGTAGATCGGGCTGGGACGCCCCACGTAGTGCTTTAGTTCGTAGTCGAACTCGGCCATGAACGCCGCGTCGGTGCGGCTCGCCTCGTACGCACACCTGAGTTCCTCGATCGCGGGTATCAGCGTTTCAGCGGCGAACACGCCGCCGTAGGGCCCGAAATGGCCCGTTGCGTCGGGGAATGAATAGGGCGTTTCAGCCATCTGCATCTCGAACTCCTGCGATGAATGCAGCGATGCGCGCTGCGTCCTTGATACCCTTGCCCGATTCGACGCCACTGGAGACATCGACCGCCCACGGCCTGACCCGGCGAACAGCCTCGATCACGTTGTCCGGATCCAGACCGCCAGAGAGTATCAGTCGCCGGTTCAAGCCTTCGGGTATCAGCGACCAATCGAAAACCTTGCCACCACCACCGTAGCCCTCGACGAAGGCGTCGAGAAGGATTGCGGAAGCGGACGGGTGTGAAGCGCAGAATTCTACCAGATCGACCCCCTGCCGCACTCGCGCGGCCTTGATCCAGCGGCGCCCGTAGCGGCCGCACTCGGCATCAGACTCATCACCGTGAAACTGCAACAACTGCAACGGCACCCGCGTCAGCACACGCTCGACATCGGCAGGCTCGGGATTGACGAACAGGCCCACAGTCGTCACGAAGGGCGGCACCAGTGCTGCCAACTCGGCCGCGCGCGCAACGCTCACATGGCGCGGACTGGGCGGGTAGAACACCAGCCCGATCGCGTCGGCGCCTGATTCAACCGCCGCAACGACATCTTCCGGGCGGGTCAAACCGCAAATCTTGATACGGGTTCGTGGCATCGGATGGAATCTAGATCAGGGGAACACGGGGCAGCGCGATGATACGCCCGCCGTTCGGCAGGGGCCAGTGGGGGGGAAAATCCACGCCGCACAGGTACAAGCCCTCCGCCATGAAAGTGGGCGCGGCGAGACTGCGGTCGCGACTCGCCAGCGTTTGCGCGAGCCACTCCGGGGAGTAGTGTCCCTTGCCGATATATACCAGCGCGCCTACCAGATTGCGCACCATGTGATGGAGAAAACCACTGGCGTGAAAATCGAACACCAGGTACTCACCGTCACGCCGTACCTCTGCTTCGTGCATGATCTTGATCGGCGACTTCGCCTGACAACCGGCCGCGCGAAAGGTCGAGAAGTCGTGCACCCCCACCAGGCTCCGTACCGCGACCGCCATCAGCCCGACATCCAGCGGCACGTGATACCAGCCGACACGCCCGGCCAGCAGCGACGGCTTGATCGCGCAGTTGTGCAGGATGTAGCGATAGCGCCGCGCCATCGCACCGAAACGGGCATGAAAGTGATCGTCCACCTCGACCGCCCAGCGCACGCTGACCGGCACACGCAGCGAACTATTGACTCCCCGCACCCAGCTCGACACCGATCTTTCGACATGCGTGTCGAAGTGCGCAACCTGAGCGGTCGCATGCACCCCGGCATCGGTGCGTCCGGCGCAGTGCAACCTCACCGGGTGCCCGGCAATCCGGCCGATGGCGTTCTCCAGATGATCCTGAACGGTTCTGCCGTGGCGCTGACTCTGCCAGCCCTCAAACGCATCACCCGCGTATTCGACCCCCAGCGCAACTCTCACAGAACCAACCCTGCGACGACCAACACGCTGACCAGCGCGAGAAACACCGCCGCCTCGACCCAACCCAGCGCTTCGCGCGTCACGGTGATCGGCGCGTTCTGCGTTTCGACATCGTCACGCAACCAACTCTTCCAGTCCGCCACTCCTTCCGCGTTCACATGGTTCAGAACCAGCAAGGTCCGCACCGCGACCCGGTCGGCAGGAAAACCGAGCGACTCGAACGGGCGGAGCAGCGCATGCAACCCACCCACCAGACGACTGGCGGGCAAAGCCTGCAGCAGAATGGAGACGCAGAAAACCACCGACAGTATGCGGCCGACGTGCTCAAGGGCGAGTACAACCCCTTCGCGCGACGGACTCAGTTCCGGCCAGCCGGCGAGCAGGGCTTCACCGGGCGTGAAACCAGCGAACACCACCACGATAGCCACCAACAGGTAGCGTATCCGCCGCAGCAAGCGCGCGCTTCGCGTGGCGCAGTAGCCCGTCGCCACCAACGCAAGCGCCAGCGTGATTAGCAGCAGGGATTCGGGAGACACGAACTGGATCAGAATCACACCGCCCAACCACAAGAGTATCAAGGCACCCGAATGCATGGACCCACAAGAAAAGGCCCCGGGCGGATGCCCGGGGCTCTGATTCAAACCAGTAGCGGACTCAACCGTCAGCCGAGTCGTTCCATCAGGGTGCGGGCAGCAGCCTGCTGTTCCGCGTTACCCTCGCGAAGGACCTCCTCGACCAGCTCGCGGGCGCCTTCCTTATCGCCCATCTCTTCGTATGCACGCGCCAGGTCAAGTTTGGTATCAGCTTCCTGATCCGCATCCTGCTCGCTGGTCGCAACATCCTCAAGTGCATCGGCGCCCTCTTCAGTCTGCTCCGCCACCGGTGCTGCCTCAGCGTCTAGAGGCGCCTCGACCCCTGCGTCTTCGGACAGATCCAGATCGAGGTCGATACTCGACAGATCCACAGGCTCTGGCGATGCATGGGCCTCGTCGGCAGACGCCTCGTCGGCATCGAACTCGAAATTCAGCAGGTCGTTGTTGAACACCGTGGCGTCCAGACCTTCATCCTGCTCGGGCTGCGCCGTAGTACCAACGTTGAACGCTGGCGCCGGCTCGGCATCGCCATCAACGCCGGAGTAGAGGGCATCGCTATTGATGATCGTTGCGCTCATGCCGGCCTGACCGACCTCACCCGACAAAGAAGTCTCCGTCGACGTTTCCAGGCCAAACGAATCTACAGGCTCGGGTTTGGCCGCTGGCGCGTTCTTCTGCGCCGGCGCGCTCGCCGCAGCAGGCTCGGCATCCAGTCCGAGATCAAAGTCCAGCACCGCGAAGTCGGGTTCTTCGCTGGCCGTCTTCCGTTCTTCGACTGGCGCGGCGGCAACGCCTTTATCCGCCGTTTCGGCTGCCTCGCCTTCCGTCTGCCCAGGTAGCGCCCAGGTATCCTCGAACTTCATCTGTCCCTTGCCGATCGCAACCGTTGCGGCGGGCTCGAACGTCTCATCAGACTCGGCGGATGGCAATTCGAACTCGCCCTCACCACCCTCGGCTTCGGGCGCCTCGAAGCGGACTTCCTGGTCCGCGCCAGCGGGCTCTTCACCGAATACGCCACCCCTGGACAACCCGCCGGCCGGCATCGCGGTGCCAGGCTGGGTCTCCGGCCCTGCTGAGTATCGCGCACCGTCCTTGCTATACAAGGGATTATCCGGATCAAGCGCTCGGCCCATTGCGGCCGCCTTGTCCCAATCGCTGCCCGCGCCACCCGTGCGTGAGTAGAAATCGGTGGCGACCGACTCAAACTGGCGTGCGCTCTTGCGCTGAGCGTAGATCTCGAGAAGCTTGAGATAGATCGCACCGCGAGACACATCGGTTTTCAGGGCATCCAGCAGTATTTCTTCAGCCTGGGCATCGCGCCCGTAGGCCATGTAGACATCCGCCTCGGCAACCGGATCAACCCCCTCGTCCGCGTCTATCGCCGACAGGCCAGACTGGCTGAAGTCGCTATGCAACACACTGCTGCTACCCGTATCGACGCTCTGTCCGCCCTTGACACCAAAATTGGACTGGGCCTCGGATGGGTACTCACTCATCGCCGACAACGCGCCAACGGCCTCCTGAGCCTTGCGGCGGCGCCGCGCCTGGATGCCGACATAGCCCAGCAGCAAAGCGAGTATTCCGCCGCCGCCGGCAAGCAACAACGGGTCTTCCAGTAGGGTATCGAGGAATGAGGGTTCTTCGTACTTGGCGGCCGGAGCCGTGCTCACGGGTGCCGGTGGGGGCTTGGGCGCCTCGGCCACCGGCGCGGGCGTCGGAGCAGGGGCAGGTTCCGGTGGTGCCGCGACCGGCGCCGCAGCCATGGGGGGCGGGGGCGGCTCCGCAGGGGCGGGCTCCGCCACAGGCGCGGGAGAAGTCATGGGCTCGGTCGCCGCCGGGGTGGGCGCGGCCGAGTCCGGCACCGCAGGAGCCGTCCTGGTCACATCCGCCGTCGGTGACGGCGCCTGCGGCTCAGCGGAGGGCGCGGCTGCAGCCTGCTGCTGCAATTGCGCGAAGCTCTCGTTGCGCATCTCCACCAGGCGCTGCAGATCGCGTACGGTCTTCTCCAGCTCCGCGAGGCGACTGTTCGCCTCGGCCAGAGCCTTCTCGCGAACGATCAATTCTTCTTCAAGGGCTTCGAGGCGGGCCAATCGAGTGCGATCCCTGGCATCACCTTCCGAACCGGACACTTCGACCCGGTCCTTGGTTTCAGGAGCGCGCACAGGATCGACACGTGGTGCGATCGCGCCGCTGCTTTGCTGCGACGCCACGGACTCCTCGGCTGCCGGCCGTGCGGCGACCGCCCCGGCCAATCGCTTGCGGTAGGCGTTGAAATCGGCGGCCTGGGCGACGATCTCGCGCCTGGCCTCGCTCGTCCCATGGGAACGAACGGTGTTTTCATCGGGGATCGCCAGGATGGCGCCCGCGCGCAACCTGTTGATGTTCCCGTCATCGAACGCGGCTGGGTTGCTGCGCAGCAACGCAATCAGCATCTGATCGAGGCTGGCGCCGGCAGGTAGGTACCGGGCAGCGATCCCGCGCAGGGTATCCCCACGCTTGACCTTGTACTCGCCCGGCGCCGGCATGGAAGGCGCCGACGCGGGTCGGGGTTGTTCCTGAGTCATGACTACCGGGGCCGCAACACTCGCCTGGGTCGGACGGGTCGGAGATCCGACATCGACCGGATCAAGCAGGAAGGTATAGCCGCGGTGCAGCCTCCCTGTTGCCCAGTTGATTTCGACGATCAGATCGAGATAAGGGTCGTTGACCGGGCGGTCGCTGACCACCTTGACCACCGCCCCCTCCCCGCGTGGCTCCACGGTAAACCGCAATCCGGTCATCACCTTGGAGTAGGAGAGATTCGCCTGGCGGAACGCGTCGACAGACGCGACCTTGGCCGTGAGCGCCTGCAACTCCTGGGGCGTGGCACTCAGTTCTATCTCCGCCCTGAGCGGCTGACCCAATCCGCTGAAAACGTTGATGGCACCGAGACCGGCAGCGTGGCTGCCGTATGGAATAGCCGCAATCGCGGTTGCGATCAGCGTGGCCTTGAGCGTCGTTTTCATAGCTGTCATAGTTTTATGCACCCCCGCGGGTGCCGAGCGGCACGGGACATGGGAGCATGAGCACGAATAACGTCATGCCCATGCGTTTGTAACAATCTAGCATTTTCTTGAAGTTTGCGCAGCAATTCTATATTTAATAAAGAAATTTATACGTCACGCGCACACTCGTGCAAGCCTTTTAAGGCCTGAAAGTGCAAGACTGCCCCCCTGCTCCACTTACCGAGACAGCATCCAATGCCTTGCTCACGCATCCGTGAGCAGTATCCTCAGCATGCGGCGCAGCGGTTCTGCGGCACCCCAGAGCAATTGGTCGCCAACGGTAAACGCGCCCAGATACTCCGGCCCCATCGCCAGTTTGTGCAATCTGCCCACCGGCACGCTCAAAGTCCCGGTAACCGCGGCCGGCGTCAGTTCCCGCTCGGTGACCTCACGTTCATTCGGCACAACTTTCACCCACTGGTTGGCGCTGGCAACGATGTCGCTCAGTTCATCCAACGGCACATCGCGCTTCAACTTGATGGTCAATCCTTGCGAATGGCAACGCATCGCGCCTATGCGCACGCACAGCCCATCGATGGGGATGCTGCCCGGACTGCGAAAGGCCGGCTTGCCAAGTATCTTGTTGCACTCGGCACCGCCCTTCCACTCTTCCTTGGACTGGCCATGGTCCACGTTGGTATCGATCCACGGGATCAGACTACCCGCGAGTGCCACGCCACGGAAGTTCTTCACCGGCAGTTCGGGCGAGCGCATGGCCTCGGCGACCTTGCGATCGATGTCCAGTATGGCCGAGGCCGGATCGGCAAGCTCGCCGCTGACGGCAGCATGCAGCGCCCCCATTTGCAGGAGCAATTCGCGCATGTTCTGAGCGCCCGATCCGGATGCTGCCTGATAGGTCATGGCCGATACCCACTCGACCAGATCGTGCCTGAACAATCCGCCCAGCCCCATCAGCATCAGGGATACGGTGCAGTTGCCGCCTATCCAGTTGCGCCCACCCTTGTGCAAGGCGTTCTTGATCACGTCCATGTTGACCGGGTCGAGGATGATCACCGCGTCGTCGGCCATGCGCAGCGAACTGGCCGCATCGATCCAGTGTCCCCGCCAGCCCGTTTCGCGCAGTTTGGGGAAGACTTCCTTGGTGTAGTCGCCGCCCTGGCAGGTAATGATGATGTCGCACGCTTTCAGCGCCTCGATATTCATCGCGTCCTGCAGCGGCGCGGCCGCTTCCTTGCCGCCCAGCACCGGGGCCCTGCCCCCGGCATTGGAGGTTGAGAAATAGACGGGCTCGATGTCGGCAAAATCGCCCTCTTCCACCATGCGCTGCATCAGCACCGAACCGACCATGCCGCGCCAACCGACCAGACCAACCTTGTTCATCACTATCTTCCTCGTTCCATCAATCCTGGAGCGCTGCCAGCACGGCATCGCCCATCTGCTTCGTTCCCACCCGAGTGGTGCCCGGCTCGTGGATGTCAGCGGTGCGATAACCTTGCGCCAGCACGCGCTTGACCGCCTGTTCGACCCGCAGCGCCGCCTCTTCCAGCCCGAAGGTGTAGCGCAGCATCATCGCCGCCGACAAGATGGTGGCGAGCGGGTTGGCCACGCCCTTTCCGGCAATGTCCGGCGCCGAGCCGTGCGATGGCTCGTACAAGCCCTTGTTGTTTGCGTCGAGCGAGGCCGACGGCAGCATGCCGATCGAACCGGTCAGCATCGACGCTTCATCCGAGAGGATGTCACCGAACATGTTGCCGGTCACCATCACATCGAACTGCTTGGGCGCGCGTACCAGTTGCATCGCGGCATTGTCCACCAGCATGTGCGACAGATCGACATCCGGATAGTCGGCAGCCAGTTCGGACATCACATCGCGCCACAGTTGCGTTGTTTCGAGCACGTTCATCTTGTCCACCGAGCACAGGCGCCCGTTGCGCTTGCGCGCGGCCTCGAACGCGACCCGCCCGATGCGCCGGATCTCGCTCTCGGTATAGTGCATGGTGTTGTAACCGTAGCGCTCACCATCGCGCATCTCGATGCCGCGCGGCTGACCGAAGTAGATGTCGCCGGTCAGTTCGCGGACAATCAGGATGTCCAGTCCCGCGACGATCTCGGGTTTCAGCGACGACGCGTTGGCCAGTTCCGGATACAGGATGGCCGGTCGCAGATTGGCGAACAGCCCGAGATCCTTGCGGATCCCCAGCAGACCGCGCTCGGGGCGCTGCTCGCGCGGCAGCGCGTCCCACTTCGGCCCTCCGACCGCACCCAGCAGCACCGCATCGGCGGTCCGTGCGAGCGCCGCCGTGGCTTGCGGATAGGGTTCGCCGGTCGCATCGACGGCACTACCGCCCAGCAGGGCTTCCTCGATCTCGAATTTCAGGTCCAGGGCCTCGATTACACGCACGGCCTCGGCCATGATTTCCGGCCCGATGCCGTCACCCGGTAATACACAGATCTTCATCGACTCTTCTCTCTCCCGGCCCCGATGGCGGACGGCCGTTTCAGGCATAGTAATAGGGGTGCTCGCTACGGCGCTTGCTTTCAAACTCGCGGATTGCATCCGCGTGGCGCAGGGTCAGGCCGATGTCGTCCCAGCCGTTGAGCAGGCATTCCTTGCGGAAGGCATCGATCTCGAACTTCAGGCTGCGACCATCGGGACGGGTCACGGTCTGCGCCCCCAGGTCCACCACCAGGCAATAGCCTTCGTTCGCCGCACAGTCATCGAACAGCTTGTCCACCTCCGCAGCGGGCAGGACGATGGGCAACAGGCCGTTCTTGAAGCAGTTGCTGAAGAAAATATCGGCAAAACTGGTGCCGATCAGCACCTGGAAGCCGAAATCCTCCAAAGCCCAGGGCGCGTGTTCACGCGAGCTACCACAACCGAAGTTGTCGCGCGTGAGCAGGATCCGCGCGCCCTGGTAGCGCGGCTGATTCAGGACGAAATCGGGGTTGACCGGACGAACGCTGCAATCCTCTCCCGGCTCGCCATGATCGCGGTAACGCCATTCGTCGAACAGGTTGGGGCCGAAACCGGTGCGTTTGATCGATTTCAGGAATTGCTTGGGGATGATGGCGTCGGTATCGACGTTGGCCCGGTCGAGCGGTGCAACCAGTCCATCAAGTACGCTGAATGCTTTCATTTGTTCGCTGACCTCTGGATGGCTTCGCCACCCTTTTCAATATCCTTGCCCAGGCCGTGTATCGTATTGCACCCCGCCGCCACGACGACGACAAAACCCAGCAATACCGCCCACAACAACCGTTTCATGTTCATCTCCTTCGATCACGCAAGCTCGCGCCAGTCGCCGAAGCGCCCGGTCACGGCGGCCGCAGCCGCCATTGCCGGACTGACCAGATGGGTCCGCCCGCCCGCGCCCTGACGGCCTTCGAAGTTGCGGTTGGAGGTCGAGGCGCAATGGTCGCCCGGCTCAAGCCGGTCGGCGTTCATCGCCAGACACATCGAGCACCCTGGCTCGCGCCACTCGAAACCGGCGGCGCGGAAGATCTGGTCCAACCCTTCCGCTTCGGCCTGGCGCTTGACCAGCCCTGAACCCGGCACCACCAGCACCCGCTTGACGCTGGCAGCCTTGCGACGCCCCTTGGCCACCGCAGCGGCTTCACGCAGGTCCTCTATGCGGGAATTGGTACAGGAGCCGATGAACACCTGGTCCACCGGTATGTCGCTGATCAGCGTATTCGGTGCTAGACCCATGTACTTGAGCGCCCGTGTGATGCCTTCGCGCTTGACCGGATCGGTTTCGCGTGCCGGATCGGGCACCCGTCCACCCACCGGAGCAACCATCTCGGGCGACGTACCCCAAGTCACCTGCGGCGCGATCGTCGCGGCATCGAGGACCACTTCCTTGTCGAAGCTCGCGCCATCGTCTGAATGCAGGGTCCGCCAGTAGTCCACGGCTTGATCCCACAATGCGCCGACCGGCGCGAAAGGCTTGTCCTTGAGATAGTCAATGGTGGTCTCGTCCACCGCGATCAGGCCCGCGCGCGCGCCGGCCTCGATCGCCATGTTGCACACCGTCATCCGGCCTTCCATGGACAAGGCGCGGATCGCGCTGCCGCCGAACTCGATGGCGTAGCCGGTACCGCCGGCCGTCCCGATCACGCCGATGATCGCGAGCACCACGTCCTTGGCCGACACCCCGTGCTGCAACTCGCCTTCGACGCGGATCAGCAGCGTCCTGGAGCGCTTCTGCAACAAGCACTGGGTCGCCAGCACGTGCTCGACTTCGGAAGTGCCGATGCCGTGCGCCAGACAGGCGAACGCGCCGTGCGTGGACGTATGCGAATCGCCACACACCACGGTCATGCCGGGCAGGATGGCGCCGATCTCGGGTCCGATCACATGCACGATACCCTGGCGTTCATCCTTGAACGGAAAATAGGCCAGCGCCCCCGATTCGCGGATATTGGCGTCCAGCGTCTCAACCTGCTGACGTGACACCGGATCGGTGATGCCCTGGTCCCAGTGCTCGGTGGGAGTATTGTGATCCGCCGTCGCGACGATGGAGCCGACCCGCCACGGCTTGCGCCCGGCCAGCTTCAACCCCTCGAAGGCCTGCGGACTGGTCACCTCGTGCACCAGATGTCGATCGATATAGATCAACGCCGTGCCATCGGCTTCCTGCCGAACAAGATGACTGGTCCAGAGTTTTTCGTACAACGTTTGCGCTTTCATCCAGCCTATCCATCCAGATCGAAAAGTATTTGATTATCCCAGAATTATTTCACAGGGAGCGGGAACTGAATAGTTCGCGGGGCCTTGCCCAGCGCGCGCCGCAAGGCACTGGGCGATCTCAAGGTACTGCAGCTACGCCGTGGAAGCCCCCTCGGCTTTCCACCCCCGGAACAGCCAGACCAGACCAGTCAACGCAAACCCCGAACCCATCGTATAAGTCCACTGTGGCCCCAAACCCTCCCACGTGAAACCACTCAGCAAACCACCCAGCATGCCCCCCGCACCAAACGACAGGCTTCCGTACAAGGCCTGCCCCTGCGCCTGCAACCGCCCAGCAAACCATTGATTGATCAGGGTAATCGCGGCTGAATGAAAGGCACCGAAGGTCGCCCCGTGGAGCAGTTGCGCAAACAGCAACACCGCCACGCTGCCGACACCCCACCCTATCAGGACAAAGCGCAGCACCGCGGCGACAAATGCAACAAGCAGTATCGTGCGCAGCGACCAGCGACCCGACAGGCGCGGCATCCACAGGAATACCACGACTTCGGCCAACACGCCCAGCGTCCACATCCAGCCAACCACCGATTTCCCGTAACCGTTGTCGACCAGATGAATCGAATAGAACACGTATAACGCGCCGTGCGCCGCCGACATGAAGAAACATGCACCCAGCAGCGCCCTGACCTCGGGACGGCGCAGGGTTTGTTGCAGGCTGGCATTGTCGCGTGGCGACGGCGGCCGCACACCCTCCGGCAACACGAAGGCGCAGCCGACTATACCTGCCAGCACCAGCGCCGCCATCCACAACATGGCCGAGATCGGCAGGAAATCGAGGGCGTAACCGATACCGAGAACCGCCCCGATGAACCCTACCGAACCCCACACCCGGATACTGCCGTAGCGGTGCACCTCCGCCCCCAGATGGGTAAACGTGATGCTCTCGACCAGTGGCAGCGCGGCACTCCAGAAAAACGCCATCAGCGCCATACCGAAAAAGATCCAGCCAAACTCGGTCGAATAAAAGAACAGCGAAAACCCCGCCAGGCTGACCAGCGCCGACCCCCGAACGATTGGGATGCGCATCCCGGTGCGCTCGGCCATCCACCCCCACAGGTTGGGCGCCACGATACGCATCACCTGCATCAGCGACATCAGGATCGCAATATCGCTGGCCGAGAACGACAGCGACTGCAGATACAGCGTGAAATAGGGCGAAAACGCGCCGATGAACGCGAAATAGAAGAAGTAGTAGCCTGACAGGCGCCAGTACGGAAGCATCGCTCATTGTAGCGGGCATGCCGGCAGTATCACCGGCGCCCGCCACCCGCCATCAATCGATAGGCGACGGCGGGTGCTGATACCCTTGCGGACTCAGTCCGCCGATGCGCGGCGTGGCGGTGGTGACATCGGCGCATTGCGCGCGGTGGCGCAACGCATGGTCCATGAGCACCAAAGCCAGCATGGCCTCGGCGATCGGGGTGGCACGAATGCCCACGCACGGATCATGGCGTCCAAGCGTGTTCACGATCACCGCCTCGCCCTGTTTGTCGATCGAGCGTCGATCCAGGCGGATGCTCGAAGTGGGCTTGATCGCGATGCTGACCATCATGTCCTGCCCGGTCGAAATACCACCGACCACCCCACCCGCGTTGTTGGTCAGGAACCCGGCCGGGGTCAGTTCGTCCGAATGCTCGGTACCACGCTGGGTCACACAGCCAAAACCGGCACCGATCTCGACCCCCTTGACCGCGTTGATGCCCATCATCGCGTAGGCGATATCCGCATCCAGCCTGTCGTAGACCGGCTCGCCCCAGCCGACCGGCACACCGGTCGCGACCACATTGATGCGTGCGCCGATCGAATCGCCCGACTTGCGCAACTCGTCCATGTAGTCCTCAAGCTCGGCGACCTTGCCGGCATTGGGGGCGAAAAAGGGATTATGCGCAACGTCGTCCCAGCTCACGAACGGAATATCCACCGGCCCGAGCTGCGCCATGTAGCCGCGGATCACGATACCGAACTTCTCTTTCAACCACTTGCGCGCGATGGCCGCCGCCGCGACCCGCACGGCCGTTTCGCGCGCGGAAGCCCGACCGCCGCCACGATGATCGCGGATGCCGTATTTCTGCCAGTAGCCATAGTCGGCATGACCGGGGCGAAAGCGCTCGGAAATGTTGCCGTAATCATGCGACCGCTGGTCCTGGTTACGGATCAGCAGCGCGATGGAAGTGCCGGTCGTGACCCCTTCGAACACCCCGGACAGAATCTCCACGGTATCCGGCTCACGCCGCTGCGTCACATGCCGGGAAGTCCCCGGCTTGCGCCGGTCCAGTTCCAACTGGATATCTTCGGTCGATATCGGCAAACCCGGCGGACAACCATCGACCACACAGCCGATTGCCGGACCATGCGACTCACCAAACGAAGTCACACAAAAAAGCCTGCCTAGGGTATTGCCGGACATGAAGGAACTCGCCAAGTAACGCTCGGGTGGGTCGGTGAATCTAGCATAGCACCCAGGTCGCAGCAATTGCGCTGACGCATCGGTCGTCTACCGCATCCGCAGATGGAGGATCATTCCTCCGGTTTGTCGAGATGGTGGCCGATCTGATTGAACACCAGGTACGGGACGAGTGACGCCGCGAGCCAAAGCCACTCGTGACTGTAGATCACCCAACCCCAGCAACCCCACGCCCATAGTACGACTACCACCTTGATCGTGTTGTACATGGCAGGCACTCACGGTAGCGACATGGGCGAGACGCCCCAGCGCACGTACACCAGACGCGGGATGATGCGAACCGTACCTGCTGGTGTCGCAAGATGAATTGGAAATCTAGCGTTCGCACGCACAAACAGATTGAGTGGACGACCCACAGCCGCCATATATGTGCCTGGACCGAAGAGGCCAAATCGGGTGGCGTTGATAGCGCCGGATGCTGCTATCCCGGTTGCGCCCGCAGCGGTTGTGAAATGAACTAGATTCTTAGGCAATGCAGCAAACCCATAACCTGCGGTGGCCAACGTGATCGCCGTAGTTGGTGCGACCTCGGGCGTCCATAACGCCGCGAACGCCCCCGGTATGTTGGCGAGTGGCGCCAAGGGGTGCTTTGAGTGAACAGCGATATCTGCCCAGTACTGGGCAGCATTGTCCGCTGCGTTGGTAGTGGCGCGATACAGCCGTGCCATGTCACTCAAGAACATATCAATAGCATTCTGCTCTTGAACCTCGATCGCGGGACCACACCCCGACCTCTGGCAAGTGATGGGCGAAAATAGCATGGAGCCTCCAATAATACGATTTGCGTAACCGAACGCGATCACCATACGGATGATTTTTCAATCAACCAGATGACCATCTCAAGGAACTTGCGCAGGGCCGAGTGCATGTTCAGACGTATCGAACAGCCAAACGCAACGGCATCCGCACCAGCAGTTAATTGTATGTTCCAAGCATATATTGCGCAAGCCATTCCTCCCAAGATGAAGTACTGAATGGGGAACCATGCACCACACCAGTGCAAGCTGGCACCCAGGTTCGAGCGCCGACAGCGTCACTGCATGTCATGCACAGGCACACAGCGACCACCACCGCCCTATACTTGGAACGACAATCACCGAGAGGAGACCCGCCATGCCGAATCACGTGTACAAACTCATAGAACTCGCCGGCTCTTCACCCGTCAGCACCGACGATGCGATCCGCAATGCGATCGAGACGGCCGGCAAATCGGTGCGCCATATGGACTGGTTCGAGGCGACCGAGATTCGCGGCCACATCGTCGACGGGCAAATCGCGCACTACCAGGTCAAGCTCAAGGTAGGGTTCCGGCTCGAAGACTGATCCAGCGCCTCCGGATCGATGACTTCCGCCGCAGGCCAGCGTTTCTCCCGGCAAGCCCTGCCCCGGCTTGCCGGGTTGCTGTTTGCCGGGCTGCTGGCGTTCACGGTGTACTTCGGCCCGGTCACCGCGATCGATGCGCGCATCTCCGATCTGGTGCTGCGCTGGCAGGCGCGCGAACGCCCGGCGCCGGATTCCGTCGTGGTGATCGACATCGACCAGCGCAGTCTCGAAGATCCACAGATGCTGGAGCTACTGGGCAACTGGCCGTGGCCGCGTGCGGCGCATGGCGAAATCGTCGACTACCTGGCCCGGTTGCAACCGAAGGCGATCCTGTTCGACCTGATATTCAGCGAACCAGACGTGTTCCGCCCGTACAGCGATGCGCATTTTGCCGGCACGCTGGAACGTTTTCCCGCGCTGCTGCCGTTGGTGATCGCGCCCGATGGTGAAGCCTCACCGCTGGCCGGGCTCGCACCCGTCATGGGCATCAAGCCCTCCGCGCGGCCCGACGCGGACGCGGCGCTGCCTCTGATCGCGCCCAAGGCTCTGCCGCCGCACGTATGGCGCACCGGCATCATCAATTTCCTCGAAGACGACGATGGCATCGGACGGCGCTACTGGCTGTGGTATCGCCATGGCGGCTGGGCTATACCGTCGCTACCGGCGCGCGCCGCCCTGGATGCCGGCCTGTTATTGCCCGACAGCGACAGCCTGCGTCTGCACTGGTACGCCGGCCCGTTCGAGCGCATCTCGTATCGCGACGCCTACCTCGATAGCCTGAGCGAGCACCCCAAGCTCGGCGCCCGCTTTACGGGCCGCACCGTGATCATTGGCACGGCCGCGCCGGGCCTGCACGATCTGCGCCCGACGCCGCTGTCCGCAATCACACCGGGACCGCAGATACTTGGCACGGCCATCGCCAACCTGGAGCATGGCGACTACCTGTCAGCGGTGTCTCCCGTCTACAGCCTGCTGATTGGACTGGCCACGATGGGCCTGATCGGCACGGCCTTCCACCGCCAATGGCATCCCGTGGCTGGGGCGGCCATGCTGCTGGCCATCGGTCTCGGAACCCTGGCAGCGGCGTATGCCGTGCTACGCCACGACCTGCTGTGGCAGCCCTACAGCGCCCTCGGCGTGGCCGCGGCCTACTACATCGCCGCAGGCTTGTGGTCCTATCTGCAGGAACGGCGCAGGCGCGAGCACACGACGCGGATGTTCGGGCGTTTTCTCGACCCCGCCATCGTCGCAACGCTGTCCGACGAAAACCAGATGGCCGAAGCTTCGGCCAGTTCCAAGCGCGAGATCAGCGTGTTGTTTTCCGACATCCGAGGCTTTACCACCCTGTCCGAAACGCGCGAGCCCGAGGAAGTGGTGGCGCTGCTCAACCGCTACTTCGACCGCCAGGTCGAAGCCATCTTCAGCAAGGGAGGCACGCTCGACAAGTTCATCGGCGATGCCATCATGGCCTTCTGGGGCGCACCGGTGGACCGACCCGACCATGCCCATGCCGCCGTACTGGCGGCAATGGCCATGGTGGAGCAACTCGAAGCCTTCAAACAGGAACTGGGCGACAATCTGGCACAGTTCGACATCGGCATAGGCATACACACCGGGCCGGCGGTGGTCGGCTTTCTTGGTTCCAAACGGCGGCTCGACTACACTGCAATCGGAGACACGGTCAACCTTGCCAGTCGCATCGAAGGCGAGACCAAAGGGCGTGCGCGGGTACTTGTGTCGGAGGCAACGCGAAACGCGTGTGATGCATTCGAGGGGTGTCGGCTCGGTTTTGTCGACATGGGGGAAGTCACGGTAAAGGGCCGACACAAGCCAGTGCGCCTTTTTCAGCCGATGTGGAGACAAACATGAACATGGGACGGATACGCCTGGCGGGGCTGGCGCTCGCGCTCGCGTTGAGCACCGCCGTGGGAGCCGAGTCGGGCAAGGTGCTGCGCGCATGTGCAATCCATGAAAAACCGTTTCTCGAAGCCTCCAAGACAGGTGATCTGGACGCGCAAACGGATGTCGAGATCCTGGCGCGCAACGGCGGCTGGATGCAGGTGCGTAGCGCCGCGGGCCAGACCGGCTGGGTCAGGCTGCTCAACGTGCAGCCTGTCAGCACCGAGGCCAGCGCGGGTTCATCGCTGCTCGGCGGCCTGGCAAAACTGGGAAATGTGGCTTCCACCGGGTCCACCGGCACCACCGCGACCACCGGCGCCAAGGGAATCTCCCAGGAAGACCTGGCCCAGGCGCAGCCGAGCTTGACCGAGCTGGCCAAGCTCGAAGGACTGCCGTCTTCGGCAGCCAACGGCCGCAGGCATGCCGCCAATCATCAACTACGCGCGCAGGTCAGCGAACCGCTGGATCCGCGCCCCGGCGAGCGCGGCACGAACGCGACCGCACCGCAGCAGTGACCTGAGAGGCGATCATGATCAAACTTCGACTTGCCGCCGCCACGATCACCGCCACGCTGTTGCTGGCCGGTTGCGTGAACACGCCGATCAGGATAGGCGGCGCTTCCGGCTTCTCGATCGGCACCGGCTCGGCCGCCCCCGAATCGACCGGCTTCAACCCGATCAGCGCAATCAAGGCGCTCACCACGACCGACATCACACCCGAGCAGGAACTGCAAATGGGACGCGAAGCCGCCGCGGTGTTGCTCGGTGCGGCACCACTGGTCGCCGACCCGGCGCTGCAGCGCTACGTCAACGATGTCGGCCAATGGATCGCCGCACAGACCGGGCGCGACGACATCAAGTGGCACTTCGGCGTCCTCGACAGTCCCAATGTCAACGCATTCGCCGCACCCGGCGGCTACATCCTCATTACACGAGGGCTGCTGGCGCGCCTAGACGGAGAAGCCGAACTCGCGGGTGCGCTGGCCCATGAAATCGCGCACGTACTTGAACGCCATCACGTCAAGGGCATGCTCAGCAAGGATCGCAGTGGCGCGGTGATGGGACTGATAGGCGAAATCGCGGCGAGCAAGAGCGGGCACGCTCGCGAAATCGGCTCGCTGACCAACGTCGCCAAAGGGCTGTACGCATCGGGTCTCGACAAGGATGACGAGTACCAGGCCGACCGCATCGGCGTGGTACTCGCCGTACGTGCCGGATATGACCCCTATGGCCTGGCGCGCGTGCTGCAGATGTATGCCGGCAACAACGGTGCCGAAGGGTTCGAGCTGTTTTTCGGCACCCATCCGTCGGCCCAGTCGCGCCTCGATGCGCTGGCGCCGATACTCGAACCGGCCTTTACCCCTTACGAAAGCAGCGGAGCCACCAACACCAAGGCCTTCACCCGCCGCGTGGGCAAGATAAAGGGCTGACTCAGCCTCGGTCCGCTGGCGCCTCAGGCGCGGCAACCGCCGCGCTCACCGCGGCCTCCAGCATCGCGCGCCTGCTGTCGGGCGTCTCCAGGCTGATCTGCCCCAGCGCGCCATCGCGGAAATCCTGCAGAAAGATCAACGACGCCTTCTCCAGATCCAGCCCGCCGCCCTTCACCAGACAGCCGCGCCGCTTCGCGATCGCCTCGACCACCCCCACCCCGTCCAGCGCCGCCACATTGATCTTGTAGCGCTCCGCCAGCCGCTGCGGATAGCGCTCCACCAGCAGCGTCGCAAGAAAGCGCGCAACCTCCTCGTCGATCACCGCATTGCGCCCGATCGCGTGACACACGGCGAGCATGAAGCCGTCCGAATCGTGATCGATCTTGGGCCACATCATGCCGGGGGTATCGGTAATGGTTGCGTTGGAGCCAAGATCGAAGGTCTGCTGCGACTTGGTCACCGCCGGCTCGTCGCCGACCTTGGCCACCCGGCGCTTGAGCAGCGCGTTCATCAAGGTCGACTTGCCGACATTGGGGATGCCCATGACCATGATGCGCAGCAGCTTGGTGCCATCGTTGCGATGCGGCGCCAACGCCTGGCACAGCCCCGGCACGCGCGCGACATCGCCGGGCTTCTTGCACGACAGCGCGACCGCCTTCACCCCTTCCTGGCGGTTCAGATGGTCAAGCCACGCGCGCGTCACCGCAGGATCGGCGAGGTCGGCCTTGTTCAGCACCTTCAGGCACGGACGCTGACGGAACAGGCGCAACTCGCGAATCATCGGGTTGCTGCTGGCTTCGGGGATGCGCGCGTCGAGCACCTCTATCACCACGTCGGTTCTTGCCATGGTTTCGGACGCCTTCTTGCGCGCCGAAGTCATGTGACCGGGGAACCACTGTATGGACATCGAATGGGGTATCAGGCGGAAAGGCGGACATTATCGCCTCGTTCGCCTCATCCTGGGGCAAAATAGCGGGTTTTCGGGGAATGTCGATGAATCACGACGAGGTACTCGCCGCTACGCGGCTGTGGCTGGAAAAGGCCGTGATCGGCCTGAACCTGTGCCCGTTCGCCAGATCGGTCTATGTCAGGAATCAGGTGCGTTTCGTCGTCAGCGACGCGCGCCACCTCGACGCCTTCCTCGAACAACTGGACGAGGAACTCGACTTCCTCGCCACCACCGACCCGGAGCAGGTCGACACCACCCTGCTGATCCACCCGACGCTGTTTGCCGACTTTCTCGACTTCAACGAAGTCGTCGGTATCGCCGAAGAAGCCATCGTCGAGCATGAACTCGAAGGCGTGCTGCAGATCGCGAGCTTCCACCCCCGCTTCCAGTTCGCCGACACCGACGCGGACGACATCACCAACTACACCAACCGCTCGCCCTACCCGACCCTGCACCTGCTGCGCGAAGACAGCATCACCCGCGCGGTCGCGGCCTACCCCGATGCCGACCGGATCGCCGAGCGCAACATCGAGACCCTGCAAGAACTCGGCAAGGCCGGCTGGGACGCGCTGGATCTCACCGTCACACTCAAGCCATGAACGCACCGCGCAAACGCAAGACCCCGTCAGCCGACGCCGCCCAGATCGCGGAAATCCGCCCCGGCCAGTCGCTAGAGCTGCTCAAGGAACTGCACATCCTCACCCGCGACGGCAAGCTCAACCAGGACACCCGGCGCAAACTCAAGCAGGTCTATCACCTCTACAACTTCATCGAGCCCCTGCTCGCCGAAGTCATGGCATCGCGCGGCGACCTGACCCTGGCCGACCACGGCGCCGGCAAGTCCTACCTCGGCTTCATCCTCTACGACCTGTTCCTGAAAGGGCGCGAGAACGGCCACATCTTCGGCGTCGAAACGCGCGAAGAACTGGTGCTCAAGTCACGCGAACTGGCCGAGCGGCTCGGCTTCGAGCGCATGTCCTTTCTCAACCTGACGGTCGAGGAATCCATCATGTCGCCGGAACTGCCCGAACGCATCGACGTCGTCACCGCCCTGCACGCCTGCAACACCGCCACCGACGACGCCATCCGCTTCGCGCTGGCCCGTCAGGCGCGCTTCATCGTGCTGGTGCCGTGCTGCCAGGCCGAAGCTGCGGCGGTGCTGCGCAAGTACAAGAACGAAGCCCTGGGCCGCACCCCGCTCTCCGAAATCTGGCGCCACCCGCTGCACGCCCGCGAATTCGGTAGCCACATTACCAACGTGCTGCGCTGCCTGCTGCTCGAAGCGCACGGCTACCAGCTCACCGTCACCGAACTGGTCGGCTGGGAACACTCGATGAAGAACGAACTGATCCTCGCCCGCGCCACCGGCCACCCACGCGGCAACGCCCGCGAACGCGCCGAAAAGATACTCGCCGAAGCGCACCTGGAGAACCTGCGCGAGCGCTTCATCTACTAACGTTCTACTCGCAAGCGCTCAGCGCTCCGACAACGCCAGATTCAAGCCCAGCCCCGCGAACGCGGCCGAAAAGCTGCGGCGCATCCACGCCTGAACGCGGGGTGAATCGATCACCACCTGACGAAACCCGTTGGCGAGAAAGCCATAAACCACAAACACCGCGAAAGTCATGCCCATGAACACCGCGCTCAGGGCAAGCAATTGCGACAGCGGCGAGGCGGCATCCGGCGCTACGAACTGCGGCAGGAAAGCGAGAAAGAAGATCGACAGCTTGGGGTTGAGGATATTGAGCAGGAAAGCCTTGAGCGCAATGCTCCCGGCACTGGCGGCAGCGGCAGGCTGATCGAGGGCGAAAGCCTGCTTGTCGCGCCAGGTCGCCCACGCCAGATACAGAAGATAGGCAACCCCGGCGAACTTGAGCGCCTGGAACGCAACCGCGCTCATGTGCAGTATCGCCGCCAGACCGACGATCGTCGCGAGCAGATGCGGAACGATCCCGGCAGTGCACCCCAGCGCCGCCGCCACACTGGCACGCCTGCCCGACATCAGCCCGGTCGAGATGGTGAACACAACGCCGGTACCGGGTATCAGGACGACGATCAGCGAGGTAATGAGGAAATCAATGGTGATCATGCCGGCTCCACGTCAGGTCATTGAAACGCGATGGTAAGTCTTCGCAGCGCCAGACGAAACCACCTTTGCGCAGGAACGGCACCCGTCGCCCCCCCAGCGCAAAGCTACGCCCCTCTGACCGCGCACTGCGGCGCCACGCGCGGACGACGCATCGCAATCCACGCACCACCGAGCATCAGCGCGGAAGCAAGCGCCTGCATCCCGGAAATCAATTCCTGGTCGATCACGGCGCTTTCAAGCAACGCGATCACCGGACAAATGAACGCGTAATTCGCCACGCGGGTCGCATTCCACTTTCCCAGCAACACCAGATAGATGGTGAAAGCCATCAACGACCCACACACCACCAGGAACACCCAACTCGCCAGCACCGCCGGATCGGCAAACACCGACCAGACACGGGCATTGACCGGCTCGGTAACCACCGATATCACCGTCAGGATCAAGCCACCATAGAACGACTGAACCGCCGAGGTTACCACCGGCGAATGCTGCACCCCCATGCGCTTGTTCACCACCGAGCCCCACGAGTAGCAACTCGCCCCCGCCGCGATCGCACACATCCCCACCACCGACGAGCTGATCTGCGCGCCCACGATGCCGGGGTAGAACAGCATGACCACCCCGCCGATACCGGTCACAAGCCCGATCACCTTGGCACCGCGAACCGCCTCCAACCCGTACAGCGCGCTGAAAACCAGCATCGCGAGCGGAATCAGCGCCAGGTTGATGACTGCCGACAGGCCGGACGATACGCTCTGCATCCCCCACGCCATCAACCCGTAGTTCACCGCGATCATCAGGAACGCACCCGGCACCAGCGGCAAGGTCTGCCGCAACGTGATCGGCATGACCCTGCGCGTAACCCGCAGCCACGCAAGAAGCAACAACCCGGCGACCAGGAAGCGCGTGCCCGCGAAAAAGAACGGCGGCAGAGCCGTCACCCCGGTCTTGATCGCAATCCAGGTCGAACCCCAGAACAGACACAGCAGCGCAAACAGCGCGTAGGTCGCGGGCTCAAGGATTTCGTCGGTTTGTCTCACGCCTACACCTCCCCGCCAAAAAGGTAAGCACTAGCGGCACGACCAGGCGCGCATGCCACGTGCTTTCTTCAAAGCAGCATGGAAATCGCCGGAGCCACTGCATTGACCAACCCAGCAATAGCAACCAGGAGCAACAGACAACCCGTCGCTGGAACAAAATACTTGACCACCAGGGTTCCGTTGAGCAACTTGACTGCGGCACATCCAAACGCACCGTAGATCATGAAGCACAACAGCGCCACTGATCCTATCGGAAGAAA
>JACOUN010000082.1 GCA_016177805.1 Rhodocyclales bacterium
AGTCATCGTCGACTTCGAACACGGCGACCCCGACCGCCCCATCATCACCGGACGCGTCTACAACGCCGACCAGATGCCCCCCTGGGCGCTACCGGCCAACAAGACCCAATCCGGCATCCTGACCCGCTCCACGCTGGGCGGGGGCGCCGCCAACGCCAACGCACTGCGCTTCGAAGACCAGAAAGGCGCCGAAGAACTGTGGCTGCACGCCGAGCGCAACCAGCGGATCGAAGTCGAGGTCGATGAGAGTCACTGGGTCGGCCAGGATCGTTCCAAAAGCATCACCCGTCACGAAACGACCTCGATCGGAGAAAACCGCTGCCAGAACGTCGGCGGCACGCACACGGAAACCGTCAACAAGGACATTACCGTCACCTGCACCACGGGCAACATCCTCACCAAGGCCGAACAGGGCGTGATCGTCCTGCAAGCCGACAAGCACATCGTCTTCAAGGTGGGCGACAGCGTCATCGTGATGAATGCCGACGGCACATTGCAGGTCTCGGGGCCGAAGCGCGTCGACATCAATCCCGACTCGGTGGACATTCCGCCGGTCGTGCGGCAGATGATCTCACCCTTCTGATCCCGTCGCCCATGCGGCACCGCCACGGGCGCCAGGCAAATCACACTCCGACTACACCGGGAAAGACATCATGAGCTACACCCTGAACGAGGGCACGCTGAGCCTGCGGCCCACCGACGACCGCAGCATCAACATCCTCAACCTCGCCCGGCACGACGAACCCCCGCAGACCCTCGTCATCACCCGCGACGCGCTCGGACCGGGCGAGGTGCTGGCCGCGGCCGTCACGCGCCAGATCAAGGAACTGTCGCGCCAGGTCCAGGCGTTCAAGGAACACGCCCGCCGCGACGCCACCTTCGGGACTTCCGCCTTGCCCGTCGTGCTGCTCGAGACCAGCTTCAAACAAGCCGGTCAACCCACGCATCAATGCCAGGCGATCGCCCAGTTGGCGGGCGATCGCCTGCTGATCCTGACCCTGAGCACGCCCACGCCCGTCACCGACGGCCTGCGCGCGCAATGGCTCGCCCTGCTCGACAGCTTCCAGCCCGCCTGATGCCTTCCGCGCCGTCTCCGGCTGCGTGGCAGCGCCACGTGCCGAGCGGCGCCCATTCCCCCACCAACACCGCCCGCCCCTCATGACCCTCCAGCCCGCCGCCCGCCTCAACGACCCGATCGCCCACACGCCGCTGCTGGCGCAGATCGGCAAGACCTTCTCCGGGCTGGTGGTGGGCGCGCTGGTGGGCGCGGCGGTGGCGGCTGCCACCGCCGCCGCGCTGACGGCCGCCGGCGTGATCACCGCGAGCACCGGCGGGCTGGGCGTGATCGTCGCCGTCACGCTGGTCAGCTCGGTACTCATGCAAGTGAGCGGGGCGGGGCAGCTCATCGAGGGCGCGACCAACGTGGTGAACAACGCCATCGACGCGCTGCTGCCGCCCGAGCGCTGCGGCTTCATCGCCCAGGGCTCGCCCAACGTCTTCATCAACATGCTGCCGGCCGCGCGCGCGGTGGCCGAAGGCGACGACAACCAGGCCATCTGCAAGAAGCACCCCCCGTACCCGCCGCAATACCTGGCCGAAGGCTCGGCCACCGTCTTCACCAACGACCACCCCGCCCACCGGGTCAAGGACCGCACGACCTGCGACGCCAGGACCGACAAGGGCTCGCCCAACGTCTTCATCGGCGGACAGGCGCTGCAGACCCGCGAGATCGCGCCCGAGATGTCACCGATCCTCAGCGCCGTCGGCGCGGCCGCCGGCGTCGCGCTGGCGCTGTGCACCCGCCGCTGGAAGGATATACCGGGCAAGCTCGCCTGCCTCGGGCTCACAATGGGGATCGGGCTGGGCGCCGAGACGGCGGTGGCCGCCGCCTTCGGCAACCCGGTGCATGCGGCCACCGGCGCCAAACTGCTCGACGGCGCGCACGACACCGACTTCGCCCTGCCATCGCTGCTGCCGCTGGCATGGACGCGCCGCTACAACAGCCTGGACACGCGCGACGGCCTGCTCGGCCCGGGCTGGAGCCTGCCGGTCAGCGTCGAACTCAAGCTCGACCCGGACGGCGAACACCCGCACCTCTACATCGACGAACAAGGCCGCGAAATCCCGTTCGACGCGCTCGCCCCCGGCGAAAGCCTGCTCAACACCGCCGAAGGCTACCGGCTCGGCCTCACCGAGAGCGGCCGCTACATCATCGAAGACCAGGACGGCATCCTGCGCGAATTCGCCCCCGCCCGCGGCGAGCACCCGCGGGTGCTCGCGCTCGCCGCCATCGAAGACTACAACGGCAACGCCATCCGGCTGCAACGCGACGCCGACGCACGGCTCATCGGCCTGAGCGACGCCGCCGGCCGGCACTACCGCTGCCACTATGACCCGGACCACCCGCGCCGGCTCGCGGCGGTCGAACTGCTGCCCGCCCACGACGAACCCCATCCAACCACTGCCGACAGCCCCGTCGACACCCCCCCGGCGCCCGGCGCCGACATCCTGGTGCGCTACGCCTACGACCGCCACGCCCGCCTCACCGCCGTCACCGACCGCATCGGCCACACGCCGCGCCGCTTCACCTGGCACGACAGCGGCCCCGGCGCCCAGCTCCTCGCCAGCCACACCCTGCCCGACGGACTCACCACCCACTATGAATGGGCCGCGTACCCCGACCACCCGCGGGTCGTCACGCAGCGCAGCGACGACGGCAACCACTGGCAAGCCGACTACGACCTGAGCGGCGGGCGCACCGTGGTCACCGACCAGGGCGGACGCCGCCGCAGTTGGGAATGGAACACCCGCCACGCCATCACCGCCCACACCGACGCACTGGGCCAGCGCTGGGCGTTCGAATGGCTGCCGTCCGGGCTGATGGCCTCGGCGCTGCAACCCAACGGCGGATGCTGGCGCTTCGACTACGACACGCAAGGCAACCTCGCCCGCCAGACCGACCCGCTCGGCCAGCTCACCACCCTGGAATGGCGCACCGACCGCCCCCAGCCCATCCGCCACACCGACGCACTGGGCACCCAGACCCGCTACGACTACGACGCACGCGGCAACCTGGTGCGCGAAACCGGCCCGCACGGCGACACCTGCTGGACGCTGGACGCGCGCGGCCTGCCACTCGCGCGCCTCGACGCGCGCGGCGGGCGCAGCCAATGGACGTGGAACGCCGCCGGACAACTCACCGCCCACACCGACTGCTCCGGCCACACCACCCGCTACGGCTACGACGCCGATGGCCGCCTGACTGAGCGCATCGACGCACTAGGCCAGCGCACCCGCTACGAACACGACCCGCTCGGACGCCTGGTGCTCGCCCGCCTGGCCGACGACACCACCCGGCGCTGGGAATGGACCGGGGCAGGGCGGGTGGCGGCGGCCTACGACGGCTTCGACCGCCCCACCCGCTACGAATACGACCCGCGCGGCCAGTTGCAGCAGCGCACCGACGCGGCCGCGCGCGCGGTCGAATTCATCCACGACCGCGCCGGCAACCTCACCGCGCTGTACAACCAAAACGACGAAGCCTACCGCTTCGAATACGACGCCGCCGACCGCCAGAGCGCCCGCATCCACCTGGACGGACGGCGCACCGAATTCGTCCTCGACGCCCTGGGCCTGCCGATCGAAGTGCGCGAAGCGGCCGGCACCCCCGACGAAATCCTGACCGTGCTCAAGCGCGACGCGCTCGGACGCCTGATCGAGCGCACCACGCCCGAATCGCACACCACCTACGCGCGCGACCCCCTCGGGCGCCTCACCACGATCGAGCGCCGCACGGCGCCGGGCGAGCGGGGCGAGCGAGGTGAACTCATCGACCGCATCACCTTCGAACTCGACGCCGCCGGCAACCTGCTGGCCGAAACGCTCGAAGCCACCCTCGACGCGCGCCCCCATCGCCACCGCCTCACCCACGCCTACGACGCGCTGGGCAACCGCATCGCCACCACCTTGCCCGACGGACGCACCCTCAACGCACTCCACTACGGCTCCGGCCACCTGCACCAGCTCAACGTAGACGGCCAACTCGTGTGCGACTTCGAACGCGACGCGCTACACCGCGAAACACACCGCAGCCAGGGGCGCCTGATGTGCGCCACCCGCCACGACCCCCTCGGGCGCCGCCTGGCCCAGACCGGCATCCCCGCCCACGACCACGACCACGGACACCCCCACCCCCACCCCGACTGGAACGCACTCGAAACCGGCCCCCTGTCCAAGCGCTACGCCTACGACGCCAACGGCGAACTGATCGCACGCGCCGACCCGCTGGCCGGACGGCTGCGCCGCCGCCTCGACCCGACCGGACGGGTGCTCGCCACCGAAGTCGAACGCCCCGGCACCGGCGCCCGCGCCCAGCCCGCACCGCACTACGGCACCCAGTTCGACGAACTGTTCGCCTACGACGCCGCCGCCAACCTGGTCGACACCGACCTGAACGGACAAGCCCGCGGGCGCGCCCGCTTCAACCGCGTCACCGTCTTCGAAGACAAGCGCTACACCTACGACGCCCACGGGCGCCTCGCCACCAAGCACAGCGGCCGCCACACCCGCCAGGACTTCACCTGGAACCGCGAACACCAACTGGTACGCTCGTCCGCCCGGCGCAACGGAACCGAAGAACACGCCCGCTACCAGTACGACGCCCTGGGCCGGCGCATCGCCAAGCACGACACCTGCGGCCTCACCACCTTCGTATGGGACGGCATGCGCCTGCTGCAGGAGCAGCGCGCGCGGCGCACCGTCACCTTCATCTACCAACCCGACAGCCACGAACCGGTGGCGCGCCTCGACACCGACGACGACGCCACCCGCCAGCACGCGCCGACCGAGGCGCGCATCTACTACTTCCACAACCACATCAACGGCGCCCCCGAAGAACTCACCGACGCCAACGGACGCATCGTCTGGCAAGGCCGCTACGCCACCTGGGGCAACCTCGCCCTGCAGACCCACGCCCCCGGCCTCGAACCCACCCGCCACGGCGAACACCTGACCCAGCCGCTGCGCCTGCAAGGCCAGTACGCCGATGCCGAATCCGGGCTTCACTACAACACCTTCCGCTACTACGATCCGGACATCGGACGCTTCATCTCCGAAGACCCGATCGGACTGGCGGGCGGGATCAACCTGTATGAGTTCGCGCCGAATGTGGATTCTTGGGTGGATCCGTGGGGGTGGTCGAGTAGGGGGTGTAATGGTGCTGGTGGGGCGCTGGGTCGAGGTCGTAGTGGGGCGCTGAATGAAGCCAAGAGGGATCTTGGCATTCCACGTTTCCAGCATCCGGAGAATGTTGCCCGAGTGCCACTGACAGATCGAAACGGGAAGGCTATTCTCGGAGCAGACGGCAAGCCGATCATGACTCGGGAGTACACATATACGATGCCCGATGGAGGCAAGGTCGTGGTGCAAGATCACTCCGCAGGCCACAAGTTTGGCGAAGGCGGCGTAGGAGATCAGGGGAGTCATTTTAACGTTCGTCCGCCCGAAAACACGCGTACAGGGTCCGTGCCTGGCGCGCAAGACCACTACAATTGGTAATCTTAATGAATAATTGGTTAGATTTTATGGAGAATGCCACTTCGATTATCGCGATATATGGCGATAATCTTCCGACGCTTGAAGGGGTCGACTTGCATGAAGTATCTCTTCATCGCGATGGCCCTAGAGTTCATTTGAGATTTGACCTGCCAGTGTTTCCGGGACAGCCACCAAAGAAGTGGAGCGCGGCAAACTTCAATCGGGTCCAGTTACGGTTGATTGCGGTTGGCGTGCAAGATCTGCAAATTTCAGGTTTGCAGTCCACTTGCGTACTCAATCTGAAGATCACCAAGGAAACAAAAATGATCCGTTTGCACGCAGACAACGGTCAAATGAAAATAGATATATGCGCAGAGCATTTTATCGTTGATTCTATTAGTGCGTATCGGTCTACATAGGCTCAGACGACGCTGATCGCGGGATGCTTTATTGCTCGAGATGCGGAATGCGCAACAACACTCGTCAATCCCGAACCGTACGATCCGCCTTGCCAGCAACCGTCCGCCCATTGCACCTCACCTCATCAAGACCCTGACCGCGAAGACATGCCTCGTGCCGATGCCGGATGCTTATCGCGAGGCAGGGCAAGCCCACCCCAATTCCCCCCAACCCGCTCAAACCATAAATCCAACCTCCGCACCGCCTTCCTGGCGGCATATCAAACCGGAGCCCGTATCACGATGAAGCTGAAGATCTACACCGGCACCGAGGTCCGCGAGCTACGCCGCAAGAGGGGCCTGAGCCAACGCGAGTTCTGGCAATGCTTTCACATCACACAGGGTGGCGGCAGGCGGTATGAGGCGGGGTGCGAGATACCGATGCCCATGCAACTGTTGTTGAACATCACCTTTGGCACACAAACACAGTCCACAGCCTGTGTTGACGCGCTGCGCGCGCTGGCGAAGATGCCGCAGAAGACAATGGCACCGAAACCGGTAACCGTCCCTGTCGCCTTCGACAAGCTGCCGTTTGGCATGCTGCCATGACGAAGCGGGGCGCAACGCCATTGCGACCGGCCATGGACGACACCCCCGCCGACAAGCCCTACGGCATCTTCCCCTACCTGAATCGCGAAGGCGTCCACATCGGCTGGAGGCTCACGATCCGCCGTCGCGGCATCCTGTTCCACCGCTCGTTCCACGCGCGGGACTTCGGCGGGCTGGACGGCGCGCTCCAGGCGGCGCTGGCCCTGCGCGACGAAATCAACCGCGAACACCCGGTGATGAGCAAGCGCGAATGGTGCGCGACGCTACGCACGACCAACACCAGCGGCGTGCCCGGCGTGAGCCGCGTGAGCGATCGTACCGGCGAGCACTGGAAGGCCCGCGTGCATCTGTCCGACGGACGTGTGAGGACGCGCCAATTCTCGATCGCCAAGTACGGCGACGATCAAGCCTACCGGCTGGCGGTCGAGGCACGGCGCAAGCTGCTGGCCTTGGTCGAGGGTACGGCGCCGGGCTACGCGCGCCTGCGGCGCAACGACCAGCCGGTCAAGGACTTCGACGCGGTGCTGCGCCCACCCGCGTACCTGAACCCAGAACCGAACCCGTATGCGCCGCCACCGGCCTGCGAGGTGATGGGGGTGCATCTGACCCATGTCAAGGACAAGCGCCCCAGGCTAGACGGCAGCCACCAGGTGACGTCCTACTGGACCGCAGTGATCGAGCGCGAAGACGGTGCCCCGTTGCGTCGCTACTTCTCGGTGCCGCGCCACGGCGACGAGAAAGCCAGACGCCTGGCGATCGCACAGCGCGCCGCGTGGGAGGCACAGCGGGCGCGCGGCGAACCGTATACGGTTCAGCGCGGCGGGGCGAGCGGGGTGAAAGGGGTGCTGCGTAGTGGCGCCGTATGGCTGGCCCGTATCCGCATGCCCGACGGACGCATCAAGACGCGCTCCGTCGCCATCCAGAAGTATGGCGACGAGGGCGCGCGCCAGCGCGCCATCGAAGCGCGCGCGCAACTGGCCGGGATGTACGGCGGCGACCGCGACAAGACGGGCAGGTAGGCGTCATCGACGCCCACACCAACAGCAAGTTCGGGGCTAAAGCCCCTCCTGCGAAGCAACCGTGCCATGTCCTCGTCGGGGCGGCTTCAGCCGCGACCATCACGTCATTCGTGCTCGAGGTCGCGCCTGCGCGCTCCGGCGGTCAGCCTCCGATCAGCGCCCGGTAGGCGTGGCGTGTCTCGGGTGACACGGCGGCCAGTACCTGGGCGTGCGACGCCTTGTGCCGCGCCAGCAGGCGCGCCGAAGCGACGGCTCTGGACTTGCAGTACCAGTGGCAGGTGTGCTGCATCAGGTACATCTCGGCGGACAGGATGTAGGCGCGCTCCTTGGGCGCGCGCGCGGCGTGATTGTCGACCGCGCGGGCCAGTCCCCGCGCGTGGATGTCGAGTGCCTTGCGCAGATCGAAGGTCGCGTTGGGAAAGATCTGGTCGGCGTAGGGGATCGCCACCGGTAGCGAGCTGACCCGCAGTTCGGCGCCGTCAAGGCACGCCATTTCGGCGGCAAAGCGGGTGAACTGGCTGCTCAGCGACGTCTCGTTGGCCTGCATCAGTTCCCAGATCTGGTCGCGCCGCGCCGGGGCGTCTTCCGCCAGTGCCCGCAAATAGCCCTCGGACAGCGTCTCCATGAGTTTTTCTATCCGGTAGTTCTGCAGGTGACTGCCCAGCAGGGCAATGCGCTTGCGCTGATGGTGGCTGTTGAGGGTCCAGGCGCCAAGGCCCACCAGTATCAGTAGCAGGTAGTTTTCCATGCCGGCATTGTCGTTTGCTTCCGGGGTATCGGCAATGGGGGAACGACATGGGGGCCGACATGTGGGTGCAACGTCGCGGCAGTGCCCATGCGCTATGCTAGGCACCATCGAGACGAAGGAGATTTTCCGCCGTGGAAGCCCATTCCATTCCCTATCTGCGTGAGGTCGTACTGTTCCTGGTGACGGCCGGCATCGTCGTGCCGGTGTTGCATCGCTGGCGCATCAGTCCGGTGCTGTGCTATCTGGTCATCGGTGGCGTGGTCGGGCCGTACGGGCTCGGTCTGTTCGCCGACAAGGTGGCGTGGCTGCGCTTCGCGGTGATCTCGGATCTGGCCGGGGTGCAGGCGCTGGCCGAGTTGGGGGTGATCTTCCTGTTGTTCATGATAGGGCTGGAGCTGTCGCTCGACCGGCTGTGGCAGATGCGCCGCATGGTGTTCGGCCTGGGCAGTCTGCAGATCGTGATTTCGGCGCTGGTGATCGGCGCGGTGGCGTGGCGGTTCGGCAATCCGCCGGCGGCTGCCGTGGTGCTGGGGGCGTGCCTGTCGCTGTCGTCGACCGCCATCGTCATGCAGTTGCTGATCGACCGGCGCGAGATGGCGTCGCCGCTGGGGCGGTCGAGTTTTTCGATACTGCTGATGCAGGATCTGGCGGTGGTGCCCATCCTGTTCCTGGTCGGGGTGCTGGGGGCCAAGGCGGGCGGGGCGATCGGCGTGCAGTTGTTGCTCGCTGTGCTCAAGGCGGTGGCGGTGATCGTGGGCATCTACCTGGGCGGGCGGCTGCTGTTGCGCCCGCTCTACAAAATGGTGGCGCGCACGCGCAACGCCGAGATGTTCATGGCCGCGACCCTGCTCATCATCATCGGCGCGGCCATGATTACCGGGGCAACCGGCCTGTCGATGGCGCTGGGGGCTTTCCTGGCCGGGCTGCTGCTGGCCGAGACCGAGTTCCGCCACCAGATCGAAGTCGATATCGAGCCGTTCAAGGGGCTGCTGCTGGGGTTGTTCTTCATGTCGGTGGGTATGGGCATCGACTACCGCGTGGTGGTCGACACCTTCGGCTGGATCGTGGCGTCGGTGATCGGCCTGTTTGTGATCAAGTCGATGATCACCTCGCTGCTGTGCATGTTGTTCGGCCTGCCGCGCCATACCGCGCTGGAGACCGGCTTGCTGTTGGGCCAGGGGGGCGAGTTCGCCTTCGTGGTCGTCGGCCTGGCGATGAACACGGGGCTGATTCCGGCCGATGTCGGCCAGTTCATGTTGATCGTGACCGGCCTGACCATGGTCATGACCCCGCTGGTGGCGGCTACCGCGAGCCGCCTCGCGAGCAGTCTCGCGCGGCGCCTGGAGAAGTTGCCGGGCGGCGCGGCGCGCCCGCAGGACGACGACCTGAGCAGTGTCGGCGAGTTGCAGGGACATGTTCTGGTGGCCGGTTTCGGGCGGGTCGGGTGCCTGCTCGCGCGCGTGCTCGATGCCGATGCGATTCCGTACGTGGCCATCGACAACAGCGTGTTCAACGTGGCCGAGGCGCGCTCGGTTGGACTGCCGGTGTATTTCGGCGATGCCTCGCGCCTGGAGTTGCTGCGTCGGGCCAACGCCGAAAAGGCCAGCACCCTGGTGCTGACCATGGACGACTCGGACGCCATCGAGCACGTGGTGCGCATGGTGCGCGCCGAGTGGCCGCATCTGCGGGTGCTGGCACGGGCGCGCGACGCGCGCCACGCCGCGCACCTGATGGACCTGGGGGCAACCGAGGTGATCCAGGAAACCCTGGAGGCCGGCTTGCAACTGGCCGAGCGGGTGCTGGCGGTGGTGGGCACGCCCGAGGAGGTGGCGCGCCGGCGCACCGAGGTGCAACGCGAAAAGGAAATGGCGGCGCTGCGCGAACTGGTGGGTTGATCGATCCAGGCGTAGGATGGTCCGAGCCACCCACGGTTGGGTGTGAGGGGACGTGAATGAGCAATTGCTTGCCGGATCGCATGCAGTTCGCTCTGATCGGGGAGGGGCTGGATCGCCTCGAACAGGGGCTGGCCATCTTCGGGCCGGACTTGTGCCTGGTCATGTGCAACCGCCGCGCGCTGCAACTGCTCGACTTGCCCGAGTCGTTCGCCCGGCCCGGCACGGCGCTGGAGGAGGTATTCCGATACAACGCCGGGCGCGGCGAATACGGGCCGGGCGATGCGCCGACGCAGGTGCGCGAGCGCATGGAGCGGGCGCGGCGCATGGTGTGGCACAGCTTCGAGCGCCAGCGCCGCGACGGCGTGGTGCTCAAGGTCGAGGGGCATCCGTTGCCCGGCGGCGGCTTCGTCTCGGTGTTCTCCGACGTTACGCACAAACGCGCGACCGAGCACGCCCTGCGCGAGCGCGAGCAGATGCTTGCCAGCGTGGTCGAAGGCTTGTCCATCGCAACCTTGGTCATTGATGCCGATCATCGCGTGCGCCACTGGAATGCTGCGTGCGCCGCCCTGACCGGCTGGTCGTCGGAGCGCATGCTCGGCACCTCGGAACAATGGCGGGCCTTCTATGGCGCGTGCCGCCCGGTGCTCGCCGACCTGGTGCTCGACCAGGCCGATGAGCGGCTGATCGAGCGCTATTACGGTGCCGGGCGCATCCGCTGCTCGCCCATCGTCGCCGGGGCTTACGAGGGCGAGGATTTGTTTTCCGAGGTGGGTGACGGTGGGCGCTGGCTGTTCTTCACTGCGGCGCCGTTGCGCGCGGCGGACGGCGAGATCATCGGCGCGGTCGAGACGCTGCAGGACGTGACCGAGCGCAATCGCGCCCGCGAGCAGATCGAGCGCTACCGCGAGAACCTCGAAGCGCAGGTGGCGGCGCGTACCGCCGAACTGGCGAATGCCAACGAAGAACTCTCGCAATATGCCTACGCGGTGTCCCACGATCTGCGCGCGCCGCTGCGTGCGGTGCGCAACTACGCCGACTTTCTGCGTGAGGACATTGCCGACGGACTCGACGCGGAGCAGCGCGGTTATCTCGATGGAATGCAACGGGCGTTGCGCCAGGGCGAGGAACTGATCGACGATCTGCTCGATTATTCGCGCGTCGGGCGCAGCGTGGACCAGCCCGACGCGCTCGACCTGGGGCAACTGCTGCGCGAGCTGCTTGAGTCGGTGGCGCTCGACCAGGCAGTCGAGGTCGATATCGCGGCGCAATGGCCCACCATCCATGCCGACCGCGTGCTGGTGCGCCAGGTGTTCCAGAACCTGCTCAGCAACGCGGTCAAGTTCAACCACTCGGTGCCGCGCCGCGTGGAACTGGCGTGGCGGCCC
Organism: Rhodocyclales bacterium; assembly: GCA_016177805.1. Classification (GTDB taxonomy): domain Bacteria; phylum Pseudomonadota; class Gammaproteobacteria; order Burkholderiales; family Rhodocyclaceae; genus JACOUN01. Next base: position 11,590 of record JACOUN010000082.1, read on the forward strand.
AGCGGGGCGGATCACGTCGAGGTGGCGGTGCGCGACAATGGCATCGGCATCGCCGAGCGACACGCCGAGCAGGTGTTCCGCATTTTCCAGCGCCTGCACACGCACAGCGAGTTCCCTGGCGCGGGCATCGGCCTGGCGATCGTGCGGAAGGCGCTCTCGCGCCTGGGCGGCTCGGTGCGCCTGGAGTCAGAACCCGGCGCTGGCAGTGCCTTCTTCGTCACCCTGCCGCGCGACGCAGGAGTATCCCGTGACTGAGGCCAGACCCCTGGTGCTGATGGTCGAGGACGACGAGCACGACGTCGTGGCGACGCGCCGCGCGTGGCGGCGCGAGCGCATACCGAACCCGCTGCGCATCGTGGCCGATGGCGAGACGTGCCTGGACTACCTGTACCAGCGCCCCCCGTTCGATGCCGCGTCGGCGCCGCGCCCCGGCATCGTGCTGCTCGACCTGCATCTGCCGCGCATGGACGGACTCGAAGTGCTGCGCGCGTTGCGCGCCGACCCGGCCTTCCAGTTCCTGCCGGTGGTGATGCTGACCAGTTCGCGCGCGGAGCAGGATCGCCTGCGCAGCTACACCTGTGGCGCCAGCGCCTTCATCACCAAACCGGTGGGGTTCGACAATTTCGCTGCGGCGGTCAAGGCCATCAGCGAATTCTGGAATCTCGCTTATCCTGGGGGGGACAGCAATGAACCGGACTGACTGCAACTATCCGATCAGGGTCCTGCTGGTGGAGGATGACGAACACGACCGCGTCGCGGTGCGTCGCGCCCTGCACCAGGACCACCCGGACAACATGGTGACCGAATGCGTGCGCGCCGAAGAGGCGCTGGCACGCCTGGGCACGCCCGACGCGTGCGGCGTGGACCTGGTGCTGGTCGACCACAAACTGCCCGGCATGTGCGGGTTCGAGCTGTGCCGCGAACTGCTGGACGCGGGCTTCGACCGGCCGCTGGTGCTGCTTACCGGCGATGGTTCTGAGCAATTGGCGGTGCGGGCGCTTAAGGCGGGGGTGGATGACTACATCGTCAAGGACGGCAATGCGAGCTATCTCGAGTTGCTGCCGATCGTGCTGCGTGACGCGATCCGGCAATACCGCGAACGCCGCGCGCGCCACGACGCGGAACTCGCGCTGCGGCGCAGTGAAGCCCAGTTGAGCCAGATCATCGAGCAGATATCGGTGCCCGCCTTCGTGATCGACGCCGATCATGTGGTGACGCACTGGAACCATGCCTGCGAGTGCCTGACCGGCGTTCCGGCCGCGCAGGTGATCGGCTCGAATGAACAGTGGCGCGCGTTCTACGCCGGCGAGCGGCCGGTGATGGCCGACCTGATCATAGACGGGGCCATCCACGAGATCGTCTCGTCCTACTACGAAGGCAAGTTCCGCCCCTCGGCGCTGATCGCCGACGCCTATGAAGCCGAGGATTTCTTTCCCGCCTTCGGCGACCACGGGCGCTGGCTGTTCTTCACCGCCGCGCCCCTGCGCGATGCCGACGGGCGCGTGGCCGGCGCGATCGAGACCCTGCAGGACACCACCGAGCAGCATCGCGCCGAGCAGGCGCTGCGCGAGAGCGAGGGACGTTTCCGCGAATTGAGCATCACCGACGGCCTGACCGGGCTGTACAACGCACGCCATCTGTTCGCGACCCTGGAGGCGGAAGTGTCGCGGGCGCAACGTTATGGCCATGAACTGTCGGTGCTGCTGCTCGACGCGGACGACTTCAAGCACTACAACGACACGTACGGGCACTTCGAGGGCGACAACGTGCTGGTCGGGCTCACCGAGACCATCCGTGGCTGCCTGCGCGCCACCGACTCCGCCTATCGCTACGGCGGTGAAGAATTCGTCGTGATCCTGCCCGATACCGGCGAGGACGGTGCCGCGCACATCGCCGAACGGGTGCGCGCCAATTTCGCCGCCAGGCGCTTCGGCAGCGATGCCATGACCGTCAGCATCGGGGTCGCGCAATACCTCGCGGGCGAGCGCGGGGCCGATGTGCTGCGCCGCGCCGATGCCCATCTGTATTGTGCCAAGCGCGGGGGGAAGAATCGGGTCTGTGGCCGGGCGCAGCGGCAAGACTGACGGCCCGCGCGCATCACGCGCTGGCCGATTCCTCGAACAGCGCGTGATAGACGTAGGCCGTCAATGCCAGTTGGTCGCCCGCCGGCACATCGACGAACTGGATGCCGTACACGATCACCGCGACGCCGTTGGCGTCGGTTTCGTGGCTGATGCTGCGGATCATGCCTTCCAGGTCGATGTATTGCTCCACCTCGTTGATCGTGACCCTGAACTTGATCCCCAGCCGGTCGGCGACGGCACCCAGTGAATTCTTTGCCGACAGCGAACAGCCGCCGGTGCTCAGGTTGCCCAGGCTGGCGGCGCCGGCCCTGTTGCGGGCGTCACGGATCGCGGCGATGAGGTTGACCTTGGCGCGCGCGCCGCGTCGCACCACCAGCCCCTTGACCTGGCCGGGCCAGGTCAGGTGCAGGTGCGGGTAGGGCACGTTGGTGACCTTGAAGATGCTGGTCGGGAAGGCGTACACGCTCTTGCCCGAGAACACCCGCACCACGAAGCTCTGCCCGTCGCGCATCAACAGCACCTTGCCGTCCTGGGTCGGGGTGCTCACGATCAGACCCTTGCCGCGCAGGAAGCCGATCAGCTTGACCGCGTAGCGCACCGAAGTGCCTTCGGTCTGGCTTTGCAGGTGCAGGGTGTCGCCTATGCCCAGCTTGATCTCGTCCAGCCCCTTGATTTCCTCGCGTGTGGGCGGGTCGTCGGTGCGCGCCTCGGGCGGGGGCGCGGCGATGCTGTCGCGGATCTCGATCTTGCGGAACAGTCCGCGCAGCATCAATTGCTCAAGCTGGCGTGACGATTCGACCACCGTGCCGCGTGCCAGCAGCAACTGGTTGTTCTGGTCGTACAGACTCCACGGCGCGGGCTGCCCGACATGCAACTCGTTGTCCTTGATGCGCTCGTAAGGCATGGGCTTGGTCTTGGCTGGATGGCGTAGGCGTGGTGCATATGTTACAGCAGGTTGCGTCGATGCATTGCCGGAGCGTCGCGACAACTTGCCATTGACCCGGCAATTTCAGACGCGAAACAAGTGTCTGCGTCCTGTTCCTCCCCCTTGAAGGTGGTTCGAGATCATGCGCCAGCATGAACATGCCGGGAGCGGCGTGTCCGGGGCGTGGATTCCCCACCCCGCACCTGCATGTTTTACACTCGCGCGCTGTGAACTTTTCCTTGATGCGTGCTTCAGGTATCCCGATGACTGACCAATTGGAATTGAGTTTGTTCGATGTTGCCTCCCTGGGGCAGGTGTTTACCCCCGCTCCGGTGGTGCGGGCGATGCTCGCGCTGCGGCGCAACCGGGGGCGGGTGCTGGAGCCGTCGTGCGGCGACGGGGCGTTTCTGCGCCATCTGCCGGAGGCGGTCGGAGTCGAGTTCGATGCCGCGCATTGCCCGCCTGGGGCGCTGCACATGGACTTCTTCGCCTACCCGGAAAGCGAGCGGTTCGACACCATCATCGGCAACCCGCCCTATGTGCGCTACCAGGATATTCCGGTGGCCACGCGCATGCTGTTGCGCGGCGAGCATTTCGACGCACGCACCAACCTCTACCTGTTCTTCATCGAAAAGTGCGTGCGCCATCTGCGCGCGGGCGGCGAGTTGATCTTCATCACGCCGCGCGACTTCCTCAAGGCCACTTCGGCCGTGCATCTGAACCGCGTGCTGTACGCGGCCGGAACCATCACCGATGCGATCGAACTGGGTGACGCGCGCATCTTTGCCGGGGCGCTGCCCAATTGCCTGATCTGGCGCTTCGAGAAAGGCTGCTTCGACCGCACACTGCGCTATGCCGAGATCGGCGTGAGCGACAACGTGGCCCGCGCGCTGGCGGCGCCAGCGTGGCAGACGCGGCGGTTGCTCGAATGTGCCGGGCACCTGATGTTCGCGCACGGCGACTATCCGCTGCGCCTGTCGGACGTTGCGTCGGTCAAGGTCGGGGCGGTATCCGGGCTGGACGAGATCTACGTTGATGCCCAGCATGGCAACCGCGATTTCGTGTGTTCCGACACGGTGCGCAGCGGCGCGACGCGGCGCATGATCTGGTGCGAGCCGGGCGAGCCGCCGCCGCAGGCGTTGCTGCCGCACCATGAGCGTCTGATCGCGCGCCGCATCCGCCCGTTTACCGAGGACAACTGGTGGCACTGGGGGCGCGGTTACATGCAGTCGGCGCGGCCGCGGGTATACGTGAACGGCAGGACACGCGCGGCGCAACCTTTCTTCGTGCACGATTGTCCGAACTACGACGGCGCAGTGCTGGCACTGTTTCCACATGATCCGGGCACCGATGTCATGGCCTTGCGCGATGCGCTCAATGCGGTGGATTGGGCGGCGCTGGGTTTTGTCTGCGATGGCCGTTTTCTGTTTACCCAGCGCAGCCTGGAGAACGCGCCGCTGCCGGCTTCGTTCGAGGCCTGGAAGTTGGGGGGTACGCCACGCTGAGCCGTTCCGGCGGTCTGGTGTAAGATCGAATCCAAACTATTTTTCGCGGACTGCCTGTCCGCGCTTCCCTCGCCGAGAATTGCCGATATGGTTCCCCATCTGACGACCGCGCTCACCGGCCCGCTGCTGGAGCTTGAAAAACGTTTCCTGGATCACGCGACCGAGATCGAGCGCTGGATGCGCACCCGGTGGCAGGACCACACGCCGCCGTTTTACGCGTCGACCGATCTGCGCAACTCGGGCTTCAAGCTGGCGCCGGTCGATCTGAACCTGTTTCCCGGCGGGTTCAACAACCTCGATGACGTGTTCCTGCCGCTGTGCGTGCAGGCGGCACAGGCGGCGATCGAGCGCATCTGCCCGGACGCGCGCAGCGTGCTGCTGATTCCCGAGAACCACACGCGCAACCAGTTCTACCTGCAGAACGTGGCCAAGCTGGTGTCGGTGCTCAAGCTCACCGGCCTGAACGTGCGCATCGGCAGCCTGCTGCCCGATCTGGCCGCGCCGACCACGCTGGAACTGGACAACGGCGCGACGCTGACGCTGGAGCCGCTGGAGCGGCGCGGCGGGCGCATCGGCGTGGCGGGGTTCGATTCATGCGCGGTGCTACTCAACAACGATCTGTCGGGCGGGGTGCCGGCGATCCTGCAGGGGCTGGACGACCAGTGGGTGATCCCGCCGGTGCATGCGGGCTGGCACACGCGGCGCAAGTCGGTGCATGCGGCAGCCTACGACCGCGTCGCGCGCGACTTCGCCGACGTGATCGGCATCGATCCGTGGCGCATCAACCCCGAGTTCGGGGTGTGCGGGCAGGTGAACTTCCAGGAGCGCACCGGCGAGGAATGCCTGGCTGCCCAGGTCGACACGCTGCTCACCCGCATCCGCGCCAAGTACAAGGAATATGGCATCGACGAGACCCCCTTCGTGGTGGTCAAGGCCGATGCCGGTACCTATGGCATGGGCATCATGATGGTCAAGGACGCGTCCGAGGTGTTGGGCTTGAACCGCCGCCAGCGCAACAAGATGGCGGTGGTCAAGGAAGGGCTGCAGGTTGCCGAGGTCATCATCCAGGAAGGCGTGCATACCTTCGAGACCATCGATGGGGCGGTCGCAGAACCGGTCGTATACATGATGGATCACTACGTGGTGGGCGGTTTCTACCGTGTGCACACCGAGCGCGGGCGGGACGAGAACCTCAACGCGCCGGGCATGCACTTTCGCCCGCTGGCGTTCGCGACCTGCTGCAGCCTGCCCGACGCATGCCAGGGGCCGGATGCGCCGCCCAACCGTTTCTACGCCTATGGCGTGGTGGCGCGCCTGGGGTTGCTCGCGGCGGCGCTGGAGCTGGAGGAAACCGCGCCGCTCGCGGACGAGATCGCAGCGTAAGCGGGGCTGGCCGATGTCGCAGCCGTTGAAGCTCGCCTTCATCCTCGATCCGCTTGCCGGACTCAAGGCGTACAAGGACTCCAGTATCGCGATGATGCGCGCCGCCGCCGCGCGCGGCCACGCCGTGCATGCCATCGCGCGCGAAGCGCTGAGCTGGCAGGCGGGTGCGGTCGCGGCACGCGCGCTGGAGATCCGCCTGAACGACGACGACCGCGCCTGGTACACGCCGGGCGAGGCCGCCGTGACCGTGCTGAGCGACTTCGATGCGGTGGTGATGCGCCAGGATCCGCCGTTCGACTTCGAATACGTCACCGCCACCTGGCTGCTGGAGCGCGCGGTGGCCGGCGGGGCGCGGGTGTATAACGACCCGCGCGCGATCCGCGACCACTCGGAAAAGATCGCGATCACCGAGTTCGCCCAGTTCACCGCCACCACGCTGGTGGCGCGCGATGCGGCCGACATCCAGGCCTTCATCGACGAGATCGGCGACGTGGTGCTGAAGCCGCTCGACGGCATGGGCGGCAGCCAGATCTTCCGCGTGCGCGGCGACGATCCCAACCGCAACGTCATCATCGAGACGCTGACCCACGAAGGCGCGCGCACCATCATGGCGCAACGCTACCTGCCCGAGATCGTCGAAGGCGACAAGCGCGTGCTGATCATAGGCGGGCAGGTCGTGCCGTACTCGCTCGCGCGCATCCCCAAGGCGGGCGAGACGCGCGGCAATCTCGCGGCGGGCGGGCGCGGCGTGGCGATGCCGCTGACCGGGCGCGAACGCGAGATCGCCGAAACCCTGGCGCCGGTGCTGTGGGGGCGCGGGCTGATGGTGGTGGGGCTGGATGTGATCGGCGGCCATCTCACCGAAGTCAACGTGACCAGCCCCACCTGCTTCGTCGAAATCGAGGCACAGAGCGGGTTTTCGGTCGCCAACCTGTTCATCGACAAGCTCGAACAGGCCTGCGCGTGACGCCGGTGTCGCGATGGACCGGGCGCGCTGCGCCGGCGCTGCGCGTGCTATGGCTGGCGGCATTGCTGCTGGGCCTGTTGTCGGCGTGCGGCCGCGAACAGTTGTACCACCAGGAAGCCTACGTCTTCGGCACGCGCGTCGATCTGACCGTGTATGGCGGCTCGCGCGACGAGGCTGGCGATGCGATGGCGGCGGTGCTGCAGGAATTCGACCGGCTGCACCGCACCTTTCATGCGTGGGAACCGTCCGAACTGACTGCGCTCAACGCCGCGATCGCGGCGGGTGAACCGGCCGAGGTCAGTGACGAGATGGCGGCGCGCCTGATCGACGCGCAACGTTTTGCCGAAGCCGGCGATGGCCTCTTCGATCCGGCCCTCGGGGGGCTGATCGCGCTGTGGGGTTTTCACAGCGACGAGTTCGTGCCGCGCCGCCCCGACCCCGCGGCGCTGCGCGCGATTCTCGACGCGCATCCGCGCATGGCCGACCTGGTCATAGCAGGCAATCGCGTCACCAGCCGCAACCCGGCGGTGCAGATCGATCTCGGTGGCTACGCCAAGGGCTACGCGCTCGACCGGGCGGTGGCGATCCTGCGCGAACGCGGCATCAACAACGCGCTGGTGAATATCGGCGGCAACGTCATGGCGCTGGGGAGCAAGGGCAAGCAGCCGTGGCGCCTGGGCATCCAGCACCCGCGTGAAGCGCGCCCGCTGGCGACGCTGCCGCTGTATGACGGCGAAGCCATCGGCACCTCGGGCGACTATCAGCGCTACTTTGAACTGGACGGAGTGCGTTACTCGCATATCCTCGACCCGCGCAGCGGCGAACCGGCGCACGCCACCCAGTCGCTGTCGGTGCTGATCACCCCGCGCGACAGTGCCGGCACCTGGTCGGACGCCAGCAGCAAGGCGCCGTTCATCGCCGGCGACGACTGGCTGACCTATACCCGCCGCCATGGGGTCGAGCACGCGCTGCGGGTGGCCGCCGACGGCAGCATCGAAGTCACCCGTGCGTTGCGCGCCCGGTTGCAGATCCCCTCGGACATCCGCCCGGTGCGGGTGGTCGACTGAAGCACCCTCAGGAATCCACGCCATGTCCGCTCCCAAGGTCGAACTCGACCGCCTCGCCATGCTGATGATGATCGTGCTGTGCGCGATCTGGGGCGCGCAGCAGGTGGTGGTCAAGCTGGGCAATGAAGGAATCTCGCCGCTGTGGCAATCGGGGTTGCGTTCGCTCGGCGCGACAGGGCTGGTGCTGCTGTGGTCCAGGTTCAGGGGTGTGAAACTGCGGGAGGCTGACGGCACGCTCTGGCCGGGCCTGCTGGCGGGGACGCTGTTCGCGGCCGAGTTCGCGCTGATCTTTACCGGACTGCAGTTCACCAGTGCGTCGCGCGGTGTGATCTTCCTGTACACCGCGCCGTTCTTCGTCGCGCTTGGCGCGCGCTGGCTGCTGCCGGGCGAGAGCATGCGCCGTGCCCAGTGGGCCGGCATGGCGCTGGCCTTTTCCGGAGTCGTGGCGCTGTTCGGCGAGAACCTGCTGCGCCCAGCCGGGCAGGCCTGGATCGGCGATCTGATGATGCTGGTGGCCGCGCTGCTGTGGGCCGCCACCACGCTCACCATCAAGGCCACGCCACTGACGCGCGCGGTGGCGGAAAAAACGCTCCTGTACCAGCTCGGCGTGTCGGCGCTGGTGCTGCCGTGTCTGTCGTGGGCGCTCGGCGAACCCGGCGTGTTTGCGCCAACGGCAACTGTATGGGCCAGCCTCGCGTTCCAGATCGTGGTGATCGCCACCGCCAGCTACCTGGCGTGGTTCTGGCTGATCCGCCACTACCCGGCGACGCGACTGTCGTCGTTCTCGTTCCTGACCCCGGTGATGGGGGTGCTGGCCGGGGTGGTGTTCCTCGGCGAGCCGTTCACGCCGCTGGTGATGCTGGCGCTGAGTCTGGTGGGCGCCGGGATCTGGGTCGCCAACCGGCCGCAGAAACGCGCGCCTTAGTTGCGCGGTTGCTCGGGGGTGGGCGCCGCGGGCGGGGTCGTGACCGGCAGCCCCTGTTCGGCCGCCACGCGCTGGCGCTCCGCCAGTTCCAGCCGGTTTGCTTCGATCTCCATCAGCCGCGCCTCGCGTATGCGCGCCAGCCGCTCCAGCTTGGCCTGGTCGATGCAGCGGTTGACCAGGAAGCGCGAATAGCAGTCGTGCTCGGTGATGGCGTAGTTGCTGTCGGCGCTGGCTCGCATGGTCCTGGCACGCTCGCGCAGGTCGCGCGCGCGCTCGGCGGCGGATTCGGCAGGCGATGCCGAAAAGGCACTGGCATGGACGAGCAACAGCAGGGCTAAGGTCAGACGCTTGGGCATCGGTGTGTGATGGCGTGTGAGATTCGGTGCGTAGAATAACGCCTTTTACCGTCCGCACGTTGCCGCGATCGGCGGTGGCGCGCGTGATACGTGTTCATCGCTGGAGAGCCTCATGCGCGTTGCCGTGAAACCCCTCGGTGCTTACCCGTGGTATCTGCGTCCATTCTTCTGGAACCAGAAGCGCAAATATGGCGCGGTGCTGCAGCCGGGTCTGCTGTGGGGGCGTTCGCCCAGACTGTTCGCCTCGGTGGCGCTGCTCTACGGCGCGCTGGACCGCAAGGACTCGCCGCTGGAGCCGGCGCTGCGCTCGCTGGTGACGGTGCGGGTGTCGCAGATCAACTGGTGCCGCTTCTGCGTCGACATCAACTCCGCCACGCTGATCAAGCGTTGCGGCTCCACCGACAAAGTGGCGCAACTGGAACACTGGCGCGACAGCGAACTCTTCGACGCCCGCGAGAAGGTGGTGCTCGAATACACCGAAGCGGTGACCATCACCGACCGCCACGTCCCGGATGACTTGATGGCGCGGCTCAAGCATTACTTCGATGACGACGGCGTGGTCGAGCTGACCGGGCTGATCGCGTTCCAGAACCTGTCG